>NZ_SJES01000002.1:0-744525 GCF_004762015.1 Halostella pelagica
GGAGCTATTCGCCACGAGTCTAAACTCGTGCGACTAGCATGGCTAAATCGGACCCCGATAGCAATGGCCTCCGGCAGGATCAACCGGAATGTACCTGGCCACTAAGGGCCAGGGGGCGTGGCGGGTATACTCAGACGAGTATACACCATCTTGCGTGGTCCGTAATTCGGCGACAACCGGATCGCGACCGATCGGGTGTCACCGAACTACCAAGGCTAACATCAGATCCCATCGTGTACGGCGGACCGCAGGGGTGGAATCCTCATGTCCTTCGGACTTCATTGTAGTGGACGACGGGTACATAAACCCGTCGAACCCACCTGCGGACATCGGTCCGCGGGAAGTCCGAGGCGGGACGTCCCGCCTCACTTCTTCGGACTAATTTGTAGAGCCGGAAGGGTACATAAACCCTTCGACCCGGCTCCGTCGGACCGAAGCCCGACAGAACCCCGGGATGGCGGCACGATGCTCGCCAACTCGGCGTCCGAGTACGGACTCGATTGTAGAGTACTTAGGTACTTAAACCCGTTCATCTTCGGTCGGCCCGTAGTAGTCCGAAATTCACCTGGAGGGACGAGGAATCTCTCGCCCTCCGCGTGTGTTTCGTCGCATCCTATTCGAGGCGAGGTAATCATAAAAGGCCGTCGAATCGGTTACTATGCAATTAACGTTCCTGTAGTATGTTGGTAATGTTCGAAATCGACGAAAGAGATAGATGTGTGCGGGCTGAATGGAGACACGAACACGTCGGTTCGTTGGGAATCATGGATATCGAAGCCCTGCGTGAGAGCGGTAGCGAACAGATCCACACTGTCGCGAGCGCACTCGACCTGCCTGACAGTGTGTGTGAAACTGGATACGCCATCTTCCACCAGGTGTACACGCCTGAGACACAGCAAGGGAGACCCTGTGACGTGATCGCCACGGCGGCTCTGTATCTGGCGTGCAAGCAAGAGAACGTTCCCGTCCATCCGACAGATATCGCCGAAGAGGCTGACCTCCAGGAGAAGTATCTCTACAGGCGCTCGAAGTGGATCCAGTCGGAGTTAGGAACGCGGATCCAGTCGTTCAACCCGAACGACTACGTCGACGAGTACTGCGAACAGCTCGGCCTTCCCGATGAAACGCGAGAGTTGGCTCAGAACATCGTCACCGTCACCACCGACCGAGGACTGGCCTCCGGTAAGTCGCCGCGAGGATTCGCCGCCGCTGCAGTGTACTACGCTGCGACGGTTCACAAGGAAGACTGTACGCAGGGTGACGTCCACGAGATCGCGGACGTGAGCAAAATCACGATACGGAACCGCTACCAGGAACAGGCGGAGGCGGTCGGCGACCTACTGTCGGACGGGGGCGAACTCGCGGCGGATTAATCGCCGTGAGCCAGATCGCTCGCTCGTTCGACCTGCGTCCCGTTGTACCGACACTGTTCGAGCGCGTGTTTCGCCGCCATACCGGCCTCGTGTGCGTTGCTCGCACGTCCAACGCCGACCTGTAAGTCCACGTCCACGCTCTCCGCGACGTGGTCGATGGCGTCCTGATACTCTGTGGCGTCGAGGTCCGGGCAGGTGGCGATGACGTTGTCGCCGCCCACGAAGAACGAGAGCGATTCGTGCGCGCGACGCATGTAACGCATGAGTTCCGCGTACCCCTGCTCGATAGTGATGAACGAGTCGAAGGCGTTGAGTTCGTCGGTGTACTTTCCGGTTGCGTTGATCACGTCGAAATGTGCGATCTGAACGTCGTCGTCGCTCCGTTCGAGATCAGAGAGCGACTCTCCGCGGAGGATCTCTCTGCGGCCTTTGTCCTGTGCGCTCCCGGCGTCCTGTAACTGTGCAGTCGCATCGTCGAGCGCCGCGACCGGTGATGGGGCTGCAGCGACGCTGAGACTGATAGAGACCGGATATCGGTTCCCAATAGACTCCTGAACGCGCGCGTGGTCGTCGATATCCAGACCGTTCGTCACCGCGATCATATTGTCGAATCGGGTGAAGAACACGTACCCGTCGCGGTTGCCGACCAGTTGCGATAGGTCGGCGTAGAGGCGGGACTGCATCGTCTGGAGATCGACCTCGCGTCGCGGTTCCGGAGTCACCGTCCAGGGACCGTAATTATCGATCTGAACGAGTGTTACCTGAGTGTTCGCCACGATGAGCGGTGCTATGGTGTACTCCCTTATTCCAGTATTGATTGACATCAGGCTGGGACCGACCCCCTCGACCACCACTGCCCGCTCGCGTTCAGCGACGTACAAAATCATACCCGTCACGCGCGCGTACGCGAAACCGTGTCTGACACCACTACATCCGAGGCCGAACGATTACTCACGAGCGAGCCATTGATGGCGCATCTCGCAACGAGCGTCGACGACCGCCCGCACGTCGCTCCCCTCTGGTACGTCTACGACGACGGCGTCGTCGAGATCGTGACGACCGGTCGGAAGTTAGCGAACGTCCGAGAAAACCCGCGCGTCGCGCTCTCGGTGCAGAAAGACGAAGACGGAGACCCTCACTGGATGGTGACGCTACGCGGGACGGCAACGGTGATCGAAGACGAGGACGCGTTCCGCGAGACCAACCGCCGAATAAACGCGAAATACGGCGTCGCCGAGGACGCACACGCTGAAAACACACTGGTTCGGATCGACGTCGGGTCAGTGAACTACCGGACGTACGACTGACCCCGGGACGCCAGGAAACTGGGTTGCGGTTGAGAGCGCCACACCGCCAAGGACGGGATGTGAGAGAAGGGATCCATCTTCGTCCGCAATTACCCAGGCCGGATTCATCACCGTCGTCGCGAAATGTAGGACGGTCTTCTCTCTGTCGTGTTTACAGTGGTGCTGTCGCGGTAACAGAGCCAGACCCGAAAGCGATCACGCACGTTACACTGGCGTATAAACCCGTGTACGAAGATATCTTCTTATGGATGGTCGAGTTCAAGTTGCTTGCTCACGACCTGGGTCGGATGCTTCAGGCGCTGTCGCTCATGATGGCGGCCACTGTCGTCGTCGCCCTCATCTGGCGAGAGTTCTACGCGGTCCCGGCGCTGATCATTTCCGGCCTCATCCCGCTGGCAATCGGGAGTTCCCTCACCAGTTACTTCGGCGGTGCGGTAGAGGTCGGAAAGCTCCACGGCATGATGATCGCAGCGTCGGGATGGTTCCTCGTCGCGATATTCGGTAGCCTTCCGTTTTACCTGGTCGCCTGGACGATCCACCTGGACCCGGCTCTTCTGAACGCACCCGACCTCACTGGGCGGGCCGCGAGTACGGTCGGGGCCTTCCGCGATCCTCTCAACGCCTTCTTCGAGAGTATGAGCGGGTTTACCGGGACAGGACTGACGATGACTGACGACGAGTCGTCGCTCCCGCGGTCGCTGCAGTGGTGGCGGTCGTTCATCGAGTGGATCGGCGGCGTCGGCGTCATCGTTCTCACCACGGCTATCCTCGCCCGGCCCGGGAGCGGATCGCTCACACTCTACGAGAGCGAGGCACGCGAGGAGAAGATCCATCCGAGCATCATCTCGACCGTGCGGACGATCTGGTGGATCTTCCTCCTGTTTACGTTCCTCTCGATCACGCTGCTGTGGCTTGCCGGGATGCCCGCGTGGGACGCGATCAACCACGGGATGACCGGTCTCTCGACCGGCGGGTTTTCGATCACGGACAACTCGATCGCCACGTACGACAGCACCCTCATCGACTTCGCGCTGTTTCCGGTGATGATCCTGGGGGGAATCGCCTTCCCCGTTCACTACCTAATTCTACAGGGACAACTACGGAACTTTTACACCGACTTGCAGACCCGCTGGTTTTTCGGGTTCCTCGCAGTCGGTTCCGCGGCCGTCACGTGGCTGTTGAACAGGCAAGACACCTATGAGTCGACGTTCGCCGCGTTTCGCTACGGGGCCTTCCAGTTCGTCTCGGCGCTTTCGTGTACCGGGTTCCAGACGGCCGGCAGCCTCGGGCCGAAGTGGCCGACTGAGGCGCAACTGGCCATCGCGTTCGCGATGTCGATCGGGGCGGCCGCGGGGTCGACGGTCGGGGGGATCAAGCTCATCCGCGTCGCGACGTTCACCAAGGGGACGCTGTATCGAATTCAGGGCGTGTTCGTCCCGGACACCGTCGTTCGCCGGTTCAGGCTCGACGGCCGGAAGCTCGACGACGCGGAGGCCGCCCGCGAGATCGAGGAGGCGGCCATCATCTCCTTCCTCTGGGTGGTCTTCCTCTCGGTGAGTACGCTCGTCCTGCTTCTCGTGTTGCCCATCGAATCGGGGGAGTTCACGCTCGAGAACGTCATATTCGAGGTGACCAGCGCCCAGGGCAACGTCGGCCTCTCCTCGGGTATCACCGGCCCAGACATGCCGACGCCTGCGAAGGCGATCTTCCTGTTCAACATGTGGATCGGGCGCCTGGAGATAATCCCGGTGCTCGTCCTGCTTCGGGGCCTCTTCCAGAAGTTCAACGTGTACGAATGAATCCAGAACAGATACCGTTCGTCCGTTTCGCGGCTCGCTTCGGCGTCGAGGACCGCGTGCTCGCGGCGTTCATGCTGGCCGGGCCGCTGGTCGTCTCCTCGCTCGCACTGCTCGGCCGGTCGGCGGTCACTTCCGTCTTCGCGGGAGCGTACGTGGGGCTGTTCGTCCTCTACGTCGCGTATCGGGGGGTCGCCACGGACGGGGCGTGATCTGCCGCCCCCGGAACTTTGGAGGGTGGCCGTCGTAGCTCGTCTGATGTACATAATCATCGTCGGAGCGGGTCGGATCGGCACGCCGCTGATCGATCTCGCGACGGGCTCCGGACACGAAGTCGTCGTGATCGAGACCGACAAGGTTGCCGCGGACCGCATCGCTGACGAGTACGACTGCATCGTCATCAACGCGGACGCCACGAGGATGAGCACGCTCGACGATGCCGACGTCGACGAGGCCGACGCGCTCATCTCGACCACGGACCGCGACGCGACAAATGTCATGGTCTGCCTGCTGGCGAAAAAGCGCGAAGTGCCGGCCGTCGTCTCGGTCGTCCACGACCCCGACCACATGGACCTGTTCAAGGAGATCGGGATCAGCACGATGGAGAACCCGTCGCGGCTCATCGCCGAACACCTCTTCCGGGCGGTCGTACGCCCCTCTATCGTCGACTACATGCGCATCGGCGAGGCGGCAGAGGTGTTCGAGATCACGATCGACGAGGATGCCCCCATCGCGGGGAAGACGATCCGCGAGGCCGCGGCCGACGGCACGTTGCAGGGCGAAGTGCTCATCGTCGCCGTCGAGCGCGGCGAGGACGAACCGGTGACGCCGCAGGGTAACACCCCGCTCCGGCCGGGCGACCTCCTGACCGTGTACTCGGCGGAAGGGGCAACGCCGGACGTGACGGACATCTTCGGCCACTACGAGGACTAGGAATCGGAGTGACGGTGGGAGGCTTCGTACTTTGCTAGTATCGCGATTTTCGCGCCGGGCAGGAGACCGTGCTGTCGGTAGAACGGATTAGGAACGGAGCGCTCCCGGCGATGTTTCCTCATACGGATTGTTGTAACGATTTACCGGTCATCGCCGGTGCGGGTCGGCGATGACGAACGAGATGATAGCGCTGCTTCCCACCACGGCCACCGCCTGGCCGGACAACGAGAAGATCCCCGCCGCGATCATCGTGCCTAGCCCAACGCAAAGGAAACCCAGAAACCCAATGTCCGGGTGTGTTCGACCATATACGCCGTTCAACAGCCACTCTGGTAAACGTCTGTGACAGCACGAGCGCATTTCGATTCTTCAGCGCGGAGAGTGCAGGACATACTGAATTACCGTAACCCGATGGACTGAAAAACTGGTTCGTGTATGCGGACCCGTCGAGGGGCGAACGTAACCCCTTCAACGAAGCCGATACCTACTGATCCACATTCCTTTCGAATTCTTGAGAGAGCAATAATGCTACCGAATTGATGAATATCGAGCATGGACTAATCAATCATCACCCATACGTATTTGCCTGCAGATGTCCTCTCACATAACATGAACGTCCCCTCTAGGCACTGGTCTTCGGAGGTTCGCCAACTACTTTTCATCGGGTTCGGGGGAGTCATGGCGGTTGCTTTGTCGTATGATTACGTGACAACAGAAGGGGAATCAGACATGTTTTTTGTTATCATCGGAGCCGGTCTGTTGCTTGCAATGCTGGTGATTGTCCCTGTACTACTGGTTAACCGCAGGCAAAGTTCGGATTGATAAGTTCGCACGTGTAGTGAGCACACGATTCACGCTATACCGGCCGCATAACGTCCATGAGACGTAGCCGCTACTACTGGCGATGATTCTGCTACGGACCTTCTCCGGCTTTCTTCATCGAAACCAGTTCGGGACGGACTAGCAGTGGTTGTGAGTCGGTTTCCAGTATTGTTTGCTGACCGAACCGTGACGTATTCACAACGAAGAAGCGTCTCGGAGAACTGTTTTCTCCTAATAGGAACCCATCAGCAATGCTAAGAATGGTTAATATATGGTATGGGGTCGGAGGGATTTGAACCCCCGATCGACTGATATCTCCGGCGCGCCTCGGTACCCCAGAGGGTCGTCAACGCGACCGATGATCAGTCGGTCGCTCGGTATATCAGTCTGGGATGTCGTCACCGGGCGCTGAAACCTCTGGAGTCAGTCGCCATTCCGGGCTTGGCCACGACCCCGCGATAGTCGATTGGTCGGAGTTTCGTAAAGTGGTTTCGATTCAAGACCGAGCGCAGGCGGTTACTCCCGGTCAGTTTCGGCCCAGTCGCAGTCCTGGCACTTGTAGCCAGTGACGAACTCGGTAACGGTCGGCATGTAACCGACTTGAAGCACGTCCTCGCCGCAGTTCGGACACTCGCGGTCCGCATCCATAATCGCCTCCGCTTCCATGATATCCTCGCCTTCGATCATCTCGGCCAGTGACTCGGCCGTGACCATACGACCTTGCACGACGCGGTTGCTCATACGCGAAGAAGTCGGTCGGGGGAAGTAAGCGTTCGCTTCTACAGCCACGGGGCGCGTCCCTCGGCCGATATCGGCGCGTCGACGGACTGGACAGCCTCGTCGGAGTCCTCGGCGTCCTGTCCTCCGTCGGGCAGGGCGCGGTCGGGGGCCGAGTCGCGATGTCTCGCGTGGGTACTATCTTCGCGGACCGTCGCCGTTCCGCTGGGGTCGAACGCGAACAGCGCGGTCACGGCGAGGACGGCGAGCGGCGCGCGTCCGAACGGCATGCCGAGCAACGACAGCGGCAGGAGACCGAGGGCGACGGCACTGCCGAACCTGAAGCGGTCGATGTCGACGTGTTCACGCAGCGTCGGAGCGAGCAGAGCAACGAGGAACGCGAAGCCGACACCGACGCCCGCCGAGGCGACCGCTCGCAGGACTAACGCGGCGTCGGGCACCAGTACGAGTTCGGCACCGGCGGGGTCGAGACTGCCGATGAGTCCCAGGCCGACGATGACCGCCGGCCGAGGGAGGTACTCACCGATTCGCGCGCTCGCGGTCTGGGCCGCGACGGCCGCGATGACCAGCGCCGCGAAGCGCTCGAACAGTTCAAGGTTCAGCAGGCTCTGTATCGTCGGGGCGAGCGCCGCTTCGACGGCCGCGACGACGAGCAACACCGCGCCGACGATCAGAACAGTTCGGGCCTGCTCCCGCGGCGTTCCGTCCATCTCCGCGAGGATGACAGCGACCGTTGCGCTCCCGCCGAACACCAGCAGGCCGACCTGCAGGATGCCCGCCGTGGTGTCCAGCGCGCCGGCGAGAACCAGCGCGGGGAATATGCCGTCGACCAGCGGCAGACACATGATCGTCGCGAGTAGCTTGGTCGCATCGCTCAGCCGTTCTTCAAGGCCGAGTGCGATCTGGTTTCGGGAAGTAGTCATCGCAGGCTAACCAGCATGGCCGTTCCCCGCGGCCGGAAGGTGGTCTGAGCCGCAGTCGTGCCCGCAGTCAACGTTCTCCCGCCACTCGACCGGGGGGAGTGTCCGCGACCGTTTAAATGCCGTCGCCATCGCAAAGAACGAGAGGAGGGTGTCGGAGTCGGCGCTCGTCTGACCGGCGCGAGACGGTGCGATGGGACTGGCGGAGTCCATACTCGGCTATCGAGTCGCCCGAAGAATAAGCATTGCGTGAGACGTGTATGCACGCCCCTGAGTGTCCGATTTCGGGGGATCTGACGTGCGGCTGGCTCCCACAGCGCCGGGCATCTCGCAACGTTTTTGGGCGGGGGAGCCCGACAGTTTACATGGCGAACGACGTTCCTGACGACGGCACTTTCTCCGAGAAGCTACGCGTACCGGAAGCGCTCACGTTCGACGACGTGTTGCTCCGACCGAAAGAGAGCAGCGTTGAACCGGACGAGGCGGACCTCTCGACGCGTGTCTCGACGAACGTCACCCTGAACGTCCCCGTCCTCTCGGCAGCGATGGACACCGTCACCGAGAGCGACCTGGCGATAGAGATGGCGCGCCAGGGTGGTCTCGGCGTCCTACACCGAAACATGGACGTCGACAAGATGGTCAGCGAGATAGTGCGCATCAAACGCGCGGACGAACTCATTATCCGGGAGGTCGTCACCGCGCGTCCCGACCAGACCGTCCGCGACGTCGACGAGATGATGAGCCGCAAGGGCGTCAGCGGAGCGCCAGTGGTAAACGACGACGACGAGGTACTCGGTATCATCAGCGGTACGGACATCCGCCCGTATCTGGAGGTCGGCGAGAGCGACGAAGTCCGCGAGGCGATGACTGACGAGGTCATCACCGCCCCGGAGGACGTCACGGCGCGCGAAGCGCTCGAACTGATGTACGAGTACAAGATCGAGCGAGTGCCCATCGTCGACGACGAGAACCGCCTGGTCGGTCTCGTCACGATGCAGGGCATCCTCCAGCGGCGCGAGTACGACAACGCCGCCCGCGACGAAGACGGGAAACTGATCGCCGGCGTCGCCGTCGGACCGTTCGAAACTGACCGCGCCGCGGCCGCCGACGAGGCCGGCGCAGACGTGGTTTTCATCGACTGCGCGCACGCACACAACAACAACGTGATCGAGGGTGCCGAAGAGATCAAAGAGTCCATCGACGCGGACGTGGTCGTCGGCAACGTCGGAACGCGAGAAGCCGCCGAGGCTCTCGTCGACTTCGCCGACGGTCTGAAGGTCGGTATCGGCCCGGGAAGCATCTGTACGACCCGCGTGGTCAGCGGGTCGGGCATGCCTCAGATAACGGCCGTCGCGCAGGTCGCGGACGTCGCCAGTCAGCATGACGTTCCCGTCATCGCGGACGGCGGCATCCGCTACTCGGGCGACGCGATCAAGGCTATCGCCGCCGGCGCGGACGCGGTCATGCTCGGGTCGTACTTCGCGGGTACCGACGAGGCACCCGGTCGCGTCATCACGATGAAAGGCAAGAAGTACAAGCAGTACCGCGGCATGGGGAGCGTCGGCGCGATGAAAGGCGGTGACGACGAGGAGAACCGCTACCTGAAAGAAGCCCCCGAGGACGACGAGGAGTACGTTCCCGAGGGCGTCGAGGCCGCAACGCCGTACAAGGGAAGTCTCCAGAGCGAACTCCACCAGCTAACCGGCGGTATGCAAAGCGGGATGGGGTACGTCGGCGCGGAGACGATACCGGGGTTCAAACGGCGCTCGGAGTTCGTCCGCGTCTCCTCCGCGGGCCAGCGCGAGAGCCACGCCCACGACGTCGTCATCACGGACGAAGCGCCGAACTACAGTCCGGACGAGTAGGCTCGGACAACGGTCTCTCGTAGGGACTGTTGTACGTCTGTCCGGTAGTTGTTCGTCGACCCCGTGTCGACGAATGCCGGTACACAGTTACAACGGCCTCTATCAGTTGCCAGCCGTCACGCACCGCGGTGAACACGCCGCACTCTCTGCCGCGTTCGAACTCGGATGCGCTGTAAACTCGCGACCACAGCCCGCACAGTCGTAGGTCTCGAAGCCCGCCATACGTCTCGAGATACAGCAGGATACGCCAAAGAAGTTTTGACGACACTGGCACGGGTCGAACGAGCGGAAACCGCCGACCGGTCCACCTGTATCAAATCCCCGTTGATTGCCGTCCGCTGTCCGCCGACCTCCGCTCCCGGCTTCGAGAGGTTTGCTGTAGAGTTAATAGGGGCGAGCGATTGGATGGAGAAGTGACACCCGACGAGAGAGCGACTACGGACGGGGAGTACGGTTCTTCGGACCCGCTCGTCCGACCGAAAGGGTACGTGGAGGAGACACCAGTCATCCGCCGGATCGGCGAGAGAGAGCTCTATCTGGGGAACAGACTTGCGGCCGACCCCAAGGAACACGACCGCACGTTCGACTACGTCCTTTCGGCGACTACCGAGACACAGCCGCTCACGACGCATCATCGGCCCCTGACCGATGGCCCCGGGAACGAGTGGGTCGTCTTCGAGTCGGCTGTCGACACTGCCCGGACGCTGTACCGTCGAGAGGGATCCGTTTTAGTCAACTGTAAAGCCGGGATATCGCGGAGTACCACGGTCATCGCGGCGGCGCTCGCGGCCGAGGAAGACCGAACGTTCTGCGACGCGCTCGCTTTCGTCCATGACGCTCGTCCGTACGCGATGCCGAACCCGGCTCTCCACGAGTTGGCGGTGGTGTATCTGGCTGCCCGGTCGCGGCCAGCGTAGTCGAACGGCCCGTTCCAGTCACGGAATTCTCCGCGGCACGTCCGTCCTGACCGATCTCGTTGGGACCCGGCTGACGGCGGCAGCAAGTGCGGAACCGGACGATCGATCACGATAACAGTTAACAACACACACTACGAAGTGAACACACGCCATGAACGTCCTCGACCGCATCCGTGCACTCGGGGAACCCCCGACCGAACAGTACCAGTGTACGCACTGTGATCTCACGTACGAGACGTCGTATCTGGTCTGTCCGTCCTGCGGGGGCGACAAACTCGAACAGCTGTGAGGAGTCGGAGACGAAACGCGCGAGTCTTCGACTCACTAGCGTTCGTCAGAAGAGCGGGCCGGGCGCGATTTGAACACGCGACCGTCTGATTAAGAGTCAGACGCTCTGCCAGACTGAGCTACCGGCCCAATACACCCGAGAGTTACCGGGGTGTACTAAAATACGTTTTGTTTCTCCGGCGGGACTGTCCGAGAATCAGGGACGCGAGCACGACGGTACTCGAGGCAACGACCAGTCACTCGATCTCGAACTGGGCTGATTCGGTCGAACCGCATTCGGGGCACATGTCCTCGTCAGCGCTAAGGGAGGTGCCACAGCGGCGACACTCGTGGACCACGTTGGGCTCGTCGGCAAACAGGCGTTTCATTTTGTCGAGAAGCACGGTTTGACCTCCATTGAGATGGGCGGTGTCATTGAGATAGGTAGTGTAGCCGACGACGCGGGATCGGCACCGCGGAATTCGAGTCGTCGGCAGATTGGTGGGCGTGCTCGGATAATTCAGTCGAAGAGTATAACAGGTTCGGATCGTATTCCAATCTCGGCGGAAGTAAAATAACACGTTTTAGACGCCCAATATAGCGTCTACGCCTCTCTAGATCTACTATCTGAAGAACCATCTCGGCGTGGAGCGAGATGACTCGGTAGACATATATTCTGCCTCTCTTCCAGTGAAAGTAGCGCTCATTCGCGGGTTTCGTCGGGGAAAGAGCGGGTTCGGGACCGTTAAGTATCGTCCGAAGTAACAGAGCGGCAAATGAACACTGGCGTAACTATCTCCTCGATTTCGACGTACGCTATTCTCGGTTGCGGGAGCGTCGGTCACGCGGTCGCGGAGGAACTCGTAGACCAGGGGAAAGACGTGCTCATCGTCGACAAGGACGAAGGCCGGGTCGAGGCGTTGCGGGACCAGGACCTGAACGCTCAGCAGGCGAACATCGTCGACGAGTCCGTGGCCGAGACTGTCGCGAGCCGCGATGTGATCCTCATCATGTCCTCGGACGTAGAGGCGAACAAGGCGGCAGTAGCGAACATTCGCGAGAAAAACGACGACCAGTTCGTCGTCGTCCGCGCGAGCGACCCCGTCTCCAGCGACGAACTCCGTGAACTCGGCGCGGACCACGTCATCAACCCGTCCGCCGTCATCGCCGATTCCGCGCTTCGGTCGCTAGAAACCGGCGAGTTGGAGTACAAGGCGCGCCAGTTGAGCGACGTCCTGAGCGACACGAAAGAGCAGGTCGCGATACTCACTCACGACAATCCGGATCCGGATTCGATCGCAAGCGCCGCCGCGTTGCAGGCTATCGCAGAACACCTCGACGTGGAAGCGGACATCTTCTATCTCGGCGACATCGGCCATCAGGAGAACCGAGCGTTCGTCAATCTCCTGGGGATCGAACTCCACGACTGGACCGCCGTCGAGGACTTCGACACGTACGATACGGTCGCGCTCGTCGACCACGCGAAGTCATCGGAAGTCGACCACGACCTGCCCGTCGATATCCTCATCGACCACTACGAACCCGACGAGGACTACGACGCGTCGTTCGTCGACGTCCGGCCGAACATGTCCTCGACATCGACGATCATGACGAAGTACATTCAGGAGTTCGACATGAACGTCGGCGAGGAGGTCGCCACCGCGTTGCTGTACGGCATCCGTGCGGAGACGCTCGATTTCAAACGCGATACGACGCCCGCCGACCTGACGGCGGCGGCGTATCTCTACCCGTTCGCCAACCACGATACGCTGGAACAGGTCGAGTCGCCGAGCATGTCCCCGGAGACGCTGGACGTCCTCGCGGAAGCGATCACGAACCGCGAAGTCCAGGGGAGTCATCTCGTTTCGAACGCGGGGTTCATCCGCGACCGCGACGCCCTAGCGCAGGCCGCACAACACCTCCTGAACCTCGAAGGGATCACGACGACCGCGGTGTTCGGCATCGCCGACGACACCATCTACCTCGCCGCGCGGTCGAAGGACATCCGCATGAACATCGGGAAGGTGCTCGCGGACGCCTACGCGGAGATCGGCGAGGCCGCGGGCCACTCGACGCAGGCGAGCGCGGAGATACCGCTCGGCATCTTCACGGGCATCGAGACGAACGAGGAGAACCGTGATACGCTCCTCAAGTTGACTGAGGAAGCGGTGAAACGAAAACTGTTCGACGCGATGGGCGTCGAGAGCGGCGAGAGCGGGAACGGGTCCTAAACGACCGCTTCTTCGCTTTCGTCCTCGGGGCGTTGGATCCGTTCTATCACGTCGTTTATCAGTACGATATCACCGACGGCTTTGACCCAGCGGTACGGGATGATGACGCCCCGGGCGTCGTCGCGAACGCCCGCGAACAGGTCCCGATTGAGTTCGCGTAGTGCAAGGCCAGTGACGAGTTCCGTGTCGAGATCGAGGCGCACGTCCTCGATCTCGCCGACGAAAACGCCGCCGTTCGAGTACACCTCCCGCCCGACGAGTGCAGTGATCTCCTGGGGTGTGTCGTCCATACAGAACCGGTGGGCAGGGTGTGCCTTAATTGTTAGTCAGACGCGCGGCGACAGTCTCGGCCGGTATCGGATGCTGTTGGATCATTATACAAAAAATATATGTGATTATAATCAAACGCTGACTTTCATTTCGGGAGGTGAGGTTATATGCGAGGCAACGGTGTATCTCTAATGCCGGGGTGCCTCTGACAACCGGCAAACAACGTCGGGTTGACTTGCCCGGGTCGGCCCGACGAAACGGGGGAAACCCCGTTCGGTGGCTCCGTATCGCTTTTGCTACACTGATAGACGTGCGTCACCGAAGGTGTTCTATCGGTCAGATACGCGAAATAGCCGACACGGAGAGTCGGCAGTAGACCCGACCGGGAGTCTGACGGCGATCATGCCTTACTTCAGACAGCACGCGCGTAGCCGATGATGTGGACCAGCACGACGCGGCGACGGCGGTGTATGCGGGTCTTTTGCTCGTAGTGCTCGGCGGCGTCGCCTGGGCCGCCGGCGAACCGTTCGTTTTCCCGAGTCTCGGACCGTCCGCCTTTCTCATGGCGAAGGCTCGACGAGGGTCTTCGGTTACGCCCCGGCGGGTCATCGGCGGTCACACTGTCGGCGTCATCGGTGGACTCGTCACCTACGGGTTGGTCGACCCGGGCGTGGCGCTGTCAACCTCGCTGCCCGCGTTCTCGGAGGGGACACTTGGACTCGCTGTGGCCGCGGCGCTTTCGGTCCTGCTGACGAGCGTCGGGATGCTGGCCACGAATACGAGCCATCCGCCGGCGTGTGCGACGACGCTCATCGTCGCTCTAGGCGTTCTCCCTACCGTCCGAGCCGGCGCAGTGATCGTCCTCGCGGTGACGGTCCTCGTCGCGGTTCACGAACTCGTACTGCGGTCGGTAGCGCTATAGTAACAGCTGAAACGATTTACACACCGATCGCACAGCTGTCGTGCGATCGGGTGTGCAATGACTTTCAGTGGCTACTATAGTTCTATCGCGATTAAACCGGTCCCGAACGGCGACAAGCGGGTCCGGATAGCCGCCGTAGCGCGGTTCGCGGGGCGACCGTGCTGGTTCAGTCCGATAGGAACTGTCGCCGGCCGTCCCGACGGTCATCCATATGACTTCAGGGGACGAATTGCCACCCGATGGTCTCGATCGTCACCGGCGGACGATTGCTGACTGGGGTCGCCCTGATCCTCGCCAACGGCTTTTTCGTCGCTATCGAGTTCGCATTGACCAGAGTCCGGCAGTACGACGAGTCGGAGTTCGACGATCCCGGTCTCCGGCGTGCCTGGGAAATGACCGAACGCCTGGAGATCTACCTCACGAGCTGCCAGGTCGGGATCACTGCCTCGAGCATCGCGCTGGGCGTCGTCGCCGAACCGGCCCTGGTCGAACTCCTCGCGCCGCTGACTGCGGTGCTTTCCGGCGCTTTGCCCGTCGCGCTTCCCGGCGGTTCGGGTCACGTGGTCGGTGCGACGCTTGCGTTCATCATCATCAATCTCCTCCATCTTACCCACGGCGAACAGACGCCGACGTACCTCGGCATCGAGAAGACGAAATTCGTCGCACGATACGGTGCCGGGCCGCTGTACTGGTTCACGAAGGCGATCACTCCGCTGATCGCCTTCGGCGACTGGGTGGCGAAGGCGACGCTCCGACTGTTCGGAATCGACGTAACTCGCCCGTGGGCGGAGGACGAAGAGGAACTGATCTCGACGCGTGCAGCGCTCAGGAGCGAGATAAACGAAGCGCTGAGTCAGGGCCCGGTTTCGGACGAACGGGAACAGGAGATACTGAACGCCCTCCAGATCGGCGACGAACCGGTCGGACAGATCATGGTGCCACGCGAGGGCGTCGTCCCCCTCTCGGTCGAGGACGAGTTCGAGACGAACCTCGCTCGGATGCAGGAACACCCGTACGTCCGGTTTCCGCTGGTAGAAGGCGACTTCGAGGGGTTCCGCGGCGTCGTGTACTCGCCCGACGTCTTACGGAACCTTGAACCGCTTCGGTCCGGACAAACAACGCTTACCGACATCTCCCGCGACGCCGTCGAGATAGATTCCGAGACGTCCGTCAGCGACGCTATCGATCGGTTTCAGTCGGCCGGAGAGGAGTTAGCTCTCGTGGTCGATGCGGGTGATGTCGTCGGATTACTAACGGCGACCGACGCCTGGGAAGCCATCACCGGGGAGTTAGAGGACCCGCTCGACGAGTACACCCCTGCCGCGTGACCGCCCGCACGGACGCGGCTCTCCGAGCGATCGCTCGGCACCGGTTCCAGCCGACCGCCCACGAGCGCATCGACGGCCGCACAGTCACGCATCGGTCGCGAACTCCTCGTCGAACAGTTCTCGAACGCTCGCATACGTTTCGTCAGTGATGGCGTCGCGGACTACCGCGTAAACGCCTCTGGCCTGCCGGCTGCGGGCCTGCGAGATGACCGCGGAGAGGAACTGATACACGCTGTCCGACTGGGCGTACATCAGTAGGACGTTGACGTTGTCGAAAACGACCCACCCGGCACCGGGTTCGACGTGACGCATCGCGTTGGAAAACCGGAGGTTGATGCCGGTGAGGTCGGTGGGACCGACGACATCGGCCACCCACAGCGGACCGTCGTAGTTGATCGATGATCCGGAAACTGGGACGACACCTACTTTCGACGGCTCGCCGCCCATCTCGCGAACGGTCCGTTCGATCTTGGTTGGCGACCGCGTGACGGAGACCACGAGCAAGTTTTCGAACGCGTCCGCGGGGAGACGTTCGAGCGGCGACCGCATCGACGGGACGGAGAGCAGGCACTGCGTCCCCGGGTCGACCGAGATCCGCTCCCGGCGATCGGCGCGGTTACTCGTCGTTAGCACGGTCGAACCCTCCGCTTGTCGTTGTATCCACTATTTCGAAGGCGTCAGATTCGGTGGTGACGAATTCGCTGGCGAACGACCAGATCCCGACTGTCATACAGGTCGTCGCAAGGAAGTGAAGTGCGCTTCGGACCCCGAAGGCCCCGATCCCGAACGTTCCCAGGATGTACGTCGCGGTAAAGACCAGAAACCCCAGAGATAGAAAGACGAACCCCTCCGTGTACGCCACGTTCTGGGCGTAGGCGACCAGCGGATAGACGAGTAACGCGCCGGTCACGAAAAGCAGGACGGATTGGGTGACGAACACCGCACCGGCGATGTCCATCTCAGACCGCCCTCCGTTCAGTGAGTAGCAAGATCCCGTTGACGGTCGCCACCAACGCCGCTCCGACGCCGATCGACGAGAACACAAGATATCCGGTTCCCGTAGTCTCGCCCCCGAGCAGGGAGATAGCCTCCGACAGGATGAACGCGAAGATGGTCACGGGAAGGGGCTTCAGCATTGCGCCGAACGGGGCGTTACGAAACCCGTACGCCGCGACTACTGACAACGGCAGCGCTACTGACAGCATCGACACCGTGGCGAGGGCGAACACGTCGCCTACCGTGACGGCACCCGCTCCATTAATCGACATTATTCTGACGTATCCGAACACGATCATTCGAGAAGAACGCGACCGCAACGTAGTAAACCCGATGGTCGGATCGACCCGTCGCCGTAGCCACCAGCGGGGGTCACAGCGCGTCGGAGATGCGCTCTAGGGGACCGTCCGCGAGTTCTGTCGCATCGGCCGGTATCGTTTTCCACCCCGCGGCCTCGGCGGCTTCGAGGTCGGAGTCGTGGTTCGAGACGTAGACGAACGTCTCGGCGTCCGCCGCCGCTTCGGCCGCGGCGAACAGGTCTCCGCTCGCTTTCGTCGCATCGCGTTCGTACGATATGACCACGTCGTCGAGCGAGTCCGCGATCCCCAGTTTCTCCAGTTTCGCGCGCTGGAGGTCCGGCAAGCCGCTGGTGAGGACGCCGACGGCATGCTCCGCGCCGACGGTTTCGACCAGGCCCGGGAGGTCCGCGACGGCAGGGCGGACGGCGTCGACTTCCAGTTGCTTCTGGAGGTCAGCGGCCTCCTCGGCCGAGACGTCGACATCGGTGGTTATGTCGTCGAAGTACGCCGCGTACGAACCCACGAGCGGATCGTCCTCCAGTTCGAGGAACCGGTCGAAGAACAGGTTTGAGTGTTTCGTCGGATCTATCTCCGGGTCCGGAACGTCGGCGTGCTGGAGAACCTCCACGGCGAGAGCGTCGAAGGGACGCTCCATCCGGGTGAGTGTCAGGTCGAGATTGAAGTAGACGGCCGGCATGAGCGGCAGTTCCAACGCCGCGACGGTATTCCTTGCGATCAGCGGGCGTCTTTCGGCGGTCAGTGACCGATCAAGCCGTCCACGTCGGCGTGGTCAGCGAGCAGCGACCGCATCGTCGCGACAGTCTCGGCGTCGCGGGTGCGTCCCGAGCGGACCACTTTTTCCGCCCGGTCGACCGTCGTCAGCGTGTCCGTCTGGACGAGCAGGATCGGGACGCCCTTATCGGCGGCTTTCCCCACGACCGATCCGGACGGCCGGTGCCCGCCGGTCAGGATCAGGCATCTGACGCCGGGGGCTTCGAGCGCCGCCGTGTGGATGTCCGCGCGGTCGCCACCGGTGATGACGGCGGCGTCTTTCGTCCGCCGGAAATGTCGCAGCGCTTCGTCAGCACCCATCGCGCCGACGCTGAACCGTTCGACGTACCCGTCGGTCGGAACGTCAGTAACGACATCTGCGGCCAGTTCTTCCGCCAGTTCGCCGACAGTCACGCCCGCCAGATCCCGGTCGCGGGGGAGAACACCGTAGACGGTGATCCCGCGCCCTTCGAGGAAGGGGACGACGTCCGTTTCCAGCGCGTCGAAGTTCGCGTCCGCGACGAGGTTGAACACGACGCCGTCGAGGCGGTCGCCCAGTCGGTCGGCGGCGGCGATGATGTCGTCGGCGTCGCTCGGCCGTTCGTACGTCGCGACGAGCACGACACGAGCGTCGATGATATCGGCTATCTGGTCGTCTGTCAGGTCGACGATGCCACCGGTAGTGAGACTGCCGCCGCCCTCGACGAACACGTGGTCCGCGTCTGCGGCGATGGAGTCGAACCGCTCAGCGACGGTGTCGCGAAGTTCCTCCGGGTCCTCGCGGCCGCGGATCGCCTGCTCGACGAACGTTGGGGAGTAGACGATAGGCTCCATCTCGTGCATCTCGGCGTCAAGGCCGAGCAGTTCCCGCGCGAGCATCGGGTCGTCGTCCATCGTCTTGCCGACGTTGCTCTGGAGACGGGTCCCCTTCGGCTTCATGTAACTGACCGACTCGCCGCCCTCCCGTGCCAACTGGGCGAGCGCGAGGGTAATGGCGGTCTTACCGGTGCTTTCGTCTATCGATGTCACGAGCGTGGTGTGGGTCATAGCTTGTCGGTGTCTACGGTGAGTCTGATGTCGACTGCCTGTACTCCGTCCGGCCCCGCGACGAGCGGGTTGATGTCGAGTTCGAGTATCGCCGGGAAGTCCGTTACCAACTGCGAGAGCCGCTGGATCGTTTCGACGATCGCGCCCTCGTCAGCGGACGTTCTGCCGCGGGCACCGCGGAGAAGCGGCGCGGCTTTGATCTCGTCTATCATTTCGGTCGCTTCGTCGCGGCCGACGGGGGCGACACGAACCGTCGTGTCTTCGAGTATCTCGACGAAGATACCGCCCAGACCGAACAGGACGAGCGGTCCGAACTGCGGGTCCCGGTTCATCCCGACGATAGTCTCGGTGCCCGTATCGAGGTCGACCATCTCCTGAACCTGAACGCCGATCACCGTGGCGTCGGGCTGATAGTTCCGGGCGCGGGTGATCAGGTCCTCGTACGCGTCGTACACGTCCTCGTTTTCGACACCGACTTTCACGCCGCCGATGTCGGACTTGTGAAGGATGTCGGGGCTGACTATCTTCATCACGACCGGTCCGTCGATGTCCTGTGCGACCGACACTGCATCCTCGGGCGCGTCGGTGATGTCGCCCTCCGGCGTCGGGATGCCGTAGGCGTCTAACAGGTCCATCGCCTCGACGCCGAGGCGGTTGTCCCCCCGTCGCTTCGCGCCGCGAAGCACGTCCCGCGCTCGCTCGCGGTCGACGTCGAACTCGGCGGGCGGTTCGACCGTGTGGTCCCGGATATCGCGGTACTCCGAGAGCGCTTCGAGGCTCCGGATGCCGCGGGCGGGGTCGAAGTAGTTCGGGATGCCGCCCTCGCGGAGGACGTCCGCCGCCGCCTCGGTGCTCTCGCCGCCCATCAGGCAGGTGACGACGGGTTTGCCGTGTTTCTCCTGTAGGGCGAGGATCTCCTCGGCGAGCGTCTCGAACGACAGGACTGCGGTCGGGGCGGAGACGACCACCGCCGCGCCGACGCCGTCGTCCGACAGCGCGACGTCGATCGCCGACCGAAACCGCTCGATGTCGGCGTCTCCGATCGTATCGACCGGGTTGTACACGTTCGCCTCGTCCGGCAGAGCGTCCTGTAGCGCCGAGATCGTCTCGTCCGAGAACGACGCGAGCGAGAGGCGGGAATCGCCGATGGCGTCCGTCGCCATCACGCCGGGGCCGCCGGCGTTCGTGACGACGGCCACGCCGTCGCTGTCGGGGAGCGGTTGCCCCGAAAGCGCCCGGGCGTAGTCGAACAGTTCCTGAACCGTCTCGACGCGCTGGACGCCCGCCTGTTCGAGACCGGCCTCGTACGCCTCGTCGCTCCCGGCGATGGAGCCGGTGTGCGAGGACGCGGCTTGCGCGCCCGCGTCAGTCCGGCCCGACTTCACGAGCACTATCGGCGTGTCGTCGGTCACGTCGCGGGCGGTACGGATGAACTCCTGGCCGTTGTCGATGCCTTCGAGGTAGCCGAGGATCACGTCGGTGTCGGGGTCGTCGCCCCACTCCTGGACGAAATCAGTTTCGTCCAGAACGGCCTCGTTTCCGAGGGAGACGACGTCTTTGAAGCCAAGTCCCTGGTCGTTCGCCCAGTCGAGCACGGCGGTGATGAACGCGCCGGACTGACTCATGAACGAGAGCGACCCCGGAAGCGCCTTCTCCGGGCCGAACGTGGCGTTCATGTCGACGGGAGTGCTCATCACGCCGAGGCTGTTGGGGCCGACGAGGTTGAGGTCGTGTTCCTCTGCCACGGCGACGAGTTCCCGCTCCCGGGCGGCCCCGTCGCTGCCGGTTTCGCTGAACCCGGCGGTGATGACGACGACGTTCTCGACGCCCGCCTCCGCGGCCTCCTCGACGGCGTCGACGGCGATCTGAGGCGGAACGACCACGACAGCCAGGTCGGGCATGTCGGGGACGCTCCCGACATCCGGATAGCAGTCGAGGCCGAGAACCGACTCCCGGTTGGGGTTCACCGGGACGACGCTCCCGTCGAACTCGTCACGCAGATTCGTCACGATGGCCCGACCGACCGACCCCTCGCGGTCGGTTGCGCCGACGACTGCGACGCTCTCGGGCGCGAACAACTCGGATAACGATCCCATCGTTTTCAACTTCGCCCGCACGAGTGATTAAATGTATGCATCTTCCCGCCGGACGGGAACAGTTACGACACATATCTCGTCGGGACGCACGCCGCCGGCCCTCTACGTCGGTTTCCCCCGCTCTCTCCCTTGATCCTGAATACCGCTACGGGGAGCGGTTCCCCAGTGCCGCTGTCCGCGTTCGTCCGTAGGCGACCCCGAACGGACTTAACGCAGGTCGTTGGAAAGCGTCCATGAGACGCCGTATCTTCCTCAGAGGGACGGCAGCCTGTCTGGGCGGTGCGGTCGCCAGCGCCTTCGGCATCGACGGTCGCGTCGCGGACGCCCAGGAGGCGGCTCCGACGGTCGTCGACGCCGAGTTGACGGTGCGCGACAGCGGGTGCGGCGACGGCTCCCAGCGCGCGACCGTTCAGGCCGACGCGGCGGCGGACCGCGTTACGGTCGATGGCGTCGTCGCCGCGCCGAGCGCGTGTTACACGGCGGAACTCGCCGGCGCGGCGTACGACGATGGCGCGGACGCACTGGATCTGACTGTCAGAACCGTCGAACGCGAGGACGTCGACCTCTGCGTACAGTGTCTCACGGCCATCGAGTACCGGGCCGTCGTGACGTTCGACGGCGGGTTGCCGGGCCGGGCGGTCGTCCATCACGACGACGAGACGGTGACCGAATCGGCACTCGACGCCGCTGCCGCGAACTGGCGACAGTCCGCGTTCGACGCCGCAAACACCGCAGTCGACGCTACGGGGCGCGGGCCCGACACCGCCACGACGGTCCGGTGGACGCAGGACGATGTTCGCACTGCCCCCGCAATCGTCGACCAGGGCGTCGGCGGTAGTGCCGGAGAGAGCGGTTCCGAGGCGGGCGCTACTGGTAGTAAGGATGGTGACGAACTCGTCGGTTCAGGCGACGGCTCCGTGGCGTTCGTCGGTGCATCCGGCGGCGGAGTCAGCGCGCTGGACGGCGAAACCGGCGACGAGCGCTGGTCGTTCGATGCCGTTGGACCCCTCGCGGGCACGCCGGCTGTCGTCGACGGAACGGTGTACGCGGCCGGTACCGACGGGCGCGTCGTCGCAGTCGACGCGGTAACGGGCGATACGGGGTGGAACCGTTCCGTCGACGGCAGCGTCGCGGCGGCCCCGACAGTCACCGGAGGTGGCGGGAGCCGGTCCACGGAACCCGGCACGGTGTACGTCGTCGCCAGCGGCTCCAGTACCCCGGGTCGCGTTATCGCTATCGACACAGGGGACGGAACGGTCCGCTGGACGCGCGAGTCCGGCGGGAACGTCCGCGATCCCCTCGCGATCACGGAGGATCTGGTTTACGTCGGTCGGTCGGACGGAAGGCTGCTGGCGCTGTCCCCCGAGGACGGGCAACGGCAGTGGGAACGCCGGGTCGGCGACGAGACGGCCAACGTCACAGCGCCCGCCGTCCGCGACGGGCTAGCGTATCTCGCCGCCCGGACTGAGAACGAGGACGGTGCCGGCGGCCGCGTGTTCGTATTCGATGCGGCGTCGGGAGAATCGGAATGGACGCGCGATCTCGGGACATCGGCGGTCCCGCGCTCGCTCGCAGTCGCCGACGGTACGGTTGCCGCAAGCGCCGCTGCGTACGGAGAGGTCGCGCTCAGTGACGGTGCCGGCGGCGCTCAGAGCGGGGGCGACACCGACATGTCGGCGGCAGGGGGAAGTATCCACGCGCTGAACGCTTCGAACGGGGACGAGCGGTGGAGTCGGACCACGACCGCCGAGGTCACCGCGGGACCGACCGTCGCGGGCGGGACGGCGTACGTCCCACTGAACGGCGGCATCGCGGCGGTCGCGCTCGACGACGGCGGGGAGCGCTTCACCGCGTCCTTTCCCGCCCGCGTCACCGCACCGGCGACGCCCGCCGCGGGTCGACTGTACCTTGCCGTCGACGACGACCGACTCGTCGCTCTGGGTCCAGCGGAGTCCGAGGGCCGAACGGCGGGACAGTCACTCGGTGACGTCGACGACCGACGCGCCGGAAACGTCCAGTAGTACGTCGGGGTCTATCGGGAACACTGCGTCGGGCGTTCCGGCGGCGGCCCAGACCGTCTCGTACGCCGAGAGCGTCTCGTCGAAGAGAACCGGGATCTCTTCGTCGTGACACACCGGCGGAACGCCGCCGATCGACCAGCCCAGGGCATCCTTGACCACAGCGGGTGACGCCGGTTCGACGTCGGAGGGGTCGACGTCGAAATGGTCGGCAAGTCGCTGCTCACTGACCCGGTTCTCGCCGCTGGTGAGCGCGACTACGAGGTCGTCGCCGACGCGCATCACGATGCTTTTGACTATCTGCGCCACTTCGCACCCTACCGCGTCGGCGGCGTCGTCCGCGGTTTTCGTCCCGGCGGGGAACTCCGTCACTTCGATATCGAGGTCGTACTCGTCGCGCGCTCGCTGGGCGAATCGTTCCGCGCTCGGATGCATACCTCTCGCACTGACGCGGTCGGACAAAAACCCTCGGTGTCGCGACAGTATACACCGCGACGAACGGTGCCGTCGGGCGGTCCGGCCGTCGCACCGAACCTGGTATACCCGGTGTGTGATACGCCGCTACTTCCGTCTCGCTGCGACCTCATCCCGGCCGGGGAGTGCCGTCATCGCCCCCTTCTCGGTCGTCGTCGTCGCAGCGACGGCGTTGGCGAACGCGAGCGACTCGTCTAACGACTGCCCCGCGACGAGGGCGGCTATCGCGCCGGCGGTGAAGGCATCGCCCGCGCCCGTCGTGTCTACCGCGTCGACGTCGTAGCCGCCGTGGCGGGCCGTGCCTGCCCAGGGCGCGTCGTCGGTCGCGACGGCGACGGAGCCGTCGCCGCCGAGGGTGAGCAACACGGTGTGTGGCCCGAGGTCGCAGGCGCTCCGAGCGAGCGCAGCAGTTCTCTCTCCCGACGCACCGAGCGAGCGGAGTTCGGCCGGCGTCGCCTTCAGCACGTCCGTGTGTTCCAGTACCCATCCGGCGACCGTCTTGAACTCCGTGTCGCTACCCCACAGTTCCGGCCTCGCGTTGGGATCGAACGAGACCGTACAGCCGGCGTCCGCCGCGCGCTCTACCAGGTCGAGCGTCGCCGTCCGACTCGGTTCGTCGGCCAGCGTCACGCCGCCTACGTGGACCCACTGCGCCTCGGCTACCGTTTCGTCCGGGACGGTTCCCGATCGCATGCGCGTGTCCGCGGTGCCGTCTCGGTAGAACGTAAACGACCGGTCCGGGTCCCCGGGAGACGAAGACGGTCGAGGGCTCGATGAACTGTCTTCATCGGTGACCTCGTGATGCGAGACGAAGGCGAGCGTCGTCTTGGCGCTCGGGTCGCGTTCGACGAACCGGTCCGGCAGGCCGTACTCGTCGAGTGTTCGCGCGAGGAAGTCACCGAACGGGTCGTCTCCGACGCGGGTCCAGAACAGCGGTGGTTCGTCCAGTCGCGACAGGCCCACTGCCACGTTCGCGGGTGCGCCACCGGCGCGACGGGTGAACGCTCCTGTCTCGTCCAGAGCGCCGGGGGTCTCCGGAATGAAATCGATCAGCGTCTCCCCGGCGACGATGACGTCGCGTGTCATGGCTATCACTTGGCGTTCTCGGTCAAAGTACTGCCGGGGCGGGTTGGTCGCGGTTACGCTGGCCGCCGCGGGTCCCACCCAACAGCGCGCCCCAGTTTCGCCGGACCGGGAAAGCGACAGAAGCCGCCGTCCAGCAGTTCAACGGAGTCCGGGTCCAACGGTCCCGTCAGTCCGTTCTCTCCGGCGCGACGACAACACGGCCCGCCCCCGAGACGGACACGTAGTGGTCGGCGTGGACGAACGAGAGGGCGGTCGACCTTTCGACTCGACGGATGAGGGCGTCAAGTGCGTCGGTGTCGACGCTTTCGTGTAGGGGGTCGATATCGAACGGGTCGGTGTCCGCGGCGTCTGACAGTGCGTACACGACCGCTTCGCTCGCCGGGTTCGCACCGGGTTCGAACGTCCGCTCTACGATGTCGTTCTGATCGGGGACGGTGCCCGGTTGCTCATCAGCATCGTTCGACGCGGTTCCAACGCGATGAATGTCGCTATCTCCCATCGACTATCTTTACCCGACGAGGACGGGTCTACCAGCGGGTTTAGTACGCAACCTTTTATCCGGGGTCGCGGACCGGCGAGGCATCGACAAGTGTTGCGGTGACGAGCGTATCGATACCGCGCTGGAGACGTGCGGAGGTAGCCTGTGACGAGATGCCGAGTTCCCGTGCTAACGCTTTCAGAGTCGTCTCCCGCGGTTGCGAGAAGTACCCCTTTTCGTGGGCGAGCAACAACGTGTCGCGTTGCTTGTCGGTGAGTCCGTAACACTTCCCGGGGTCTTCCGTGTCAGTGTAGAGGCGGTGAAGAACGAACGAGACGCCAGTGTTCTCGAACACTTTCCGGTACTGGAACAGGGATTCGCGGGTCGGGAACCGCATGTTCATGGCCCACCCGCGGTGGCTCGCGGTTATTCCGAGAAACGTCGCGGCGGACTCTCGGTAGGCGTCGTAGAAGGAGGTTCGAGAACAGTGGACACGGTACATGCGTCTGTCTTCGAGGCGTTCGAGGAGGGTGTACTCCGAAACGGACTCGTCCTCGGCGAGCGCCGCCTCGAAGTCGTCGAAGTCGCGCCCGGTGGCCCAGAAGTAGAAGATAGGGAGCCCCGACTCGCCGGCGGTGTCCTCTTCGACGGAGAGTTCTATCTCCGGGACTGCTTCGAGCGAATCAGTGAGCAGTAGCTCGTTCCCCTTGAGAGTCAGTTCGGCGACGATACCCATACAGTTATTTGGAGCCGAGAGCGCTAAACGGTTCCGCCCCTTCGTGCGAATCTGTTTTAGGCAACTCTAAATTACACATGCTGGAAATATCTTTAGGTTATCCAAAAAACTGTTTGTGTAGTGGGAATCTTTAAGTACCTGTACGGAGTAGGTAGAACTGAACATGAGTACCCAGGAAACCGTCCGGCGAGAGGCCGGTACCGTAGAAGAGAGCGCCCTCCGCATCGACGAGGAGAAAGCCGAGCAGATCATCGATGCGTTGAACACCGACCTGGCCGCGACGTACGTGCTGTATCACCAGCTGAAAAAGCACCACTGGAACGTTGAAGGAGCCGAGTTCGAAGCGCTCCACGAGTTCTTCGAGGAGGCCTACGAGGCTGCGGAGATAGCCGCCGACGAACAGGCGGAACGAGTGCAGGCTCTGGGCGGCGTCCCGATAAGCGGGATGTCCGACCTCGAAGAGGCCGCGCCGGTCGAACCGGAAGGCAACGACGTGTACGACGCCCGTACCTCCATGGAGAACGACATGGAGATGTACGGCGACATCATCGAGAGCCTGCGCGACCACGTCGAACTCGCCGAGAACCTCGGCGACCCCGGCACCGCCGAGATGCTTCGCGGACACCTGCTGGAGGCCGAGGAGTTCGCCCACCACATCGAACACTACATCGAAGACGACTCCCTGAAGAACTGGTAAGCGTCCGGTAGAGAAACTCCGTTTTTGCAGTTCCGACTAGCAGGGCCATCGCACGCTTTCGATCCTCGATGAGGTTCGACTGCCGGCGTAAAGAGAAATCGGGAGTTTACCGGTGAAGGTCGACGGTGAGGTCGGTCGCTATCCAGGCGTCGCTGTTTTCGGGGTCGGTGAAGACGGTACGGCCCGGTCGCGTTTCGTATGCCGCGACGACTGTCGATTCAGCAGGTACTGATTCCGCGACGTGTTCTTCCTGTTCCGAACTACCTTGAACTGCCATTACCCGGATTAGGCCCGCCTAAAGCTATAAGGGTTTTGGTCGGCCTAAGTTTCGGAAGACCGACCAAGCGCTTACCGCTCACCGGAACGGACCGGCGATCATGGAGTGGACCGTCTTCAGGGGGATATCAGTCAGGAGTCCGCCGATGCGCTGGTCAACGCCGCGGGCACCAGCCTTCGGATAGGGAGCGGCGTCGGCGGGGCGCTGCGGCACGGTGCCGGCGAGCAGATAAACGAGGCGGCGATGGAGAAGGGACCTGTCGACCTCGGCGAAGTCGCGGTCACGGACGCGTTCGACCTCGACGCTGACTACGTCGTCAACGTCGTTTCACCGGCCGCTACCGTGCCGCTTCACTCGTGGCCGGAGACGCGGACCGGTTCGTACGGTTCCTCGAGATACTCCAGTTCGTCGTCCGAAAGCGTCATCTCGACAGCTTCGACGGCGTCTTCCAGGTGTTCGACGCTCGTCGTGCCGACGATGGGTGCGTCAACCGCGTCCTGATGGAGCAACCAGGCCAGCGCTATCTGCGCCATCGTCGCGTTGCGGTCGTCGGCCAGGTCCGCGACGCGTTCGTTGACCTCCCGACCGCCGCCCTCGAAGTACGGATGTTCGCGGGCGTAGTCGTCCGTTTCGCCGCGGGTCGTCGCCTCGTGTTCCTCGTGTGGCCGCGTGAGGTAGCCGCGGGCGAGCGGACTCCACGGAACGACGCCGACGTCTTCCTGCTCGCACAGCGGGAGCATCTCGCGTTCCTCCTCCCGGTAGAGCAGGTTGTAGTGGTTCTGCATGGTGACGAACCGTTCCAGGTCCAGCCGTTCGCTCGTCCGAAGCGCGTCCGCGAACTGGTAGGTCCACATGGAACTCGCGCCGAGGTACCGGACCTGTCCCCTCCGCACGGCGTCGTCGAGCGCCCGGAGCGTCGTCTCTATCGGCGTGTCGTAATCCCAGCGGTGTATCTGGTAGAGGTCGACCGTCTCCATGCCGAGGCGGTCGAGACTGTTCTGCAGTTCCTGCTCGATAGCCTTCCGGGAGAGGCCGCCGGAGTTCGGGTCGTCCTCGTCCATCCGGAAGTAGCCCTTCGTGGCGACGACGGCTTCGTTTCGTCGACCGTCTAACGCCGTTCCGAGGACGCGCTCGCTCTCGCCTTCCGAGTACATGTTCGCCGTGTCGAAGAAGTTGATACCGAGGTCCATCGCCCGGTCGAGTATCTCCAGGCTCTCCTCCTCATCTAGGACCCAGTCGCGCCAGTCGCTCGTGCCGAAGCTCATGCAACCGAGACAGATACGACTGACTTCCATGCCGGTGGAACCGAGCGTCGTGTACTCCATGCCACCGCGTACGGCGAGGGGGTGCAAAAGCGTGGAGGTGGAGGAATCTCGTACGGGTACTGAACCCGGCTGCTATCGTTCAGTTCTCGAACGATACTAGTCCCTGAAACGGGTTACAACTGAGCACATTGCCGTCGTGCGCTCAGGTATGTATTGACTGTCAGTGACTACTGTAGCGTCGTCACCGCATCAGAGCGATATCGCGTACGGCCAGGCCCGGGTACTCAGGGCCAGAAGGACGATCGCGGTTCCGAACATGGCGGCGTTTTTCAGGAAGCTGTTCATCTCGTTTTGCTGTTGCTGAGGGTCGTCGACGTTCCAGAAGTCGTGCATCTTCGGCGTCGCGAGGAGAAGGAACGTCGCCAGCGCTCCCGCGCCCAGGAGAGGGTACAGTCCGAGCGCCACGAGTAGACCGCCGACCAGCAACATCCCGCCAGTGAACGGGACCATTAGTCCCGCGGCGGGGACGCCCTTGGCGTCCGCGTAGCCGACCATAGATTCGGTGTCCACGAAGTGGTTCAATCCCGTGAACGCGAGAACGGCGCCGAACAGTACCCTCCCCACGAGGAAGAGGATATCGCCGACGGCCGTTAGTTCGAGGGCCATCAGGCCCCACCTCCGGCGGAAACAGTTGCGAGACGATACGAAACTTGCGTCGGGATACGTGATTTCATTACGTTACCTGGTTCGATAGCGAACCTTTTAGGCGTTCCCGGACGTCGGAGTTAGTAGGTAACACCGATGTCCCTCGAATCTACCCCCTCGCCTGAAGAGAAAAACGAGAGCGCCTGCGACGTGGTCGAATCGCTCGAACAGATCGGCTCCCAGTGGCGACTCATCGTCCTCAACGACCTGCAGGAGGATGAAAAGCGGTTCAACGAACTCAAACGCTCGACTGGCGCGAACTCCCGGACACTCTCGCGGGTGCTCGACGACCTGACCGACCTCGGATTCGTCACGCGCCGCCTCGAAGAGGACGCGCCGGTCGCGACGTACTACAGTCTCACGGAAAAGGGTCGGTCGCTCTGTCCCGTCTTCGACGAGATCGAGGACTGGGCAGAAGATTGGCTCGGCGAGGCGGAGAGTTAAGTCCTCGGCGTCCGACCGTCTGACCATGCCGAATGTACCGTTCACCCCGTCCTCGTCACACGCAGAAGACGGTGCGGCCAAAGGGGCGAAAACCGGCGCGAAACTAGCCAAACCGTTCGGCCCGGTGCCCGCCGGCGTCGCGGCCGGCGTCGGCGGTGCGACCGGTTTCGCCGCGGGCTACGCCCGCGACCAGGTCGAGTCGCTCTGCCCGTTCAGCTGACCGTTCGTCCGGGAGATCGCGGTCCGGCGGTTCTCTGGTGGATTCAAGTTACGGAGACGCGTAGCGTCGCGCATGAACGACACTCGACGCGCGATTCTCGCCGCGCTCGCCGACGGACCGGTGACGGGGCCGGCGCTGGCGGACCGCCTCGATGTCTCGCGCGCTGCCGTCTGGAAACAGGTCGACGGCCTCCGCGAAGAGGGCTTCGAGATCGAGAGCAACGGCGAGGGGTACCGGTTGACCGCAGTCCCGGAGTTCGGGGGCACGGCCGTCGAATACGGCCTCGACGCCCCCTACGAAGTGGAATACCACGACACGGTAGACAGCACGAACGCCCGCGCCCGGGACCTGGCGGGCGACGGCGCGAGCGACGTAGTCGTCCTCGCAGACGAGCAGACGCACAGCAAAGGCCGTCTCGATCGCGAGTGGACCTCGCCGAGCGGCGGAGTCTGGATGAGCGTCGTCGTCCGCCCGGACCTCCCGCCGGCGCACGTTCCGCTGGTGACGCTCGCCGCTGCCGTTGCGACGACTCGCGCGCTTCGCGAAGCGGGCGTCGACGCCGGCATCAAGTGGCCGAACGACGTACTCGCCGCCGACGACGGGCGGAAACTCGCCGGGATCCTGACCGAGATGGAAGGCGAGGCTGACCGCGCGAACTGGGTGGTCGTCGGCGTCGGCGTGAACGCGAACGTCGACCCGGAAACACTGCCCGACACGGCGACCAGCGTCCGCGAGCGCGCCGGAGACGTAGAGCGTCGGCCGTTCGTCCAGCGGTTCCTAGAGGAGTTCGACGACCTGCTTTCCGACTCGGACGCGGTGCTTGCGGCCTGGAGAGACAACGCTCTCACGCTCGGACGGACGGTACGCGTCGAGACGCCCTCCGGCGATGTAATCGGCGAGGCTATCGACGTGGAGTTTCCCGGAACGCTCGTAATCGACACCGAAGACGGCGAGCGACGGGTACACGCCGGCGATTGCGAGCACCTCCGGCCGCACTGAAAACCGACCAACACTGGCGGCGGTGCCGTCTGTCGCTACTCCTCGACGCTGGCGACTGATCCCGTATCGTCCTCCTCGCGGTTTCTCTCCCGATTTTCTGCCGGATTCTGCTCGCGGCCCTCCGCTCCCTCCTCACTTGGTTCGCCGACGCGGACAGTCAGAACGGGGACGTCCGACGAGCGAACAACACGTTCCGCGACGCTGCCCAGAAGCAGGCGGTCGATGCCGCCGCGACCGTGGGTTCCCATGACGATCAGGTCGCAGTCGTTCTGCTCGGCGTATCGGACGATCTCCTTGCTCGGCGTCCCGTCGACCAGCGATCCCTCGACATCGACGGATGTTCCGGCGGCGATGTCGCGGACGCGGTCTATCGCCGCTTCGCCCTCGTCCCGGAGCATGTCGGAGATACCCTCCCAGGACGTCTCCATCGGGAGAGTGCCGTAGCTAGCCGTGTTCACCACGTACACCGCGTGGACGCTCGCCCCGTGGGCTTCAGCGAGATCGATCGCGTGCCCGATTGCGCGTTCGACGCCGTCCGAACCGTCCGTCGGGACGAGAATGCGGTCGTACATCGTGTTACGTGTTCGCATACGACGCAGGTTGATAAAAACCCATCGTGCGAGAGACGCGTTCCTGCTACAGCAACACGCGCTCCACGTCCGAACTGCCGGCGCGGCGAACGACGGATCTGACCACGTCCCGAGCGCCGGCGAGATTGTCGGAGTCGCCGTCTAGAACCAGGAGCTTCGCTTCTCGGCCCGGTTCGATCAGACCGCAGTTCAGACCCGCGATGTCCGCGCCGCGTACCGTCGCCATCCGCAGGACCTCGGTCGCTGACAGGTCGAACAGCTTCGCCGCGAACTCCATCTCGCGAAACATCGACGGGCTGTTCGTCATCACGTTGTCCGTCCCGAGCGCGAGCGTCGTTCGCTCGGCCAACTCGTCGACCGGCGGCAGGCCGACATCGGTGACCAGATTCGACCGCGGACAGATGACGACCGGTATCTCGTTGTCCTGTAACCGCTCTAAGTGAAGCGGTTCCGGGTGAACCATGTGGACCAGAAAGTCCGGGTCCAGGTCCAGTGCGGGGTTGATATCGCTGCTGTCGACCTCGCCTGCGTGAATGCCGAACAGTTTGTCGGCGGCCCGCGTCGCCGTCCGTTCGCGGCCGAACCGGTCGTCGTTCGCACCGCTCGCTCCGTACCCGTCTGCGGCCTCCATCGCGTCGATCGTCTCCCGGCCGAGCACGACCGGGTCGATACGCAGTCCGTCAGCGGCCGCCCTGATCGCGTCGACGCCGTCGACGCCGCCCTCCCGGAACTCGATCGTCGTCGCAGTGCCTGTCGCTTGCATGTACGCGAGCGACCGCCGCATCGCGGCGACTAGTTCCGACTGGTCGGCCTTCCGGAGCAGGCGATGTTTCAGCCCGTCCGGTGGCGCGACGAGTTCCTCCAGAGTGAGGCCGCCTCCCGCCTCCTTCGCGATCGAATCTCCGATGTGGGTGTGGGCGTTGACGAACGCGGGAATCACGACAGCGTCACTCTCGACCGACGCCTCCTCGATGGCCGTTATCTCGCCGTCCTCCGCGACGACGCGGCCCTCGATCGGCTCGAACTCCCGGCCGCGAAGTATCGTCCCCTCTATCTCCATATGGATGGTGGTTGTGCGGACTCCGTAATCAGTTGTCCGACTCGCCGTCGCTTCGCCCGCATCTCAGCGGTCGCCGAACTCGTCCAGTCGGGCGTTCCACCCTCTCCGGCGCTCGGTGACGAGCGACCCGTCGATGTCCAGACCGAGCGAGTCGACTGCGGCCCGCCCGACCTGTGCAGTCACCTCCTCGGGAGCGTACACGCCCAGCCGCCACTGCGAGCGCTGCGCCGCCCGGAGCGCCTCGACGAGCGGCGACTGCTCGTCGAGTCTCCGTATCTCTCCGGCGACGGCTACTCGCGTCGACGACTCGGTCATCGTCGGACGCGCCGGCACGTCGAGGATGACCTGCTCCGGGTCGACGCCAGCGTTCGCGGCTATCTCCCGTTCGCACTCCCGGACGACGTCGTGGTTGGCCGCCAGAACGCTCTCGGGAACGCTCTCTAGTTCAGCCCACAGAGCGCGCTTGAACAGGTCCCGGTTGCAGAGCCGTCTGGCGGTGTTTGCCGTCGCGTCCGCCTCCCGAAGCGCGACGAGGAGCCCCGGGTCGTCCAACCGACGGAGTTCCTCGGCGGTGTAGTCGGTCGTTTCGAGCAGTCGCTCGGATGCCCGCCGGAGCATAGACTTGCTGATCTGGGCCACGTGATGGCTGTAGACGGTCGGATTCATCAGCGCTCGCGCGACCAGGAGGCTCTCCGCCGCCTGGACGTTCCCCTCGGCTAACACGAGTTCCCCGTCGACGAAGGTGAGCTCTCGGATCAGTCGTTCGTGGTCGATCGTCCCGTACGGGACGCCGGTGTGGTGTGCGTCTCGCACGAGATAGTCCATCCGGTCTACGTCTAACTCGCCAGAGACTATCTGTCCGAAGCGGCCCTCGCCGGCGACGAGATCCGCGACGGCGGCAGGCGAGAGCCCGTGGTCGCGAAGTACCGAACCGACCTCGCCGCCGACGAACAGCTCGTGGACGTCGTCGTGGTACTTCCCGGTACGTCGGTGGATGATGTCCTCGACGTTGTGGCTGAACGGGGAGTGACCGACGTCGTGCAGTAGCGCGGCGGCCTCGACGCGTGCGGCCCGGTCGCCCTCGACGCCGAGGTTAGAGAGCGCTTCGCAGGCGAGGTGATACACGCCGAGGCTGTGTTCGAATCGCGTGTGGTTTGCGGACGGATACACCAGAGACACCGTCCCTAACTGCTTGATCCGGCGGAGTCGCTGGACCGCGGGCGTGTCCAGGAGGTCTCGCGCCACGCCGTCCACGGTGATGTGGTCGTGGACGGAGTCCTTGATCGTCTTCATGCGCCGACCTTCGTCGCGTTCCTTCAAAAAGTGTCGTTCGTCTCCTCGGCAGTCGCTCGCGACGCCGGGCAACGGTCACTGTGTCCCCTGAAACGGATTCTATAGCGGAACCGAAAAACTGCTCACAGAACTCGTCGGCGGTCACTTCGGCGTCGATGTCGAGTTCGTCGATACCCGTGACCCTGAAAACGTCGCTGCCACAGTCGATTCGGACACCGACTTGGTCTGGGCGGAGACGCCGACGAATCCGCTGATACGGCTGTGCGACATCCGGGCGATAGCTGACATCGCCGATGATCGAGAGTTGTATCGACGAAACCCTGTTCGATCTGCAGTACACTTGATAGCGGCTGCGGTCAGACGACATCGACTTGCGCTTCCGAACTCGGCGGGACGACCGCAGCAGGTGTGATTATGACGAACTCTTCTAGAACACGTCGTCGCCGTTCTTTCGCGGGAGGACGGGATTCCGAAAGCCGGACACGGCGCATCCGCCTACTCGCCGTGCTGGTGAAGGAAGTCGAGTGTGTCGATTACGACGCGAAGGCATGGACGATCTAGCTCTCCCTGTATGCGACTTTCGTGAACCTGATTTCGCCCGGGGTCTTCCCGGTGAGAACGATATCAGCCGAGTCACCAGCATCTCGGCTGGCACTCAGTACGACCCCTCGGCCGGCAGCGTCACCCGGAACGTCGAACCAGCCCCGGGGTCAGAGTCGACACAGATCTCGCCACCGTGGCGCTCGACGATCCGCTGGCAGAGGGCCAGACCGATGCCCGTCCCCTCGTGCTCGTCATGGTTGTGGAGCCGCTGGAACACCTGAAAGATCCGGTCTTGGTCGTCAGGGTCGATGCCGATCCCCGTATCTCGGACCGCGACCTCCCACTCGTTGCCGTCGCGTTCGACCCCGACGTGTACCTGTGGCGGTGCGTCGCCGCTGTACTCGATCGCGTTCTCCAGCAGGTTCTGAAACACCTGACGGAGTTGATCACCGTCGCCTCTCACTGTCGGAAGATCATCTGCTGTGATCTCGGCACCGGTTTCCGCGATCCGAACCTGCAGATCCTCGCGAACATCGCCGAGGACGCTGTCGAGATCGACGGATTCGAACGGGTCCCCCTCCGTTTCGACCCGAGAATACTTCAACAGTGCATCGATCATCTCCCGCATCCGGTCGGCCCCGTCGACGGCGAACTCGAGAAACTCCCGGCCGTCCTCGTCGAATTCGTCCCCGAAACGGCGCTCGATCAACTGGAGGTAGCTCGACACCATCCGCAGGGGCTCCTGGAGGTCGTGGGACGCGGCGTACGCGAACTGCTCCAGACGTTCGTTCGACTCTTCGAGTTTGCGCTGATACTCCTTTCGTTCGGTTATGTCAACAAGAGTGACGACTGCGCGGCTCACCTCGCCATCTGCGTCCCGGACCGGCATGCCGTGGTTCAGTACCGTGCGGTACTCCCCGTCGAACCCCTTGATTTTGATCTCGTCCGGGTCGGTTACCTCTTCGCCCTGAAGCGCCCGTGCTAGCGGCCACTCGTCAGGGTCGACCGGTTCGCCGGTGTCTTCCCACCAGGCATCGTATTCGTCGTACTCGGCGACTGACTCGGATTCGGCGACTTCTCCACCCCAGATCTCCTCGGCGGCCTCGTTCCACTCGACGATCTTACCGTCGACTTCGGCGACGAACACGGCGATCGGGAGCACGTCAATGAGCGCCTGAAGCTGATTACGGCTCTCCTGGAGCGCCTGCTCGCGCTCCTTGCGCTCGGTGACATCCTGGACCGCTCCGCGTAGCGAGACGACTTCACCTTTCTCAGTCTCGGGGTCTCCCTTTACTCGGAGCCAGCCTACGTCGCCCGTCGGTCTCGGAAAGCGCGCCTCCACGTCGAAGGGTTTCCCGGTCTCCAGCGCTTCTTCGATGGCCTCTTCGACGATCGCCCCGTCCTCTTCCGTATAGTAGACGTCGAGAGCTTCGTCGAGCGTTGGCTGGTCGTCGTAGTCCACGTCCAGAAGGTCGAAGAGATGGTCGGACCAGTAGGGTTCGTTCGTGTCGGGGTCGACCTCCCAGCCCGCGACATCTGCGATTCGCTCGGTCTTGTTGAGCAGGTCTAGCGCGCGTTCGAGTTTACGTTCTCGCTCTTTGCGTTCGGTGATGTCCTGGACGACTAACATCCCGGCGTAGATCTCATCCTCGGCGTTCCGTACGGGTAGCGTGTGTGCCATGAAGTCCCGTTCGCCGAGATCGATCTCGAACGTGTTCGATTCGCCTTCGAACACGGCGCGGAAGTTCGGTTTGAGTTCGTCGATGAGTTCGTCGGGATACCGTCCGTAAATGGTCGTTCCGACGACATCGTCCGGGGAGAGTCCGAGGTCGTCGAGAAGTTTCCCGCCGACGACGTTGTAGGTGTAGTTCTCGTTGAACAGGCCGACAGAGCCGTTCGGGAAGTTATCAACCAGCGTTCGGTAGCGGCGCTCGCTCTCCTCGAATTCACGTTCGCGCTTTTTGCGCTCGGTAATGTCTCGGTCCGAGACGATGATCGAGACGACCTCGCCGTCGTCGTCGGTGACGGGTCGGAAATAGCCGCTGAGCGTGTATTGTTTTCCGTCTGTCCGGGTGAGATCGGCCTCGAAGTCGACGTACTCGCCGTTGGCCGCTCGCTCGGTCCACTTTTTCACCTCCGACTGTTTCGCGTTGTTACCGCCCCACCAGGGCGTCTCCCAGAACAACTCGCCGGTCACGTCTTCGAGGGTGGCGTCGATGTACTCCATTGCCGTCCGATTGATTTCTATGACCGTTCCATCCGGTTCCAGCAATCCAACGAGGATGTTCGGGTCCTCGAAGACGGCCTGGTAACGGCGCTCTTTCGCTCGAAGTTCCCGCTCGTGGTTTTTTCGCTCCGTGATATCCTCGAACGCGAAGACGGCTCGTTCCAGTTCGCCGTCCTCGTTCCACTGCGGGGCACCGTTGACCGACACCCAGACGCGCTCACCGGACGGACGGCGAAGGCCGATGACCTGATCATAGATAGTCTCCTCTCCGTCGACCACGCGGTCAAAGGGCGCTTCGCCTGCTTCGAGTGGCTCCCCGCCCTCGTTTACGAGAGCCCAGCGCGAGTCGTCGTGGGTGAACTTGTTGATCTCTTCGCGGGGACGTCCGTAGATCTCCTCTGCGCGCTCGTTGGCGAACGTCATCATGCCATCGTCGTCAACGACTGCGATCCCGACTGGACTGGTCTGGACGATACCCTCAACGAGATCACGGTCCGTCCAGAAGTCCCGTTCTGTGAGATCCCCTCCATCGCTCATATGAACGGTGATTGGCAGGGAGGAGGATAAATTGACCGTTCAACTACACCGTGATCGGGTCTCACCGAGGGAGACTTCCGGACAAAACTACCGATCTGGCGGTCGTTCAGACGCCGCCATCACCGCCTGAGGCGGCCGGTTTGGACTATCTACTTCGCACTGGCTTCTGTCCGACAGTGTGAGTATCGTGATTTGACCTCCGGCAGTGCGGCCACAACGAGAGAACTGGAGAGGGTCTCCGTTATCGGCCTCTTTGATAGGAACTGTTGTAACTGTGTACCGTTATCCGACCTCGTGTCGGCGAAATACCGAAATGACTGCCTCTGTTGAAATCCTATTAGTTCGACAGTTCTGCCGTCGAAAGAGCCGTTAGGTAGCTCCTGCAATTTTATCACCGTCAACCGGACTCGTCGTCCATGGCGTCTCAGGCTGTACCGTTCGGCGAGTAAGTGTGGAGCCGATAGAGGAGTCGGAGGACCGCTAGGAGGATCGCTCCCTCGATCAAGAGCGGAAGATACGAGGGAATCTCCGTAACCGAAGCGATGACACCGAAGACGGTCACTGCCAGCCCGATTCGTAAGACGGTGTTCCCGGCGATGTCTGCAATCACGTCGTCCGGAACAGGCGAACTGTCATCGTATCCCGCCAGGAGGAACGTCCAACCTGCGAACTTGATGAGACCGCCTGCTATCGTGAGCGCTATTCCGACTGCGAGCCAGTCAACGGCGAGCGAGCCAGTACCGAGCATACCCGCAAATTTGAGCTCCCGTTGAAAGAAACAGCGGACTCGATCTCATGCGATGAGACGCTAACTATTTTTATAACTAGCTTCAAACGAACCCATGTCGTGGGGCAGTGGAACCGACTCAACGCAATTACACGGTTACTCGGGGACGATTGTGTCCAGACGCTGCTCAGAGAGACTACCCAGGAACCTATGTCGGCAGCCGAACTCACCGAAGCTTGTGCAGCATCACGGGCTACCGTCTATCGCCGTCTTGACGAGTTGACTGACCGTGAACTGCTCGTGGAACAAACGAGACCAGACCCAGAGGGTCACCATCACACGGTCTATGCATCGAATCTGGATCGCGTGGTAATTGACTTCGTTGACGGTGAATTTGAAGTCCGGGTCAGAAAACAGGAACGCGCCGCCGACCGGTTTACGAACTTCATTGAGGGTCTCTACGATGAGTGAGACGATCGTTGCACAGACGATTGGCGGGATTTCCGTCGATCTCTTCTTATTGATTTCAGACTATGTTACGATCGCAATAGCGCTCGTCATCGCATATATCGCCTACCAAGGGTACAGTCGAAACGACAGCCGACCGATGCTCTTCATCACAGCTGGATTTGTCCTCACCTTTGGCGGGCCTGGACTGATCTTCATCGCCTCATTAGTCTTCCCCCTATCACCACTGGTCGTCGGTGGCGCGACACAGCTCACCGAAACTTTCGGCATGGGGCTGATTTTGTATGGGTTTATCGCACCGGCGACGAAATAAGGCGGGTGTATTTTGCAGACTCATTCGAACCGAATACACCTCAATGCAGATATCCTGTAGTAACCACAACTGGGCCAGGATTTGTCATCTACTGATGGTTTCCACAGAGCCAAATGACTTGCAACAGTCCCTTTGAGTCATAGATTAGTCCACTGGCTACAGAATTTGTCTCTGCGACGAGTGAGAATTTACATTACACACGGTATCAGCGTTCACTCCTCCGACTTCGTCGATTCGACTTTCGCTGCTCCGCATTCAGGACACTGGCCGTCATCGGTATTAAACCGCGCATCACACGCCCGACACCGGAAGTTTGCGGTCTCCTCGGCCCGTTCCTTCGCAGTCTGTTTGAACTGCTCGACCTGTCGTCCGAACTGTTCGAAGAGTCCCATCGGTTCTATACAACGACGGACCCGAGAGAGATAAATATTCACCAGACACCAGTCCGGTAGATTTGCGGGTATACTTACCAGCCAATTCAGGATGCGATCGTTGAAAGAACACCAGCAATTGCGGTAGATACAGGTGAGTGATATAACGAAACAGGCACAGAGTAGCTACGCAAAGTACTCGATACAGTTCACAAGACGAACCGCTAGACCCTCTAACCGACAGGAAGTAGTTAGCGATCGACCTACCCGAGGCTCGCTACGAAATCCTGAAATTTAGTTCCGTCCGTGATTGGCGGGCCATGGCCAAAGCAGATTAGGTCTGGCTCTAGGTCGGCAATTTTACGCGCTGACTCGATACTCTCTGTTGGACTGTGTGTGAATCTACTCGGGATTTCGTGTAACCCATACTGTAACGAGAAAAGATTTATATTCGCCAATACGTCCCCCAGAATGACTGTCCCATCAGCTTCTCGCCATAACGAGATATGTCCGGGGGCATTGCCCGGGGTTTCTATCACCTCGAAACCCCCGATAGTGTCTCCTTCCGTCACCGTCTCTGCCACTGCGTGACCGGTGCCAGCCATGAATCGTTCAAATAGCTCGTTCGTTCGGTTCTGTGGCATCGGTGAGGACGTCTTACCGGATTCTACCGCCGCTCGTTCGTCTCCGTGACAGATGAGTGGAATGTGCAGACTGTCACAGATGGCCGCGCTCATTCCTTGGTGGTCTGGATGGGCATGCGTGAGCACATGCTTCTCGATGTCGTGGTTGCGCAAGCACCGACTCAGTCGCCGGCCCCACCAGCGCGTTCCCGCGTCGACCAACACGTCATCGATGATGTACGCATTCAGGTATCGACGAGGAAATTCGCTCAGCAGATACACATCGGGTGCGACCTGTGCCATTCGGTTCATCATTTAGTCTAAGATAGCTGATCTCCCTTGTCTACTCCCGGCCTGTGAGAGGTGTGCGAGCACTCACCCAGTCGAGCGCACGGTCCCGTTCCGATAGCCACCGGGTCGAGAAATCGCTGGAAGGACACCCGGAGGCTGAACCCGACCATCGGTAGCAGGAACTGACTATTGAGGAACGCTGTGAACGGTTCGAGGCGATGGAGGCCGTGCGACCAGCGGTCGCTCTCGCCGTAGTTCTCGGTGACGTACGCGGCGGCGAACGCCATCACGTACGCTAACGAGTCGAACAGCATGTGGAAGGCGTCGCTGATGAGAGCGACTGAGCCGAAAAGCAGTCCGCCCGCCAGTTCCGCGAGGAATCCGAGGAGGTTAATGACTGAGACAGCGGCCAGCTTCCGATTGCTAGTGGATGATGGGTCGTTCCCGTGGCCGTGTTTTTCATGTGAGCCATCGCGGTCGTGAGCTGACTCGTGTACGGTCATCCTACTTCAACTGTAACACACCGTTTTTATTAATGTAATTGATAATACCGTGGTAGTCTAAGGGTGTTCTTGACAATATATTGTATTTCATCTATTAATCCTCTCGAAGATGCCAGCAATACCAGAGGGTTGCAGATCGGCCCAGTATGGAGCACGGACCTCGAAATCCGCATGTACAAGAGATACGCCTCCAGCGACAGTTCACAGTCGTACGCTACAGCCGTTTCATCCTGATCCACAGTGAACGGAGCGACGGCTATGTGAGATGCAGACGATGTATTCAGCGCGGCAGCTAAAACCGTCCACGGATCGTAAGTTTAAATATTAAACATATTCAGGTGAGAGGATATCAACCAGTCCTCTTCACCGGACTAGCTCCCTGACCTGAATCGGGCTCTGGGATTGACCCGCTGAACAGTCCGGCGAACGGGGAGAACACGCTCCACATTAGACGTGGGGAAATAGTGTAGACAGTAGTCGTTCGAACTGAACCGTGTGAGTGCTTCAGTCAAGACTGGATCGTCTCGGGCCCGTCGTTGCAGTCGGCCTACGTACCATACAGCGATACGACTACCGCTCGGTAGAGGTCCCTCGGTCTCTGGGAACTCGAAGTCAGAACCGACACCCATCGTCCGTCTCGTCGATAATCGAACCCACGTCAAGCAGTTCGGCCAGTACCGGAGCCGCAAGGCCGTCGGCGCATTATCGGAATTATCAGCAGATATCAACGTGAGTCGGACCGTCTCGACACCGACATGCTGGAGTCCTAAGCGAACGTAACGAGACGTGGGACTTCGAGGAACTATTTTTAATATGAAAAGCGAGTATCGCCGCTCCGAGCGGTACGCACGGATCTGTATCGGGTTCTCTCACCAACGTCTGAAAAACCCGTCACGACCAGAATTATAGTTCCACAGGTTAATCGTTCGCGTATGTCCACACTCGGTTCGTTGGCCATCGAATGGCTTGCGAGCGGCGTATTCGTGACGGTCCTTGGTGCCCTCATGAAATTCGCGGGCTGGACCTGGTTGCTGGCTGGCTACAGCGAATCAACCTCGCCGGTACCCGATGACGTGGTTCAGGACATGGCGGGGAATACGATTCTCCGCGTCGGTATCGCCGTTTTCGTGTTCGGTGTTCTCGCGTCTGTGATGGAACCGCCGTCGTACCTCGGTATCGTGGTTGGGGCAGTGGTCCTATTGGCGGTAGTGCGCCTACTCTACCGTCTCAACACGTGGTCGCCGCCACAGGCGGCCTAAATCATGAATTAGTTGATAAATAGAGCGTGATAGACCGGTTCATACATCCGCCCAGTACTGACTTACCGAGTAGTCTCGGTTACAAACCAAATAGCAGATACTGGAGTATGAGATAAAACAATTTGTATCATCCCGCCCAGGCTACGGGGCCACGGACACCGACTACAGCACGTCGTCGAAGTCCTTGTGACCGCGGATGTCGACGCCGTCGGTGGTGATCTCGGCGAGGAAGACGCCGTTGCCGGAGCCGGTGTCGCGCTCGACGGCGCTTTTGACGCTGCGAGCGGCGATGGCTTTGCCTTCCTCGTTGGAGAGGCCCTCTTCGTACTCCTGTTCGAGGACGCCGTAGGCGATCTGCATGCCGGAGCCGGTGACGGTGTAGTCGTCGGCGACGACGCCGCCGGCGGGGTCGATCGAGTAGACGTGGTGGCCTTCCTCGTCGACGCCGCCGAGGATCGGGTGGATGGCGAAAAACGGTCCGCCGCGGGCGAAGTTCCCCGCAAGCGTCGCCAGCGCGTTGATGCTCATGGGCTCGCCGCGGCGGGCCTCGTAGAGGTTCGCCTCGGCGCGGAGGCTACTGATGAACGACTGCGCGCCGCCGACGGAGCCGACCAGTGTCAGCGCCGCCGTGTCGTGGATCTGCTCGACCTTCTGAACGTTCTTGTTCGAGACGAACCGACCGCCGAGGCTCGCGCGCATGTCCGTCGCGATGATGACGCCTTCCGCCGTTGCCAGCCCCACCGTCGTCGTCCCCGTCTTGTTCACGTTCTCCAGGTCGTCCAGGCTGTGGTCGTTCGTCGGCATCTCCCCTATCTTGGGTTGGTAGGGGTCGATGTCGGTCCCAGTGAATCGGTTGCGGTTTCGGGAAAACTCGGAGCCGTTCGGAGGCGTACGCATTGGCCGGAAGTACACCTCGGTAGATAAAAAGAACAACGGTCGGAACCGGCGGGACCGGAGCGTCGCGACGGCTGGTTATGGCCCTGTTATCTGGCTTGGCCGGCGGCGTTCTGGTACGCGTCGCCGAGGTTTTCGATGATTCTGTGAACCGGCAGGACAACGCCGGCGCGGCTCATTGCGAGTGCGAACGGCATCAGCATGATGCCGACCGCGAGGCTAATCTGGTACAGGGCGAACAGCGTGGCGAGATACACCCGTCGTATCATTGAACTTCAACCGGTCCCAACAGAAGGAAGTATATAAGAGTTACTGTGGTTTTGTCTATATAACAATCTATAATAGCACAACCATCCCGACGCAGTACTGCGGTTCAACTGGAATTGTATCAGGCCAAACGGATCGAGGGGATCGGTCCGACGCGAGTCTATGTACGGGTTCGCTCATCCCCCGGATTCTCATAAGTTATGAGCATTATCGGCCTGACGTGCGCGTCTGTCAGCGGACCGCGCGGACCGGCCGCGAACCGCAAAGAAAGAAACCCTCCGGCCACAAGCGTTCCTATGAGCAACTATCTCGTTGTGATGGAGGCCGCATGGCTGGTTCGCGATGTCGAAGAAATAGACGACGCTATCGGCGTTGCAGTGAGCGAAGCGGGGAAGCGATTGAACGAGAAGGACATGGATTACGTCGAGGTCGACGTGGGCGCAACCGGCTGTCCGGCGTGTGGCGAACCGTTCGACTCGGCGTTTATCGCCGCGGACACCGCCCTCGTCGGCCTCGTCCTCGAAATGAAGGTGTTCAACGCCGACAGCCAGGAACACGCCCAGCGCATCGGTAAAAGCGAGGTCGGCGGGGCGCTTCGCGACGTGCCGCTCTCCGTCGTCGAAACCATCGAGTACGAAAACGAGGAAGAACTCGAGAGCGGCGAGTGACCGAAGGTTTATTTTATAACCGAAAGTAATCTGGGGGTATGGAACTCCCGACGCCGGCCGACTTACGCGAGCGGCGGAACGAACTGGGACTAACCCAGAGCGAACTCGCGGAGCGAGCAGACGTGTCTCAGCCGCTCATCGCGCGTATTGAGGGCGGCGACGTCGACCCGCGACTGTCGACGCTTCGACGGATCGTCAACGCGCTCGAAGCGGCAGAGGGCGGTATCGTCCGCGCCGAGGACCTGATGCACGAGACGGTGATACACGTCGCCCCCGACGACGAACTCCGAAAATCCGTGGGGAAGATGGAAGACGAGGCGTACTCCCAACTCCCCGTTATTCAGGAAGGGATACCGGTCGGGAGCATCAGCCAGAGCGATCTAGTTCACGTCGACGAAGGCGCTCGCGGTGAACCGGTACGCGAGTTCATGAGCGAGAGTTTCCCGACCGTCTCGAAAAACGCGACGTTAGACGAGATCAGCAGTCTGCTCGACCACTACAAGGCGGTGATGGTAACCGAGGACGGTGAGACCGTCGGTATCGTCACCGAGGCAGATCTGGCGGCGCGACTCTCCTGAGCGGTCTGTTTCCGACCCCGGTTACTTGAATCACACAGTACACGATAGGTTCGTGACACCATTGATCACGGCTAAGTGCTCTCCTGCGGACTAGCGTGATGGTGGGGATAATGAGTAACGAACGAAACAGAGACGACACGTGGAACGCAACGAGAGACCCGGGGACGATCCGCGAATGGGGTGAAGAACGCGGAATCAGACCGTACCGACGACGGGATGCCGAGGAACACGAGGTCGACTTCCACCGCCCGGAAGAAGCGTCTGACCGACACGAAGAGGTAGAGTGGAATCGCCTCGGAGAGACCATGGAGGAACGTGACCTGGTCTTCCTCTACGGCGACAACTCGGACGAGTACGAACTGGTGTCCCACGACGACGCCATCGAGCGTGCGACGATGGAGAGCGACGCGGTCGAGGAGGCGCTTCTCGAAGGCGAAACCGTCGAGACGGAGGTCGTCGAAACGAAGGTAGTCGAGACGGAAGTCGTCGAACACGAGACGATAGAGAGCGAAGTCGTTGACACCGAACTGCTCGGAAGCGAGGTGATCGAAAGCGAGGTCGTCGATCGGAACGTCATCGACACGAGGTTCACCTCCGACGAGATGGTCGACGACGACCGCGGGACCGACGAGATACCACCGGGGCGGCCGGAAGACCTGACGCTCGAAGCCGACATCGAGGAAGTACGGGCCGAGACGCGCGAGCAGTTCGAGCGCGTAATCGTTGAGAGCGAAGTCGTCGAGAGCGACGTGGTCGAGAGCGACACCGTCGAGACCGACGCGGTGGAAACAACCGTCGACGTGGAGGGCGTCGAACGACACCTGCTTCAAAGCGACGTCGTCGGCGCGGGGGAACTCGACGAGAACGCGGTCGACACCGAGGTTATCGAGAGCAGGATGAAAGAGGGGGATATCATCGAAACCGAGTTCGTCAAGCGCACGCTGGTTGAGGAGGAAGTCGTCGACGAGTACCGGAACGTCTACGACCTCGAGGACAGTGACCGACTCGCGAGCGACATCGTCGAGACGGAGTACCTGGAGTCGGCGGTCGTCGGGGAAGAAGCCGTGCCGGCCGGCGAGTTCGAAGAAATGCGCGCCGAGCCGACTGTCGAGGCCACCGCGGGGACCGCCGGACGGACGAGTTCCGGCGGGGCGGCCGCTTCCAGTCCGGACGAGGAGTACGCCGAAGGCGAAGCCGTCGGGACCGGGAACGAACCCGGCGGCAGTACCGTCCAACTGACCGACGACGACGTCGGCAAGACCGTCGTGGACGAACACGGTACCGACGTCGGCATCGTCTCGGACGTCGAGGCCAGTAGAATACACGTAAACCCCGAATCGGGGATCGCAGAACGGATCAAGTCGAGTCTCGGTTGGGGAGACGCCGACGAAACCTACGCTATCGGCACCGACCAGATCGACCGTATCGACGACGACGAGGTCACCCTCAGGAGCATCTAGTCGAAACGCCAGAGACTACAGCGTCAGGCCGCGGATCGAGACGCCGTCGCCTTCTTTTACCGTACCGATGACCTGTCCGTCGGTCGCGTCCGCGAGCGGGTCCGCACTGTCCGCCGGGACGGCGGCGACGAACCCGGTCCCCATGTTGAACGTGCGGTGCATCTCCTCGTCGCTGACATCACCTTCGGACTGGACGAACTCGAAGACGGACTGTGCCAGAAGCGGGTCCGTGATATCATAGCGGTTCTCGCCCATACGTTCGAGGTTGGTCCACCCGCCGCCGGTGACGTGGGCCGCGGCGCGGACACCGTGGTCACGCAGGTCGTCGAGCAGGTATGTGTAGATCCGCGTCGGTTCCAGCAGTTCTTCGCCGATGGAGCGGTCGGAGTTCGGCGGGAACGGGTCGGTGTACTCGTGATTTCGGGTGACGGCTTCGCGGGCGAGTGTTAGCCCGTTCGAATGGATGCCGCTGGACGGGAATCCGACGAGGCGGTCACCGGGTTCCGCCTCGCCGTCGAAGATGGCGTCTTTCGGTGCGAGGCCCGCGCAGGTCCCGGCCAGGTCGAGGCCTTTGATCACGTCCGGCATCACCGCCGTCTCGCCGCCGAGCAGTGCGATCCCGGCGTCGTCGGTGCCTGCGGCGAGGCCCTCGCCGATCTGTTCCGTGAACTCGTCGTTCGGTTCGTCGATGGCGATGTAGTCGACGAACGCGACCGGGTCGACGCCGGCCGCCACCAGGTCGTTGGCGTTCATCGCGATGCAGTCGATACCGATCGTCGAGTAGTCTTCGAGCGCCTCCGCGACGAGCAGTTTCGTCCCGACGCCGTCGGTCGCGAGCGCCAGGTAGCGGTCGCCGATGTCGAGCAGTCCGGCGTACCCGTCGACGTCGCCGAACGCCGACAGCAGCGCCGCCGTCGCCGCCTCGCTCTCCTCGATATCGACGCCCGTGTCGGCGTAGGTCAACTCCTCGGAGTTCTCCTCACTCATAGGCGATATCGCTCCCGGCGCGAGCAAAAGGTCATCGGTCCCGCTCAGGCCGGTCCGGACGACGGATCCCGAACGAATTCTAGACGCAGTTTGTACCGACACCGAACCGAGTTTGAAAAATCGGTTTATCCCAATCCTCTCTGCATACAGACGGAGATGAACCGACGACACTTCGGACGGACGCTCGTGGTAGCGCTTATCGGACTCACACTGGTCTCTCTGCCGGTCGCAGGACTCACAGCGGTCGACGACTCGCCGCCAGACAGTTCGAACACTGCCCCGTTGACGACGACCGCCACGATGGACGACGGGATGGAAGAGAACGAGAGCGACGGGATGGACGATGACATGGATGACAGCGACGGGATGGGCACGACCGAATCGATGAATGATGGCGACGACATGAACGACAGCGACGGCATAGACGACGGCGACGGTATGGAAACGACCGAAGAGATGAACGATGGTGACGGCATGAACGACAGCGACGATATGGAAACGACCGAAGAAATGAATGATAGTAACGACATGGACGACGGCAACGATATGGACGAAGAGGAAAGCGATGGCGGGTCGCTCGACGGCTTCGGAATCGTCGCGGTCGCCCTGGCCGCCGTCGCCATCCTGGGGTACACTCGACTCCGATGATCGATACACTCCGTGACTATCGGTCGGCGTTCGCCCTCGCGGGAGCGGGCGGTCTCGCATCCGTCGCTGGGTCGTACGCCGCAACCGGGTTCACCCCTCAGTTCGTCGGGGCGGCGACCGAGGAGGTCCTCCGGGACCTCTCGCCCAACGTGCTTGTTGCGTTTGCCATCGAGCAACTGGGCGACCTCGGCCACCAGTTGTTGCTTGTCGGCGCTATCGCGACCGCTATCGGCCTGTTCGCGCTCGCCGGATTCGCGGGGATCGTTGCGGCCGACCGGACCGGCCACGCGCTCCCGGGTGTCGCGGTCGGCGGCGGGATCGCGCTTGCACTGTCGTTTACCGTGGGGTCGCCGGTACTCTCCGCGGCAGCCACAGCCCTGCCCGCAGCCGCGGTCCCAGTTGCCAGGCGGGTCAGCGACGGACCGGCCGAGACTTCCGAGCGCCGCCGCGCCGTCCTCGGTTCAGTCGGATCGCTGCTCGGCCTTGCGGCGGCCGGGACCGTCATCGGGACGCAACGGGACACCGGGATCGAAACGGAACCGCTCGACGAGCAAGCGGAGACGGAAGCGCTACTGGACACCGCAGAAGAGCGCTCGCTCGACGTAGCCGGAATCGAGGGGCTCGTCAGCGACGAGTTCTACGAGGTCGATTACAGTAGCTTCGACCCAACCGTCGATCAAGACGACTGGGAACTGGCGGTGACGGGTGAGGTCGACGAGCCGTTCACCCTCGACTTCGACGACCTGCGGGAGAGAGAGTCAGAACACCGATTCGTCACGCTTCGCTGCGTCGGCGAAAACCTGAACGGGAAGAAGATGGACAACGCGCTCTGGACCGGAACGCCGGTCGCGCCGCTTATCGAGCGGGCCGGTCCCCAGGGCGGATGCGAATGCGTCAGGCTCCACGCCGCGGACGACTACTATCAGGTGTTCCCGCTGTCGGCCCTCCAGCGTGGGTTCCTGGCGTACGGAATGAACGGGACCGAACTCCCCAAAGGCCACGGCCATCCCGTCCGGACGTTGATACCCGGCCACTGGGGCGAGATCAACGTCAAGTGGGTCACCGAAATAGAGGTGCTCGACCAGGAGGCGGAAGGCTACTGGGAGGAACGCGGCTGGCACGGTACGGGCCCGGTCGAAACGGTCGCGAAACTCTACGACGAGGGCGTCGAACACAAAGACGACGGAAACGTCCGACTCGCCGGTCACGCCTACGCGGGGACGCGCGGAGTCCAGACAGTCGAGGTGTCGACCGACGGCGGCGACACGTGGGCCGAGGCGACCCTGTCGGAACCGCTCCCGGGAGACGACGTGTGGCGACAGTGGAGTCACGAGTTCACGCCGTCGGGCACACACGAAGTGGTCGTTCGCGCCGTCGACGGCAACGGCGACGTACAACCGGAGGAGCGGTCCGACTCGTATCCGAGCGGTCCCACCGGCTGGGTCTCCAGAACCGTTGAGAGGTAACGGTGAAACTATATAATCCGGGACAGACCGACACGTACGGAGATGGAACAGGCGCTCTGGTATCTCTTCGCCGGTACGCGGGGCGGCGAAACGCGGGCGCGGATCGTCCGCACGCTATCGGAGCGTCCACGCAACGCGAATCAGATCGCGGAGGCGATCGAGATGGATTACAACACTGTTCGTCACCACCTAGATATGCTCACTGAACACGACGTCCTCGAGAGCGGCGAGAACGAGTACGGCAAACTGTACTTTCTCACGGACCGCTTCGAGCAACACCGCGAGGAGTTCGAGACCATCCTCGACGAAGTGGAGTAACCATGGCGATGGGCACCGAAATCATGGTTGCGAGCGCCCTCTCGGGGGTCAACATCCTCCTGTTAGCGGGCCTGACCGCTGTCTGGGTGCGGAATTATCGGACCTTCCGGACGCCGCTCATCCTGGGGCTGATCGCCTTCGGGAGCGTGATGCTGCTCGAAAACGCTACCGCGATCTACTTCTTCTTCAGCACGAAGATGCTGTACTCCGGTGACCCCGGCGTACAGACGGCTGTTGCAGTCCTCCGCGGGATGCAGTTCGTCGCGCTCGTCTTCCTGGCGTGGGTGACGGCGAAGTGACGACCGACCGGCGTCGCGGGCGGTCCGACTTCCCGCGGTAGTCAGTATCCGGGCGTTCCGAGGAACATCCACACCACGAACGCCGCGGCCGGAACGAACACGGCGAGATACACCGCTTTGTTCCACTTCCAGACCGTCTTCCCGTCGAGTGGGCCGTACGGGATCATGTTGAACGCCGCGAGGAAGCCGTTGATGCCGACACCGAGACTGCCGACCGAGTAGCCGCTGACGTCCGGGCCAGCGCCGGTGAGCGCGAGCGCGCCGAACGGAACCATCAGCAGGATGTTCGTTACCGGACCGGCGAGCGATATGAGGCCGTTCTCTCGGCGCGTGATCCGACCGCGGTGGTGGACGGCACCCGGAGCCGCGAATATAAAGCCGGCAAGGGCGCTCATGATGGCGATAAAGAGCATCCCGTAGTCGGCTCGGAACTCCGCAATCTGGCCGAATCGGACTGCGACGAACTTGTGAGCGAGTTCGTGGAGGAGGAACGCAACCCCGACAGTCAGCATGCTCACGGGGAGAAACGAGAGGATAGCGTCCGGATCCATGGCGCGCGCAGCAGGGACGAAAAAAAGCGTGAACGCGAGGCCGAGCGCCAGCCACGCCGCTACCAGATCGACGACCTCGCGGCCGGAGAAACGCATCAGGTGACCAGCTCCCAGATCAGTTCCGCGCTGTTTTCCGCACCGGCGATCAGTTGGTCGAGGACGCCGCTGACGCCACCTATCTCGGGGGCGAGCCACGGCAAGACCGTGAACGGAAAGAGGAAACTGGCGATCATGCTGCCGATGTTCGTCAGCGCGACGACCATGATGAGTCGGAACAGCGGCACGTCGAACATCTGTCCAATGAGGTCGCGGATCGGCGTCTCCTCGTCGCTCATGATCTCGTTCAGCTTGCCGATATCGCCGATGTCGACGGAGCGGTGCCGGAGCTCCATGTAGCCGGCGAACCACCCCGGAGCGAGCAACGGATTGACGCTGGTGAGCCACGCGACTGCGCCGCCGACTCCTGCGCTCGTCCAGCGCGCGCCGGCTATCTTCGCCAGCGAGAACGCGAGAACACCGTTGAACAGGAACCACGCTCCGAACAGTTTCAGGAGGAACGTGTCGTTGACGCCCGCCATGATGAGCAGGAAGAAGAACACGAGAAAGCCGACGGTAAAGAGGTATCCGAGCAGCTTAACCGGCGAGAACCAGCGTTTGGAGTGGGTCCCGACGAGCGATTCCATCGGCGGTAGCGTCTCGGGGTTTTCGAGGTAGCCTTCGATCCCTTCGCGGTGGCCGGCACCGACGGTGGCGACGACGTGATACCCCTGCTCCCGTAGCGCAAGCAGTTTGTGGGCGATGAAGGCGTCCCGTTCGTCGATGAGCGCCTCGGCTCCGCCAGGGCTGAACCGCCGGAACTCCTCTATCATCGCCGTGACGACGTCCGCGTCCGTGATGTCCTCCATATCGAACTCCTCTTGCGGTTCGCCGCCGAATCCGAACAGCCCGAGAAAGAGGCTCCCGACCATCTTCACTTTCTCGATGAACGTCATCCTCGCCCAGAACCGCTGGATCGTCACCTGGATGTTTCGGTCGACCAGCGCGACGCCGATACCGAGTTCCTCGGCGGTGTCGATAGCGGCTTTCATGTCCGCACCCGGCTGGATGTCGAACCGTTCTCCGAGTCGCGCCTGAACGTACGAGAGCATCCAGTAGGCGAGAAACTGAAACACCGTGTTGCCGCGCAAGAGGTCGCGGGCTTCTAGGTCCTGGCCCGCTTCGCCCTGCATCTGTTGGTATCTGCCCTCGTCTAATTCCACCGCAACGATGTCGGGACGCTCTTCCTCGATAGTCCGTTCGACTTCCTCTACGCTGTCGGCGGAGACGTGAGCCGTTCCGACGACCTGCACCCTGCCCTCGCCGGAGGGCGGGTGCGACGCCTGGGGAGGCGTCGCCGACTCCGCTTCGTCACTCATGCACATCGATATACTGCCGCGGCTTTTACCACTGTCGGAGAGTCGTGACGGCGAGAACGGCTTTCGGCGGCCGGCACTCGTTCGATCCGACAGTATCTTTCCCGGGCCGTGACAACTCCCGAACATGCCGAGTCTGATGGACACGTACATCGAGAACCGCGAAATGGTGCAGCCGAACCACGCCAACAGCCTCGACACCGTCCACGGTGGCAACGTCATGAAGTGGATGGACGAGATCGGCGCGATGTCAGCGATGCGCTTCGCCGGCGAGGCGTGTGTCACCGCCCGCGTGAACGAGATGAACTTCCGCCAGCCGATATACGTCGGGGACACTGCCGTCATCGAGTCCTACGTCTACGACACGGGCGAAACTAGCGTCAGCGTTAGACTCCGAGCGTTCCGCGAGAACCCGCGGACCGGCGAGCGCGAACCAACGACCGGATCGTACTTCGTCTACGTCGCTATCGACGACGAGCACGACCCCGTTCCGGTCCCCGAGCTCACGGTCGATAGCGAAGAAGGGAAGCGACGGCGAAACGCGGCGCTCTCTACGAACGATCGCTAAGCGTTCGGTCCGCGGTCGCCGGGGAGGTGACTGAACGACACTACTATTCCTCGCGCCGGCGTAGGGTACTGTATGACTCTCGATGTCGACGCGCCCGACCCGCCCGAACTACAGGAGACGGACCCGGAAGAGTACGACGACGTCGAGGTGACGGGGAATGCGAACTACCGCCGTCAGGACCTCGAACAGTTCCTGAAAGACGGCGCGTGGGCGGACGCCTTCGACGAGTGGCGAGGGAACACGGACATGGACGAAGGGGAGTTCGAAATCGCGAGGGACCTCGGTCTGTTCCGGGAGTTCGACTTTTTCTGGGACGACTTTGCCGACAGAGTCGGCTATCACGCGCCCGGCATTCCCGAGGACTGGCGCGAACGCGACTATCATCCGGACCTCGACTCCTGGGGAACGGTCTCCGCTATCAACGCTGGACTGACCGAACTCGGTCAGGTCGTCAGCGAGGTACTGAAGCAAGACTTCGTAGACTGGGAAGCGGAATACGACGCACCGGACGACCTTCCGGATTTCGACTAAGGCATCCGAGAAGCAGAGCGGGTCGCGACCGGACGAGCTAACCAAACGGAGACGACTGGGTCACGGTCGTTTTACCTGTCAAGTATCCTGCTCAGCCGTGAGCGTTCCGAACGTAACCGAAACCTTCCGCTTCTCGCCCGATAACGGTGACCGTATTTCGACGGTCCACTGTCCCGGTTCTGATGAATCCACCGTCCAGGTTCTGATGCCGATGGCCTCTTTCATCGAATCACCCGGATCCACAGACCGGTGGACAGTCTCGTCCGGACCGATAAGCTCGACCGTGTGCCCGGTACTGAAATGGACGTGAATCGAGAGCGAATCGGCGCTCGTACTGACGCCGGCGTAAAACGTTGCGACGGTTCCGGGATCGAGCATCGTCGACTGGGTTCCGGTGTCGGTCTCGACCCGTTTCTCGTCGTTTCGGTCTCCCTCTAACCCCCCTTGCGAGTGCAACCGTCGGACGGTGTTTTCCCGGTCGTGGACAGCCGTTTCCCGGTTGCTGGCACACTCCGGACACTCGGTGAGCGCCGTGGCAAAGGCGTGCCACGTCCCCTCCCCCTCGAAAACCTCCGGCAGTGAGCCGTCGTCGACCCCACTACGAGAGTGAGTGGGGTGCCTCTGAGTCCCGTTCTGTCGTGTCTCGTAGTGATGTCGTTTCGACATGGTGTTTTCTCCGTCGTCCGTGATGGGTGACCCCCGTCCCCCACGTCCCCTGCGTGATCGAACGCCCCGGTATCGCCCCAAGTTGCCCCGATAACACCATAGTTGGGGGTACAAAAGGGGTTTGTGACAAACCCGTCCAAACGTACCCGATTCACCAGCGATCCGACAGCCAGCGAAAAACGTAACGGTTTTTCCAACGAAACTCCCGCATGGAGATCCGCCCAGCCACCGAATCGGACGTATCGACCGTCAAGGGGATCGCTGAACGGTCGTGGGAGCAGGATTACCCCGAGTTCGTCAGCCGGGAAACTATCGACGACACGGTCGAAGACTGGTATGCCGAGGGGAAACTGAGAGACGTGGTCGACGCTGACGACGCCGAAATATTCGTCGCTGACGACGGCGGCGCTATCGTCGGGTTCGCCCATGTTGTCTGGGACGTATCCGAGGGGGACATCCTCCGTTTGTACGTTGCGCCGGATTACCGCCGGCAGGGAGTCGGCACGCATCTCCTCGCATCAGTTCGTGACGAACTGTTCGGAAGGGGCGTCGAACGCATCCGAGCGATGGTACTCGCGGAGAACGAACTCGGGAACGCGTTCTACGAAGAACACGGCTTCGAGCGATCGGAAGAGAACGAGACGCAGGTCGGGGACGAACGGCACCCGGAAACCGTGTACTCTCTCCAGCGGGTGAAGACCGGAACGAGCCAGTAACACATCGGATACATGTCATTTTTCCGCTGTCTCGAAGAGGGGATCCGTCACTACCGCCCGTGACGGAACGCAGTACGCGCCGAGGGCCCGCGAGAACGAACAGACGGCGCGAAGCGAGCGCGGTGCAGTGCGCCGTACTCCCGCCTGAACCGACACCGCGCGATGGTTACCGCACGCCGGTGTTGGGCCGGGTATCCGGTATAAACCTTAGGAGCGGCGCTCTCGACGTTCGCGGTCTCCCACGTCATCGTGACGTTTCCACTCGTCGTAACAGTGGTCGGAGGTCCACTGGTTGTCCCACTTCGAACGGCGTTCGTTTCCGGCTTCGACGACAGTCCCTTGTCAGGTGTACTCACCGGGAGATTCTTCGAACTCGTCGCGGTGCTCCTCGGAACAGAAGTGGAACTGTTCGCTCTGGTACTCCGTTACGATCTGGTTCTCCTCGCCCTGGTATATCTCCTCGCCGCAAACAGGACATTTCTCCATACGGGATCTCTCTACGTCGAGCGGCATAAGCCGCCGCCCCAAAGACGAGCGGGCGGGGGAGGTAGAGCATGCTGTGACGGTCCCCGACGACGCCCCGAGCGGCCGCAGAGGTTAGGTACTTTGAGGCAATAAACCGGTCGAATGCCAACTATCGCGGAGTTCAGCCACCCGTCGACGGAGTTCGTTCTCGGACGGGCACTGCAGGAGGACCCGGAGGTAACCGTCGAGGTAGAACGTATTGTCGCTGATACCACGAACCGCGTCACCCCGTTCTTCTGGGCACGGGGCGACGGTATCGACGAGTTCCACGACGCGCTACGAACCGATCCGAGCGTCAAGGACGTGCGCCGACTCGACGACAGTTCCGAAGGGCGGTTCTACCGCGCGGAGTGGGACGAGAACGCGGAACCGCTCGTGTACGCCCTCGATGACGTAGGCGCGACGATACTGGACGCAGTGGGAGACAACGGGAAGTGGCACGTCCGGATCCTGTTTCCCGACGACGAATCGCTCGCCGAGTTCCACGACCTGTGTGCAGCGTACGACCTCTCGTTCGAACTGGTTCGCCTGTACAAGGCGGATACGACGAGCGATCCAGCGGTACAACATCTCACGGACGAACAGCGCGAAGTGCTCGAACTCGCCTACGATCAGGGGTATTTCTCAGTCCCCCGTGAAACGTCGATGGAGGAACTCGCGAACGAACTGGATATTTCTACGAACGCTATCTCGAAGCGCCTGCGGCGCGCGCACGAGACAGTGCTCGAAGAAACGTTCGAAGGCGTCAGGGGAACGGCGACCGACACTTAAACCGGTTCGATATCGAACCCGTCGATGCTTTCGGGTCCGCCGCGTGAGTGATACTGATGGCTACCAACCGATCGCAATCGCTCGCCGACCCTGTGCAAACGGTGTTCGAGGCACTGTCAAATAGCCGCCGGCAGCGGATCCTCTCCTATCTCGCCGAGAGGAGCGACAGTGCGTCGCTCGACGGACTTGCGGGACATCTCGCAACAGAAACCGGGGCAGATCCCGCTGAGATACGGATCTCACTCGTCCACTCGGACCTCCCGAAATTAGAGGAGATGGGAATGCTGACTTACGACCGCGAGACGGAGACGGTACGGCGATGCATGTTAGCGGAACAGGCCATCACTGCCCTCGAAACCACTCGGACGGTGTTAGCCGTTGACGGCACGGCGGAATGATCGGTGTTCTCCGGGACGATGTGTCTCCGATGTAAGTGAGCGTGTCGGTTTTTGCGTCTGCGAACCGAACTAGCGGCCATGTACTCCCGAACGACAGTCGATGAACTCGACGAACGGGATATCGAGGGGATCGAACCCGGTCTGAAAGCAGTCGGATACGAACTCCGGCCTGAGGAGATGCGGCCGAGCGTCTGGTCGTTCGACGAGGGAGAATCGAACAACCGCCACAGGCACGATGCTCAGGAAGAACTGTATTTCGTCGTCGACGGGCGATTCGAGATGGACGTCGGAGACGAAACGTTCGAGGTCGGTGCCGGCGAGTTCGTGGTAGTCGACCCCGACGCGTGGCGGCAGTTGACAGCGCTGACAGAGAGTACGCTGTTCGTCGTGGGCGCGCCGAACGTCGAGGGCGACGCCGTGACCGAGGAGTGAGAGCGGGTCGGACGACGCTACCCGGCAAATGCGTTCAGGTCACGCGTCCGGGTATCCGGAGTGTACGGGCGGGGCCAACGGTCGGACGCACATACCGGAAATGTTAGACGAAAGGCCGTCGACCAGCCCGGTGTTTGAACGTCCGAAAACCGAGAGGAAGGTGAACTCGACGCCCGCAGATGGCACTGTTATATACCTCGACAACGTTGGGACGGGTATGGGTACAGGACTCCAGACCCCGTCGTTTCGGGAGTGCGAGCGGTGCGGTCGAAGCGAACACTGGGACGAGGACGACGAAACCTGGCGGATCCGCGAGGAAGACGACGAACGCCAGGTCGGAAATCCCCACTGCATCCACGAGTGGAACATCACCGGATCGTTCAGTCCGTTCAAGAATTAGCCGGACGGCGGCCAGCGAGACGGTAAAGCTCCGGTTGGAAACGACCGCAAAGCGTCGGTGTGAACGAACATAAGTTATTGATGACGAACGCGCGTACGTACACGATGAATGCATCTAAGCGCGAAGAGTAATCTGATAGGGGTTCGACACGACTGAGACGAGTTCAACACGGCGTATTTCTGATACAGATTCAACACAGTGCAGATACTCTACAGAACCGACTGCGGTTTGACCTGCCAAACGCACCGCAGTGATCGCTTCTTTGTCCGTGGCTACCGTAGCGCTCGCTATGCCGACGGTTTACATCACCGCGCCGCGGGACGACGCAGCAGAGATCGCAACGACGCTCGTCGAGGACCGACTTGCGGCCTGCGTCAACCGGGTCGACTGCGCGTCGACGTACCGATGGGAGGGAGAGACCCACGAGGATGCGGAGGCTATCCTGCTGGCGAAGACCTCCGCAGATCGGTACGACGACCTGGTCGACCGCGTCGAGGCGATCCATCCTCACGACGTTCCCTGTATCGAACGGTTCTCCGAGGAAGACGTGCTTTCGACCTTCGCCGAGTGGCGAAACGACGCGGTGAGCGAGTAACCATCCGCCGCGACGGGTCCAGCGACCGGATCCGCCCCCGGTCACTGCGAAAAGCAACCCTTAAACCTCGCGCGGAGGTTCTTTCCCGTATGGCTGGTACCATCGAAGTGCTCGTTCCGGGTGGCCAGGCCGATCCTGGCCCGCCGCTCGGTCCCGAGCTCGGACCGACGCCTGTCGACGTACAGGCTGTCGTTGGCGAGATAAACGATCAGACCGAAGCGTTCGACGGGACGGAAGTCCCCGTCACCGTCGAGTATGACGACGACGGCTCCTTCGAGATCGAAGTCGGCGTTCCGCCGACGGCCGAACTGATCAAGGACGAGGCCGGGTTCGACACGGGTAGCGGCGAACCGCAGGAGAACTTCGTCGCCGACCTTTCGGTCGACCAGGTCAAGCAGATCGCGGAACAGAAACACCCCGACCTGCTCTCGTACGACCTGAAAAACGCCGCGAAGGAGGTCGTCGGCACCTGTACCTCGCTCGGCGTCACCATCGAAGGCGAGAATCCGCGCGAGTTCAAACAGCGGATCGCCGACGGCGAGTACGACGACCAGTTCGCGGACGCCGCCGAAGCGTAACGGCGGTCGACAGGCGGTTCGGTTCTTCTGTTACCCCCAGACCAGCAGCGCCGCGTACGCTGTGGCCCCGACCAGAAAGTAACCGAACTGGCTCTCCCGCTCGGACGGGAGTTCCTCCTTGATCACGTTCAGAATCACGCCCCCGCTGACGAATGCGAACGCCCCCATCACTACGGCGTGATGAACGTGGACGACCATCGACAGCATCCACCCGCCGACAACAGCGGCGGCCAGTATCCACCGACCCAGTCGGTCATACGCGTCGCTGTGGTGGCGGCGGAGACTGTCGTCGTTGACGACGAAGTGAAATCCCATCGCCACCGCGAACAGGACGGCGTTGTCGCCGCCCGTCGCGCGTCCAGCGAGCAAGTAACCGACGAGAGCGTTCAGTAGGCCGTACGAGAGCATGTGTGCCCAGAAAACGGGGGTTCCCCACTCGCTCACCTCGCCTTCCCGAATCCCGCTCGATTCGTCGGGAGCGGGTTCACCGTCGTCGTCGACTTCCCCGTCGAAACCCCGTACACGCACTGCCCACCGTTCGAGCCCGTGAAACAGTGTGAACCCGACTAGCGCCATGAGGTACGCGTGATGGGCCAAGTAGTCGACGAGCGTGTGTTCGGCCTCCGCGATGATGACCTGCCCCGCCCCGAGTTCCGGAAGGACGTGAACGAACACGTACGCGACAGAAACGCCGCCGCCGAACGAGAGCCAACCGTCGCGCGGAACAACCGCTGAGAACCGGACATATCCCGCGCCGGCGTGGACGGCGGCCAGAGCCAGTGCGAGCCCCGCCGTCAGCAAGAAGTGACTCGACACGCCGGACGTACGTCCGCAAGCGAAAAGGGCTGCGGGGTCAGGTGGGTTCGTACAGAGTCGGCGGAAAACGGTGACAACCGACCGTTCGGAAGCCGGTAGCGCTGGAACCCTTCAGCCGCTTCGACGGGTTTAAGTTCGAGATGGGCCACTGTTCGGGTGAGACAGGCATCGCCTGTTTCACTGACCCGTAGGAGCGTTACGCGTACTACGGAGGTGAACGATGGCAGATCAGGATATAGAGCAAGCAGTGTCCAGCGCACTCGAGGACTCACCCGAGCGGAACTTCCGTGAGACGGTGGACCTCGCGATCAACCTGCGCGACTTAGACCTTAACGAACCGTCGAACCGTGTAGACGAAAGTATCGTTCTCCCGGCCGGAACCGGCCAGGAAACGAAGATCGTCGTGTTCGCGGAGGGCGAAACCGCCCTCCGCGCCGAGGACGCCGCCGACGACGTTCTCGACGGCGACGAACTGGCCGACCTTGGCGACGACGACGACGCGGCCAAGGACCTGGCGGAAGAGACCGACTTCTTCATCGCCGAGGAGAGCCTGATGCAGGACATCGGTCGATACCTCGGTACTATCCTCGGCCCGCGAGGGAAGATGCCGACGCCGCTGTCCCCCGACGACGACGTCGTCGAGACGGTCAACCGCATGAAAAACACCGTTCAGCTACGCAGCGGCGACCGCCGGACGTTCCACACCCGCGTCGGTGCGGAGGACATGTCCGCGGAGGAGATAGCAGACAACATCGACGTTATCCTCCGCCGTCTGCACGCGGACCTGGAGAAGGGCCCGCTCAACATCGACACGGTGTACGTCAAAACTACCATGGGCCCGGCAGAGGAGGTGGCCTGATATGAGCGCCCAGGCGGAGCGCAAGACTGAGAACTTGCCCGAGTGGAAGCGAGAGGAGGTCGACGACCTCGTTTCGCTCATCGAGAGCTACCAGAGCGTCGGCGTCGTCAACATCGCCGGCATTCCGTCGCGACAGCTTCAGGACATGCGCCGTGGCCTGCACGGTACTGCGGAGCTTCGCGTCAGCCGGAACACGCTTCTCCAGCGTGCGCTGGACGAAGTCGGCGGCGGACTCGAAGACCTAACCGACCAGATCAAAGGTCAGGTCGGTCTCATCGGAACGAACGACAATCCGTTCGGCCTGTACCAGGAGCTCGAAGCGTCGAAGACGCCGGCTCCAATCGGTGCAGGCGAAGTCGCGCCCAACGACATCGTCATCCCCGAGGGTGACACGGGCGTCGACCCGGGCCCGTTCGTCGGCGAACTCCAGAACGTCGGCGCCTCGGCCCGGATTCAGGAAGGTTCGATTCAGGTTACGGAGGACAGTACCGTCCTCGAAGCCGGCGAAGAAGTCTCGGCCGACCTGTCGAACGTCCTGAACGAACTCGGCATCGAGCCGAAGGAAGTGGGTCTCGACCTGCGCGCCGTCGTCTCCGAGGGCGTCATGTTCGACCCAGAAGACCTGGACATCGACGTCGAGCAGTATCGGAGCGACGTTTCGACGGCGGCGGCCCGCGCACGGAACCTGGCTGTCAACTCCAAGTTCCCGACCGCACAGACCGCGCCGACGCTCGTCGCGAAGGCCACGGGCGAGGCCAAGAGCCTCGGCCTGCAGGCCTCCATCGAGAGCCCCGACCTCGCCGACGATCTCGTGAGCAAGGCGGACGCGCAGGTCCGCGTGCTCGCGGCACAGATCGACGACGAAGAGGCACTCCCCGAGGATCTGCAAGGCGTCGAAGCGCCCTCGGCGGGCGCTGAAGCGGAATCCGAGGAAGCATCGACTGACGACCAAGACGAGGCCGAACCCGACACGGAGGAGTCCGAAGAAGCCGACGACGATGACGACGACGATGACGACGAAGACTCCGCCGCGGAAGGACTCGGCGACATGTTCGGATAACAACAATGGAATACGTTTACGCAGCACTCATCCTGAACGAGACTGGCGAAGAGCTCAACGAAGACAACCTGACCGGCGTCCTCGAGGCCGCCGGCGCTGATGTGCAGGAATCCCGCGTCAAGGCTCTCGTGGCCGCGCTGGAGGACGTCGACATCGACGAGGCCGTCGCGGAGGCCGCTGCAGTGCCCGCCGGCGGAGCCGCTGCCGGTGGCGCTGCCGCCGAAGGCGGTGCCGAGGAGGCCGACGAAGCAGAGGAAACCGAGGAAGCCGACGAGGAACTGCCGGATACGCAGGACGACGACGAGGACGAAGGCGACGGCGACGACGAGGCCAGCGGCGAGGGTCTCGGCGAACTCTTCGGTTAAATCCGGATTCACAGCCTTCGAACTTTTATTGGCGCTACTTCGATAGCGACGGGTGTCACCGTCACGTCGACTTTGTGTGTCGCAGTTGAGATCGATGCCCGATACGCGGAGCCGAGAGCACAGTGAACCGAGAGTTCATACGTGAAGCCGCGGCCAGCCAGTAGCGATGGAAGAGTTCGGGATCAGGGTATTCACAGCGCCTGAGCGAACTGTGGCCGTGCTCGCGTTCGTTCTCGGCGGCGTCGCGCTCGGCACCGTAAGCGGACTGACGCCGGGGCTGCACGCGAACAACTTCGCGCTCGTGCTGGCAGCGGCCGCCAGCGAGATTCCGGGGCCGCCGCTCCTGTTAGGCGTGGCGATGCTCGCCGCTGGCGTGGTTCACACGTTTCTCGACGCGGTTCCGGCGCTCGCACTCGGCGTCCCCGACGCGGCGATGGCGGCGACGGCGCTTCCCGGTCATAGACTGGTCATCGCCGGTCGGGGGCGTGAAGCAGTCAGGCTCTCGGCGCTTGGGAGCGGTCTGGCCGTCGCCGTAGCGCTTCCGATGGCAATTCCCGTGACTGAGGCGATGACGGCGGTCTATCCGACGCTTCGTGCGCACATGCCGCTCGTACTCGGTGCTGTCGTCGTCCTGTTGGTCGCCACCGAACGAACAGCACGCGGGGCCGCGGTCGGACTCACATCGTTCGCAGCGGCCGCGGCACTCGGCTGGGCTACACTCGACCTCTCTCCTGCGGCCCCGCTCGCGGCCGGTGGCATGCTGACCCCGCTGTTCGCCGGCCTCTTCGGCGCGCCCGTGTTGATCGATGCGCTCGGCGGTGCGGGGGTGCCGGAACAGGCAGACGCAGCAGTGACATCGACCCGACGGGCCGTCTTCGCCATGGCCGCTGCGGGAGCGCTCGCTGGGGCGGTCGTCGGCTACCTTCCCGGTATCTCCAGCGCAATCGCGGCAGTGGCCGTGCTGACGCTGACGCCCGGTTCGGCCGGCGACAGGGGGTACGTCGTGGCAACGAGCGGGGTGAACACGGCGAACACCCTGTTTGCTCTCTTTGCACTCGTCGCGATCCGCCAGCCGCGAACCGGCGTTCTTGTGGCGTTCGACGAGGTCGCCGCCCCGCTAAACCTCCCGCTACTGGTCGGCACCGCGATACTCGCGAGCGCCGCGGGATTCTGTCTGGTGCTCACAGTGGGGGACCGCTACCTCCGGGTCGTCGGGCGAACCGATTACCGTCGCCTCTCTATGGGGATACTGACCCTGCTCGTCGGCCTCTCTTGGCTGTTCGCTGGTTTCACTGGCGTCGCCGTCTTCGTCGTCAGCGCGGCACTCGGTCTGGTACCAGTTCGGCTCGGTGCGCGCCGAGTCCATCTGATGGGCGTGCTCATCGGCCCGCTGGCGCTCGGCGTGTAACCGGACTACCTTGTCACCGACTAGCGGTTAGGGTTAGTCGCGGCGTGGTGATCAAACGCATCCCGGATATCGAGATCCCTGAGTTCGATTACGAGGAAGACGACGGAACCATGAACGTCACGTACACCGCGGAGAACACGTCCGACACCGAGCTATCAGATACGATTAGCGTCCGAGTATAGGCGGGCAACGACAACTATCAGCGCCAGAGTGACGTGGGGATACAGCCGGGAGAGACCGTCGAGAAGGCGGTATCGTTCGATGTCTCCGTGGAGGAGTTCCCTGGTGACGGCAGTATCGGCTTCGATCGGGGCGACACGTAACGCCGCTGTCCCCGCCGAGGAAAAAACAACGGTTAAAAGTGGGCAGACGGTACTGAGGTGTATGAGCGAATCGGATCAGAAACGAGCGCAGAAGTGTGTCTCCTGCGGGATCAACATCTCCGGGACGACCGCAGCCGCGTTCAAGTGCCCCGACTGCGGGTACCAGATTTACCGCTGCTCCAAGTGTCGCAAGCAGAGCAACCTTTACGAGTGCCCCGACTGTGGGTTCACGGGTCCGTAAGTATGGGTAAGGTAGCCGCCAAGATCAAAGTCATGCCGCAGAGCCCGGACGTCGACCTGGACGAGCTCCAGGAGCGTCTGGAAAACTCCCTTCCCGAGGGAGCCAAGATAAACGGGGTCGAACGCGACGAAGTCGCGTTCGGACTGGTAGCGCTGTACCCGACCGTCATCGTCCCTGACGATGCGGGCGGAACCGAGGCCGTCGAAGAGGCGTTCAGCAACGTCGACGACGTCGAGAGCGTCGGCGTCGAGAACGTCGGTCGCATATAAGGAAAATCCCTCGTTCGGGCCTTACGGGCTCTTCCTGCGGGACGACAGCCCGCTCGAACGGTCAGGGACGGCGAAGCCGTCCACTATTCACTTCCCGCTTCACTGTCTACCGGAGCGGCTTCGCCGCTCCGAGCCATCACTCACTCCGCTCGTGAGGACACGCTCCGAGTATCTACCCGTCCCCGTGACTCACCCGCGCTCGCGAACCTGCAAGCGCGTGCTCGTTCGGCCAACCGACTAGCCGAAGGTTTATCACCGAAACCGGGGCCAGACCCACCGTGATCTGACGAACCGGCGCGAGGGCGGACGAGGCGGGTGTACGGCGGACCCCTCGTGATATCGGTGGCCGTCTGTTCGCTATTCTAGAGCGGCGTCGATCGCCTGCTGCAGGTCCGCCTTCAGGTCGTCGACGTGTTCGATGCCGACGCTGGCGCGGATGAGACCGTCGGTGAGCCCCGCGGCGATGCGTTCCTCACGGGGGATAGAGGCATGGGTCATCGTTGCGGGCTGTTCGATGAGGCTCTCGACGCCGCCGAGACTCTCAGCGAGGGTGAACACCTCGGTGTTCGAGACGAACTCCGCGGCTTCGTCGAGGCTGGCATGGAGTTCGAACGAGAGCATCCCACCGAAGTCGTCCATCTGTTCGGCGGCGATATCGTGTCCGGGATGGGATTCCAGGCCGGGGTAGTACACCGTGTCGACATCGGGGTGGTCGTCGAGCCACTGCGCGAGTTCTCGTGCGTTCTCACAGTGGCGGTCCATCCGAACGGGGAGCGTCTTGGTACCGCGGAGAACCAGGAAACACTCCTGCGGACCGGGCGTCGCCCCGACGCTGTTCTGGTAGAAGCCGAAGCGTTCGTCGAGTTCCTCGTCGTTGGTTATCAGCGCGCCACCGACTACGTCGGAGTGACCGCCGAGATACTTCGTGAGCGAGTGAGAGACGATGTCCGCGCCGAGGTCGAGCGGCCGCTGGAGATACGGCGTGGCGAACGTGTTGTCGATAGCACAGAGCGCGTCGCGGTCGTGGGCTATCTCGGCTGCGCCCTCGATGTCGACGATGGACATCAGCGGATTCGTCGGCGTTTCCAGCCACAGCAGTTCCGTGTCCTCGCGGAAGGCGTCCTCGATGGCGTCGAGGTCAGTCATGTCCACGTAGGAGAACTCGATATCGTACTGGGAGTACACCTGGTCGAAGATGCGCCTGGTCCCGCCGTAGATGTCCTCGCCGCTAACGACGTGATCGCCGGATTCGAGTAGGTTGAGAACGGTGTTGATCGAGCCCATCCCGGAGGAGAAACACCGGCCGTACTCCCCGTTTTCCAGGCTGGCGAGGTTCGCTTCGAGGTCAGTCCTGGTGGGATTGCCGGTGCGCGAGTACTCGTACCCGCGGTGGTCGCCCGGAGCGTCCTGCTCGTAGGTCGAGTTAGCGTGGATAGGTGTCATCAGTGCGCCCGTCTCTTCGTCGGGTTCCTGTCCGGCGTGGATCGAACGCGTCTCGATTCGGTGGTCGTTGTCCTCGGCCATAGGGTGTGTCTCGCCGCGACGGCGGATAGTATTATCTCTCTCGGGCGACCCTCTCGCGCGGACCGTGTGAGACTATCCGAAACCCCGTCGTCGGACGGGAACGCACCTTTTATAACCGTCACCAGCCAAACAACGTCCACGACTATGCCGAACTCCGACGGACCTCGCAAGAAAACACGGAAGAAGCTCTCGAACAGTCCGCGCGAGCGCGGAACGTCTCCGCCGCAACGCGCGATCCAGGAATTCGAAACGGGCCAGAAGGTCCACCTGAAGATCGACCCGAGCGTGACGGACGGACGTTTCCATCCCCGGTTCGACGGGCTGACCGGCGAAGTCGCCGGCAAGCAGGGCGACTGCTTCAAGGTCGCAGTAAACGACGGCGGCAAGGAGAAGACGCTGATCGTTGGCGCTCCGCACCTGACTGCCCAGCAGTAACACGATGACGATATTCAAAGAGAAGTTAGACGAAGAACACCTCACTATCTCCGAGGCGAAAGAATTGCTCTCGGAGGTTGAGGCGGACCACGCCGCCGACGAGGACCGCGAGATGCGGTACGAACTCGCTCGAGCCATCGAGCACGTCAACCGGTTCGCTCTCCTCACGCCGGAGGAATCGCGCGAACTGGTCGAGGAACTGCTCGAACTGGAGAAAGTCGACGAGGCGACTGCCTACAAGGTAGCCGACCTCTTACCGCAAGACCGCGACGAACTCCGCGCCGTGTTCGCCCAGCAGCGGTACTCGCTCTCCGGCGACGAACTCGACGATATACTCAACGTCGTTGCGAAGTACGTCTAACTCGGCTCGGGACTTTCTCGGCAGGCGACTGTTTAAGTGGCCAGTCGCCGTATCACCACGTCAGAATGACCGACTCCGACAGCGACGGGCCGGGGCTACGCCACGCGGTATTGCTCGATTACATGCCGCACGGCCGTGCCGACGACGATCGTCCGCAGTACCAGAAGTCACCGGTGGCCTACGCCGTCGGCGAGGTGGACTTTCTCCTGTACGAGATCGCGTTCGACGAGGACGCGGATGCCGGTATCGGCGACCGGATCGTAGTGGAACCACAGGACGAAAACGGGTCGATAAAACGCCTCCGCACCGTCGACTACGACGACTTTTCGGGCGGGGCCCAGTCCGAACTCGAATACGCGATCGAGGATATCGTTACGGAGAACGAACAGCGGTTCGTCGATTTCTACAACGAGGCGCAACCGATCACCCTTCGGTTGCACCAGCTAAACCTGCTTCCCGGAATCGGGAAGAAACTCCGGAACAACGTCCTCGACAAGCGAAAACGGGGGAAGTTCGAGAGCTTCGACGACCTGGAAGACCGGATCGCCGGGCTTCACGACCCGAAAGGAGTACTCGTCGAGCGAATTATCGAAGAGATCCGCGACGAGGACCTGAAATACCGCGCGTTCGTCGGCCGAGAAACGGGTGCAGAGTAGCCGAGGAACGCGACGTGCCAGCCCGCACAGGCCGGAGGGTTTTAAACCGTCCGTTGCCTACCGCCGGGTAATCGAATGAGAGATCCGGACGGACTTCTTGCTCGGGCCGACGTACGTGGAAACCCCGATCGGGACCAGCATTTCCTGATCGACGACCGCGTGCTGAATCGTCTCCCGTCGTACGTGCCCGAGGCGGACACGGATTCGGGTCACGTTCTGGAGATCGGCGCGGGGACAGGCGCATTGACCGACCGTCTGCTGGCGACCGGAGACCGCGTGACTGCCGTTGAGCGGGACCCGGAACTCGTCGCGTTCCTGCGCGATGAGTTCGACGAGGAGATCGAAGCCGGTCGGCTGACGGTGGTTGAGGGCGACGCGCTCGACGTTTCGCTGCCCGAGTTCACCGTCTCGGTTTCGAACCTCCCCTACGGCGCGTCCAGTCAGATCGCGTTCCGGTTGCTACCGCTGGGCAAACCGCTGGTACTGATGTTCCAGAAGGAATTCGCGGAACGGATGGCCGCGGAACCGGGCAGCGACGACTACGGTCGCCTCTCGGTGACCGCACAGCACTACGCCGACGTGGAAGTCGTCGAACCAGTTCCGAAGGAAGCGTTCTCGCCGCCGCCGTCGGTCGAGAGCGCGGTCGTGCGAACCGGGCCGAGGGACCCGGAGTACGACGTCGACGACGAGGACTTTTTCCTCCGCTTCGTGAAGGCGGTGTTCACCCAGCGGCGCAAGACGATGCGAAACGCCGTCAGGAACACGGCACACATCTCCGGACTCGATGACCCGGACGCTGTCGTCGACGCGGCGGACGAGGAACTGATGAGCATGCGCGCGGGCAACGTAACGCCCGCTGAGTTCGCGGCGCTGGCGACGCTTGCTGACGACGTCGGGAGGTAACAGTGATGGGTTCGCTCGCCGAGTCGGTCAACGAACTGGCGACCGTGTTCGAATCCGTCGAGGCGCGGATCACGGTCACCGTCCTCTGTCTGGTCGCCGTTTTCACCATCGCACGCCTGATGCGGTCCGCCCAGACGAAACTGAGTCAGTACATCAAGCCGATATACGCGGACATACTGACGACGGTCGCGTTTGTCGTCGGATTCGTCGGTGCCGCCATGGTGAGCGTCGGCGTCTGGGAACAGGCGCAGTTGGCGAGCGAGGCGATCGACCTGCTCAATCTCGGGAACGAGGCGATCCCGAACGTCGCGTTCACGCTCGTCGTGTTCGCCGGCACGCACGTGTTGATCCGGTTCACGAAGCGCATGCTGTCGGAACTGCAAGATTCCAGTCACGCCGTCTCGGGACATCAGCGCGAGGTCACCCTGCGTCTGACGCAGGTCATCCTCTGGTCGCTCGCGATCATCGTCGCCCTCGGCGTGTGGGACTTCGACCTCTCCGGCCTGCTCGTCGGGGCCGGCTTCCTCGGCATCATCGTCGGTATGGCGGCCCGCCAGACGCTCGGTGCGATGCTCGCCGGATTCGTCCTCATGTTCGCCCGGCCGTTCGAGATCGGCGACTGGGTGGAGATAGGGGAGGAGGAGGGGATAGTCACCGACATCACGATCGTAAACACTCGGATCCAGACGTTCGACGGCGAGTACGTGATGATCCCGAACGACGTGGTCTCCGGTAACACGATAATCAATCGGACGCGGAAGGGACGGCTCCGGATCGAGGTCGAAGTCGGTGTGGACTACAGTTCCGACGTCGAACGAGCGGCGAAAGTGGCGAAGGCGTCGATGAGCAACGTGGACGACATTCTCACCGTCCCGACACCACAGGTCATCACGAAGCGATTCGACGATTCCGCAGTGGTTCTCGGCCTCCGGTTCTGGATCGACAAGCCGAGTTCGCGCCGCAGGTGGCGCGCCACGACGGCCGTCATCCAGGAGGTGAAGTCGGCGTTCGATGAGGAGGGGATCAAGATCCCGTTCCCGCAGCGCGAACTGATGGGTCGAGAGGAGACGGGAGGCTTTCAGTTCGGGGAAGCCAGCGAAGTCGCCGAAACCAGCGAGACTGGCGGGATACCCCCGACTACCCCAGACGGTGGGGACGAATGACTGATCTCGCCGACCGCCGCGGCATCGAGACCGAGGTGTACCAGCCCGCAGAGGATTCACACCTGCTCGCGACGGCAGCGGTCGAAACCGTCGGCGACGGCGACCGCGTACTGGACGTCGGAACCGGATCGGGCTACGTCGCCGGCAGCGTCGCCGAGGAGACCGGAGCCGAGGTTGTCGCGTCAGATCTGAACCCCCACGCCTGTCAACAGGCGCGAGAGCGAGCGGCGGCGGCCGGCGTCGATATCTCGGTCGTGCGAGGCGATCTCGTCGGGCCGTTTCGCGACGGCGCGTTCGACGCCATCCTGTTCAATCCGCCCTACCTGCCGGCCTCCGAGGAGGCGGAACGGGACGACTGGATGGAGGTGGCGCTGTCGGGTGGCGAATCCGGGCGCGCGGTCGTGGACCCGTTTCTCGACGCCGTCGGGCGCGTCCTCGCGCCGGGCGGCGTCGTCTGTCTACTGGTCAGCACGCTCACGGGCTTCGACGAGGTGATCGCGCGGGCCGACGAGCAGGGGTTCTCGGCCGAGACCGTCGTCGAGGAGTCGTACCCGTTCGAGACGCTGTCGGTCCTCGCGCTCCGGCGGGAGAGCGAAAGCGAGACCGTCACCGTGTGAACCGCCACCATAACTAGGACGCATTTACTTGAATGGGAAATATTAAACAGCGTCATTTCGTATGCACGTGTACCAATGACGGAACTCGTAGCCACGTCCCCGGGGCTGTTCCCGCTCCCGGATTGGGCGAAAGACAGGCTCTCCGACCTGAAAGGCCACCAGAAACACGACCTCATCAGCGGCGACGAGGGCGGTGAGATCGCCGAGACGTACGAACGCGCACGCACGGAGGTCGTCGACCTCCAGAACGAGATCGGCCTCGACCTCGTGAGCGAGGGGCAACTCCGCTGGGACGACATGCTCGCGCACCCGCTCGCGGTCCACGACAGCGTGGAGACCCGCGGTATCGTCCGTTACTACGACAACAACAACTTCTACCGCGACCCGGTCGTCACCGACGACCTGACGTTCGACGGCGACATCGCCGCGGAGCTCGACGCGGCCGCCGAGGAGACCGACTCTCTGCAGGCCGTGCTTCCGGGACCGTACTCGCTGGCTGACCTCGCGACGGACGAACACTACGGCGATGAAGCGGAGTTCCTCGACGCAGTCACCGACTTCCTCGTGGGTGAGGCCGAGGCGTTTCCGGACGTCGAGACGCTGTTCCTGCTGGAGCCGTCGCTCGTCGAAAACCCGCCCGAGGACGGGGTCGACGAGCACGCCAGCGAGGCCATCGATGCCGTCGCCAACGCCGTCGACGCGGACGTCGTCGCACACCCCTACTGGGGCGCGCTGGACGAGAAGGTGTACGCGCACCTCCTCGACGCCGACGTGGACGCCGTCGGCTTCGATTTCGTGGCGAACCAGGACGAGAACCTCTACAACATCAACGAGTACGGCGCGACCGACGACGTGGCGCTCGGCCTCGTCAACGGCCAGAACACGCTGATGGAGGACGCCGACGCCGTCCGCGAACGCGTCGAGTGGGTGCAAGAGCAGACCCCTGCCGCGGATTTCGAGAAAGCGTACCTGACGGCGAACACCGAGCTGTTCTATCTACCGTACTCCGAGTTCGAGCAGAAACTGCGAGCGCTCGCCGAAGCCGCTTCCGCCCAGGAGGTGAAAGCATGACGAACGAGAACAGAGACCAGTTCCGACCCGACGATCACCCGAACGACAACTTCATCCTGACGACCGTCGTCGGCAGCTACCCCAAGCCCAAGTGGCTCGACCGCGCCCGCGACCTGTACGACGACGAGGACGCCGACTTCGACGAGGACGCGTGGGAGGAGGCGAAAGACGACGGCTCCCGGCTCATCACGAAGGAACACGAGCGCGCCGGACTCGATGTCGTCGTCGACGGCGAGATGCGCCGCAACGAGATGGTCGAGTTCTTCGCCGACCGCATCGAGGGCTACGAGTTCAAAGGCCCCGTCAAGGTGTGGGGCCACAACACGTTCGATAAGCCGAGCGTCGTCGACGACGTGGAGTACGACGAGTCGTGGCTGGTCGACGAGTACGAGTTCACCGCAAACGTCGCGGAGAAGCCGGTGAAGGTGCCGATCACCGGTCCGTACACGCTCGCATCGTGGTGTTTCAACGAGGCCTACGAGGACGACGCCGCGCTGGCGAACGACCTGGCTGACCTCGTCAACGAGGAGATAGAGAAACTCGTTGACGCCGGCGCTCGCTACATCCAGATAGACGAGCCGGCGCTCGCGACGACGCCGGACGACCACGCCATCGTCGGCGACTGTCTGGAGCGCATCGTCGACGACATTCCGGAGGACGTCCGCATCGGACTGCACGTCTGTTACGGCGACTACTTCCGCATCTACCCCGAGATCCTGGAGTTCCCCGTCGACGAGTTCGACCTCGAACTCGCGAACGGCGACTACGAGCAACTCGACGTGTTCACCGATCCCGAGTTCACGGCCGACCTCGCGCTGGGCGTCACAGACGTTCACGTCGCCGAGGTCGAGTCCGTCGAGGAGATCAAGGAAAACATCAAGAAGGGACTGGAGGTCGTCCCGCCGGAACGGCTCGTCGTCAGCCCGGACTGCGGCCTGAAACTGCTCCCCCGAGAGGTCGCCTACGAGAAGATGGAGAAGATGGTCGAGGCGGCCCGCGAGGTCGAGGCCGAACTCGACGCGGGCGAGATCGATGTCGGTCGCGGCGCGGTTAGCGCGGACGACTGAGCAGACAGTCGCAGGCAGTTGGGCGGTCGACTCGCCGACCGCTTTTCACGCACTTTTCTGCAGATAGCGTCGACGACCCCCGTTCAGACGATCCCTCGAACCAGCGACCCGAGCACACCGCCGACCAGCGGGATCGCGATGCTCACGTACAGCAGTTGGCCGGTGTCGAGGTAGCCGCCCAGCGTGCCGTGGGAGGCCAGCAAGGCGACGAACGCCAGCCACGCGAGGATGCCGAAGGCAAGGCCAGCGGCGAGCGCGCGGGGGAGGGTCCGCGACGCGAGGCCGACTAACGCCCCGCCAACGACGAAGCCGACCCAGTGGATCTGTGCGACGGCGAGCCCCAGAACCACGCCGAGCGCGAGCGCAGCCGCGCGCTTCCGCGGATTGCTTCGAACCGCAGTCAGCCGGTCGGCGACTGCGCTCATCCGTCCCCCTCCTCGAAGGTAACGGCGAGGTCGCCGTCGACGGAAAGCGTCATTCGGCGGTACTCGCCTTTCGCCCACGCCTGTAACTGGTCGTCGTAGTGGTCCGAGAGGGGGTCTCCAGAGTTGCCGCCCGGCAGGATGCAGCGCGAGTCGCCGTCCATCGGACAGATCATCCGCCAGCTACTGCCGACCGCCGACTCGGCCCGGAAGTTGTTCACCGTCTGCCGGGAGCCGGCAGTGGCGTACTCGGGGTAATTCAGGAACTCGCGGTCGAACGGGTGGGTGACTGCGCCGGTGTGGTTCACGTCGCCGTAGGTGGCGTCTGAGTCGGTGTTCCGGACGACGGCGGCGAGTGCGTCCGCCATCGCGGCCGTCCGCCCCTCGTCGCCGAACCAGGGGTTCTCGTCGGGCAGCGAGGCGACCACCCAGTCCCGCGGGTAGTACTCCTCGCCCAGGTCGGCGGCGTCGAGGACGGGGCCGACTGCCCGCTCGCGGAAGCGGTCGAACCACCGGGAGAAGAGCAACGCGGCACGCGAGTCGGGAGTCATCCGGTAGTCCCAGGAAAGAAGCGCTGTGACGGCGTCCGACAGGCCGTCCCGCTCGGAAGCGGCCCGGGCCAGTTCCGGCAACAGGTCCGCCGCGCGGCCGTCGCGGGCGTCTCTCTGGAGGTCGGCCATGAAGTCGGTCGTAACGGGGGAGTCGGACGCCGCGCGCCGGTCCAGTCGGTCGTATATCCGCCGGCCCCGGTAGGGGCTGGCGTACTCGACCCCGAGGTAGTGTTCGGGATCGTCGACGACGCGTTGGTTCGCCGTGGCGACGTAGTCCGGGTCGACGGCCGCGGGCTTTTCCTCGAACGGAACGAAGCCGTCCCACGACGACTCGCCGAACGGTTCGAACCCCGCCCACTCGCCCTCGCCGGCGGAGCCGTCGAATATCCGGTCGCCGCGGACGACCTCGCCGTCGGTCCGCCGGATGGGGAGCTTCCCGGTCACCTGATACAGCGTCCGGCCGTCGCGGTCGGCGTACACGAGGTTCTGTGTCGGCAGGTCGAACTGGCGGGTCGCCTCGCGCACGTCGTCGACACCCTCGCTGTGACTGTACTCGTGGATGGCGAGCGTGGTACGCGTGGCCGTGTGGCCGGTCCAGGCGACGCCGACCCGGTGGCCCTCGCGCTCAATGACGGGACCGTGGACGCTCTTTTTGACCGTCACCTCGCGGTTCTCGCCGTCCGCGACCTCGATCTCGCGCGGTTCGGTCTCGAACTCGCGCTCCTCGCCGCGGTAGCGATACGTCTCGCCGTCCGTCTCGTACTCGTAGAAGTCGACCACGTCAGCGCCGACGTTCGTGAACCCCCACGCGCCGGCCTCGTTCTCGCCGATGACGACGAACGGGACGCCAGGGAACGTTACGCCGCGGACGTCGACGCCGTCACCGCGGAGGTGCATCTCGTGCCACACAGGCGGTGCCATCAGCGAGAGGTGGGGGTCGTTGGCGACGATCGGCGCGCCGCTTTCGGTGTATTCGCTGGAGACGACCCAGCTGTTCGATCCGATCCCCGGCGGCGACTCGAACTGCCCGAGCCAGTCGACGAGGTCGGGACCGACCGCGCCACGGGGTGACGCCGCGTCGTCCGTCTGACCGTCGTAGAACCCGCCGGGGGGTGGCCCTCCGAAGCGCTCGGCGCTGTCCCGGAGGATCGGTACGTCGTGGTCGAGGCGCGCCGGGTACAGCGTCTCGGCCGCCTCCGCGCCGAGTTCGCTCGCCGCGGTCGCCACCCGAAGCGTGCGAAAGCTCCCCGTCAACGTCCACGAGATCTGTTTCTCCATCAGCATCGAATCCGCCGGGGACCAGTCGTCAGGTTCGTAGCTGAGCAGGCCGAACTCCATCGGGAGCGGTTCGTTCTCGACGTACGCGTTCACGCCGTCGGCGTACGCCTCGACGACGGGTCCGGTGTCGGTGTCGCGCACGAGGTCCCACGTCGCCTCCGCGGCCCCCGCGAAATCCATCTTCGTGTTGAACTCGTCGGAGTCGACCGCCGCCTCGCCGACGACGGCCGACACCTCTCCCCGCATGACGCGGCGCTGGAGATCCATCTGGAACAGCCGGTCGGCCGCCGCGGCGTAGCCCGCCGCGAAGTACAGCGCGCGCTCGTCGTCGGCGGTGACGTGTGGGACGCCCCGGTCGTCGTAACGGAGTTCCGCCGGACCGTGGGGGCTCTCGACGGTGCCGTTCAGGTCGTCAGTCGCCTGCCGCCACGCCGCCCCCGAAAACGGCGCGAAGCGTTCGAGATATCCTCTGACCGGCGACAGCGAGCCGGCTGCCACTCCGCCCCCGAGTATCGCACTGAGCAGCGCTCGCCGCGTTCGGTCGGTGTCCATACACTCACATGTGAGTGTGGAGTCATAAATCCGCGGCGTCAACCGAGTTACGCCGGCGCGAGCAGGTACGCGACGAGAGCGACCGGACCGACGTAAAGGACCGCGAGAAACGCGAGCCGTGCGCTCGAACGCCACGCGGCGACCGCGAGGTGGACGGCCGGCACGCCCAGCGCGACCGCCACGACGGCGGAGGCGTCCGCGAGTACGTGCGTGTCCGGCGTCGCCTCGACGACGACGTACGCCGTCGTAAAGGAGAGAACGGCCCCGAGGACGTAGTCCGCGGCCGCGTCGCGGTCGGCGAGGACGGCGAGGAGACCGACGGCGACGGCGGATCCGAACGTGACGCCGAGCAGGGTGCCCGGGACTGGGTCCCCGTGGCCGGCGTGGAGGGGAACGAACGGAACTGTCATCGACTGGTCGAAAGTGCGCGAACGTAGTAAAGCGCGCGAAACGGGACGCCGCGCGCCGTCGTAAGACGTTCGACGCGCGAAGCCGTCGCTGGGCGACGAATACAACGGAGAGTAACGAGAGTGGCTACTCGTACAGCCAGCCTTCGTCGATGCGCTCGTAATCGACCAGTTCTTCGTCGTCGAAGTAGAGGCCGATCTCGCGCTCGTTCGCGCCGGGGTCCTCGTGGTCCGCGGCGTGGACGACGTTGCGACCCAGGTCGAGGGCGTAGTCGCCGCGGATAGTTCCGGGCGCGGCCTCGGCGGGGTCGGTGTCACCGATGATCTGTCGGACCTGTCGGGTCGCGTCCTGCCCTTCCCACACCATGGGGACGACGGGGCCGGACGTGATGAAGTCCGTCAGGTCGTCGAAAAAGGGCTTGTCGGTGTGTTCCGCGTAGTGGTCCTCGGCCTGCTCCTGGCTCATCTGGATGAACTTCGCGCCGACCAGCTTCAGGCCGCGCTCCTCCAGACGGGAGACGATTTCGCCCACGAGTCCGCGCTGGACCGCGTCGGGCTTGGCCATCACGAAGGTACGCTCGCGTTCGCTCATTCTTCGGTCTCCTCGGATTCAGCTTCCTCGGCTTCTTCGGTCCCTTCGGACTCCTCTTCGGCTTCCTCGGCCTCATCGGAATCCTCGGAATCCTCAGCTCCGGCGGTCTCGTCGACCGCCTCGGTTTCGTCAGCCGACTCGTCGACGACCTGGTCCTCGCTGCTCTCGTCAGCGGCGGGCGCCTGCTCGGCCTGGGACGCGCGTCGCGCGGCCTGGCTGCGAGCCTCAGCCGTCCACTCGGTGTCGCGCGGTTCGCGGCCGAGGTCGGCGTTTTTCTCGCACTTGCTGGAGCAGTAGTGGATGGTCGTACCGTCGGTCTGGACGAACATCGTTCCCGTGCCGGGCTCGATGTCCGCTCCGCAGTAGTCGCATTCTCTAGTCTGCGGCATCGTTACTGCCCCCCGATCGAGTCGGCCTCGCGGGCTGTTTCGCGGAGCTGGAGAACGTCGCCCTCGCGGACGGGGCCGAGGCAGTTCCGGGTGATGATTCGGCCCTGGTTCTCGCCTTCCCGGATACGGCATTTGACCTGCATGGCCTCGCCGTGCATTCCGGTCTTGCCCACGATCTCGATAACCTCTGCGGGCGTGGACGTGGATCCGTCTTCTGTCTCTTCAGCACTCATTGGTTATCGCCTCAGCGAAGGTCCTCGACTTTGTCGGAGATGTCCTCGACGTCGTCGTCCGCCTCGCCGGCGTCGACGATCGCGGCGGCGGCGCTGCCGACTTCGAGGCCGGCGGCGTGGCCGACGTCGTCCTGATTGTCGATCAGGACGAAGGAGATGCCTTTCTCGTCCGCGAGCTCCGGAAGGTGCATGACGATCTCCTCCGGCTGGACGTCTTCGGCGACGTAGACGAGCTCGGCGTTGCCTCGCTCGACCGCCTTCGTTGTTTCGTTCGTTCCTTTCTTCACCGAACCTGTGTCTCGGGCGACCTCTAGAGCCTCGATGGCGTCGTCCTGGAGGTCAGCCGGGACGTCGAAATCTGCGTATACTGGCATTGTTAGTCACCTCCTGCGCGTGGGCTCGCGCTCCCCTGCCGTCGCCGACCCGCGTCGGCATGTCGGAAACCGCTGGGGAGATTCCCGACGGCCGTCGGAACCCGACGGCGAGAATCCTATGTGGCTAGGAGCATCATCAACCCCGCGCAGGCTGTAAAAGCGAATAGCGCACCACCCCATAAAAGCGCTTTCAAACGACCGGGGGCGTGTGAGTTATCGACACGAACGCCAAATAACCTGATCGTTGCACTGTGACCGCAAGCGGAAAACCCCTTAGGCCCGGATGTGAACGGTCGAGTATGAACGCGGTTTCGCTCTCCCGGTCGCTCCGCTCGGAGGCTCGCCACGCCGACGAGCGGCGGCTACTGGTCGTGACCGGCGGGCGGGACGCCTGCTACGCCACGATCGAACGTGTGCTCGACGACCTGGACATTCCGATAGCGGCGACGACACTGGTCGGGCCGGACGACCGGTTGCAGTGTGAACACCTGCAGCCGAACCGTGCGGGGGACCTGCTCGGACAGACCCGGGAGGCAGTCGCCGTCGACGTTCACGAGGAGCTCCGCCCCAACGTCGTGGGTCGGGTCGTCGGCGCTGTCGACGGCGGCGGCCTGTTCGTCCTGCTCGCCCCGCCGCTCTCAGAGTGGCCAGAGATCCGGGACGGGTTCGACGAGAGTCTCGCCGTCCCGCCGTTCGACGTAGACGACGTGACCGGCTACTTCCGACGGCGGTTCGTTCGAACGCTGCGCGAACACCCCGGGATCGCTATCTACGACGCAGACGCCGGGAGCGTCGAACGCGACGGTCTGACCCGTCCCGCGCCGCGGCTGCCTGCGGACCCCGTCGCCGTGCCGGACGACCGTCAGTTTCCGCGGGCGGCGTACGAAGCCTGCCTGACGGCGGACCAGGCCGAAGCGGTTCACGACTTCGAGCGACTACGGGGCTCGAATCAGGCGGTCGTCGCCGAGGCGGACCGCGGCCGCGGGAAATCAAGCGCCGCGGGGCTGGCGGCCGGGGCGCTGGCGCTCGAAGGGGACGACGTTCTGATAACCGCCCGGCAGTACTGGAGCGCCCGCGAGGCGTTCCTGCGGGCGCGGGAGTTGCTCGACGCTAACGGCGCGTTGCTCGACGGCGAAGGCGGAGGGGCCGCAGGCGGGGACAATCCCCAGCGGCTTCGCGTCGCTGACGGCGGCGTCATCCGCTTCGCCCGGGCCGTCGACGCAGCCGAACTTCCCGGGGACCCGGACGTGGTGTTCGTCGACGAGGCGGCGGCGCTGCCGGTCCGACTCCTCGAAGCCTTCCTCGACGCCGACCGCGTTGCCTTCACGACCACGGTTCACGGCTACGAGGGGGCCGGACGGGGATTCTCGGTCCGCTTTCGCGACCGCCTCGCTGAAAGCGACCACGCGGTAACGGACGTGCGACTCGACGACCCGATCCGGTACGCGGGCGGCGACCCCGTCGAGGTCTGGGCGTTTCGGGCGCTCATGCTCGACGCCCGGCCTCCCGTCGACGAACTGATCACGGACGCGACGCCGGACACCGTGACGTACCGGGCGGTCGACACCGAGGAACTGCTGGCCGACGAGCATCTGCTCCGTGAGGTGTTCGGCCTGCTCGTTCTGGCGCACTACCGGACCGAACCGAACGACCTCGCGCGGTTGCTTGATGCCCCGAACCTCTCAGTGCGGGCGCTCCGTCACGACGGCCACGTCGTCAGCGTCGCGCTGCTCGCCCGCGAGGGCGACCTACCACCGGGACTCCGACGCGAGATGTACGACGGCGCGCGCGTCAAGGGGAACATGGTGCCGGACATACTCACCAGCCAACTCCGCGACGAGGAAGCCGGGGACTCCGTCGGTCTCCGGGTAGTGCGGATAGCGACCCACCACGCCGTTCGGTCCCGAGAGTTGGGGTCGCACCTGCTCGATGCGGTCCGCGGAGAGTTCGACGGACTCGACTATCTGAGCGTCGGCTACGGCGCGACCCCGGGACTCGTCGACTTCTGGCGCGAGAACGGGTTCTGCGCAGTCCACCTCTCGACGACCCGAAACGACGAAAGCGGCGAGTACTCCGCGGTGATGCTCGATCCCCGCTCCGCCGCCGGACGGGTGCTGTATGACCGACACGGGGAGTGGTTCGCCGGCCGTATCGCCGGCGTCCTCTCGGACGCGCTTACCGACGCGGATCCCGACGTGGTGCGGGCGGTCCTGCGGACTGTCGACGTGACGCCGCCGCTTTCCCTGTCACCGTACGAGTGGCGGGTCGTCGTCAGCGCAGCCTTCGGTCCCGGCCTGTTCAGCGTCTCGCCCGCGCCGTTTCGTCGCCTCGCTGTGCGACACCTCGTGGAGCGCTCGGCCGACCTCTCCGCCCGCGAGGAGCGCCTGCTCGTCGCTCGCGTGCTTCAGGCGCGCGACGGGTCGGCCGTCGCGGACTCGCTGGGTTATCCGTCCGAGCGCCAGTGCATGCGCGCTCTCGGCGACGCCTACGAACCGCTCGTGGCGGCCTACGGCGACGAGGCGGCGCTCGCCGAACGCGATCGCTTCGCTGGGGCGAGAGACGGCGGATCGGAGGACTGCGACAGTGCGGAAGACGGCAACAGTGCGGAGGACTGCGACGGAGCGGGGGACGAGGGCCGAACGGAGGATTGAAAGCGCTGAGGATGCCGGCGGGACGGAGGATCGAAACGGCGCGGAGGCGGGAATGGGGGCGGCACTGAGAACGCGGACGAACCGGGAGAGAGGAGACGGCGGGCTGAACCGGCGCGGACTACGGCCGGGACGCCGGCAGACAGAAGTCGGACCGCCGCAAACGAGCGAGTATGGGTACGTGCACCGAATCGGACTGCGACCGCAAGGCCGCCGTGCGTCTCTACGTCCCCTGGGACGAGGACCGGAACGTCTGTGCGTCCCACGCCCGGGTACTCGTTCAGCGGGACGGCGTCGTCGCGATGGCGCTGGACGACGCGGAACTGTAACCGTGGCGCGGAGCTACAGTCGACGCGCCAGCATCACTTCGTCGACGTGCCGGCCGTCGACCTTGTAGTGGTCTTCGCGGACGGCCTCGGTTTCCCACTCGTTCGATTCGAGGAAGTCGACCGCGGTTTGGTTCGTCGCCGGGATGCTGTTGTAGATCTTCTCGTAGCCGTTTTCGTCCGCCCAGTCGACGCCCCGGTCCAGCAGGCGGTTTCCGATGCCACGGCCGCGGTACTCGTCCAGAACGCCGACGGTCAACTCCGCGGTGTGGGCGAGTTTCCCGACTTCCGGCACGTCGAGATGGACCCAGCCGACGACGTCGTCGTTGACGGTAGCCACGAAGAAGATACGCGACTCCAGTTCGTTGTGTCGCAGAAGCACCTCCTCGTGGTCGATGACGTCGGCGACGGTTTCGGCCTCGATGTATGTGCCCTCCTCCGCGACGTCCCGGATTGCACCGACGAGGCCGGTCAGGTCCTCCTGTCGTGCCTGCCTGATGGTGCAGTCGACGCCGTCGGCCCGGAACTCCTCCTCGTCGGCGTCCTCGAACGCGATCCGAAGTTCGCCGTCGACCTCCTCGACGACGCCGTCGCGTTTGAGGATGGCGACGTGGTGGCCGAACCCGCGCGGGTCGATATCGAGCGCCTTGCGGAGTCGCTTGGGGTCGATAGACCCGTGTCGCTCGACGTGGTCGTAGATCCTGCTCCGGTCCTCGTGGCCGAATTCGAACTCGCCAGTCAACTCCATGACTATCGATAGCATACGCCATTCCTTAGTTGTTATCACGAGGGGGAGTTCCGACCGGTCGCACGCGTTCGAGCGACGAACGAACCGATATCTCAGCCGGATAACAGGCAGCCAGCCGCCGACTGGCGGGCCTCTGACGGACTGTCGTAAGTCTATCTCCGGACAGCGACGAAACGAATAGGCGCGTACCGGTACACAGTTACGACAGTCCGTATCAGTCCGGCACGCCCGTCAGGACGTGCGCCACGTCGACCACGTTGTGCGTGTCGATGAGCGCCTCGGCGGCCGTCCGAACGGTAACGTCGGCCTCTATCTCGACACCGTAGCAGGCGGCATACAGTTCGAGCCACTCGTTCATCGTCCGCTGGAGGCGGGCGAACTCGTCGCTGTCGAATCGGACGGCCCGACCGCCGGTCCGGCATTCGAGATACAGCGCAACGGTCGGCCCGAACCCCTCCCGCAAGTAGGTCAGCGCTCGCTCCTCGTCGGGCGGGTTCGCCGGCGGGTCGAACGCCGCGCGGGCCCGGTCGGCCCGGTCGGACAGGTCGCGGATCCGGTCGCCGACGCTTTCGGTCATCCCTCGCGGAACTCGACGCCTTTGCCGCCCTGTGGATGTTCCCAGTCCGTGTCGGCGACGATGGCGCAGGTGCCACACTCCACGCACGGCTGAGTGTCGAGACTCACCGCCGTCTTCTCGTCCCCGTTCGTCTTGACGGTCTCCTCGCGGTAACAGCCGCCGCCGAAGTCCTTCGCGCTCACGGGACAGGCCGACACCGCCGCGCCGCTCGCCTCCGCGGAGTTATCGAGTAGTTCGATGTGGGGGTTTCCGACGTCCGTATTGTACGTCAGGTCGCCGATGCGGTCCGCCAGGTCCGGCGTCTCTATCGTCCGCTCGGCGGTGACTCGGGTGCCCAGTTCCTCAGCGATGACCGTCGGCATGGTCACGTACGGCGTCCGCGTGTCGGGTGCCAGCATCGAGAGGAACGGCGACGAGTAGAGGTTTTCGAGGCGGTCACCCAGCACTCGGACGCCGAATCGACCGACCGCGGAGCGCAACACGCCGTCGGCGATGCTCGTGGCGAGATCGTTCTCTCCGACTGCGCTCGCCAACTCGTACCGGGTCGGGCGTAGCTTGTCCATCACGCCCTCCCGGTCGAGTTTCGTAGCGTAGCGCTCCCCGGCCAGGTCGGTGTCCCCACGCGAGCGCGCTTCGACGTACGCCTCGGCGGCGAGCGCACCCGCAGTCACCGCGTGGTTCATCCCCTTGATGATCGGTCCCTGTGCCTGCATCTGGCCGCCCGCGTCGCCGACCAGAACGAGGCGGTCCTTGTGGGGAGACTCGTGGGCGACCTTCTTCGAGTCCGGCACCAGTTTCGCCGAGTACTCCAGTTCCTCGTAGTCCTCGCCGATCCAGTCGTCCAGCAGAGGGTGCGTGAGCAGGCTGTCGAGCAGTTCGTGCGGTTCGGCCTCCTCAGCGACGAGACTGTCGAGGTGGAACACCGTTCCGACGGAGAGCGTGTCCTCGTTGGTGTAGACGAACCCGCCGCCGCGAACGCCCTCGAACAGGTCCCCCGAGAAGAGGTGTGCTGCGCCCTCGTCGGGGCCGAGGTCGAACCGCTCATCGACGTCCGGCACGTCGACGACGGCCTTGACGCCCTGGAACCACTCGTCCGGTTCCTCCCAACTCATCAGACCGGCGTCCCGTGCGAGTTCGGAGTTGACACCGTCCGCGGCGACGATCAGGTCCGCGCGGATCGGGTCGAGTTCGTCGCAGGTGACGCCGACTATCTCCCCATTCTCCCGGAGGAGGCCGTTCACGTGGACTTCCGTCAACAGACCGCCGCCGGTTTCGCGGGTCTTCTCGTGGACGCGGTCCGCGAGCCACGAGTCCATCTTCCGGCGGAGGACGGCGTCGGACCACTCGGTGTCGTGCTCGTGGAGGTCGGTGATGTCGAACGTCTTCACCTTCTCTCCCGCGACGTTGTGGATGTAGTAGTCTGTGACAGGGCGCTCGGCCGCCTGCTCTCGGAACCCGGGGAACAGGTCGTCTATTGTGTACGGCGCGGACTCCTCGGCGTATATGAGGCCACCGCTGACGTTTTTCGACCCGGCGTCGACGCCGCGTTCGAGCACTAGCGTCTCGACATCGTGTTTCGCGAGCGTCGCCGCCGCCGCGGCCCCGCCCGGCCCCGCACCGACAACGACCGCTTCGTAATGTTCGTGATCAGTCATCGTTTTTACCTCCAGTACCGTCAGCAACCGCCTTCGCGAACTCGCCGCGTTCGACAGCCTCGGTCAGTCGGGGCAATACCTCGAACAGGTCGCCCTCGATGAAGTAGTCCGAGAAGTTGCGGATGTCCGCGTCGGTGTCCGTGTTTATCGTAACGATCGTGTCGGACTCGTCCATCCCGACCTTGTGCTGGACCGCGCCGGAGATGCCGGCGGCGATGTACACGTCGGGTTCGACGACCTGTCCGGTCTCGCCGATCTGGCGCTCCTCGGCGCTGTACTGTTCGACGTGACCCTCGAACTCGTACGACGAGGTGACGATCCCTCGCGTGATGCCGAGGTCAGCGTCGTCGAACGCGTCGACGAGGTCGAGACCGAGTTCCATGCCGCGCGTGGGGTCGTCACCGATACCGCGACCCAGCGCAACGATGACATCGTGGCCGGTCAGGTCGACGCCCTCGTCCAACTGGTCGTATTCTGTTACGTCGACGCGGAACCACTCGTCGTCCAGTTCCATCTCGTGTTCGACTATCTCCCCCTCGCGGTCGTGGTCCGGTTCCGGGAGGTCGAAGCTTCCCGGGATCACGGACGCTCCCTGCGGGTGGAAATCTCGGTTCGGCTTGTCGATACAGAGGATAGTCGAGTACTCGAAGCCGGAGAAGTCCGGGCGCTTCATGTGTAACACCCGTTCGAACTCCTTCTTGTCGCTGGTCCCGCCGGTTTTCGCCGGGTTGGAGATCATCTCGTTTTCGATGTACAGTCCCGAGCAGTCGCTCGCGAGGCCGGAGTCGAGTTCCCCCTGAACCAGTGCAGACAGGTCCCGACCGTTGTTCGTCGCCGGGAAAATCGTGTATCGGGGTTCATGGTACTCCTTCCAGTCGACGTCTTCGCGACCCTCCGGGGCCAGCGGCCCGCCGGCGCGGGCCATGTCGCACATGATCTCCGTGTAGGGTTTGTGCCGGAACCGTTCGACTCGGTCGTCCTCGTGATAGACGACCATATCCGCGCCGTAGGCGATAACGTCTTCGACGTGCTTGCTCGCGTCGGCCCCGACGAGGACGGCGATCACCTTCTCGTCCTCGCCGGAAGACGTACCGTCTTCCGAGCCACCGTACTCGTCGTTGTAGTCGTCCATCAGGGTGCGAGCCTTCCCCAGCATCTCCTTCGAGACGTCTATCAGTTCGCCCGCCTGCGTCTCGCAGTACACCCACATGTCGCGGTAGTCGCCGTCGACCGTTCCCTCGACCCACTGCTTGTCGTTCGTCGGGTGGTCGAGTTCCGGGTACTTCTCCTCCGGGGGTTTGAACACCTCCGGTTCGCCGTCCTCTTCCTCGCTCCCTTCGACGGAGTCGATGCGGTTTTCTATCTGCGAGATGGCCGACGAGCGCTCTTTCCCCTCCGTCTCGCGTTCGAGGATATCGCGTAACACGTCGGCGTCGTCGACGTCCCGCACCATGTTGGCGATGTCAGCGACCGTCATTTCGGAGAGGTCGACCGTCTCGGGGTCTATCTCCCCGTCCTCGTCGTCTTCGACCTTCTCGATGCGGTCCTCGATGAGAGTCTTGACCGGCGCGCGGTCCTCGCCCTCCGCTTCGAGTTCGAGCATCTCCCGGAGTTCGTCCGGGTCGTCGACGTCTTTGATCTCCGGTCCGATTTCGGCTATCTCGTGTTCGGTAGGATCGAATTCAACCATCGTCAGTCTCCTGTGGCGTAGGGCGCGAGTTCGTCGACTACCTGTTCCATGCCCTCCGAGTCGTCGGCGTCGACCATCGTCGCGTCACGTTCGGAGGGCGCTTTGGGGATGGGGTCGACGCCCGACACGATAGTCGGTGAGCCGTCGAGTCCGATGTAGTCCGGGTCGAGATTGAGGTCCTCGTGGTCCCACACCGTGACGTGGTCCTCGTACTCCGCTGCGCGCTCTTTGGTCTCCTCGCGCAGGTCCTTGTGTTTCAGTCGGTGGTTCGCCTTCCGATAACTGGGTTCGTACTCCGGGTCCGCAACGATAAACGCCGGCATCGGCGCTTCGACCGTCTCTATTTCGGAGATGTCGCCTTCGACGAGGCGTTTGGCTCGCACGGTTCTCTCCTCTTCGTCCACGTCGAGCGAGATGACGTGCGTGATGACGGGCCAGTCGAGACACCAGCAGGTCTGGGGGCCGGTGTGGCCGGTCTCCCCGTCCGCGGTCTTGAATCCCGCGAACACGAGGTCCGGTCGGTCGTCGAGTTTCTGCAGGCCCGTGGCGACGGTCATCGCCGTTGCCCACGTGTCCGCCGCGCCCATCTCGCGGTCGGAGAGCAGATAGAGGTCGTCTGCGTAGACGTCGCGCATTCCCTCCTGCAGGACCTCCTTGTAGCCCGGCGGCCCCATGCTCATCAGCGAGACGTGGCCGCCGTTGCGAACCTTCGTCTGAAACGCGGCGCGAAGGGCGTGTTTGTCGTTCGGGTTCATCACCGTCGGCGTCTTGCCGCGTTCGAGGTGGCCGTCCTCGTCGAACGACACCTGCCCCTCGCGGAAATCCGGAACTCCCTTCGTCAGTACTACTGTGTGCATGACTATCGTTCCCCTCGTGTGACTATCTCACCCGGGGCTCCGTAATAGTCTTTTGTGATTATTCGTCGGGGAAAGGACACGTAGCGGCGTCAGATGCGGCCTGCGCGCCCGGCGTCGACGTCGATAGCGTCGACGGGGCAGACGTCAACACAAAGCATGCAGTCGATGCACTGGGCCTCGTTTGCGGGATCGGCCTTGATCTCGCTTTCGGGGTGGTCCGGCGTGTCGACCCACTCGAACACGTCCACGGGACAGTCCTCCAGACACGCCCCGTCCGCGAGACAGATGTCGAAGTCCACGGCGACGTGAGTCCCGTGAATGCCGAGTTTCTCCGGTTCCTCGACCGGCCCCCACACGTCGTGACCCTCGTGTTCGTCGACGACGTCGCGATTCTCCTCGAAGTTGGAATCAATGGCCATTGATAACTACCCTCACCTTCACTACAGGGATAACCGTGAAAAGATTTGCTACGAACCCGTCAGGGGACGGTCGGCGGCGAGCAGGAACGACCGGAACGAAGCGCTTTCGGCCCGCGCTGCCGAACGGACGGTATGGTCGAACTCGTCGCGGTGCTTGCCGTCGCGTTGCTCGTTCTGGGCGTCGTCGGGAGCGTCGTACCGTTGGTTCCCGGTGCCGTCCTCTCGCTGTCCGGCGTGTACGTCTACTGGTGGGCGACCGGTGATCCGGGTACCCTGGCGCTCGCGGCGTTCACGCTCATCGGCTTTCTGGTTATGATCGTCGACTACTTCGCCGGGACGATCTCGGCGAAAGCAGGCGGCGCGTCGTGGCTGGCGACGGCGCTCGCAAGCGTCGTCGGAGTCGGTACGCTTTTTTTCACCGGGCCGCTCGGCGCGCTCGTCGGCGTCGCGGTGACGGTGTTTCTCGTCGAGGCCTACCGCGGTAAGAGCCGGTCAGCGGGCGCGAAGGCGGCGCTGTACGCTACCGTCGGCATGCTCGGGTCGACGTTCATGCAGGTCGTGCTTACGACCGCGATGCTTCTCTCGTTTGTCCTAGTCGTGGTGATCTGAGGGTCTTTCGGCGGGGTGACGGTCGATTCCGCGACAAGTCTGATGGTTGTTTTCCGGAGGAGAACGGGGACACAAACGTTATTTCGTTCCGGTGTAGAGCGGCCCGTATGGAACGCTCAGCGCGGTACGTTCTTGCGCTCGTTGTCGCCGCCGCGGTGACCGGCGGCCTCTACCTCGTCGCGTCGCCGGATGACCGGTCGACGCCCGTCCTCGTGGGCGTCGCCCCCACGTATGCCGTCGCGACGGCCGTCGTACTCCGCCACCCGGACACGTGGCGTGCGAGCGGGAACGTGTGGTCCGGCCTGTTCGTTGGCGCGACGACGTTCGGCGCGTTAATGCTATTGAACGGCGTCGAACCGACGCCGAACCTCCCCGTCGCGGCGCTCGGATTCGGCCTTGCGTGGACCGGTTTCGCGACCGGGATCGCGTTCGAGCGAGAGGGCGACTGAGCGAGAGACCGCCAGTCGACCGGCACGTGGCGACGACCTTCTCCCGCGAGCGGCCTACTCGTGGGCGAAGTAGGTCACGGACTCGTCGTCACCGTGTCCGTCGATCCGCGCGAACCCGACACGCACGAACTGCACCATCTCGTCGGCGTCAGTGCCGGCGAACGCCGGTTCCGCGTAGCCCGTCACGTCGCCCTCCGGCGTCCGGAGACGCACGGAGACGGTCTCCTCGCCGGCTGGCACCCAGTGAACCACGTCGGCCTCGCCCTCTCGGACAACTTCGATGTCGTCGTCCGTGTAGCGGAGTTCGCTGCCGTTGTACTCCACGGGGCCGTACCCCTTGAGCCAGAGTTTTTCCCCCGCTTCGGGCAGGTCTGCCGACTCGATCACCACGGCGTCGTCGACGGGGAGCGACCGCCGACCGCGGTCCTCGTGTTCGGGATGGACCGGCGGCGTCCCCTCGCCAGGTGCGTCGCCGGCAAGAGGAAGTTCGACCGTTCCGAAGTCGCCGTTATCCCCGGATTCGCGTACGAAGAAGTAGCGGTTTGCATCGTCGTCGATCAGGTCGCGGTTGTGCGAGTACACCGCGCTCATCGCCAGGTCGACGTCGCTCGTAGAGGTGCCGAGTTCGACCATCGCATCGGTGATGGCCTCCCCGCGGATCCCGCGGCGTCGGAAGGCCGCGACGGTGGGGGCTCGCGGGTCGTCCCAGCCGTCGAGTACGCCCTCGTCGATGAGCCGTTTGATAGTCGAGGTGGACATCTTCACGTCGAAGGCGTCGATCTGCACGTGGCCCCAGTGGAGCACCTCGGGGTACTCCCAGCCGAAGTAGTCGTAGACGAACCGCTGGCGCTTCGCGGAGTCCTGCAGGTCGATCCCCCTGATTATGTGCGTGACGTCGAGGAGGTGGTCGTCGACGCCGCTCTGGAAGTCGAGCATCGGCCAGCACCGGTACTCGGACGCCTCCTCACGCGGATGGGGCGTGTCGATCATGCGGAACGCGACCCAGTCACGGAGCGCCGGGTTCTTGTGCTCGATGTCGGTCCGGACCCGCAGCACCATCTCGCCGCTGTCGTACTCGCCGTCGACCATCGCCTCGAACTCCGACAGCGTCGTCTCGGCGTCCTTGTCGCGGTGGGGGCACGCCTCGCCGCTGTTTTTCATGTCGGAGAAATCGCCCTGCGGGCACGAACAGGTGTACGCGCCGCCTTTCTCGATCAGGTCGCGGGCGTGGTCGTAGTAGGTCTCCATCCGGTCGCTGGCGCGGTAGACGGCGTCCGGGTCGAAGCCGAGATACTCGATGTCCTCGATGATCTGGTCGTAGGCGTCGAGGTCGGGCCGCTTCGTCTCGGGGTCGGTGTCGTCGAACCGGACGCAGAACCAGCCGTCGTACATCTCCTTGTACGTCCCGATGACGGCGGGCATCCGCGCGTGGCCGATGTGCCACGGGCCGTTGGGGTTCGGCGCGACGCGCATCCGGATCTCGTCGTATTCGTCGCCATCCTGACGAGCCAGCGAGTCAGCGCTCGTGGAGCTTGGCTCCACGACGTTCGGCAGGTCCGGTAGAGCCTGATCGTCGCCCTCGTCCTCAGCCAGGATCTCCTCCAGTTCGTCCGGCGCGAGTTCCTCCAGGCGTTCGACTCGCTCCTCGTGGGAGAGGTTGTTGACCTCCGCGATGACGCCGCCCGCGACGCCGGGAACCTCGTCGCCGTGCTCCCGGAACTCCGGGTTCTCGCCCATCAGCGGCCCCATGATCGCGCCGACGTCGGCGTCGCTCTCGTGTTTCACTGCGTTGAGCAACGCGTGTTTCTCGGCGGCCGTCTCTATGCTCTCTCGGAGTTCCTGATCCATTACGTCGGGCTACCGGGGCCGGAGACAAAATCCCCGCGGATCCGTTTTCCCCCGTTCTCGGGCCATTCCCCGCGGCTTTCTTGTGGACAGACCGGCAAGATACGGCAATGGCAAGTACGGGAAGCGGTCTGGACCGAAACCGGATCGCGTGGTGGGCGGTCGCCGCCGTTCTGTTCGCCGCCCTGGGGACGGTGGTGTACACCTACATCGGAACGTTCGTCCTCGGGCTGTTCGTCTACTACGCGACACGGCGTATCCACCGGCGGATGCGCGACCGAATCAGCCCGCCGAGCCTCGCCGCCATCGTCTCCCTGCTGACGATATCCGCCCCCGTCCTCCTCTTGTTCGGCTACACCGTCGTCATCGGCGCACAGGAACTCGCCGCGGTCGCACCGAACGCGTCGGCGTACACCGCCGCGCTCGACCCGTACATGGACATCGAGTGGATACAGGACCCCCGGAAGGGGCTCAGCCTGCTAACGGAAAACCCACAACTCCTCCAGGAGTTCGGGTCAGCCGAGGGGATCCGCGATGCTGTAAACGCCGTCACGACCTACCTCGGCGTCATCGTCAACGCCCTCCTGCACCTCTTTGTCGCCCTCGCCATCGGGTTCTACCTCCTGCGCGACGACCGCCGGTTCTCCCGGTGGTTCCGCTCGGAGTTTGCCGGAGAGGGGTCTGCGACCGCCGCGTATCTCACCGCCGTCGATCGCAACCTCGACTCGATCTACTTCGGAAACATCCTCTTTGCCGCCGCAAACGCAGTCGTCGGAACCGTCGTGTACAACGCACTCAGCCTGTTCGCTCCGCCGGAACTCGGCGTTCCCGTACCGACGCTACTGGGCCTGCTCACCGGGGCCGGGAGCCTCGTCCCCGTCGTCGGGATAAAGATCGTCTGGGTCCCCGCGGCGCTGTATCTCATCGTCGTCGCCGCCGTTACCGACCCGTCGTTGCTGTGGTTCGGTCTGCTCTTTGCCGGCGTCGTGTTCCTGTTCGTCGACACGGTTCCCGAGGTACTCCTGCGGCCGTACATCTCCGGTCGAGACCTGCACGTCGGCCTGGTCCTCTTCGCCTACATCTTCGGGCCGCTCCTGTTCGGATGGTACGGCCTCTTCCTCGGCCCGCTGATCATCGTTCTGGTTGTCGAGTTCGTCCGCATCATCCTCCCAGAGCTCGTCCGCGGCGAACCGCTGACGCCGACGACGTCCGCTCCGCCCCCGGCGGAACTCGACCCGCCTGAAAGCCACGCGGACGACGCTGACGACGACGTACTCCCACCGGAGTCGGAGGAAAGAGCGACCGCCGGCGCGGACGAGTCGGCGGCGGGAACGGTAGACGGCGCGTCGACGGACGAACCGGAAGAGTCGTCGTCGGACGACCCCCGTTCGGACGAGTCGCCCACTGACTGACCAATGGACGCAGCATCCGCCGCGACGGCCGAACGGCCCTGTGTGGCCGGTTTTTTGTCCACCGAGACCGTCGCCCGCGCATGGGCAGAGTCAACGCCGACGAGATGGAGTGGACGACTCTGGAGGAAGGCGAGACGTTCTTCAAGCGCAAACAGCTGGGCGACGCCGCAGGCGGCGAGCGGATCGGCTGTAGCCTGTACGAGATACCCGCCGGGCGACGGTCCTGGCCGTACCACTATCACACCGGAAACGAAGAGGCGATATTCGTCCTCGACGGTCGCGGGACGCTCAGACTCGACGGCGAGTCGATGCCGCTGGCACCGGGCGATTACGTGGCGCTCCCGGGGAACGAGCGCGGCGCGCACCGCGTCGTCAACGATTCCGATGGAGCGCTCAGATATCTGATGCCCTCGACGATGGACGAACCGGACGTGACGGTGTATCCCGACACGGGGAAGATCGGTGTGTTCGTCGGTGCGGCACCCGGCGGCAGGGGCGAACGGAGCCTCCAGGGCTACTACCAAACCGACGACACCGTCGACTACTGGACGAACGACGGGTCGACGGACTGACCGCTGTCGAAGAGCGAACTCGGAGAGAAGGGACCGGTCACAGGGACTGTTGTCATGCAGTTCGGCAGGTCGCCGACGCGGGGTCGGCGACCATCGGTACACAGTGACACTGATCCCTATCAGTGTCCCCGTTCGATGAGGTAGTCCGCTATCTGCTCCAGCAGCCGCCGGGCGTCGTTTTCGGGCAGGACCTCCAACCGATCCTTCCCCGTCTCGACGAGTTCCTGTGCCGTCTCTTTGGCGTAGTCGATGCTACCGGCCGCTTCGAGCGCCTCGACGGCCTCGTCGATCTCCGCTTCGGTGACGGCGTCGACATCGTCGGTCCCGACCAACGAGTCGACGTCGACGCCCTGTTTGCGGGCGTGCAGGGTGATCAGTGTCTGCTTGTTCTCGACGAGGTCGCTCCCGCGCTGTTTGCCGAGCTGTTCGCTCGGGACCGTCAGGTCGAGAACGTCGTCCTGGATCTGGAACGCCCGGCCGACGTCTAAGCCGTAGCCGTACAGGGCGTCGACGGTTTCCTCGTCGGCACCCAGCAGGATCGCCGGAAGCGCGGCGCTTGCGGCGTACAGCACGGCCGTCTTCTGTTCGACCATCCGGAGATACTCCTCCGGAAGCACGTCCGTCCGAGTCTCGAACTCGACGTCCAGCGACTGCCCTTCGCAGATCTGCGTACAGGTGTTCGCCAGCACGTCGAGCGCCTCCACCGACCGCTCCGCCGGCGCACCGGTCTCCAGCATGATCTCGAACGCCTTCGAGTACAGCGTGTCGCCGGCGAGGATCGCCGTTTCGAGGTCGTACTCGCGGTGAACTGCGGGGACGCCGCGGCGCAGGTCGTCGTCGTCCATGATGTCGTCGTGGATCAGCGTAAACGACTGGATCACTTCCACGCTGACCGCGGCGGACATGATGTCTATCTCCTCGCCCGAGAGGTCGGGGAACGACCGGTAATCCGCGGTCTGGTGTGCCTCCTCCGCAAGCGACTCGGCGACTGCGAGCAGGACCGTCGGCCGGAGGCGCTTCCCGCCGGCATCGAGGAGATACCGAGAGGCTTCGTACAGACGTTCCGGTTCCGCTATCGGCAGCGATTCCGAGATGGCTTCGTTGACCGTTTCGCGCCGCTCGGCGACCGCCGACAGCACCGTCTCTTCGCGCGCCTCGGGACTCGTCATTACTTATTCGACCAGTTGGATCAGATTGCCGTTTCGAGTGACGTGCAGGTCGCGGCCCATCTTGTACCCCTCGCTCTCGCAGAGGTTGACGTACGACGAGTAGCCGCTCATGTCCTGGTGCGCCGGGATGACGTTCTGGGGCTGAAGTGCGTCCAGCATCTCGTAGTGGCCCTCCTGGTTCAGGTGGCCGGAGACGTGGATGTCGTCGTAGATGCGCGCGCCCTGCATGCGAAGGAGACGCTCGGACTGGTAGCGCTGGCCCTCGTTCGTCGGCTCCGGGATGACCCGTGCCGAGAAGACGACTTTGTCGCCGTCTTCCAGTTCGTACGGCGTCTCGCCGCGGCCCATACGCGTAAGCATCGCGCGGGGTTCGCCCTGGTGTCCCGTCACGACGGGGAGGTAATCCTCCTTGCCCTCCTTCATGATCCGCTTGAACGTGCGGTCGACTGACTTGCGGTGGCCGAACATCCCCAAGTCCTCGGGGAAGTCGACGAAGTCGAGTCGCTCGGCCGTACCGGAGTACTTCTCCATCGAGCGGCCCAGAAGCACCGGCTGACGGCCGATGTCCTTGGCGAACTCGACGAGACTGCGGACGCGCGCGATGTGACTGGAGAACGTCGTCGCGACGATACCGCCGTCGTAGTCCTCCATCGAGTACAGCGCGTCCTTCAGGTGACGCCGCGCGACGGATTCGCTCGGCGTCCGGCCTTTCTTGTTGGCGTTGGTACAGTCCTCGATGTAACAGAGGACGCCCTCGCCCTCGCGGCCGATCTCTCGGAACCGCTTCATGTCGATGGGGTCGCCGATGACCGGCGTGTGGTCCATCCGCTTGTCGAGGCCGTACACGATAGCGCCCTCGGGCGTGTGCAGAACCGGGTTGATCGCGTCGATGATCGAGTGAGTGACGTTGACGAACTCGAGTTCGTTCCGCTCACCGATAGACATCGTCTCGCCCGCTTCCATCTTCACGAGGTTGTTCTCGACGCCGAACTTCTGCTCGCTCTCTATCTGCTGTTTCACCAGTTCGATAGTGAAGGGCGTCGCGACGATAGGCGCGTTGTAGCGGTGGGCGAGTTTGCTGATCGCACCGATGTGGTCGAGGTGACCGTGGGTCGGCACGATGGCTTTCACGTCGCCTTCGAGTTCGCTCATCACCCGGTCGTCGGGGATAGCGCCCATGTCGATCAGGTCGAGGCTGTGCATCTTCTCGGTCTCGACGTTGTCGTGGATGAGAACCTGCGAGAGGTTCAGACCCATGTCGAAGATGACAACGTCGTCACCCGCGCGAACGGCCGTCATCTGCCGGCCGACTTCTTCGTAACCGCCGATGGTTGCAATTTCGATTTCCATTGTTTGATCCGAGCATCGAAAGCCACGGTGGGTGGCGATGTCGCTCACTGAAACCCCCGCGGGGTGTGGATACGTCGACCCCGGCGTCTTACAGCACGTCGGCCACGCACCCGCTATGCACGACGGTCTGTACAGTCGTGCACTTGCCCGCGGGTTTCCGTTACTCGTTCCTACACACCCTGCTCTTAAAAACTGCGTGGGTTAGGCGATGGATGTACGTTTCCACCATCGTACGACCTGACGTTCCCGAATACGGTCGTTTCGAATTCGTGATAGAGCAATATGCGCTCGCACAACGTTCTACGAGGAAAACGACATGGAGACGTGGGACACGTACTGAAACGCAAACGCTGAGTCGGTCTCGGGGGATCTTTCGGCCCTATCTCACCGCGACTCGATCGTCGTCCCCGGCCGCTCGCCGGCGAGGAACGCGTCCAGGCCGTCGAGGTCGAACACCGAGGCCGGGCGGTCCAGCGCAAGCAACTCCCGTACTTTCCCCGCCATGCCGCCGCTGACGTCCGTCGCGTCACTTCCCCCGAGAGCGTCTGCCACGTCGCCGAACGCGTCAATACGAGGGATCACGTCGCCGTCGGCGTCGAGAACGCCCGGCACCGTCGAACAGACGCCGATGCGGTCCGCGCCAATCGCTTTTCCGACGTGCGTGACTATCTCGTCGCCGGAAAGCACTGTGACGCCTTTCCCCTCGTGGGCGACCACGTCGCCGTGAAGCACCGGAACGAACCCCTCTCCGAGCATCGTCGAGACCTGGTCGGTCGGGAGCGATAGCCGCGCCGCGTCAGCACGGGCCGCGGCGGAAAGAGGGTGAACGGGGAGCGCGGGAACGTCCCGTTCGCGCAGGCGCTCGACGACGAACCGGTTCAACGTCGTCATCGCGCCGTGGATGGCGAGCGCCCCGTCCGCGTCCTGCGTTCCATCGGTCGTCGAAACACCGTGTTCGTCGGCGTGAGGGTGGCCGAAGCTGCCGCCGCCGTGAACGACGACGAGGTCGTCGGTCGACGCGTCGGCGATGTGGTCGGCCGCGCGGTCGAGCGCCCCTCCGTCAAGCGTCTCGTCGCGCTCTTTGTCCGTGATGACGCTTCCACCGAGTTTGACGATGGTGGTCACGACGACTCCACCCGGACTCCGTCCGTTGCTAGTTCCGCGCGGAACGCCGTCTCGCATCCGGGCGTGAACTCGAGTGCGGTTTCGGTCTCGTCCGTCTCGTCCAGCGCGACGATGCAACCGCCGCCGCCCGCGCCGGTGAGTTTCGCGCCGCGAGCGCCGGCGTCGCGGGCCGCCCACACCATCGAATCCAGTGACCGCGAGGAGACGCCGAGCGCCTCCAGCAGACCGTGGTTGAAGTCCATCAGGTCGCCGAGTTCGTCGATCCGGTCGCTCTCTGGGTCCTCGGCGGCGTCCGCGAGTACCTGTTCGCCCCGCCGGACGATGTCGCCGATGGCCTCGACCGTATCCGCCGCGAACCCGTACTCGTCGCGGAGTTCTCGGACGCCCGCGACGAGTTTCCCGGTGTCGCCCGCGCCGCCGTCGAAGCCGATGACGAACGGGAGATCCGGCGCGCCGATCCCGCGGCAGTCGTCGCCCTCGACGCGGACGGCACCGCCCGTCGCCGAGCAGAACGTGTCCGCGCGGGAGGCCTGCCCCTTCTGTACGTCGTACTCCGCGCGGAACGCGCGGTCGGCGATCGTTTCGGACGACAGTTCGACGCCGAGTTCACGCGTGGCGGCGTCGATACCCGCTACCGTCACGGCGGCCGACGACCCCAGTCCGGCCCCGAGCGGTATGTCGCTCGCTATCGAAACGTCGAATCCCACCGCAGGCGCGTCCTCACCGCGCTGTTCGGCGACGGCGTCGCGGGCCTGATCGACGGCGGCGTCGACGTACCCCATCGCCGCCTCGACCAGTGACTCCGAGACGTCGATGTCCGGGTGCCCGTCGGCGTCGCCGCTGTACTCGACGGTGAACCCGTCGAGCGAGAGGTCTTCCGCGTGGACCCGTAGTTTGCTGTCGGACCGCTGCTCGACGGTGACCCGTGCGCGCCGCTCGATGGCGCACGGGACCGCCGGTTCGCCGTAGACGACCGCGTGCTCCCCGAACAGATACACCTTGCCGGGAGCGCTCGACGTGACCATACCGGCCCCTGCGCGCCGAGGTGGTTAGGAGTTTTCGGACCGTCGATCGCTCTCACTCCGGTTACGACCGCTCCTCGACGCGCATCGTCATCGTCTGTTTCGGATGGACCGTCAGCGACGGGAGCAGTTCCAGCGGCGTCTCTCCGACGAAGTCGAGACGGTAGTCGCCGGCGACGGTCGCCACTATCAGCTTCGCCTACAGCAGCGCCAGGTGCTTACCGATGCAGTGACGCGGTCCCCCGCCGAACGGGAAGTACGCAAACCGCGGACGCTCATTCGCGCGCTCAGGCCGCCAGCGTTCCGGGTCGAACGTCTCGGGGTCGTCCCAGAATCGCTCCGAGCGGTGCACGCCCCACTGCGGAAGCATCAGAGACGTTCCGGCGTCGACGTCGTAGCCCGCGAGCGTCACGTCGTCAGTCGGTTCGCGGAAGATAGTGTACACGGGCGGGTAGAGCCGCATCGCTTCCTGTATCACCCAGTCGACGTACTCGAACTCGTGGACGTGTTCCATCCCGGGCCGGTCGTCGCCAACCACGGCGTCGACTTCCTCGTGGACGCGACGCTCCGCCTCGGGATGCTCCGACAGCAGGAACCAGGTGTACGTCAGCGTCAGCGCCGTCGTGTCGTGGCCCGCAAGCAGCATCGTCATCATCTCGTCGCGCAACTGGTCAGGGGACTGCGCGCCCTCGTCTCGGGCGCGCATGAGAACCGAGAGGAAGTCCGACGGGCCGTCCTCGCCGCCCGTCGTTCCCTCTCGTACAGCGATGATCTCGTCTAACACGTCGTCGAGCGTGGAGACGGCCCGCTCGAACTCCGCGTCGCCCGGCATCGGTGCCCACTCGGGCGCTGCGAACCGGATCGGGTCCGGTTCGAATCGGGCACCCAGCGGCTCAAGTTGCTCCTGTATCGTCCGAACGCGACTGTCGGGCAACTCGACGCCCATCATCAGGTCGAGAATGACGTCCAGCGTCACGCGCGTCATCGCGTCTTCGACATCTATCGTCTCGCCGGCGGTCCAGGAACCCACGCGGTCCGCGGCGTGGCCGGTGATCCGGTCTGCCATCCTGGCGAGTCGAGCCATCGAGAACGACGGCTGAGCCAGGTCGCGCTGACGTTCCCACGTCTCACCCTCGGAAAGCAACAGACCGTCTCCGAGCAGGTCACCCAGCGCGTCTCCCTGGAAGTCGGGTTTGCGGAACCGGTCGGCTTCCGAGACCAGCACGCGTTCGATGGCAGTCGGCGAACAGAGCACGTACGTGTCCATCGGCCCCATATCGAACCGCGATACGTCGCCGTAAGCCTCCTCCAGCGACTCGATGAACCGGAACGGGTTCCGCGAGTATCTTCGACTGTCGCCGAACAACGGTTCCCCGCTCGGTCCAGGGGGTGTTTCGGACATCGTCCAGGCTAGGGACCGAAACCGCTTGAAGCTGGGGGCGTGCCCCTCGGCCACCGTTATACCCGTCTCGACGTCGTACAGCGAGCGATGGACGCGGACACAAGCACCGGACGCCATCTCGGCGCGCAGTTGATGACTGTCGGAGGGGCCCTGTTCGTCGGATACGGGATATATTCGCTTCTCCGGACCGTTCTCGGCATCCGGTACGAGGTCGGTGTGGAATCGCTCGCCGAATCGACAGCGCCGGATCCGGCGCTGTTCGACTATCTCGACCACCTCCACGTCGCGTTCAGCGGCTTCATGATCGCCACCGGTATCGCCGTCGTCAGCCTCGCGTGGTACGGCGTCCGGCGGGGCTACCCATGGGCGTGGTCGACTGCGGTCCTGACCGCGACGGTCGCACTGGTGACGGCGATTCCCGTCCACTTCGGCGCGGCGTTCGACTACGACCACCTGGTCCATCTCGGACCGCTCTACCTCGCAGCGGTCGCGTTCGCCGCCGGAGCCGCCGTCTCGGGCCGCGCTCTGCACTGGCAGGCGCGCACGCCGGAGGACGACAACGTCGAAACGTAGCTGACAGGCCGCCGTCAGACGAGCTACCGGCCGCCTCCGTCACAGCGCCGCCGCTTGCGAACGGACGTGATACCGAAAACAGTTCGAATCGACGTTTAAATCCCGCTCTCGAAGTCGTCGAGCGAGTAGGCGGGTTCGGCACCGCGGCGGTCCAGCGTCTCGTTGGCGAGGAGCCAGTAGACGACCGAAAGCGCCTTTCGACCCTTGTTGTTCGTCGGGACTGCGAGGTCGACGTTGCCGAGGCCGTTGTTGGAGTCACACATCGCGATGACCGGGATGCCAACCGTGATAGCCTCCTTGACGGCCTGGGCGTCGCCGATGGGGTCGGTGACGACCAGTACGTCCGGCTCGATGTACCCCTCGTACTTGGGGTTGGTCAGTGTGCCCGGGATGAACCGACCGGTGCGGGCGCGAGCGCCCACCGCGTCGGCGAACTTCTCGGCCGGGAAGCGACCGTACTGGCGCGACGACGTGATGAGTATCTGCTCCGGGTCGTAGTTCGCCAGGAAGTTCGCGGCGGTCCGGATCCGACTGTCCGTCTTCGAGACGTCCAGCACGTACAGACCGTCGGTACGGACTCGGTGGATGTACCGGCTCATGTCCTTGGTCTTCTGCTGGGTCCCGATGTGGACCCCCGCGCCGAGGTAGTCCTCGACGGGGATGAGGAGGTCGGCCTCCTCGTCGGACATGACGTCCTCGTCTAGCTGTGGTTCGTCCTCGGTCGCCGCTTCGGCGTCCTCGGGGGTCGCTTCCTCCGCGGGCTCCGCGTCCTCGGTCTGAGCCGCCGGACCGGCACCCTCTGCCGGTTCGGGGTCGACCTCTTCTTCGGCCGCGTCGAGCCCTTCCTGTTCTGCGTCGTTCTCTGTCATAGTGCGTCGTCCGCGATGCGGATGAGTTCGTTGAGTTTGGCGGTTCGCTCGCCGCCGACCGTCCCCGTCTTGATGAACGGGGCGTCGGTCGCGACGGCGAGGTGTGCGATGGTCGCGTCCTCCGTCTCGCCACTGCGGTGGGAGACAACGGCGTCGTAGCCGTGTTCCCCGGCCAGTTCGATGGCGTCGAAGGCGTCGGTCAGCGTGCCGATCTGGTTGGGCTTGATCAGGATGCTGTTGCCAGCGCCCTGATCGATGCCCGTCTGCAGGCGGTCCGTGTTCGTGACGAACAGGTCGTCGCCGCAGACGAGCGTCCGGTCGCCGACCCGGTCCGTCAGGTCGGCGAACGCCTCGTAATCGTCCTCGTCGAGCGGGTCCTCTACGTAGACGAGGTCGTACTCCGAGACGAGGTCGGCGATGTAGTCGATCTGTTCGTCCGTGTCACGGACGCGGTCGCCGTACACGTAGCCGCCGGCGTCAGCGTCGTACAGTTCGGCACCGGCCACGTCGAGGCCGAATCCGATCTCGAAGCCGAACTCGCCGCTGACGGTGTCGACCGCCTCGGCCATGATGTCGAACGCCTCGGCGTCGTCGATAGAGGGCGCCCACGCGCCCTCGTCGCCTTTGCCCGAGGGGACGCCGCGCTCTTCGAGGATGTCGGCGACCTCCTGGTGGACGGCAGCGTTGGCGAAGACGGCGTCGGAGACGCTCGGCGCGCCGACCGGCGCGGCGAGGAACTCCTGGATGTGGGTTGCGTCCGCAGCGTGTTCGCCGCCGCCGATGACGTTGCCAAGCGGCGTCGGGAAGTTCTCTCCGCGGAACGTGCCGCCGAGATGCTGGTACGTCGGCGCGCCGATCACGTCGGCACCGGCTTTCGCCGCAGCCATGCTGATGGCGACGGCGCTGTTCGCACCGATCTCCGAGAAGTCGTCGGTGCCGTCCGCGCCGCGCAAGGCGTTGTCCACGTCTCGCTGATTGCCCGCGTACACCTGCCCTTCGAGACGAGGCACGGCGAGTTCTCGGGCCTTCGCGATCGCCTCGTTCGGGGGAAGCTCGATAGCCTCGTACTCGCCCGTGCTCGCGCCGCTCGGGGCCGCCGCCCGGCCGAAGCCGCCGCTCTCGGTGAGGACGTCCGCCTCGACGGTCGGGTTCCCCCTGGAGTCGAGCACGCGACGCAGTCGCACGGTAGTTATCAACGTCACGTCGAATCCCTCGTGACTGTAAACGGCAACACGCCTGCGTCGTACTCCTCCGCGGCGATCAGGATCGGCTCGGTCTGGTCGGTGTCGATGAGCACCGGTGCGCCGTACGACACCTGCAGCGCTCTCGCGCCCAGGATCCGCGCTTTCTCGTATCGGGTGAAGCGTTCTGATCGCGACATTACTGATAGGGGGAGACGATGTCGACGAGGTCCTTGTGAGACACGATCATCCGCCGACAGCAGTGGCGCTCGACGCCGAGGTCGTCGAGGACCGCTTCGGGGTCCTCGTCTCCCTCTCGTGCGCGTGCCTTGAACTCTTCCCAGTGTTCACCCACGACGTTGCCGCACGTGAAACACCGGACAGGTACCATCATGGGTTAGCGGTAGGACTTCTGGTAGCGGGCCCGCGCCCCGGGGCCGCCCCACTTCTTGGGTTCGGACTGCCGGACGTCGTTGACCAGCAGGGAACGGTCGAACTCCATGAACGAGTCGCGGAGTTCGGCGTCGCCCAAGTGCTGGACGATGCCGCGGGCGATTGCGGTTCGGACCGCGTCCGCCTGCCCGCTGATGCCGCCGCCCTCGACGCTGATGTCGACGTCCACCTGCTCGCGCTCCTCACCGGCGATGCGGAACGGCTCCAGCATCTTCAGGCGCGCGAGTTCCGGTTCGACCAGCTCGACTGGCTGGGAGTTGATGCGGACCTTGCCGTCGCCATCGCGAACGGTCGCGCGGGCGATGGCGGTCTTTTTCTTGCCGCTCGTGTTGGTTACCATGTGACGTTAGCACCCAGTTCGTTGCTGACCTCGCCCAGATGGACGAAGCGGATGTTCGACAGGCGATCCAGCGACGTTCCGTCGAGGATCTCCCCGTCGCGGTCGTGGGGGTTGCCCACGTAGACGCGGACGTTCTCGAACGCCTCGCGGCCGCGTTTCTTCTTGTAGGGGAGCATCCCGCGGATCGATCGCTTGAGGATCTCGTCCGGCCGCTTCGGGTAGTACGGTCCGCTGTCAGAGCCGAGTTCCCGGCGCTTCCGGTACTTGCTCATGATGTCGTCCTCGTCGCCAGTGATGACCGCGTCCTCCGCGTTGATCACGGCCACGCGCTCACCGTTCAGTGCTTTCTCCGCCACCCGACTTGCGACGCGGCCGAGGATGCAGTCGCGCGCATCTACGGCGACGTCCGCTTCGAACTCTGCGATACTCATCGGATCACCCGCACGTTGCTACCTTCGGGGTTCTGTTCGATTGCCTGTGCCAGATCTAGCGTCTCGCCGACCTTCTCGATCTTCGTTTCGGCCGTCGACGAGAAGTCGACGGCGGCGACGGTGACGTTCTTCTGTATTGCACCGCTCCCGAGAACCTTGCCCGGCACGATGACCGTCTCGTCTTCCCGGGCGTACCGTTCGATTCGGCCCAGGTTGACTTCGGCGTGCGTGCTGCGTGGTTTCTCGAGGCGGGCCGCCACGTCCTTCCAGACGTTGGCGTCAGAATCCCGCGCCACCGATTTCAGCTCGGCGACAAGACTGCTCAGCCTCGGATTTGTCTTACTCATAACGTATCCTCATTGAAGAAGTGATGCAGGGAGCAGGATTTGAACCTGCGGACTCCTACGAGACAGCGCCCTGAACGCTGCGCCGTTGGCCTGACTTGGCTATCCCTGCACGTCGTGCCCTCGTAGGCATTGGTTCCTTGTTCGGTGCCCTTCAAACCAGTTTCGGTTGCCGATTCGTATCGGGTCCCGCGGCTCCCGCCGGAGCGGGCGGCCGTCAGGGAACCGGTTTGAAGGATCATCTGTGCTTATAGTTGGACTGCTTCGCGTAGTTCCGTCGCACGGTCTTCCAGCGACCCGACCGCGCGGGACACGAGTTCCTCGACCGTGAGCGACCCGTCCGTTTCGACGTCGAACACGAACGCGTTCGACACGTCGTTGACCTCCACCTCCTTGCCGGGGTACCGGTTCGTGAGGTCGTTGTCGAACTCCTCGGTCGGGACGAGGTCGCCGTTCACGGCGTTGCCCTCCGCGTGCTCCGCGGCGCGTTCCTCGATGACGCCGCGCAGGATGTTGGGCTCTTGCTCCTCGAACTCGGCCGCGTCGCCGACCACGTCGACGTACTGGAGGTGGCGGTAACCGACCGCGACGCCGCCCTGATGTTTGGCGTGGCTCTTGCCACTGTCGAGTACGGCCTCGGCCTCCAGTTCGAGACGCTGGTCGTCCTTGAGGTCGATGATCGGAATGTTGTCGTCAGCCGGTTCGACGACGCTGTCACCGCTGACGAGGTCGCCGGAGTACGCCGTGCTCGGCCCCTTGACGTCGATACTCAAAGTGACGACGTCACCCTCCTCGAACTCGCCTTCGGGAGTGGTCAACGGCACCATCCCGAGACGGTGTGCGATCTGCTCGTCGAACATGACCGACGAGTTCTCGATCACGCGGACGCTGTCGACGGAGAGCGTGGGCACGTCGGCGATCATCGCCCGGCGGATGCCGTTGGCGAACGCCGGCGTCACGCCGCGGACGAGGAACCGGGCGGATCGGTCCCCGCGTTCGATGAACTCAACGTCGTACTCTTCTGCCATGGGTTAGAATCCGCCCTTCCCTTTGGGAGCGCGCGACCCGTCGTGCGGGATCGGCGTGACGTCTTCGATCCGACCGATCTCCAGACCGGCGCGGGCCAGGGCTCGGATAGTCGCCTGTGCGCCCGGGCCGGGACTCTTCTGGAGGTTGCCGCCGGGACCGCGGACGCGAACGTGGACGCCCTCGACGCCGGCCGCCAGTACGTCCTCGGCGACCGTTTCGGCCATCTGCATGGCCGCATACGGCGACGCCTCGTCGCGGTTCTGCTTGACGACCGCGCCGCCGGACGAATCGGCTATCGTCTCGGCGCCGGTGAGGTCGGTGACGGTGATGATCGTGTTGTTGAACGATGCGTGCACGTGGGCGATGCCCCACTTGCTGTCTTCTGATTCGCTCATGTTATTGTTCCTCCGCGCGTTCGGGGTGGAGATCGTCCGCGAGCGGGCTCGTGTCGTCGAAGTCGATGTACTCCGCTTCGTCGACGTCGACCTTGTACGACGGTCGCGTGACGCGGCTCTCGCCGACCACGACGTGTCCGTGAACGATGAACTGCCGGGCCTGCTCCGGCGTGTTCGCGAGTCCCTTACGGTAGGCGACCGTCTGGAGGCGACGTTCGAGAACGTCGTTGATCTCGAGCGACAGGATGTCGTCGAGACCGTCCTCCTCGTCGAGGACGCCGATCCGCTTCAGGCGGGCGAGGAACTCGTCGCCGCGCTTTGCGGCGGCCTCGGCGTCGCCCTGCGCGCGACCGAGCAGCGCACGCGCCTCGCGGCGGTACGAGCGCAGTTCGGACTGAGCGCGCCAGAGTTCTTCCTTGTTTTTCAGGCCGTAGCGGCCGACGAGGTCGTGTTCGCCGGCGATCCGCTCGCCCTGCCAGGGGTGGTTCGGGGTCTCGTAAGCCTTCGTTTTGCTTCCGAGCGGCATCGGTTAGAGCCCCCCCTCGTCCTCGTCTTCCTCTCCGGCGGCCTCTTCCGCGGCTTCCTCGCGGATCTCCTCGACGTTGACGCCGATAGTCCCCTCGGTACGGCCGGTGGACTTCGTGCGCTGGCCGCGGACCTTCTGGCCGCGGTTGTGGCGGACGCCACGGTAGGAACTGATCATCTTCATGCGGTTGATGTCCTGCCGTCGCGTCATCGAGAGGTCGTTGCCGGTCTCGTGTGTGGTCTCGCCGCTGAAGAAGTCGTTGCGGCGGTTGGTGAGCCACTCCGGGACCGTGTCCGCGTAGTTCTCGACCTCGTCGGTCACGCGTTCGATCTCGTCGTCTTCGAGTCGGCCGAACGTCGCCTTCCGGTCTACGTTCGCCTCGTCGGCGATGATGCGGGCTGTTCGTCGCCCGATGCCGTTCATCTCGATGAGTGATCGCTCTACGGCCTTCGTCCCATCGAGGTCCGTTTGCCCGATGCGGACGAAGTAGCGAAGATCCTCATCGTCTTCGGGTTCGTCCTGTGGTTCTTCTGCACTCATAGCTGATCTGTTGTCTGGGTCGAAGCGTCGAAAACGCTTCGATGATTTCGTCGGGGCTGAAACCCCTCGCGAACCGGAAGTTCCGGTTCCAGTACGACGTCGTGGCGGGGATTTGAACCCCGGAGGCTTGACGCCACAGAGTTAGCAACCCTGCGCCTTGGGCCAGGCTAGGCTACCACGACTCGCTGTTCTATCTCCGCCCTCTCGGACTCGGGGCCCGATACCCCTACATCGTATTGCGTTCAATTCTACTCCCTCTCGGGTACTTAAGCGTCACGAAAGTATCGGGCACCGTGACGGTGCGACAAACCGGTTCCGGTCGCGCAGCGAACGGTCCAGCGAGCCGTCAGACGCTCGCTACTCCCTCGAATGACCCGGACAGTCTCTCGTGTGGAAGCGTAGCTCCGCTCGCAGTTGCGACAGGGTGTGCTCGTTCGGCACCCCGAAACGCGACCTTCGACGGGATCGTTTGAACTGTGTACCGGTGTTCGCCGTCCCCGCGTCGGCAAGCTACTGAATGTCGACAGTCCCTCTCAGGCCCCAATGTACTCCTCGTTGATCTCCCACTCGCCGTCGTCGTTTTTGATCATGTACTCGCCGTAATACGGCACGCGGTTGTCGACGGTTTCCCGGAATGTCTCGCGGATCTCGGGTTTTTCCATCTCGCCCATCGAGCGCAGGTCGTCGTTGCGGTTGAGACACCCCTTGAGATATCCTTCGTGCGTGACGCGCACGCGATGACAGTTCGCGCAGAAGTCAGCGTTTTCGACGGGGTCGACGATCTCGACCATACCGCGTCCCGCGTTGGGGTCGTCTCTGGTCGCGTGATCGCCGTTTTCTGACGTGTCGGCGGGGTCCGACCCGTCTTCGCCACCGATCCAGTAACGCCGTCTGCCGTGCATCTCGCGGCGTTCGATCTCGTCGGCCTGTTCCTCTAGCCAGCCGTGGACGCGTTCGATGTCGATGTTCCACTCGGGGCGGCCGGTGAGTTCGGGCATGTACTCGATTAACTGCAACTGAAGACCGTCGTTCTCGGCGACGTGGTCGACCATCTCGGGCACGTAGCCCGCGGTGTGTTCGAACACTACCATGTTGAGTTTGACGGGGTCGAGACCGGCGTCGAGGGCCGCCTCGACGCCTTCAAGTACCTGTTCGTACGCGCCGCTTTTGGTCACCTCGGCGAAGTCGTCGGGGTCGAGCGCGTCCTGCGAGACGTTGACGCGTTCGAGGCCGGCGTCGACGAGGTCCGGCGCTCGGCCGGGGAGGAAGGTGCCGTTGGTCGTCATCGACACCTCCATCTCGTCGGGGGTCCGGCGGATGATCTCTTCGAGGTCCTGGCGAAGCATCGGTTCGCCGCCCGTAAACTTCACTGAGTCGACGTCGAACTCGGCGGCGACCTCCAGAAAGCGGACGACTTCGTCGGCCGTCATCTCGTCGTCTTGCGGATCCATCGGACCGCGCGTATCGCCCAGACCCTCGTTGTGGCAGTAGACGCAGTCGAAGTTACACCGGTCGGTCAACGACACCCGCACACCCGACACCTCCCGACCGAACTCGTCCGCGAGCATACCACCACATCGTGACCGCTCGTTCTTAAATCCGCTGTCGGGGACGGGCAGTTCGTAACCGGAATTAGTTACGGAACGTGGAGGACGCCGGTCGAAGGGAAAAGCCAGCCATGGAGACTGGAACGGAACCGAGCGAAACGAACGCGGTTCAGAGACCACGACAGCGCTTATTACCGGTGGCCGATCAGAGACAGACATGAGCGGACCCCGCGACCCGGACGACGACATCCCGCCCAGCGACGCCTTTCAGGTCCTCGGGAGCGAGACGCGGTTGCGCATCCTGCGCGCGCTCGTAGACGACGGACGGCCGGCGCGGCGCTCGTTCTCTGAACTGCACGAGGCCACCGACGAAGACACGTCCGCGGGGTTCGCGTACCACCTCCGGCAGTTGACCGACCGGTACGTCCGCAGCGTCGGCGACGAGTACGAACTCACCTACGCGGGGACCGCTATCGCCCGCACCGTCGCCGCGGGCACGTACACGGAGAGTGTGAGTCGGGACTCCGTCGGGCTTTCCGACGCCTGTCCCCACTGCGGCGAGGCGGCGCTGGTCGTCCGCGTGGAGGACAACGTGACGACTGTCGCCTGCGAGGCCTGTAACGGCCCGGTTCTGGAACTCCCGTTCCCGCCGAGCGGGCACGACACCCACGACGACGAGGACCTCCCGGCGGCGTTCGACGCGCACCACCGCCACCGGATCGCCGGGTTCTCGACGGGAGTCTGCCCGGAGTGCGGCGGTGCCGTCGACGCGGACGCCGAACGCGCCGGCGACCCCGGACCGGCGACGGTGACGTTCTCGTGCGTGGCCTGCGGCGCGCGCCTGCGCTGTCCGGTCACGCTCGCGACGCTCGACCACCCTGCTGTCGTGTCGTTCTACCACGAACACGGCCACGACGTGCGCGACCGCCCGGTCTGGAACGTCGGCGACGAGTGGCGCGAGCGCGTTGTCTCCGAGGACCCCTGGTGTGTCCGCGTCACTACCAGGCTAGAGGACGAGGAACTCGCGCTGTTCGTCGCCCGCGACGGAACGGTCGTGGAACACCGCCGCCGGACCGTCACGGAATCGGAGGCGGAGGGAGACGAAAGCGTCGACGGGGCGAGCGGCGGGAGCGAGAGCGCGTCGGCCTGATACTGTCGGCTGTAATTCGTCGAACAGTGGTTCGACAGCAAACAGGGTGTAAGCAAGTAACACGGCCATACTTGCCTCGCAGTCTTCACGTACTTACAGCCGACAGTATGAGTTCCCGACTCGGCCCGATTAGCTGCCGACGGCGTCGCGTCGTTCGTCACGGCTGAGGGCGTCGTACCCGTCCGCAGTCACCGTCGCGATGTCGAGGTTGACCGCCGACAGATCCGCTTCCGTACTCTCTCGAATCGCCCCGAGCGCCGTATCGACAGCCGCGCTCTCGTCGAGTTCGTCGGCGTACTCCGTTTCGAGGTGGTCGATCAGTGTGCCGTCGCCGCCGACCGCTGTGGCCCGCCACGCTGTCGGGGTCCCGGACGGGTCGACCTCGTACAACGCCGGGCCGTTCTCGTCGACGCCAGCGACCAGAAGCGCCGCACCGAACGGTCTCGCGCCGCCGGTCTGGGTCGTCTCCTGGACGGCGTCCGCGAGCGATTTGGCGAGCGCTTCGACGGCCATCGGTTCGCCGTATCTCAGTCGTTCGCGCTGGGCGGTAACGCGAGCCTGATCGACGAGGCGACGCGCGTCCGCGACGTGACCGGCAGTCGCGACTCCCACGTGGTCGTCGACAGCGTGCAGTTTTTCGATGCTATCCGGTTCCTGTAGCGGCGAGCGACGCGTGCCGTTCGCGGCGAGGACGACACCGTCGCCGTGCGTGACGCCGACGACGGGTTGACCTCGGGTGACGGCCTCGCGGGCGTACTCGACCTGGTAGAGGCGGCCGTCCGGCGAGAACACGGTCACGCCGCGGTCGTACGCGGTCTGTTCGTGTCCGTCCATCTACGCCACCTCCGCCGGGTCGTCGTAGGTCGCAGTCGCGACGCCGTCGGCCGTGACGCGAGCGACGAGGACGCCGTTGCCGCTGGCCGTATCGCGCTCGCTGGCGGCGGCGACGGCGTTCGCGGCGACCGCGACTGCCTCCGAAACCGAGGCGTCCGGATCGTACTGCCGTTCCAATACGCCGTACGCGAGTTGCATCCCGCTCCCGGTCGACGCGTACGCGTCTTCCATCACGCCACCGCCGCCATCCAGGTCGTAGACGTGCGCGCCGTCGTCGTCCACACCGCCGAGGACCGGTGTAACCGGGCGGCCGCGGAGCGTGTCGCCCGTAACCCGCGCCAGCGCGTCCATCGACAGGGGGCGTCCGCGTCGCGTCTCGTACAGCGACGCCTCGGCGCGGAGCTGTCGGAGGACAGCCTGCGCGTCCCCGACGGACCCGGAGATGGTCATCGCGGCCGTCGGATGTACCTGTTCGATCTTCGATACGTCCTTGTTCGCCACGAATCGCCCGCCGAGACTCGCCCGCCGGTCGGCCGCTAGTACGACGCCGTCAGTCGCGGTCAAGCCGACGGTAGTCGTCCCGGTCTTTGCGATCTGGTTCTTCTCACCTGCGTCGGGTCCGTGCGACTGTCTTGCCATACAGATGTCTCGGGGACGGGCGGGGATATATGTTAGCTAAAATATATTTTAGCCGGCGGACCGCTCGCCGACCGTCGGCGGTCACATCACGAGCGGGACAATCATCGCTAGCAGGAACGCCGCGACGACGAGTCCCACCAGTACGCCGGACCACCTCGGGCCGTTGTCGTCGTCACCGGCCGTGCCCGACAGCCCGAGAACGTACAGCAGTCCCGCTATCGCCAACAGCACGGCGAGGACACCCATCGCCTCCCAGATCACGCTCACCATCGGTCACGTCACCCCCGTAGATCCGGTCGGAGACGCTCCGCCGGACGAGTGACGGCGGTCAGTCGTCACCGGCGTCACCTCCGTCCGTCGCGGTCGGGGGTTGGCGTCGCTCCTCGGCGATCTGGCGCTCGTACCGCCGGCGCATGACGTTTCCGTACATCGACAGTACGAGGCCGATGAACAGCACGAGAATGCCGATGTTGATCCCGATAGTGAGCAACAGGTTCGTCGGACCGCCGCCGACTGCCAACTCCCTCGGTATGGGATACCCTTCGTCGAAGATGCTTCCGATCAGCACGCTGACGATGCCGATGACGGTGAGGAGACCGAGCAGGTTGGCCGCCCAGTTCCACGTCGGCGAGAGTTCGAGGTTCTCGATGCCGGTGGTGTCGTGGTCCTCGTCGGCGTGATACTCCGGGGTGATGTCTTTCGGGAGGAACGCCTTGAGTTCGACCGGGTAGAACGCCGGGTGCGCGCCGTGTTCGAAGATGTGGAACATCACGCCCATCAGCATGATGATACCGAGGAGACCGTGGAACACGACGAACGCCATGGCCGACGCCTTCGTCTGGAAGAACCCGACGAGGCCGGTCTTGCTCCAGATGAGCAGGCCGGAGATCATGAGCAGCGTCAGTTCGACCGCGAATATCCAGACGACGCCTTTCCCGACGTACGACAGCAGTGGGACCTCGTCGGCCTTGTAGCCGGCGAACTGGCGGGCGTTGGGATGGCGCTCGTCCGCGTACCCCAGCGCGAACTTCACGTCCTGTACCGCGGCCTCGATATCGTCAGTTCCGGGGAGTACAGCACCGAAGTTATCTCGACCGCCGGGCGTGATGAGAAGCAGCGTCATCCAGAATATAGTCAACGCGATCAGTCCGAGGCCGGCGATGCGATGTACCGCGACCACGCCGCTGCTCCCGCCGGTCGCCTCGACCAGCCACCAGAGTTCGTCGTTGAACATGATGGCGTATCCGGTGAAAAACAGCAGGAACACGTCTAGCGCCAGCAGCGAGTGAAACAGGGTCGTGACCCGGGTGAACTTCCCGTGGTCGAGGCTGGTCATCCGGCGTCACCTCCGCGCTCACCGTCCGCCTCCGCACCGCCGTCGGCGGCGACGGCATCCGACCGGCGCGTTTCGCCGGGCTGGCGCATCTGCGACGCGAGGCGACGGAACGCGGCCCAGTGGAGAAACACTATCACGAGGATGCCGAGGCCCATGAGGGCGTCCGCCGCGTGGATGATGGCGATCATCGCGTCTAGCGCCGGGTCGGTGTTTCCCTGCACCCAGTCCGCGCCGATACCGCGCTCCTCAACCGTCGGCTGGACGCGGTACAGTTCCTCGGTGAATATCGCCTGCGACTGCGCCCACCAGTACGCGAGCCCGGTCACTATCAGGCCGACGAGGGCGCTGATGAGGACCGCAAGGCGGTCGGTCAGGCGACTGTCCGGGTCCGTGTAGTTCCGGGGCCGCTCCTTGTGCGGCATCTCCCGGACCGGTTCGTGCTCCGAGCGAGAGGACGGGTCGGTCCCCGCCTCTCGGTCCCGCTGGTCGGTCGCGTCGCTGTGCGGCGTCCCCCCTTCACGGTCGTCCGGTGGCCGGTCCGGATCCCGGTCCCGGTCGTCGGACGTCCCGCTCATCGGTCGAACGCCTCCGCGTCGTCGCCGAAGATGATCTCGAGCGCCTCGTCGTTGAAAAAGGACGCCTCGCCGCGGCGGTCGAGTTCCTCGGCGATCTGGTCGGCCGTCCCGACGAGAATGGCGTCGGTGGCGCACTCCTCCGCGCAGGCGGGGCCCTTTCCGGACTCTAGCTGGCGCTCCTCGCACATGGTGCATTTGTCCATGATACCGCCGCTGCCCGCTAACTCGGCTCCCCCGTCGTTCGACTCGGGAAACTGCGGCGCGCCGAACGGACACCCCGAGAGGCAGTACTGGCAGCCGATACAGAGGTCGTCGCGCACCTCGACGTATCGGTTATCCGGGTTCTTGAACAGCGAGTCCGTCGGGCAGACGGAGACGCAGGGCGCGTTGTCGCAGTGGTAACACTGCATCGGAACGCTGGTTTCGCCCGGGTCTTGCCCCTCGCTCATGGCCGCCCCGCTCCGCGGGTTGTTCTCGGTGTCCTCCGCCATCTGGCCTTCCAGCATCGTCGAGATGCTGATCCGTTGCTCGTCGCGCGGGATGTCCCACGTGCGCTTGCAGGCGACGTAGCAACCGCCACAGTCGATACACGCCTCCACGTCCGGGAAGATTCGCGTCCCTTCGCCGGTGCTGAAGACGCTCTGTCTCATCACCTGTCGGTCCTGGGATTCTTGGTCAGTTGACATTGTTAATGGCTGTCGTTCGGGCGGTCCCTGACGTCGTACGTCTTCTGTCGGCCGAGACCGGCTTCGTCCTGCGGGAAGCCCTCGTTAAGCAGGTGCGTGTCCATGTTTAGTTCGTTCAGCAGGTCCTCGGTCGCCTGACGGACGTTCACCAGCGCGGGTTTCGTCTCCTGCATCTGGGTTTCGGAGTCGTACCCGGGAGACGTGATGATGTTGACACTGTCGCCGATAGCCAGCGGCGTGAGGCCGTCCGGGTAGCGGTCCGAGAGGTCCTGCCCCTTGTAGACGCCGCCCCAGTGGTACGGGAGGAACACCTCGCGGTCGTTCACGCGCCGGGTGACGCGGGCCTTGACGAGGACGGACCCTCGGTTTGTCGTCGAGACGACGACCAAGTCTCCGCCGTCGATGCCGTCGCCGATCTCCTCGGCGAGGTCCGGATGGATCTCCGCGTACATGTGCGGCTGCAGGTCGGCGGTGAATACGTTGTTCCGCGTCTCCGCGCCGCCGCCCTGGTGTTCGACCTGCCGGCCCGTTGTCATGATCGTCTCGAACCCCTGATCCTGTGCCTCTTGTGTGGCCTGCTCCTGAACGGCGCGGTTGTCCTGGTCGAGGCGATAGAGGTTCGTCTGCGGGCCGAACGCTGGCCACTCATCGGCCAGATCGGGACGCGGGCTTTCGATCGGTTCGCGGTGGATCGGGACGGGGTCGTAGAAGTTCCACGCGACGGCACGCGCCCGACCGCGGCCGGTCGGCGGGTCGGGCTGTCGGTTCTGGTACTCCTCGTAGTCGGCGGGGTCGAGGTCAGTGATGAACCGGTCCTGAAAGTCCTGTGCGGCGTCGTACGGCGACCGCGCCGGGTTCAGCGCGTACCGGACCGGACCGGCCATCTGGTCGGAGTTCGAGGGGTCCGCCGGAAGCGTGTTCGCGAACCCGGGGTACTGCGGGACGCCCTCGACCTCGCTATCCCACCAGTCGGGCTGGTAGGAACTCCGGAGCATGTCCAGTCCCTCGTCTCCCTGCTGGTCGTACGTCTCGCTGAGCGGGTACTCCTCGGCCGGGAACCCGCTTTCGCCGCGGACGGTCTCCCAGTTGTCTGGACTGGGAGCTTCAGTTCCCCACCGTGCGCGGAAGTCGTGGCCCCCCTCTCGCGGGTCCAACCGGTCGCGCCAGATGATTGGGGTGCCGGGGTGGTCGGGGACGTTTTCGTTCGGGCTGGTCCCCCAGCACGGCCACGGCAGTTGCCAGAACTCGCCCTCGTACGGCCCGGCTTTCGCCTGCAGATCCTCGGTACTGAACACCTCGTCGTACTCCTGCTGGGCCTGCAACCGCTCGGGCGACATCTGGTAGCCGATGGTGCGGACACCCAGGTTGATCTCCCGCATCACATCCTCGTAGGACTCCGTGCCGTTGTACAGTTCCGGCCCCGGACCCCAGTTGAAGTGTTCGCCGAACCCGAGACGGTCGGCGAGTTGCTGGATGATCTGGAGGTCGGGTCGGGTGTTGTGCCCCGGCGGCCGAACCGGCTCCTTCCACTGAACGGAGCGGTGAGAGTTGGTCACGCTACCGGCGTGTTCGTACGGACTGGCACAGGGCAGGAAGATGACGCCGTCGTCCCGCTCGGCCATCACGGACGCCACCGACGGGAACATATCGATGACGACGAGGAGGTCGAGCGCCTCCATCGCCTGTTTCATCCGGTCCATCTCGGTCAGTGAGTTCGCCGAATGCCCCTGGAAGACGGCCATCTTCGTCTTCTCGGGCTGATAGAGCGTGGACTCGATCAGGCGGTCCTCCTGGTCCAGCGCGGACTCGTACCATCGAGAGACGGTCAGACCGTTCTGGAACATCATCGAGGTGTCGTCCTCCTGATCGCCCGGGTCGCCGATGACGGCGTCGCCGCCGCCGGCCTGCTCCTGCCAGAGTTCCTCGGGCATGTGGTCGAACTTCTCGTACAGGTCCTCGAAGCTGACCTCCCCCTCCGTGTACGGGCTCTTCGTCCAGACGTTCGCCCAGTGCCGCCACGAGTCCACCGACGAGACGGAGTAGTACCCCGGCAGGATGTGAGCGTTCGGCCCGAGGTCGGTCGTCCCCTGGATGTTCGCGTGTCCCCGCATGACCTGCAATCCGCCGCCCGCACGGCCGATACCGCCCGTCGCCAGCGCAGTGATGGCGTGGGCGCGGATGTTCTGCGTGCCGTTGGTGTGTTGGGTGCCGCCCATCGCCCACTCTATCTGGACGTTGGGCATGTTCTCGATGATGAGATCGCCGACCTCCTCGATCGACTCCTCGCTGATCCAGGTGATGTCAGACACCGTTTCGAGGTCGTAGTTCTCCAGTTCGGCTTCGACGTCGGGCCACCCGTTGACCCGCCCCTCGATGTGGTTCCGGTCGAGCGCGTCGTTGTTGAGGAGGTAGTTGATCAGTCCGAGCATGAACGCCGTGTCAGTGCCGGACCGAAGCCGGTAGAACTGGTCGGCGTGGGCAGCGGTCTTGGTGAACCGCGGTTCCACGACGATCAGCGTCCCGCCGCGCTTTTGCCCTTCGAGGATGTGCTGCATCGCGATCGGGTGGGCCTCGGCGGGGTTCTGTCCGATGATGATGTCCAGGTCGTAGTTGCGGTAGTCGTTGATCGTGTTCGTCATCGCGCCGTAGCCCCACGTGTTCGCGAGGCCGGCGACAGTCGGCGAGTGGCAGATCCGTGCCTGATGGTCGACGTTGTTCGTCCCCATAAAGGAGATCAGTTTGCGAAGCGCGTACGCCTCCTCGTTGGAGTGGTGAGCGCTGCCGAGCCAGTAGATGCTATCTCGGCCGTACTCGTCCCAGATCCGCTCTATCTCGCCGACGATAGTGCTGTACGCCTGTTCCCACGTGATCTTCTGCCACTCGCCGTCGACGCGCTGTAGCGGGTGTTTGACCCGCTTGTCGGAGTGTTCGGTTTCGTAGATGCTCGCCCCTTTCGCACAGACCGACCCGTTGTTGATCGGGTTCTCGAACCAGGGCTCCTGACCGACGAACGCGTTCCCCCGTCGCTCGCCCTTGAAACCGCAGCCGACGGCGCAGTAGTTACACACCGAGTTAACGGTCTCGTTCTCGCCGAGGGCACCGTCCGGCGTCTCGTCTTCGCCCTCCTGAGCGAGAACGTGCCCCGCCGCTCCGCCACCGATGGCGACCGCTCCGGCGAGCGCGCTCGCCTTCATGAACGACCGTCGATCGAGGTCGAGTTGCACTGGTTCGTTGCTCACGGTACCGACCCCCGTCGCCCGGCCGTTCGGTTCGGCACGGTAACTATGGGCATGACTTAGAAGATCAACTGGAGCGCGTAAGAGTCTTCACCAATTTTGTCGAGAGAATACGTGTTTGACCTTATTTATGTACACTTTTGCCGAGTTTATATAGAATAATATTAATTTATACCACTTCTCCCTTACCATTCTCATTTTTAAAATTCTGCCCGTTCGATCTATTGTGTTCTGATTTTTGACCATTCGTAACATACTTGCCCTGAGAAGTAGTATCACTGTGGCACATGAACACGGGGGCTTTCGTCTGCGCCTGCGGGGACGGGTGCGCCGTAGACCCGGAGGAAGCGCGGGACAGTGTCGAAGGCGTCGACGTAGTCGCGAGTTCGAGCCATCTCTGCGATGACGGCCTACCAGCGATGTCGCAGGTGATAGACGAACACGACCTGGACCAGTTGCTCGTCACCGCGGTCGACGACGGATGCAAGCGCCGGTTACGCGGCCTCGCTGACGAGCATGATCTCCACCCCGAAGCGGTCGACTTCGTCGACCACCGCGAGAGCGCCGGATGGGTACACGGGAGAGACGCGGCGTCGGAGAAGACGGCGCGAATGCTGACCGCCCGTCACGCCGGCCTGCGAGAGGAACCGGTGTCCCGTTCGGTCTCTCGCGACGCCGGAAACGACGTGGTCGTCGTCGGCGACGCGAAAACCGCCAGCGCACTGGCGGGGGATACGGGGTCGACCGGTGACGCGGAGATAACGCTGATCGCAAACGGCGGCGAATACGCGGGAGTGGACGCAAACTTAGACGACGTGACTGTCGAACGAGGCCGGGTCACCCGCGTCGACGGCGAATACGGCGAGTTCGAGGTGACCGTCGAAGCCCGGGTCACCGAAGACTGCATCTCCTGTATGGACTGCGTCCGCGAAGGGCCGGACGGCATGGTCGCACGCGTTCCCGTCGACATCGTACCCGACGCCCCCGACGGAGAGTGGACGGAGTGCTGTCCGACGAACGCCATCGAGATGGACGGCGTCGAACGCGCTATCGAAGCGGACCAGGTGATCTACCCCGCCGCGACGTCCGCCGACCGCGGCGGGCGTCTCGGGTTTTATACTGGTCCCGTCGACGCTGGGACCGTCGCGGCGGTCGAACGGCTACTCGGCGGCCTGGAAAAACCGCAGCATCTGGACATCGACATGGACGTCTGCGCGTCCGGGGCGTCGAGCAAGCGCGGATGCAACGAGTGCGTAGAGGCCTGTCCGCACGGTGCGGTCGAACGACCCCGTATCGACGAGGTCGAGTTCGACCCCGTCGCCTGCCAGGACTGCGGGGCCTGCACTAGTTCCTGTCCCACCGGCGCGGTCCGGTTGCGGGACCCCTCGAACGAACGGATCGCCCGCGAAGTCGAGGCGCTCGTCCGGCCCCGCGAATCCGGCGGTCTGTTCGGCGGCGACGACCCCATCGGCGAGCAGGTCGTCACGTTCGTCTGCTCGGAACGCGCCGACGACGCCGTTCGGGAGTACGGCCGCCTTTCCGCGGCGGGACGGGACCTCTCGTATCCGCCGGTGTTGCCGGTCCGGGTCGACTGTACGGACACGGTCGGCGAGGCCCACGCGCTCCACGCGCTCGCGAGCGGGGCCGACGGGGTTGCCGTCGTCGGATGCGGCGGATCCTGTCTCCACTCCGGCCCCGATCCGAAGGCGACACTGGTCGACAGCGTCAACGCAGCGTGTCGCGACCTCGGGCTGGGCGAACGCGTCGACTTCTTCGCGCCCGACCCCCGCGACCCAGACGGGTTCGTCGACGCCCTCTCCGCGTTCGTAAACGGGCTCGACGACTCCCCGGTTCCCGCGGGCGAACACGTCGCGACCGGCGACGTAGACGACGGACGAGAGACGCCGCCGTTCGACAATCACGGGTGGGCGCTGGAGAGCGTCCGGGCGATAGTCGACCACACCGATCCTGACCGCGACGTGATCCGAGGGCTATCGGATTTCGGCTGGATGGAGGTATCCGACGACTGCGCGCTGACGCCTACGTGTACGAACATGTGTCCGACGGACGCGATCCGCAGAGAGGGGAGCGACCTGCAGTTCGACCACGAACGCTGCGTGAACTGCGGGCTCTGCGAGGACGGCTGTCCGGAGGGAGCCATCACGATGCGCGACGGACTGGACCTGTCGTTGCTGCCCGAGAATCGAGAGGCCGTCACAGACGCGGACGCCGAATCGAACGATCCGGCGTGGATGACGGTGTACGACGGTGAGATACTGTCCTGTCGCCGCTGCGGTCGCGAGTTCACGAGCGTCGGTTCGGCCGAGAAGGTGAAGGCGGCGGTCGGCGAGCGGGTCGAGGGTATCGCGCCGGACTCGGAACACAGCGTGTTCGAGTACTGTAACGACTGCCGTGCCAGACTCCACTTCGACACATGAACACCGACTCCGTCTACGAGGCACGACTCGAACTGTTCGACTTCGCCGTCGACTCGCTCGGCGACGCGCCGAACGAGGCGTTCCTGACTGACCTGTTCTCTGGGGTGACGGTTCCCGACGACGAGGTCCACCCGTCGCTGGACGAGGGGTTCGCCGCGCTCGAACGGTTCGTCGAGGACAACGAGGACCGACCGATACGCGACGTGGAGGACGAGTTGACAACCGAGTACACGCGCCTGTTCGTCGGTCTCAGGCCCGTCATCACCCCCCACGAGACGTACTACCGCGACGACACGGAGTACATCGGGGAGGGACTCGCCGAAGTCGAGGAGAGCTATCACGCCGTCGGGTGGGAACCGCCGGAGGACTACCCCGAGGAGAACGATTTCGTCGCGGTCGAACTCGCCTTTCTCAGACACCTGATCCGACGCCAGCGCCGCGGTGAGGCCGAGGCGTTCGGCTACGAACGGGTTTTCCTCGACGAACATCTACTGGAGTGGATAGACGAGTTCGCCGCTGACGTGCGCGAGGAGACGGAGTCGGACCTCTACCTCGCCGCGGCGGACATCACCGAGGGCGTCGTCGCCTTCGAGGACGAACTCACCGCACAGATGGCACCGTAGCGACAGCGGCGCAGTCCGCGAGTCACCGCTTTCGACCCGCGGCGGTGCGGAGGATACGCCCCAGGCTGCCGGCCGCGAGACGAAACGGGAGTCGCTCATACGGACTGTTGTAACTGTGAACCGGTATGCGTCGTTCCCGTGTCGGTGCCCTCCGGAAATGACTTACAACAGTCCGTACCAAACGGCTCCGAAACTGGAGTGGGTTTCCTGACTGGACAGCCGTTTCGAAGCGCGGACCGGCGGTCAGACAACAGTTATCGACGCCGGTATCGGAAGAGAGCACAAATCCCGTTCTTCCACGGCCCTTATTCTACTCGATACCGAACCCCGTGGATATGAGTGTCATCGCGGAGTTCACCGTTCCTTCAGACGACTTTGCGCTCCCTCACACCCTGACGGCGGTACCGGAGATGATAGTCGAGATAGAGCGCGTCGTCGCGACGATGCAAGACAAAGTCATGCCGTACTTCTGGGTCAGCGGCCTCGAACAATCGGAGTTCGAAGACGCGTTCCGGGAGGACGAGTCGGTGAAGAACGTCGCCAAAATCGACGAGATCGACGACGGGAGGCTCTACCGCGCGGAGTGGACGGAAAACGTCGAGACGATCGTCTACGCGTACGTCGAGATCGGAGCGACGATCCTGCGGGCCGTCGCGAGAGACGAAACCTGGGAACTGCGGATACGTTTCGACGACCGCAGTCGGCTCTCGGATTTCCAGGAGTACTGCGACGAGAACGACATCACCTTCGAACTCAACGAACTCAAGGAACAGGAACAGCCGATGGCGAGCGTCCAGTACGACCTGACGACGAAACAGCGTGAGACGCTGGTGACTGCGCTCGAAGAGGGGTACTACGAGGTGCCTCAACAGGTGACGATGAGCGAACTCGCGAACCGGATGGATCTCTCGCAGCAGGCGTTGTCGAAGCGGTTTCACACCGGCCACCGGAACCTGATTTCGAGTACGTTAACTATCAACTACCCGTCGAGAGACGATCCACAGTAGAGAGCGCTTTCGGACCGGTGAATGGGGTGAATATACAACCCTTGTTCTCTTGGGTTACGAGGAATTACCCAGTGATATGACGAACGTCTATCAATCACACGGAGACGTAGACGCGGTCTTCGAGTGCCTCTCTCACACTCGCCGCCGGTACGCGATCCGTTGTTTGCGGGAGTACGAGGGACCGATGGCACTGGCCGACCTCGCTGACGAGATCGCCGTCCGGGAGAACGGGTCGCCGATCACCGAGATCCCCGCGGAGGACGTAAAGCGGATCTACCTCTCGCTCTACCACAATCATCTTCCGAAACTGGACAGTGCAGGAATAGCACGGTACGACCAAGAGGGCGATATGGTTCGACTCGCCGACGACGAGCGCCTGGAGCGGTTCACGGACCTCATCGAAGGTGGGTAGCGCCGTCGAACGACTGGGTTCTGGCGGATAAGAGGTGGATATCTATCCGTTCTCGTATCTCGCCGTCGCCACGGTGCCGAACAGAAATACGAGCGACGAACCGAGCAGCCACATCGCGACGGGCGTCGCCGCCGAGATGGTCCGTTCCATGCGGAAGTACCAGGTCCACGTCGCGTGCATCTCCGCGACGAACGCGACGAGACCGACGAGGGCGACTACCAGCAACAGCGCCGTTGCCGAGAGAACGGTTCCCACCCGGCAGACTCGCGTCAGGCTACGCATCGTCGACCCACCACCGCGAGACGAGCAAGAGTCCGAAAAGCGGGACGAGGGCGGTCAACAGGTACGAGATGAACAGTCCGACGTAACTGACAGTTGACTGGAGGTGGATCGCCCAGTGCCAGGTTCCTTTCAGTTCCGCGATGATGGCGATGGTGCCGACGGTCAACAGCGATAGGGCAAGAAGCGTCGCGAGCACGTACACGGCGTATCCGAGGACCCTGACGACCCGCGTGCCGTCGAGACGCTCGCCGCGAGCAACGGTGCGCTCGGACATCTACGCCCCCCAGTGGTACCTGTAGGCATCGTACGCGATGATGCCCAGAACGACTGATCCCACGAGCAGTACCGTCACGGCGTCGTCGGCCGGCAGCGGGAGTTCGGCCGATGAAAGTCCACTGCTAGCGTGTAACATGCGTAGTTGCAAGCAGTGAATTCGCATAAACGCTTGCTACTCTCGGAAAACGTGATACACGACGGGCTTATACGCCGAGATCCAGTACTCTTGTCAAGCGATAGCATGGCAAGTCGACGCACACTCCTCGAACGGATCGCGGGTATCGCCGGAGCCGTCGGCCTGGCGGGGTGTTCGCAGTTCCTACGGCCGGCGCGGTCGGAGACCGACCTCGGATTAGACCCGAACCCGCACGCCGACGGGCTGCCGAACCGTCAGCACGCGCAGTCGTCGTTCGTCCGGCGAGACCGGCACGGCAATCCGCTGTTGCCCCGGCATCACCGGGTCCTGTTGCTCGACCTGAGCGCGTCGCCGTCGAAAGAAACGGGCCGCACGATAGAGCGCGCGATGCGAACTCTCGAAGGCGCGTACGAGTGGGGACCCGACGGGCTCTTTCACCTGCTCGCCTGGGGGCCGAACTACTTCGAGCGAGTGGGTGCACTGGACGCGACACCGGTTCGCCGGCCTGAGGTACTCTCGCGTACGGACGACCCGGACCTCCTCGACTTCGACGCCGCGCTCGCCCTGTCGAGCGACGTTCCGTCGCACCTCGACGCCGCGGAGAACGCTCTGTTCGGTCCGAAGGACTCTCTCGGCGACGTTTCAGTCGACGACCGCCTCGGCGACGTGTTCTCGACCAGCGGTCGACGCACCGGGTTCATCGGCGAGGGGTTGCCGGTCGAGCACACGGACGCCGAAGGGTTCCCTGAGGACCCGCCGCTGTCCGACTCCGACCGGATGTTCATGGGCTTTCGCTCGGGAATGCGCGGCACGCAGGCCAGCGAGGACCGCGTCACCATCGACTCCGGGTCGTTCGAGGGGGGGACGACGATGCATCTGAGCCACCTGAGCCAGTCGCTCACTCGCTGGTTCGAGGGGTTCGACCGGAACGAGCGCGTCGCGCGGATGTTCTCCCCGGAGTTCTCCGACGAGGACGTAGACGAGTTCACCGACACCGTCCCGTTCAGCGACGCCGTCTCAGACCACGCGAGCGAACACGACGTCGTCGGCCACCACGAGAAAGTGGCCCGGGTCCGCGAGGACGGCGAACCGATCGTCCTTCGGCGGGACTTCAACACCGTCGACGGCAACCGGGCGGGCGTCCACTTCCTCTCATTCCAGGCGTCGCTCGACGACTTCGAGAAGACGCGAAAGGCGATGAACGGCTGGTACGTCCGCGACGACAGCACCAAAGTGCGTGACCGGCAGAACAACGGCATCCTGGAGTTCATCACCGTCGAGTCGCGGGCGAACTTCTACGTCCCGACCCGCGAGTACCGAGCGCTGCCGATGTTCTAACTCCGGCGGGCGGCCCTTCGCGACGATATTCGACATCGCAGTGCGTCGAGGTTCTCCATCCGCCTCGGGCCGACAGCGTAACTCCGGCTGAGCGGGCGACGCTACGTCGGCGGCGCACCCGGCGGCCGCTTCTGGTCGTCGTCGAGGAAGACGCGGGCGAACAGGTCCACGTGGAGTTTCAGGACGGCCTCTGGCGGGAGGCCGCTCTCTTCGGCCTGGGCGTCGAGAAATTCGGCGAGTTCCTCGCTCGGGTCGTGTCTGATCTCTGTCCCCTCGACCCCGAAGGCGATGTCGTCCGGGTCCTCGACGTCGCGGACCAGATGTTCGATCTCCAGCAACGCCTGTTCAGCCTTGGTCTCGATAGCCTGCTCGTGGTCCATCATCCGCTGGTCGCTCCAGTCGTCGACGGCCTCCAGAAAGCGGTCGCCGGGTTCGAACGCCAGCGTCAAAACGACACCCCCGCGTCCTCGTCGACGAAGGACTCCTCCCAGCGGGTCACCTTGTCGCAGACCGGGCAGGGTCGCACCTGCTCGCTCTCACCCAGCAACGACGCCATCGTCCCGCACTCGGCGCACTCGTAGTACGTCACGTCCTCGACCCCCCTTCGTCGACGGGACCGCTTCCCTCCGCAGGCACCCACTCAGTCTCCGCGTCGCAGACTTCGCAGTATCGCGCGTGCGGTTCAGCGACGGCTTCGTCGGACGCGGACACCGTTCCGCACTGGGTACACTTGTAGTACGTCTTCGGTTCGACGTGGTCAGTTCGGGCGGAGGCCATCCGCTCGGACCGGTCGGTGTGACGGTGCACCCTCCTCTGTCCGGCCCCGCCGCGCGCCGTCTCCGGCGGAAACGACTCGGGGAGCGGACCAGGCTCGCCCAGTTCCGAGTACAGGACGACGAGGAATCCGAGCAGCGCCACTATCACCGCCAGGCCGGCCCACCCGCTGGCCGGTGTGTGTCCGACGTACCCCTCGAACGGCCCCGTCTGACCCATCGAGACGAACACGTTCATCGCGGAGAGGATCAGCCACGCACCGAGCAGCAACACGGCCGCCAGAAGCACCGGGTGCTGTCTGAGAGCGTATCGCTTCACCATGCGGTAGCGATCCACGTCGACTGTGAAAACGATTCACCAACCTCTCCGAACGGCGACGTTACTCCGTCAGTTCCCAGTTCGCCTTCGCCGCCGCGTCTGCCACGGGGACGAACTCCCAGTCTGCCCGCTCGGCGATGTACTCGTCCTCGCCTTCGACGCCGACGACGACCATGCGCTCCGAGTAGAACATCGAGTGCACGTCGATCTCCGCCAGCCGTTCGCCCGGGCCCGTTCCCGTGCCGTTGAAGAAGTCGGCGTCGACGCCGTGGTTGCGCTGGAAGGTGCCGATGACGTGGGCTGGCACGTCGCCGACGATACCGATCCAGTCGGACCAGACCTTCGCGTCGGCGACGGCCGCGGCGGGGTTCGCCAGGCGCTTCGCGGCCTCGTAGGTCAGCGCAGTCACCATGTCGTCGACGCCGCCGCCGTGGGGGCCGCTCGCCTCCGCGTCCGGCGGTGCCGCGGCGGTCGCGTCAGACTCGCCCTCGCTCCCGGCACCCGCTCCGCCGGACCGCTTCGGGATCCCGACTGGATCGCCCCGGTTCTCCCGCGGGACGTGCGGGACGCGCGCCTCGCCGCTAGCGTCAGAGGCCTGGCCGGCATCGCGGTCGGAACCGTCCGCGACGTCTCGGATCCTCGGCGACGGCACGCCGTCACCGCCCGCTTCGGATATCGGTTGGTCGTCCGTCGAGTCGCTACCGGCAGCGTCTACGGAAGAGTCACCCGAGGACGACGGCCCGACCGGCGCGTCCTCGGCGGACTGCGTCGAGACGGGGGCGTCGTCGTCACCGTCGTCCCGCCAGATCCAGTCGCCCGGGTTCGGTTCGCCGTCTTCGGTCCCGTCGTCGGCGTCGATGTCGTCGAGGTCGATGCGTTCTGTCATAGTTCTGGTGCCCCGGCAGGACCGTCCGCGAGGGGCGTGTCGTCGTCGACCGCGTCTGTGAGATCCAACCGTTCGCACAGCGCTCGTGTGGGACGCCCGTCGAACCCCCAGTCGCGGGCCGCGTAATACCGCGTGAGGAGCCGGTCGAACGCGTCCGGGTCGATACCGTCCGAGTCGTCGACTGGGCGCGTCAGTACCTCCGGGAGTTCGTCGTCCGAGCGGTCGAACCCCTCTCGCACGTTGAACAGGCGGACCAGAGTCCAGATCCGCTCGCCGGCGGCCCGCAGTTCGTCCGGCGTCCGGCTCTCGCCCGCGGCCCGGAACCACTCCGCGGCGAGGTCGTCGAGCACCTCGCCGGCGAAGTCGTCCCCCACGAGGCTCCAGACGAGCGACCGGCGGTCCTGTTCAGCGACTACGGCGCGGACGCGGTCAGCGTCGGACCAGTCACCGAACACCTCCTCCTCGACGGGGCGGGCGCGACGGTGGCACGCGCCGCGGTCGCTGGTGGCGTACGCGAGCGCCATCGCTCTGGACCCGCGGGGGTCGTACCCCGGAAGCTCCATCGCTTTCACGGTCGGGACGAGTCCCTCACCGCCGAACCGCTCTGCGGCCGCCGCGACGCCGTCAGCGAGCGCGTCGCCGAGCGGCGTCGACCGCGACGCTATTTCCTCTATCAGCACGCGGGCACCGTCCTCGTCCCCGAACGAGAGGTCGCGGTCGAGGACGCCCTCCTCGCTGGCGCGGACCGCCCACGCTACCGCGCTGCCGGCGCTGATGACGTCGACGCCCAAGCGGTCACAGGTTTCACCGAGCGCGGCGACGGCGTCGAACTCGCCGACGCCGAGTCCCGCGCCGAGCGACATCGCGGTCCCGCCGCGCGGGACGTACTCGCCCGACTCCGTCTCGACGCGGAAGCCGCCGGGCACGTCGTCGTCCTCGCGTTCGCGCCCGCTCGAAGCCTCGCGGACGGCCGCGACCCCGACCGCGTCCGCGCTCTCGAACTCGCTCTCCTGCCACCCGCGCGTAGAGAGGACGCCGACCTCGTCGGCGAACTCGACCGATTCGACGGTGCCGCTGGCGCGCTGCCACCGGCCGACATCCGCGTTCAGGTAGTCGTCGGTGTATCGCTCGCGAAGGTCGCCGAACCCCTCGGGCGGGTCGCCCCGGGCGACGACGGCTTTCAGGCGCTTCGACCCCATGACTGCACCCGCGCCGCCCCTGCCCGCGTGGTGGTCGGCATCGTCCGAAGCGATGGTCGCGTACTGGACTTCCTGTTCGCCCGCGGGGCCGACGCAGGCCACCGCGGCGTCCGGACGAGCGGTACACGTCTCGACCGCGTCTTCGCCCCACTGGTCGCTCCGGGCGACCGTCGCATCGCCGTCCGTCACTTCGACCCTGACGGGGTCGTCGGCCCGCCCGGTGACGAGCAGTCCGAGATGGTCCTCAAGGGCACCCGAGAGCCGTTCGGCGAAGCCGCCGCCGCTGTACGAGTCCAGAAACGTGCCGGTCAGCGGCGATTTCGTGACCGCCGCATAGCGCGGTTCACCCGGCAACACCGCCGAGAGCGGGCCCTGCATGAACAGAAGCGCGTTCGCCGGACCGAGCGGGTCGGTTCCGGGGGCGAGTTCCTCGTAGAGGTAGCGGGCCCCGAGTCCTTTCCCGCCGACGTATCGGCGACGCCACTCCGCCGGCACCCGTTCGCTACTCACGGTAGCCGCGGTGAGATCCACCCGCAAGAGGCGGTCGGGTAGGTCGTACTCCATCTACGTCCGGTACGTTGACGCTGCGCATAAGGATTATCGTAATCGATAACGCACTTCGCGAGAAAGGACGGGAGAGATGCCGACCGGAGTGATAATCGCCGGCGGACGGTCGACCAGATTCGGCGAAGAAGACAAGGCCGTCGCGGAACTGGGTGGAACGCCGATGATCCGCCGGGTCGCCGACCGGATCGCGGGCGTCGTCGAGTCGCTGGTCGTCAACTGCCGCGAGGACCAGGTCGAACCGATCCGCGAGGCGATGCGAGGCTACGATCACGACGTCTCCTTCGCCGTCGACCCGGATCCCAACCAGGGGCCGATGGCGGGTATCCGGAACGGCCTGCGCGCCGTCGACACCGAGTACGCCTTCGTCGTCGCCTGCGATATGCCCTTCGTCGACCCGGACATCGCGTCGTACCTGTTCGACCGCGCGGCGGACTACGACGCCGCCGTGGTGCAACTCGACGACCAGTGGTACCAGACCACTCAGGCCGTCTACCGTGCGGAAGCGATGGCCGACGCGTGCGACGACGCGCTCGCGGCGGGAGAGCACAAGATACTCGAACCGCTGTTCGACCTGAACTACGTCGTCGTGGAGGGAACCGAGATAGAGTCGGTCGGGTCGACCGAGACGTTCGAGAACCTGAACACCCGCGAGGAGTTCGAGGCGGCGGCCGAGCGGTTCGCGGACGGCGAGAGCGACTCGAACGATAGTAGCCACTGACAGTCATTGCACACCCGATCGCACGACGGTTGTGCGATCGGTGTGTAAATCGTTTCAGTTGTTATTACAACTCCGGAGACGGACCCCGAGCAGTGTTCCCCTGACCGCGGTTGAACGGCCGCCGGGCGCTCCCGCCGGCTGGTAACTAACCGGGACGTACCTTGATTGGCGCGAACGTGGTACGGCGAGCGATGAGCACAGACGATACGCCCGTACCAGTGGAAGAAGGAGAGGAGTACACCGTGGAAATAGCGGACACCGGGGAGGAAGGCGACGGCGTCGCCACGGTTCAGGACTTCGTCGTTCTCGTCCCCGACGCTGCCCTCGGCGAGCGGGTGACGGTCCGTATCGACGAGGTTCAGGAGGACTTCGCCCGCGGTGAGGCCGTCAAATCGGAGTCGGACGTGAGCTAGTCGACGGAAAAGCCCAATCGACCGCGCGACCAAGACGGAGAACCCAGGAACTGTCGGCCGCGACGCAAGTGAACGGTTCGCAACCCTTATCGGCGTTTCCGCGCCTATCACCGGGCATGAACGCAGACGACGTGCTCGACTTGCTGCGCAAGGTGGAGGACCCGGACCTCGGCGACGACATCGTCTCCCTGAACCTCGTCAACGACGTGACCGTCGAGGACGAGACGGCGCACGTCTCGCTGGCGCTCGGCGCGCCGTACTCACCCAACGAGACGCGGATCGCGGAGCGCGTGCGCGAGGTGCTCGGCGATGCCGGCCTCGAAACGGACCTCTCGGCTGAGGTCGACTCGGGGCTCTCGCCAGAGGAGCAAGTGCTTCCCGACGTAGAGAACATCATCGCCGTCGCCAGCGGGAAAGGCGGCGTCGGCAAGAGCACCGTCGCGGTCAACCTCGCCGCCGGACTCTCGCAGATGGGCGCGCGGGTCGGCCTGTTCGACGCGGACGTGTACGGGCCGAACGTCCCGCGGATGGTCGACGCCGAAGAGGTTCCGCAAGCCACCGCCGACGAGACGATCATCCCGCCCGAACAGTTCGGGATGAAGCTGATGAGCATGGCCTTTCTCGTCGGCGAGGACGACCCCGTCATCTGGCGCGGCCCGATGGTCCACAAGATCCTCACCCAACTCTGGGAGGACGTCGACTGGGGACACCTCGACTACATGGTCGTCGACCTGCCGCCGGGCACTGGTGACACGCAGTTGACCCTGCTCCAGAGCGTCCCCATCGCGGGGTCGGTCATCGTCACGACGCCCCAGGAGGTCGCGCTGGACGACGCCCGCAAAGGGCTGGAGATGTTCGGCAAGCACGACACGCCCGTCCTCGGCATCGCCGAGAACATGGCGACGTTCAAATGTCCCGACTGCGGCAGCGACCACCCCATCTTCGGCGAGGGCGGCGGCGAGCGCTTCGCCGAGGAACACCAGATGCCGTTTCTCGGCTCCGTCCCGCTCGACCCCGCGGTGCGGACCGGTGGCGACGAGGGCGAACCCGTCGTCCTCGACGAGGACAGCGAGACGGGGCAGGCGTTCCGCGACATGACCGAACGAGTCGCGAACAACGTCGGGATCGTCAAGCGGCGCACGCAGTAAACGGGTTGGTTTTCGCCTCGCGACCGCTGTAACGCGGGGACTGCCGACCCCGACCGAACCGTTTTCCCGAGGCCCCGGAGTTTTCCGTTTCCGTTCCGCGAGATAGAGCATGGACATCGTCGACGCCCTCGACGCGGCAGGCGGGACGACCTGTCTCGTCGGCGCAGGCGGGAAGAAGACGACGCTGTACGCGCTCGCTGACCGGATCGACCGCGCCGTCGTGACGGCGACGGTCCGGATCCCCATCTTCGACCGACACGTCGCGGAGGTCGTCGTGACCGACGATCCGGCCGATGCGGTCCGAACGGCCGACCGCTGGCCGCTCGGACTCGTCCCCGAACGAGAGCGCGAGGACCGGTACCCAGGCTACGATCCCGAGACAATCACGGCTATCGCGGCGGCGGACGCCGCTGACGCCGTTCTCGTCAAGGCCGACGGAGCGCGGACGAGGGAGTTCAAGGCTCCGAACGACCAGGAACCGCAGGTCCCGCCGTCGGCGGATACGGTCGTTCCCGTCGCGAGCGCCCACGCGGTCGGCAAGCCCCTGACGAGCGAGTACGTCCACCGACCCGAACGCGTCGCGGCGATCACCGGTCGCGACGAGGGCGACGAGATCCGGCCCGTCGACGTCGCGGCAGTGCTCGCCAGCGACGACGGCGGGATGCAGGGCGTTCCTGACGGAGCGAGGGCGATCCCGCTGATAAACAAGGTCGACGACGAGGAACTGGCGGCGGTCGCGGGTGACATCGCGGCGGAGGTACTCGCCCGGAGCGACGTGCCGAAGGTCGTGCTCGCGCGGATGGCCGACCCCGACCCGCTCGTCGCCGTCGAGGAGTAGTCAGCATTCGTCGGCCCAACCGCTGGGAGTCCGCCCGCTGCCGACGAAACTGCTGTCGGACGGCGCGGTATCGGTCCCCCCGCGTTCCCTCCTGCGGCCCGCTCGTCCCCGTCGTAGTCCCAGCGGTCACCGGATCCGATACTCACGGTATCGCCGGACAGCTATCCGACGTGCGAACACAGAGAGACCGACCGCGACGAGTACGGTGAGACAGAGCGATCCGGTCCGGACGGCGACGGCCGGGACCCCGAGGGCTGACGCACCCCCGTACACTGACGGAATGTTCCCCAAAAACCCCGGGAGGGCGGCGATCAACACGACCACGAAGATCCCCCCGAGCCTGAGAAACGGTGCCGATCCTATCTCCGCGTACACCGGTACGTCAGTGAAGAAAAAGGGGATGGGGACGAACTCGGTGCGGTCGACACCCATTCCGACGGCGACACAGACCGCCGCGGAACACGCACAGACGGCAACGCCGACGAGGACCATCAGGACCGCCTCTACGACGCCGACGGGGCCAACTACTCCGAGCGGAAGGACGACGACCGTAACGACCGGAACGCCGGCGACGAGCGCCGCCAGAACGAGTCCGTCGACGAACTGCCGCCCTCCGACCGTCGTTAACAGCGCGGGCAGGACGCGGTACTTGACTCCGATCGGATCCGTACCGAAAGCGACGCCACCCGCAAGTCCGAGGGAGAACGCAACAAGCAACAGCATGGTGTTTGCCCCGCCGACGATAGCGACTGCCGGAAACAGGACCAGGGCGGCGAAGACGAGGACGTATCCCGTGTTCAGAACCCCCCGTGGGACCCGTCGCTCCACGAGCAATCGCCCTCTGGCAACGGTGCGGACGGGCCGTGAAACGCGCTCTCCGAGGAACCGTTCCAGCCACCAGTCGTCGACGAGTGAGTGCGAACCGCGGTCCTCCGTCGAACTTGCGGGGTCGGCCTCCCAGATACGGCGGGCCAGAACGGTCGTCACGCCCGCGAGGAGCGGGACCGAGAGGAGAACGACTCCGAGCGCACTCAGACCGCGACGCACTGCGACACCTGCTTGGTGGCTCGCACCCGAGAGCGCGAGGTCGATCACCCACGCCGCCGGCCGGAGTTCGCTCACCGCTATCGCCGGGACGACCGTCGCCAACGTGTCCTGAAAGATGATAAAGACGACTAGCAGTATCGTCCAGCCAAAGACGGTGAACAGGTCCTTGTAGAACCCAAGCCGAACGATCCGCAGTCCGACGAGATGCGCGGCGAGTCTCCCCGCGGTGCCGACCGCGACGGCGAGCGCCGTCAAACTCGCGACTGCGGCGACGACCGTGAGAGCGACCATCGGCGACCGGAGGCCGAGCGCGGTCCCGACCGCAATGCCCAGCGCCGGCAGGGCGAGCACGGTGATCAGCCGAGCGTACCCGAAGAGGAGGAGGCCCGACGTGACCGTTCGGGCTGGTACAGTAGTCAGAAGCAAGTCGGCGTTCAGACGCTCGAATCGCGCATGCGTCAACGAAGAACTCCGCCACACCATCCAGACGAACAGCGCAGTGACGGCGGTCCACAGACCGGCGGGCAGTGCCGTCTGGCCCGTAGCGAGGTCACGTCCGAGTCGGTAAGCGAACGCACCGAGCAAAACGCCGACACAGAGAAGCAAGCCGGAACGGACGCGTCGCCCGAACCACCGCCCGTCGAATTCGCGCTGATGGCGCGTCAGTTCGGTCCGTGCGACTCTCGCGCTGTGGTGGATGCGAAATTCGACCATAGGCACTGTGGTCAGTGGTGAGTCCGTACGTCTGGCTGGCATTTATACTTTCCAATAGAGGAGTTATATTTTCCATCGACACCGTAGAACACGGGTGACGGAACGCCGAGCGTTCCGCCGCGGGATCACGAGCGGTATCCGCTCACCGACGCGAACAGCCGATATCCGAGATGTCCGCGATAGCTCCGTCCACACCGCACGTCTCTAACAGGCGCGCGACCGGTCGTCGCGTGACTGTCCAAGCGTTCACCGCGAGGTCGGACTCGTGGGCCCGTCGAACGGTGCGGATCGTCAGGCAGAGGAGAGACGACGGATGAAGCGCGTCACAGCCGAGGTCCGTTGCCGTCCGCACCGGACGGTCGTACTCGTGCGTGCAGACGAACGCGGTCGACACGCCCGGGTCAACGTTCGCCACCTCTCGCAGGACGGCCGGCGAAAACGCGGAGACGAGCAGGTCGTTGTCGGCGGCGGTCGCGGCGGTGAGGGCGTCGGCCACCAGACCGCCTTCCTTCAGTTCGATATTCACGGCGGTATCGTCCGGGACCGACTCCAGGACGGCATGGAGCGTCGGGATAGTCTCGCCGGACCGAAGCACGTCGAGTCCGCGGAGTTGAGCCAGCGTCAGATCGCTGACGGCACCGCTCCCGTCCGTCACGCGGTCGACAGTCGCGTCGTGGACGACCACCAGTTCGCCGGACCCGCACCGGCGGACATCCACCTCGATCATGTCCGCCCGGTCGGCCGCGCGACGCACCGCCGCGAGCGTGTTCTCGGGCGCTTCGGCGGCGAAGCCGCGATGAGCGATGAGGTCCATACCGCCCGTTCGCGTTCCCGGACAAAGTATCGTGGGCCTCTCGACACGGGAACTGCTCCCGTTCGGTCAGGTCCGGTCGCCGAGGATGTGCACGTCCTGTCCCGTCAGGACGAACCAACTATTTTGCCCGTAGATGTGGCAGTTCCAAACGATCACAATGCCCCGTGACGCTGACGAGTCCGCACCAGAGGTCCCGATAGTCTGTACCGTGTGCGAAACGGAGAGCCGAGTCCCGCTTTCGGACGTCGCCGACGTCATCGAAAAACACAACGAGCAGATACACGACGGCGAGGAGGCCGCCGAAGTCGACCCGGCCCTCGCGGACCAACTCGCCGACCTCGTCGCGGAGGAGATGGGTCTCTACGACGAACCGTCGGAGGAGTGACCGAGACGGTTACCCCCACTTGACGGGGCATCCGGGCGTCTCATACTGTCGGCTGTAACTTCGTAAAGATACTCGGACCCCGTGGGTCCGATATTCTCCAAGGGATTACAGCCGACAGTATCAGCGTCGCGTCGGTCGCAATGGCAGTGCGAGCAGTTCGCCACCGCGAAACACGGGTAACGGGACGGATGCGGGTCGACGAGTACGGCCACGTGTTCGGAGTCAGCGCGTTCGGGGCGCTCGACGGTCCCTGATCCTCCCGTTTTATTTTCGTCGCCGCCGTCGAACACGATATGTCTGTGAGTTTCGACTTCGACGGGAGCGTGGCGGTCGTCACCGGCGCGAGCGGTGCGCTCGGCAGCGCTATCGTCGACCGGTTTCGCGCCGCCGGTGCGACGGTGTGCGCCGTCGACATCGTCGCACCCCACGAGGACGGGTCACTGCTAGACCTCGACGAAGACACCCACTTCTACGAGGCGGACCTAACCGACGAGGGCGACGTCGCCGAAACCGTCGACGCCGTGGTCGACGACCACGGCCGCGTCGACCATCTGGCGAACATCGCCGGCACCTGGCGCGGCGGAACGCCCATCGAAGAGACCGATATCGCGGAGTTCGAGTTCCTGATGGACGTGAATCTGAAGTCGGCGTTTCTCACTTCGAAGCATCTCGTCCCGCATCTCCGCGAGGCGGACGGCGCTATTGTCAGCGTCAGCGCCCGCTCCTCGCTGGAGGGCGGCGAGGGCGACGGTCCGTACCGCATTTCCAAGGCCGGAATCCGCCTACTCACAGAGACCCTCGCGGAGGAAAACGAGGGCGACCTCCGGGCCAACGCAATCATGCCCAGCGTCATCGACACACCGATGAACCGCGAGATGATGCCCGACGCGGACCACGACGAATGGGTCGACCCGGCAGACATCGCTGACGTCGTTGTGTTCCTCTGTAGTGAGTGCGCGAGCGTGACGAGCGGGGCGGCGGTGCCCGTGTACGGCGAGGCGTGATTCTCGCGGGAGAGGCGCCTATTTTCCGTAGAGAATCACGGCGAATGCTATCTATGTCCTCGTAGAAAATGACGGCGAGGGGTAGACGTATCTCTCATCGCGTTATCCTGTGACATTACTTAACAATGTTGGAATGAAGGGCCAGATACTTTGGTGGCAACGGTGGTTTCACGCATAGATATGCCAGAAAGAGAAGTCTGGGGTACCCGGATCGGATTCATCCTTGCGGCGGTCGGCAGCGCCGTCGGGTTGGGTAACATCTGGCAGTTCCCCTTCAAGACGGCGACGTTCGGTGGGGCAGCGTTTCTGGTCGTGTACCTGCTCGCCGCGGTCGCGATCGGTCTCCCGGCGATGCTCGCGGAGTTCGTCATCGGCCGGCGGTCGAATCTGAACGTCGTGAGCGCGTTCCGAGGGCTGGGACGCCGAGAGTGGCGGTTCGTCGGGATATTCGGCTTGATAACCGGGTTCTGGATCCTGTCGTACTACTCCGTCGTCGGCGGATGGGTGATCCGCTACATGGTCGGGAGCGTGACCGGCGCGTACTTCGGCGACCCCGCAGGATACTTCACCACTATCAACGCGGGACTCGCGACCGTCGGATTCCACGCCGTCTTCATGGCGATTACCGTCGGTATCGTCGCGTTCGGCATCGAGGACGGCATCGAGAAGGCGACGAAGGTGATGGTGCCGAGCATCATCCTGTTGCTCGTCGGTCTGGCCGTCTGGGCGACGACGCTGTCCGGCGGCGGCGAGGGGTACCAGTTCTTCCTCTCACCGGATTTCGGTGACCTGCGTTCCAACTGGACCGATATCGTTCCGTTCGCCGTGAGTCAGGCGTTCTTCTCGCTGTCGCTCGGGATGGGCGCGATGATCACCTACTCCTCGTATCTCGGCGCTGACGACAACCTCGGACAGGACGGCATCTCGATCGTCGTGCTCAACACGTTCGTCGGCGTGCTGGCGGGGCTGGTCGTCTTCCCCCTGCTGTTCGCACAGGGCGTCGAACCGGGTGAAGGGGGTGCCGGCGCGGTGTTCATCAGCATCGCACAGGCGTTCTCTGAGCTGCCGGCCGGCCGGGCACTCGGCGTCATCTTCTTCGGCGTCGTGCTCATCGCCGCGCTCTCGTCGGCCATCAGTCTGCTCGAAGTCGTCACCGCCTACGTCGTGGACAACTACGACATCTCGCGGCCGTCGACGGCGGTCGGACTCGGTCTCGTGCTGTTTCTCCTCGGCGTTCCGTCGGCGCTCGACATCGCGATGTTCACGTGGTTCGACGCTGTCGCGTACGGGGCGCTTCTGCCGCTTTCGGTCCTGTTGATCCTCGTCTTCGTCGGCTGGGTGCTCGCCGACGAGGCGCTCGACGAACTCCGCAAGGGGACGAACGGCATCCCCACGCTCGGCCCAGTTTGGCTGTGGACGGTGCGCGTCGTCGTGCTCGTCGCCGTGCTGGCGACGCTGATTCTCGGCGTGCAGGGACTCGCCGAAGACCCCGGAATACTGCCGCCGGTCTGAGTCGCCTCGGCCGCCGCTTTTCGACCGTCTCCGGGCGGGAGCTGCGGTGATGTGACATCGGTTTTCGGCTACCTGTTCTCGGTTCGCAACCCTCTTTTGCGCTCTCGTGAGACTGTTCCCCAGTGACGCGTGAATCCTGGACGACGCGAACCGGTTTCATCCTCGCCGCTGCGGGAAGCGCAGTGGGCCTCGGGAACGTCTGGCGGTTCCCCTGGATGACGGCCCAGAACGGCGGCAGCGCCTTCCTGATGCTGTACCTCGCACTGGTACTGATCGTTGGCGTCCCCGGACTCCTCGCGGAGTTCGTCATCGGACGCAGGGCGCGACGGAACCCGGTCGGCGCGCTCTCGTCGCTCTCCGAGTCGGACCGGTGGGGCGTCGTCGGTCTGATCCCGGTCGTTACGACGGTGTTTCTCCTCTCGTTCTACAGCGTCGTCGGCGGGTGGATACTCCGGTATCTCGTCGGAAGCGCGACCGGCGCGTATTTCGACGCACCGGGGGCGTACTTCGATTCGATCGCCTTCGGCCCCGAGGCAGTCGCCTTTCAGGCCGTCTTCCTGGCGGCTACGGCGGCCATCGTCTTCGGCGGCGTCCGGCGGGGGATCGAAGCCGCGACGAAGGTGATGATGCCCGCGATAGTCGTGTTGCTCGTGGGACTCGCCGCCTGGGGAACGACACTTTCCGGCGCAGGGGACGGCCTCAGTTTCTTCCTGTCGTTCGACGCGGCGTACCTGCGCGAGAACTTCTTCGACGTGCTCGGAGCCGCCACGGGGCAGGCGCTTTTTACCCTCTCGGTCGGTGCCGGAACGATGATCACCTACGCCTCCTACCTCGGCGAGGACCGGTCGCTGGCAGCGGACGGCGCGACCATCGCCGTGTTCAACACGCTCATCGGCGTCGTCGCTGGACTCGTCGTGTTCCCGTTGCTGTTCGCACAGGACCTGCCGGTCGGCGAGAGCGGGCCGGGCGCGCTGTTTGTCAGCCTCGCGGGCGCGTTCTCGACGCTCCCCGCCGGTCGCCTCGTCGGCGTGGTCTTTTTCGGCGTGATGACGCTCGCGGCCCTGTCGAGTTCGATCAGCATGCTCGAACTCCCCGTCGCCTTCCTGGTCGACGAGTACGACGTGGAGCGGCGGCGGGCCACGGCCGGACTCGCCGGCCTCTTTCTCGTCTTCGGGGCGGTGAACGCGCTCCGACCGGCGGTGTTCGACTTCGTCGCGTCGACACTGGTCGACCTGCTGCTCTCTCTCGGTCTGCTCTGTTTCCTGCTGTTCACCGGCTGGGTGCTGGGGACGGACGCGACAGAGGAGTTCCGTAACGGCGCGGGGTCGCTCGGCCGGGTACTCGCGTTACCGTGGCTGTACGTCGTCGGCGTCGTCCTTCCGCTTGGCCTCACTTTCACCGTAACGACGGGAGTTCTCGGGGTAGCGAACGTTTCGTTACCGTCGGCCGCGGTCGCCGCGCTGTCTGTCACAGCGGCGGTCGCCGCGTTCGTCGGTCTCCGCCGGTCCCGGTCGGTGCTGTAGTCGAACGCCGGACGCGACCTCCGCCTTACAGGAAACCTTTTCCATCTTCTGGTAGTGGGATCGGTCAACGATGAGACACGGGTGGTTCCGACCATGACGATGGAGGACCGCATCGAGGAACTTAGCGAACTCCAGGAGGAGGCTCGAGAAGGCGGCGGCGAGGCCCGGATCGAGTCCCAGCACGAGAAGGGCAAGATGACGGCCCGCGAACGGATCGAGTACTTCCTCGACGACGGGACGTTCAACGAGTTCGACCAGTTCCGAACCCATCGCTCGCACAACTTCGGGATGGAGGAAAAGCAGATCCTCACCGACGGCGTTGTGACGGGCTACGGGGAGGTCAACGGCCGGAAGACGTTCGTTTTCGCGCACGACTTCACCGTCTTCGGCGGGTCGCTTGGTGAGGTGTTCGCCGAGAAGATATGTAAAGTCATGGACATGGCTATGGAGGTGGGCGCGCCTATCGTCGGTCTGAACGATTCGGCCGGCGCACGCATCCAGGAGGGCGTCGCCAGCCTCGGCGGGTTCACGGACATCTTCCACCGCAACCAGAAAGCCAGCGGCGTGATCCCCCAGATATCCGGCATCATGGGCCCGTGTGCGGGAGGTGCAGTCTACTCCCCGTCGATCACCGACTTCGTCTTCATGGTAAAAGACACGAGCCACATGTACATCACCGGGCCGGGCGTCACGAAGACGGTCACCGGCGAAGACGTGACCCACGAGGAACTCGGGGGTGCGATGACCCACTCGTCCGAGACCGGGATCGCCCAGTTCGCCTGCGAGGACGACGAGGACGCGCTCGACCGGATCCGTCAGCTGTTGTCGTATCTCCCGCAGAACAACGTCGAAGACCCTCCCCGGGTCGAACCGTGGGACGACCCCGAACGCCGCGACGATGACCTGAAAGACATCGTCCCCGACAGCCCGCAGAAGCCGTACGACATGACGAACGTCGTCGACTCGGTCGTCGACGAGGGGTCGTTCTTCGAGGTGAACGCGAACTTCGCGAAGAACATCGTCGTCGGCTTCGGCCGGCTAGACGGCCGCTCCGTCGGCGTCGTCGCCAACCAGCCCCGGGTCAACGCCGGCACGCTCACCGTCAACTCCTCGATGAAGGCCTCGCGGTTCGTGCGCTTTTGCGACTCGTTCAACGTCCCCATCGTCACGTTCGTCGACGTTCCGGGCTACATGCCTGGCACCGACCAGGAGCACCGCGGCATCATCCGCCACGGCGCGAAACTGCTGTACGCCTACAGCGAGGCGACGGTGCCGCTTCTGACCGTCATCACGCGGAAAGCCTACGGCGGCGCGTACTGCGTCATGGCATCGAAGAACCTCGGCGCGGACGTCAACTACGCCTGGCCCACGGCCGAGATCGCGGTCATGGGGCCACAGGGGGCCGTGAACCTGCTGTACGACGACGAACTCGCGGAGGCAGAAGACACCGAGGCGCTCCGCCAGGAACTCATCGACGAGTACCGCGAGGAGTTCGCCAACCCGTACACCGCGGCGGACCGCGGGTTCCTAGACGACGTGATCGAACCGACCGAGACGCGGCCGCGACTCATCCAGGACTTAGAGATGCTCAGATCGAAACGCGAGGACCAACCCGATAAGAAACATGGTAACATCCCGCTCTGAGGCGGCGACCGCGGAGGAGGCCAATGGGGAGGTGCCGAACCTGCTCCCGGAGGACGTGTCGATAGACATTCCCGACGACGCCTCCGAACAGGAGGCCGCGGCCATCGTCGCGGCAGTGGGCGCACACATGCACGACCAGGAGCGTGCGGCCGCCGCCGCGGCCGAGAGCGAACCGACCTGGGAGGGCAAGCGCTGGACGTTCGCCGGACGTATCGAGGCGATGCAGGAACGAAACGTCCGCGTCCCGACCGAGGCCCCGACCGACGAGTGGACGGCCGCGGCGCGGGCCGACCGGTTCTGACCCGCGCCGTCGGTCGCCGTTACGTCTCGCGACGCCGAACGCGCAACCGAACCTCTTCGGGACGAAGCGTCACGTTCAGCACCGGGTCGAGGGCCTCCGTGACGCTCTCGACTGCTCGGAGGACACGGCATCCGTGCTGTTTCGCAAGCCCGGGCGGCGCTCGTCGACGCTGCGATCAGCGTGATGGGGCAGGCGACACGTCCGCCCATCTGATACGTCATCGCCGCGAACGGGAAGTTGCGAAAAAGTAAGGTACCCGCCTATTGAGGTTTCGTGTAGGAATGTTCAGGAAGGTTCTGGTCGCGAACCGCGGCGAGATCGCGGTTCGAGTAATGCGAGCGTGCGAGGAACTGAACATCGGGACAGTCGCCATCTACAGCGACGCCGACAAGAACGGCGGTCACGTCCGCTACGCCGACGAGGCGTACAACGTGGGGCCGGCGAAGGCGAGCGAATCGTATCTGGACCAGGAGGCGATCCTGGATGCCGCCCGGAAAGCCGATGCCGACGCCGTTCACCCGGGCTACGGATTCCTGGCCGAGAACGCCGAGTTCGCGGCGCGCGTCGAGGAGAGCGAGTTCACCTGGATCGGCCCGTCGAGCGAAGCGATGGAGCGGATGGGCGAGAAGACGGAGGCGAGAAAGGCGATGCAGGCGGCCGACGTCCCGATCGTTCCGGGGACCACCGACCCGGTCGAGAGCGTCGATGAAGTCACAGACTTCGGCGACGAACACGGCTACCCCATCGCGATCAAGGCCGAAGGCGGCGGCGGCGGCCGCGGCATGAAAGTCGTTCAGAGCGAGAGCGAGGCCGAAAACCAACTGGAGAGCGCCAAACGCGAGGGCGAGGCATACTTCTCCAACGACTCCGTCTACCTGGAGCGCTATCTGGAGAACCCGCGCCACATCGAGGTGCAGATCATCGCGGACGAGGAGGGGAACGTCCGCCACCTCGGCGAACGCGACTGCTCGCTCCAGCGCCGACACCAGAAAGTCATCGAGGAGGGACCGAGCCCCGCGCTCTCGGACGAACTCCGCGAGAAGATCGGCGAATCCGCCCGCCGCGGGGTTAGCGAAGCGGGATACACGAACGCCGGAACCGTCGAGTTCCTCGTCGAGGAGGAAGAGCGCCACCCCGACGAACCGCTCGGTCCGGACGCGAACTTCTATTTCCTCGAAGTGAACACGCGGATACAGGTCGAACACACCGTCACCGAGGAGATAACGAACATCGACATCGTCAAGTGGCAGATCCGGGTCGCCGCGGGTCAGGAACTCGGCTTCTCGCAGGACGACATCACCTTCGACGGCCACGCGATCGAGTTCCGCATCAACGCCGAGAACGCCGCGAACGACTTCGCGCCCGCCCAGGGCGGCGAACTTGAGACGTACGACCCGCCGGGCGGTATCGGCGTCCGGATGGACGACGCCCTGCGCCAAGGCGACGAGATCGTCACCGACTACGATTCGATGATCGCCAAACTGATCGTTCATGGGTCGGACCGCGACGAGTGCATCGCACGAAGCCTCCGGGCGCTCCGCGAGTACGAGATAGACGGCGTCGTGACGATCATCCCGTTCCACCGCCTGATGCTCACTGACGAGCGGTTCACGAACGGGACGCACACGACGAAGTATCTGGACGAGCATATCGACAAGAGTCGGATCGAGGACGCCCAGAATCAGTGGGGCCCCGAGGACATCAGCGGTGCCGGTGCCGAGGACGAAGAGGTCGTCGAGCGCGAGTTCACCGTCGAGGTCAACGGCAAGCGGTTCGAGGTCAACCTCGAAGAGCGCGGTGCGCCGCCCATCGCCGCCTCCGGCGGCGGAGGCGCTGGCGGCGCGACCGCCGAACGCCCCGATTCGGCCGGGGGGAGCGACGGCGACTCCGGCGGCACCGAGATAACGGGCGAGGGCGAACAGGTCGCCGCGGAGATGCAGGGCACGATCCTCGAAGTGAACGTCGCCGAAGGGGACGAAGTCGCTGCCGGCGACGTGATCTGCGTGCTGGAAGCGATGAAGATGGAGAACGACGTCGTCGCCGAACGGGGCGGCACCGTCACGCAAGTCGCCATCAGCGAAGGCGAGAGCGTCGACATGGGCGACGTGCTGGTCGTGATGGACTGATAGAGAACGCCCGGCGACCGACCCCCACCCGACTGTGCCGTCACCTTCGGGAACCGTCAGCGCGGCGGGATCTCGGCATTCTCAACCAGGCCTGCTCGCGAGAACTCCGTCCGAGAGTATCCGAACCGACAAACCGGATTTAGCTCGGCGAGCGGCACGGAACGCGTCGCTACGCGAAGTTGCGTCGACAGAAATGCTCCGGCAGGGATTCGAACCCTGGTCCTTGCCGTGAGAGGGCAAGATGATTGGCCGGACTACACCACCAGAGCGCATTAAATTGTAGGAGGTGTGGGTATTTTAACGGTTGCGTTTTAGTCACGCCGTGAGGCGGTTTCTCGTATCACTCATCGTCGAACGGTGACCCGGCGGCTTCGGGTTCGTCGCCGTCGAGGCTGATGATGTTTTCCCTGCCGACGCGGAGTTTGCTGATAGTCCCTTCCTCTTCCATGTCCGAGAGAAGCATACTGACTTTCGATTTCGACCATCCCGTCCGTTCGACGATCTTGACCTGCTTCAACCGGCCGTCGTTCTCAGTGAGGAGTTTGACGACTCGGTCCTCGTCAGAGAGGAACTCCTCGTTGTCGACGGGAGCATCCGACGCTCCGGTAGTTCGCGTCCTACTCGTTTCGTCGTCCTCGGACCGGTCCCCGCCCTCGTCGGATTCACCGAATAACGCGTCCCCGCGACGAAGCGCCACGACCGCGACGGCACCGACCAGAAGGATGGCGAGCGCGGCGGCGATAGTGAGGTCACTGCTCAGGACAGTACTTTCGTCCTCGTCGGGCGAGTCGGTGTTGCCCCCATCATCGGCGACGTTCTCCGTCGTGGGTGTCGCTGTCGTTTTGACGGCGCTCGGAGGGGCAAGGACGACGCGCGGGCGGTTGTCCGTGAACCGCCGTTCGCCGCGCCAGGTCACCGAATCGCTTTCGGACGGCGCTCCGTCAGACAGTTCGCCGTCCGGCGAGACGGACTCGAAGGTCAGGTCGTCGCTCGTCTCGATGACGAGCGCCTGCTCCGGGCCGATGTAGAGGCCGCTTTCGAACACGTCGCCGACGATAACGCGGTCACCGTCTCGCTCGGCGAACCCGCGCCAGGTGAACGACATTTCCACGACGCCCGTCGTGTCAGTCCCGAGTTCCTTGGCCACCTCGGCGCGCCGTGAAAACGCCGTGGCGTTCATCGACCGACCGGTCGCGTTCGTTCCCTTGTCCGCTAGCGCCACACCTTGTTGGCGGAAGTCCGTGAACAGTTGTGTCTCGTTCTCTTCGAACTCCTCGGCGAACTCCCGGAATTGTCTTTCTTCTGAACTGTTACCCAGTCGGCGCTCGAAGTGGAACGTCCACCGCGCTGACCCGTTCGACAGCATCTCGATCCGGAACTCCGCGTAATCGAACTGCTGGGTTCCGATCACGTTCGACTCTTCGGCCCGCGCAACGTCGGAACTGACGACGCCGCGTTCCTGCCCTCCGGAACCCGGATCGTACACGGCCGCTCCGGCGAGTGCGGCCACGCTGATCAGGAGAGCGATACCGAGCGCCCGATTCATTCGTGTAAGTGAAATCGGGGCGTTGTCAAAGGCTTTGCGACGTGCTTTGTATGAGAATTACTACATTTTAACCGTCTCTTTCCGACCGTGATCGCTCGGGGTTACGGTGCGAGACGGTTCTTTCGGTTTTTCATGTTCTCTTCGTAGTACTCGAACGTGATCGGACACCACTCCGCCGCGAGATCGAGAATGCGTTCTGTCATGTCTCGGATCTCCCACTGGCTATCGGCGGCGGCCCGCATATCAGCTACGTGCATCAACATCCTGGCGTTCATACTCATCACCATGTTCACCTCCGTCCCGATCGGGAGAACGAATCGTGCGTCCTCGGGCGGCATTCCCAGATCGAGCAGTTCCTGGTAATCCTCGACTGACTGACGGACGGACCGCTGGAACACTTCTTCGCGCTTCGCTACGGTGTCTTCGTCGACGGAGCCCGACTGCTGATTCCGCCCGACCCAGTCCGGGTCCGACGCAGAGGGCGGCGTGACCACCATCTCCCCCTCCTCGACATCGGCGGGGTCGACATCGTCGAAGGAGACGTACCGCATTGACTGCACGTCGAAACTGACGTGGCGGTGCCGAGTGATCTGGGCCATGCAGGAACGGCTGATTCCCTTGATGGCGAACGTCACCTGCGGGTGCTCGAACGGACCGAAGTGACCGTGGTCGAGGAGGTGGCCGATGAGCGTCCGCTTTCGCTCGTCCATCGTCTCACCCTCGACGGTAGACATGATCGTTTCGAACGACTGATCGCCGACGAACTCGCCCATGTAGTCGTTTCGCGCCGCCGTACAGATCACGCGCTCCGGGTCCTCAGTCGCCTCGAGGAGTTCGACTTTCATTACAGGGTTTCCACTCGTACTCTGCTGGTAAATGTTTCCTTCGGCACTCCTGCCACGCGCTCGCCGAGCAGACTGCGGTTCGCGAGCGGACGGGAGGAATGGTCGCGGACGCCTCTCTCGCGGACTGATGAAGTGGTCACGGATGGCCCCCGCGGATCGGCGAGCGATCCACAGCCGTCTCGGTCGAGGAGAACCGGTACGCAATAAGAAGTCCCAAGCATCGGTGACGAGTAGTGGTGGACATGATATCTAACCTGGCTGCCGACACGCAGGCGTTTACGAGCAACGCGTTTCTCGTCTCCGGCGACCGAACGGTACTCGTAGATACCGGGTCGAACTTCGATGTCGTTTCGAAGGTCAGAGAGCGCGTCGACGGACTGGATGCCGTCGTACTGACACACACCCATCCCGACCACATCGGTAACCTCTCCGAGGTCGTCGCCGCCTTCGACGACGGTCCGGACGGTGACGGGATCGAGGTGTGGGGGTACGACGGTTCGCGGGACGACGTGGACCGCGCCATCGCCGACGAGGAAACGGTCCGTCTGGGCGACGACGAGTACGTCGCCTTGCACACGCCGGGGCACAAGGACGACCACCTGTGTTTCTACTCACCGGACGCCGACGTGCTGTTCGCCGGGGACCTGGTTTTCCAGAACGGGAGTTTCGGCCGCACGGATCTGGAGGAGGGAGACAGGGAAACCCTGATAGAAAGCATCGATCGTGTGGCCGACCGCGTGAACGGGACGCTTCGGGAGATGCACACCGGTCACGGGCCGAGCGTCAGCAATGACCCGTACTCGCACATCGAACTTGCGGCGAAGATGGCGAGACAGGCCTGATTCCCGTCGGAAACTGAGAACCGAACGAGACGACAGGAACGTCAAGATGCGAGCAAGCAGGTGATCGAGGAGCTATTGTGGGGCGTCTTCGACGACGACCGTCCCGTCGCCGTACACGGTGACGGCGTATCCGACGTGCGTGAACGAGATGTGATCTGGCCCGTCCCCGGTTGACGGACGAAACAGCGAGTCGAGCGTGTCAGGGTCGATAGTCTCGTAGAGCGGCGGTAGTTCGAGCGGTTGAACGCCGGCGCTATCAGCGACGGCGGAGATCACGGTAGTACTCAGTAACTGGTCGCCCCCGAAATCGTGTTCGACCGCGTAGTCGGGCGTGTCCTTCGAGGACAGTGAAAGTGAGTTGCTTTTCGACGTCATCAAACTGTATCCCAACCTTACCGATTATAAACCTACGTCACTGTTTTTCTTTCAGAAGGGAAGCTCCGGCAGATTTTACCGCCGCAAGGTATGCTTGAAGGAAGTGTTTCGAGGGCTCTCGGGTAAAACGTCGATCTGCGGTTGAACTGGTGTTCGACGCCGGTTTCGGGTGGTACAACAGTGCTTGAACGCTGATCGACCGCCGCTGACGCTGTGGGTATCTCATACCGGTGGCTGTAACTTCGTAAAGATAACCAGACCCCGAGGGTCCGATATTCTTCAAGGAATTACGGCCGATATATCAGTCTTCAGTCTGTTTTAACCCGTAGTACCCCGGTTCCTCTTCCTCGCGCGGTTGCGCGACGACGAGATCGTCCGAATTGCGCATGATCCAGGGGATCGCCCAGTCGAGCAGGACGTTCTCGGTCTCCACGTCGATCTCTGCGTCCGGGTCGAGTTCCTGAAGCATTCGTGCGATCTCGTAGACGGTGTACATCTGCCCCGGTGCCAGCAGTTCGTCCGGCGTGTAGAAGTCACAGGGGTGTAACTGGTCGAACTCGTCTTTCGGAACGGGCATACGGACGACTACGGCGGAGGTGGGGGTAAATCGCACGATGTCGAGAGGCGGGTATCGAGGGTCTTTCGCGCCGTCGTATTCCCTCTGCGCTGTCGGACGATTATCAGAACGGACCCATCGCTCCGGCGTACGGTCACGAACGCGATAAAAATTCGAAGGTGAACGACTCGTCGCTACGCGGCGACGGTTACTCGAACAGCTGAACGACGTCCTGGTAGTTCTCGGCGGCCGCGTCCCAGTCGACTACGTCGAAGAACCCGTCGATGAAGCTACCGCGGTCCGGACCGTAGTCGTAGTAGTAGGAGTGCTCCCAGACGTCGAGCGCGAGGATCGGGTGACTACCCCACAGCGCGCCCTGGTCGTGCTTATCGACCGCGATGTTGCGCAGTTGCTTGGCGACCGGGTCGTAGACGAGAAGGGCCCAGCCACCCGCGGCGCTCGCGGCGGCCTCGAACTCACCCTTCCAGCCTTCGTAGGAACCGAAGTCCTCCTCGATGCGGTCGGCGAGTTCGCCTTCCGGCTCGCCTCCCCCGTTCGGATCCATGTTCTCCCAGAAGAGCGTGTGGAGGTAATGTCCACAGCCGTTGTGCGTGACGTTGCCGAGCGCGCCCGCAGTGCCGTCGTAGTCGCCGGACTCGCGGTTCTCCGCGAGCGTCTCCTCGGCGCTGTTCAGGCCGTTGACGTAGCCCTGGTGGTGCGTGTCGTGGTGCCAGGTGAGTACCTGTTCGCTAAGAGCCGGTTCGAGCGCGTCGTAGTCGTACGGAAGTGGTGGGAGTTCGTGGTCTGCCATAGTAAATTCCTCCAGAGAGACGTTCGCTAGGATCGTAGTTAAAACCACACGAACCGGTCAACGAACCCGGAAGCAGATTAAAGTAAGTATTGTTACATTAACCAGGCGGCCGTACATCCGCACGTTACTCGCTCGATTCCGAGGTTTTCGATCGAAGTAGCCGGGTCGCTACTCCGCCAGCGATACCAGTCCCCGCGACCAGCGCACCGAACCCGGGCATGCCGTCGCCAGTATCGGTGTTCGTTCCGTTCTCGTCAGGTTCACCCTCGACCGTGGGGCCGCTCCCGGTCGCTACCTCCCCGCGGTCCGGCGGAACCGTCTCTATCGTGAGGCGGATGAACTCGTCCGTGCAATCGCTCTTTCGAGTGATGATAAACGGCGTTCCCATTTCGGTCTCCCAGGTGGTCCCGTCAACGTACATTTCGACTTCCCGTCGCTGGGGGTCGTCCCGGATGCGGTCGACGAGCATACCGTTGTACCGCAGCGCCTCGTTTACCCCCCAGTCCATCTCGCAGTCACCCACGGCCGCCGGGATCGACCCCTGATCGTCCGGACGGTACGTGGCGATCATGAACTGTCCGACGTAGTTTCCATTCCAGGGATCGCCCTGTTCCTGCAAAACGATCTCCCGCGTCGCTTGGACTTCTCCCTCCTCCTCAGTTCCCTGCCCGTCGTCAGTCTCTTGACCGTCTTCCTCCGTTTCCTGTGCGGCAGCGCTGGTTCCCGTCCCGAAACTATACGCGATCCCGCTAACGCCGGCCAGAAACGTCCGCCGGCGGATCCGCAGTCGCCGTCGCTGGTGATGGTTCCCCGTCATTAGAATCTCCCAGTGGTAGTACGACAACGACCACCCTAACCGTTCGCATTACTAGGGTTTCGGAGAGGAACGCGACAGCCGTTCACTCGCCGCGCGCGGCCTCGAACATCGCTACCGCGGCTTCGCGCCGTTCGCCGTGGTCGACGATAGGCTCGGGATAGCCCGGCGCGGTGCGGTGCCGTTCAGTCAGGGTCAGGTCGGGCCAGTCGTGGATCTGTTCGGCGGTCGCGTTGGCGAGTTCGGGGACGTACTCGCGGACGTACTCGCCGTCGGGGTCGTACCGCTCGCCCTGCGTCATCGGGTTGAATATCCGGAAATATGGTTGTGCGTCAGTTCCGGTGGACGCGGCCCACTGCCAGCCGCCGTTGTCGTTTGCGGTGTCGTGGTCGACGAGTTTTTCCCGGAACCAGTCGTACCCCTCACGCCAGTCTATCAGCAGATCCTTCGTGAGGAAGGCGGCGACGAGCATTCGGACGCGGTTGTGCATCCACCCCTCCGCCCGCAACTGTCGCATCCCCGCGTCGACGATAGGGTACCCCGTCTCGCCGTCCTTCCAGGCGCGAAGCGCGTCCGGGTCGTCGCGCCAAGCGATGTCGTTCTCGTACGACTTGTAGTTCGACCGCACCACGTCCGGATGGAAATAGAGGACGTGCGTGTAGAACTCGCGCCAGGCGAGTTGCGACCGGAACTCCTTGACGGAGTCTCGTTCCGCCTCGGTCTCGGCTTCTGCGAGCGCGTCCGTCGTCGCGTCGTACACCTCGCGAACGCCGATGGTGCCCCACTTGAGATGGGGCGAGAGGCGGGACGTAGCCTCGTCCGCCGGGTAGTCACGGCGCTCCTCGTATCGGTAGATGTCTGACTCGCAGAACGCCCGGAGACGTTCGCGGGCGGGGGCCGTACCCGCCGGTGAGATGTCGGCCTCCGGGTCGTCGAATCCGAGGTCGTCTAGCGTCGGCAGTGCGTCGCCCTCTACGTCGGCGAACGCGCCCGCATCCGGCACGTCGTACGGCGCTCCCTTCTCTCGGTCGAGCCACTTTCGTCCGAAGTACGTAAACACCGAGTACGGGTCGCCGTCCGCGGTGGTGATAGCCCCGGGCTCGTGGAGGATCCCGTCGCGGACTGCCTCGCAGGAGAACCCGGCCTCGTCGAGCGAGCGCCGGACGGCGGCATCGCGTTCCTGTGCCAGGCCCGAATAGTCTTTCGCCCAGAACACCGCTTCCGCCTCGTACGTCTCGGCCAGTTCGGGGAGGACCACTTCGGGTTCGCCGTGTCGGACCAACAGGTCACTCCCGCGGTCGCGATATCGCTCGCGAAGCGACGACAACGCGTCCAGCAGAAACTCGACCCGTGGCGGCGACCCGTGTTCGAGCACGGCGGGATCGAACACGAACACCGGAACGACCGGACCGTCAGTGGTCGCCCGTGAAAGCGCCCGGTTGTCCGCCGTTCGGAGGTCCCGCCGGTGCCAGTGGAGCTGCATACGTACCGTGAGGACGGTGGGGAGAAAAATCCCGGGCCGCCATTCATGTAACACATATAACACCCACCAGTCATGTGCGTCCGCTGTTGGTTCAAATTGTAGTTCTATACAAAGTTTTATGCCATATCCTCGTGAACAGAAATCGCGTTTCAGTGGCTGGGAAAATGTCGATAACAAGAGGTGTACTCTCGAACGCGAATTCACACACCGTAATACTGACCAGACGGTTGAACACCGCTTCCCGGGAGACCTGTCTCAATATTGTCAGTGGACACCGTCCGACGGAGCGAAACGTGGTGGCAGTCACCTGTGACCTGTCTGCGGAACGCTTCGTCGATCGGTGGAGCGACTACGTCGGCGCGCCGCCTCTCACGTGTGGCATCGTCGACGTGGGAGAGCGGACGCGACCGACTGTTTCGGGAGTAGACCCAGACCAAGTCCGGACCGTCTCCGATCCGGGGAACCTGCAGCACCTCCACGATGCCGTCGAGGCGCATCTCAACGAACTGCCCGACGCGGATCGTACCGTCGTCTACCTCGATACGGTGAACGCCCTATTAGATCACGTTCCGATCCCGTCAGTAACCGGCTTTCTCGACAGACTCACGTCGTCACTGTCGGCGCTCGGAGCGGTCAGTTGTGCGTCGTTCGAAACTGGCAAACGCGGCGAGCGGATGATCCGACCCGTCACGGAGACGTTCGGCACGGTGTTCGAACTGGGGCGACTCGGCCGAAGCCTCGAACCGACTGACGACCAACTGTCCTCCGACGACGTGTTCGATGTACTTTCCTCCCGCTCACAACGGCTCGTACTGCGTAGTCTCCTGCGAGCGGAGGGAACGCTCCACGTGCGCGAACTCGCACAGCGTATCGCGGCCGCGCAGACGACCGAGCAACCGGATATCGAACAGATCGTCACCAGACTCCACCACATCGACCTGCCGAAACTCCGAGAAACCGGGCTTGTCGCCGTCGAGGACCGAGTCGTCTCCGCGACCGAGGTGGTCACCGAGGTGGAACCGTATCTCGCGCTGGCGCACCCGGACGAACGGAACTAAGCCGTAGCGGGCAGTCAGCGGTCGGTTCCCCGCCGAGACCGACGGCGCATCAGCGACACTCGGCCGCGCGTTTCCAGTCTGAACTGCGCGGCATCCGTACAACTTTATGAGAGTTGATCGTGTATTATCGGATATGCGCTCAGGAGAGGGTCAAACGTGACGGTCGAACAGTTCCACGTCGACGGCGAGACGGCGGTAGTAACGGGGGCGTCAAGCGGCATCGGAAAGTCCATCGCCGAGCGGTTCGCGGACGACGGCGTCGACGTCGTCGTCTGCTCCCGCGACATCGACAACGTCGAACCGATCGCTGACGGGATCGCCGAGAGCGACCGTCCGGGCGATGCGCTGGCTGTCGAATGCGACGTGACAGAGCGAGACGCCGTGGAGGCGCTGATAGCGGCGACCGTAGAGGAGTTCGGCGGGATAGACGTGCTGGTGAACAACGCCGGGGCGAGTTTCATGGCGAACTTCGACGACATCACGCCGAACGGGTGGGGGACTGTCGTCGACATCAACCTCACCGGAACGTATCACTGCACGCAGGTCGCCGGCGAACACCTGAAAGACGGGGGCGGTACCGTCGTCAACCTCGCCAGCGTGGCCGGTGAGCAGGGCGCACCGTACATGAGTCACTACGGTGCGGCGAAAGCGGGCGTGATCAACCTCACTCGGACGCTCGCTTTCGAGTGGGCGAGCGAGAACGTCCGCGTCAACTGCATCTCGCCGGGATACGTCGCTACGCCCGGCGTCGAGGCGCAGATGGGCGTGTCCGCCGACGAGGTCGACAGGGAGACGGTCGAGCGACGACTCGGCACCAGCGAGGAGATCGCCGACATCGCGCAGTTCCTCGCCAGTCCCGCCGCCTCGTACCTCGTCGGACAGTCGATCGCTCCGGCCGGCGTTCCCGACATCAAGGAGGATCCCGAGATATGACGGACGAACCGACGGCGGCCGACCGGACCGTCCACCTGCCCGTCGCGGCCCAGCCGAGCGTCGAGACGCTCGTCGACCTCACTCGACGGGCCGAAGACCTGGGATACGAGCGGGCATGGCTCCCCGAAACCTGGGGCCGGGACGCCGTCACGACGCTTACGAGTATGGCACACGGCACTGAACGGATCGGAATCGGACCGAGCGTTCTCAACGTCTATTCGCGGTCGCCGGCGCTTATCGCCCAGAGCGCGGCGACGCTTCAGGAGGTCGCGGACGGACGACTCCGGGTGGCTGTCGGTCCGAGCGGCCCCGCCGTCATCGAAGGCTGGCACGGTGTCGACTTCGACCGTCCCCTCAGGCGGACCCGAGAGTACATCGACGTGTACCGCACCGTTCTCGACGGGGAGACGCTGAACTACGACGGCGACGTGTTCGATCTCGCCGGCTTTCGTCTGCGCTGTGACCCGCCGGAACAGGTGCCACCCATCGACGCTGCGGGAATGGGGCCGAAGGCGGTGGAACTCTGCGGACGCTTCGCGGACGGGTGGCACGCGATCGTTTTCACTCCCGAGGGACTCCGGGACCGACTCGGGGACCTCCGTCGCGGCGTCGAACTGGGCGGTCGCGACATCGACGACGTGCGCGTGACGCTCTCTCTTCCTTGCTGTGCGCTTGACGACGGCGAGCGGGCGCGGGAACTCGGCGCTGAACACTGCGCGTTCTACATCGGTGGGATGGGGACGTACTACCGCGACTCGCTGGCCCGGCAGGGGTACGAGGACACCGCTCACGACGTCGCCACGGCGTGGGCGAACGGCGACCGCGACCGTGCCGTGGAACTCGTCGACGACGCGCTCCTCGACGACCTCGCCGCGGTCGGGACACCTGACGAGGTTCGTGACCGGATCCGGACGTTCGAGAGCATAGACGGAGTCGATGTCGTCGCCGTCAGCTTCCCGCGCGCTGCGACGGTCGATGATGCGCGGCAGACGCTCGACGCGCTAGAACCGTAGGAAACGACCGCTTTCGTCGTCGTTCGCCGGCAGTCCCGGAGAACGAACGGCAATCTATTCTGGACGGTGCTACGCTTCCGGTGAAACGGCGATACGGCCGCTTAGAGGTCTCGCCTTAGACGGATCTCGTCGTCAGTCACCGCGTCGACGTTCGCCTCCTGAAGGGGGTATGTGTCCTCGTTCGTGTCACCCCAGCCGAGTTTCGATTTGATCTTGTCTGTGACCCCGGGGTCGGGGTCGACGTGTGCCGTCCCACCGCGTACCTCCGTGACCATTCCAACTGTCTCGCCGTCGGCGTTGACAACGCTTTTGCCCTCGTCGTCGTCCGTGATGTTCGATCTCATTCCGGTTTTACCGGCGACGGAAGACGCAATAAGAGGACAGAATCGTTTCGTGAACTTGCCGGAGGAAATGACTACTTTCCGAAAACCCCATCCCCTCATCAGCCCGGTTTTGCAAGTAACGCTGGCTTACCCCGCTAGGCTGCTGGATATCAGTACAGATTCGGAGGGTCGCAGTTCGTAATTCCCGCTTACTGAAGGAAAGCAAGCGTTATCAACTTCCGGTCGTAGTCGGTGATAGCGAATGGCTGCCCCGACCGACGACCCCCGCGTTCACGACGAATACGTCGAAACGATTCCCTCCGACGCGTCTGCAAACGACCAGGCCGGCGACATCACCCTCGTCGGCGTCGTTCACGACCATCCCGCGAGCGTCCATCGGGTTCGTTCGCTGATCGGATCGAACGACCCCGCGACAGTCGCCCTCGAACTGTCGCCGCTTGCGATCCCCCTCTTCGAGGCGTACGCGACCGGAGAGCGAGACGAGGCTCCGCCCGAGTTCGGCGGCGAGATGAGCGCGGCGGTTCAGGCCGCAGACTGCGAGGTCGTCGGCGTAGACGCGCCGAACGCCGCGTTCGTCGTTCGCCTCGCGGCGCGGATACTGGACGAGCGGCCGGATCCTCGGACCGTCTACCGCGTCCTCCGCGGCACGCTCAGCGTGTCGCGTCACGCCCTACAGTGCCGCCTAGGTGCGGTCGTTGCCCAGCTTACTGGACGGACTATCGAACTCGACCGCCCCCTCGACCACGAGTGCACTCGCTGGGATCCCCCCGCGGAGCAAGCGACCGACGAGAAGCGACAGGCGAATCAGAGCCTCTCGCTCCTCCGAGCCTTCGAAACCCCGGAGCCGATGCATCTCCGGGACGCGACACGCGAAGAGTGCATGGCCGCTAAACTCGCTGACCTCCGGACGGCGGGAGACGTTCTCGCGGTCGTCGGCATCGACCATCTCGACGGTGTCACGGCTGCACTCGACAGCTGAGTCCCTTCCGTAGTCGGCTGACGCGCCGGCTATCGAGCGCAACTTCTCCGTAGTTTGTCACCGTTTACCGGCATTTATCGGCGATCCCGCCCTAGCGGTAACATGGACGTTGTTCAGGTCCAAGAGTTCGGGTCTAGTGACGTATTGAGTCTCGTCGAGCGGGAGCGTCCGGAACCCGACGAGGGCGAGGTTCGCGTCGCGGTCGAGGCGGCCGGGATCAACTTCGCCGACATCATGCAGCGTCGCGGACACTACCACGGCGGCCCGGAACCGCCGTTCGTCCCCGGAATGGAGGCGGCGGGCACCGTCGATGCCGTCGGCGAGGGCGTCGACCTGGACGAGGGACAGCGCGTGGTCGCGATGACTGACGGCGAGGCGTACGCCGAATACGTCACCACCGATGCGCAGTCGCTGTTTCCCGTCCCTGAGGGCATGTCGTTCGCGGAGGCCGCCGGCTTTCCGGTCCAGTTCCTCACCGCGCACAGTTGTCTGTTCGAGTGGGGCAGTCTGGACCCGGACGGCGGAGCGTCCGGCGACGGTTCGGACGAGCAGGCGGACCGCGTCCTGATCCACGCCGCCGCGGGCGGCGTGGGCACAGCGGCGGTACAACTTGCACACCGCGCGGGTGCCGAGGTGTTCGGCACTGCCAGCACGCAGGAGAAACGGTCACTCGCGGAACGGTTGGGCTGTGACCACCCCATCGACTACACGTCAGAGGATTTCGTCGACCGGGTCAACGAGATAACGGACGGCGAGGGCGTCGGCCTGGTGTTAGACGGCGTGGGCGGTGACACGTTCCGAAAGAGCGTCGACGCAGTCCCGCAGTTCGGTCAGATCGTCGCCTACGGCGCTGCGAGCGGCGAACCGGGACAGGTCGACACGGCAACGCTCCTGTTCGGCAATAAGACCGTGACCGGGTTCCATCTCGGCCGGGCCATGGTCGAGGACCCCGACCGCGTGCTCCGCGCCGTCCCCGACCTACAGCGCGGGTTACAGGCCGGCGAACTCGAAGTTGTCGTCGGTGAGGAGTTCGCCCTCGAAAACGCCGCCGAGGCCCACGAGTTCATCGAGGGTCGGAACTCCACCGGGAAAGTCGTCCTGCGGACCTGAATCGGTCGTCACTCCGGAATCGAGTCGATCCCGTCCCGCCGCCCGTCGAGTACGTCGAATCGCTCCTCCCGCCGACGTTCTAACCAACGGAGCAGTCGCTCCGCCCAGTCGAGTTTCTTCGACTTCACGGGATCGACGGCGTCGTCGTCAAAGTCCCACCCCGGAAACCGGAGTTCGGCCGCACCGAAGTGGTCAGCGAGGAAAGCACCCCGGTCGCCGTCGGTAAACCCCCCGAAGTTCCGTACCGGACCGGCCGGTTTCGCCTGCGTCGTCGGGAGAAGGAAATCGGGGTCGAACGAGGGGACGAACGACCGGACCGCCGGGCCGTTGTCGCCGTGGGCGTGGACGGCCACGGGAACGCCGCGTTCGGAGAGGTCGACCGCCGTTCCGACGTTTTTGTCGAGGTCCGTCACCATCAGATCGACGGCTACATTATGCGCTCGGAGTACGTCCGCGGCCGTGGAAGCCGCCACGACCACGTCAGCCTCCCGCGCGACGGAGGTTTCCGCAGAGAGCGACGGCCCCGCACCGGCGACGGCGACAGTCGACCCGTCGAACTCGGGGAGTCGGTCCGTATCGAACGGTGACACTAGTTCGGCGAGGCGGTCTCGGACGCGCTCGTCCGCCGACCGCTCGAAACCGAAATCGGCCAGGATCGCCTCGTAAACCGGGTTCCATTCGTCGAAATTCATAGCAGTAGCTGGACGTTAACCATCCTTAGGAACGCGTGATTTCGTGAGCCGGAATGGCTCCTCCAAGTACCCCTACCCGAGGGCCCTTCCGGCTACCAAGCGGGGCTACACATCCATCCGGCATAAGTTTTCTCTTACCCAAGCATGTCACGCAGTTGTCGTTCCGTCGGTCCGAACTCGGGGGCGCACTCCGCAGTAACGGCCGCGATAGCTGATAGATCTGCGGGCTTACCGGCCAGAAGCACCCCGTCCCCGCCCGTTTCGAACACGGCGGTCCGGTCGGCCGCGGCCGACGCGAGGGCGCGCCGCGCATCGCGTGTCAGTCCTGTCAGTTCGAACACCCGCATCGTACACGCTGTTGCCGCGTCCGGGTCTCCGCCGAGACGTTCGATGTGTCGCCGCGCCTCGTCGGTCGTCGTCACGTCCAGTTCCTCGATGCGGATGCCGTCGCCGTCGCGGATGCGCTCGCGGGCGAACGTGTCACCGACGAGCGCGGCGTCGCGTGTCTCTGCCACGTCGTGGGTCCGGACGATGTGCGCGCCTCGCTCGACGGCCATCGACGTTGCGGCGAGGCTCACCGGTAACGCCTCCTCCGTCGAACGGTCGTTGATACTCCGCAGGAAGTTCTTCCGGTTGATCGAGACGAGCATCGGGCGGTCGAGTCCGCGGAACTCGCGGAGGCGGCGGAACGTCTCGCGGTCGTCCTCTAGCGTCTTCTCCTCGCTCCACCCGCCGAAGGCGGGGTCGACGATGGTCTTGTCCGTGAGACCGTTTTGCTTCAGCGCGTCGTAAATATAGTCCGCGTAGCTGGCGTTACGCTCCCATTCGGCGGACCGTCGCTCCGCCCAGTCTACGTCTTCGAGGGCACCGGGTCGTTCCAGATCCGGCGGGCTAGCCATCTTGGCGACGGCCACATCGTACTCCCGGCACACGTTCGGCATATCGGGGTCGGCGAATCCGCAGATGTCGTTGACCATGTCGAATCCGCGCGAGAGCGCTTCGTCGGCTACCTCGGCGTAGCGGGTTTCGATCGAGAAGACTGCGTCGCCGCTCACACTCTCGATGGCGTTGACGGCGGTGTCTAGACGGTCTAGTTCCTCCTCTGCGGAGAGTACACTGAAGCTCTTGTTCGCCGATTCCAGGCCCACGTCGACGATGTCCGCACCTTCGCCGATCAGGTCCTCGTCCACGTACGCGGCCGCTTCACCGGGGTCGTCGTAGACGCTCGGGTCGTACGGCGACTCCTCGCTGACGTTTAACACGCCCATGATCCGCGGCGGGTAGTCGTCGCCGATCCCCAGCCCCGCGGCGTCAACGTTTCGCATGGCTGTACTGCGGGACCACGGAACCAAAAGGAGTGCGTTCCGAGCGAACCGCTCCCCTGATGTGACCGTTCGAGTCCCGGTCTCTCCGAGTCGTTGGGGGATGACCGCCCCCGTCCGAGAGAGGGTTCCAAGGGCCGGCGTGCGAAGCCGAAACGCGCAACGGTTGGCCGTAGGTTAACGCCGTGGTCATACGGAAAACGACGTATTCACCCGGGAAACGACGTATTCAGACGGGAAACATCGTATTTACGCGAACTCTTCTAGGTCGAGGTCGGTGAACTCGTACTTGAGACGCACCGTATCGTCGGACTGGCTGTATTCGACCACGCCCGCGTCGTCCATCTTCGGGACGTGCGAGTGATACAGGTCCATGTAGATCGATTTGACGGCTGAGCCGGGGATCTGAGCGAGGTTCTGCTCGTCGTGTTCGATTCGAGCGACTTCGTCAGCCAGGTCGGCGAGCGTCAGCGGGTTCCGGTACTGCTTGAGGCAGTAAAGAGCGTACCGACGGCGTTCGCGCGACAGAATTGAGAAGAGAACATCCGTTTCCTCCGTTTCGGTTCCACTGTCGCCTTCTTTCACGGGTTTCTGGTTCATAGATAGCTGGAATATACGAGGCAGAGAACATCGGAGTGACGCCAAACCCTTTGGGTCTACCGAACCGCGGAACCGTTCTACGTCCGCATACGAGCCGTTACTGACCCGACCGTCACGGTCCCACGACCGGCCGCTCAGTTGTTTCAATCGCTTTTTACGCCGCGGACGGATAGCATCACGTATGGCAAAGGTCAGCGTCGGACTCCGCGGATGGCGTTTCGAGGAGTCGGAAATATTCACCGAGGACGGCAACTGGCGGCCGTTCGACGAGATGCACGACGAGGACCGCGAACGTCTCCTTCGTCTGCGAACGCTCGTCACCAAACCGTGTGACGCGTGCTTCCTGGTCCACGGCGAGGAGGATATCGAACGGTGTCGCGAGGCCGAGATCGTCTACGGCGAACCGAAGTCGGAAGTCGTGCTCTGCGACGAACACGAAGCCGATTTCCGTTACTGGTTCAGCGAGGCCGGCGGGGACGACTACCGCGGTGAGGACGAACTGCAGGACGCGTTCCACGGCTGGTTCGACGACGGCAATCGCGCGCCGGAGGCGTTCGGCGGCGTCGACCACGTCGACACCGACCCCGAGGCGCTGCCGGACCCGCCAAACCCCAACGACGACGAGGACCGCTATCGCATCACCCTCCGCGACGCTATGGAACCGGAAGAAACCGACCTCGACGAGGACGCTCTGGATGACATCGACCTCTCCGCGGACTACCCGTCGTGAGACGACGATGACTGCGCCCTCGATCGTCGTCGTGGACGCGGAGACGCCGGGCAACGTCGGCACTATCGCTCGCGCGATGAAGAATTTCGGGTTCTCTGACCTGAAACTGGTGAACCCGCCGGAACTCGACCGGGACGGCGAGGCGTACGGCTTCGCCGGCCAGGCGCGCGAAGACATCCTACCGAACGCCGACACCGTCACCTTCGACGAGGTGGTCGAGAACTACCACACCGTCGGAATGACCGCAACCACCAACGAAGACTGCCGAAAGCACACCCGGTTTCCGTTCTCGACGCCGGACGAACTGGCCGAGGACCTGATCACCGTCGAAACGGACACCGCCGTCCTGTTCGGCCGCGAGGACAACGGGTTCACCAACGACGAACTCGAACGCGTCGACCAGATCGGATCGATCCCCGCCAGCGCCGACTACTCCTCGCTGAACCTCGGACAGGCGGCGACGGTGACGCTGTACGAGCTACGGGATCTAGCGATGGCGGAGACGCAGCTACCGGACCGCGAACGGGAACGCGCCGCCCAACCGGCTATCGAGCGCCTGCACGACGAGTTCTCGGCGTTCCTCGTCGCTGTGGGTCACCCAGAGGTCAAACGGTCGAAAACCGAGCGGATGCTCCGTCGCCTCGTCGGCCGCGCCCACCCCACTGAGCGCGAGACGTCGCGCCTGACAGGTATTTTCCGTCGCGCGACATCGAGCCTGAACGAGGAGTAATGGCGCGGTCGGCATTCATGGCAATACAGTATAATTATATATTTCCAGAACACTCGTATATAGTATGGTTAACACGAATAGACGAACGGTTCTCAAGACGGTCGGCGCGAGCAGCGCTGCCCTTCTCAGCGGTTGTAGCGGAGTCCTAGACGGTGGAAGCGACGACGACAGTTCGTCGGGCGGTGCGCCTGACTACCGGGACTGGTTCCCGACCGCGTCCAAACTCGAAGGCGAAAGCGGAGGATATCTTTACGGCGTGTTCGACATGTCGGCGCTTGCCGAACTGGAAGACGATTCGGAGGACCAATCGGATTCGGACTCCGGTCAGCCGACGGACCCGCTCGTCGCGAACCCGCTCGGGATCTACCTCGCCGCCGCATTCCTCTCGCTCAGTTACAGTCAGATGGGCCTCTCCTCGGTCATGGAGGGGATAGACAAGAGTTCTAACCCGATAGACCGCTGGATGCTCGTCGGCGGGTACAGCGTCTTCGAAGGGTCGTTCGACACTGAGGAACTCGAATCGAACTTCGACCAGATGGGCTACGACGACCCGAGCGAGGTTGGGGACTTCTCCCTGTACGAACATCCCGATAACCCCTACGCCGTGGGGATTCGGAGCGACACTATCGTCGCCGTCTCCGGAAACGACCTGGAGGACCCCGGAAGCATCGCAACGGCCATCATCGACGCCGAGCGCGGCGAAGTAACCCGAGAACACGAGGACAACGATACGTTCGACCGAGTGACGAAGGCCGTCACCGACGGCGATCTACTCTACGGCGTGTTGCCCGAGTCGGAGACGTTCGAGTCGGAGAGCGGGTCGGACGACCTCGGCGTCAACGTGAGGCCGTTCACCAGCGCGGTCGGTCTCTCGCAGTCACTAGCGATCGACTCGGACACGAACAAGGCGACTGCCCGGGCCGGCGTGGTGTACGACAGCGAGGACGACGTCGTTACGGACAAGTTAGAGTCCGGACTCGGAGCCGAAGCGAGCGAGTTCGACCTCCAACAGGACGGCAGCGAAGTGTCTATCGAGGCGACGTACGAAGAAGACGACGTGAGCGGCTAGATCACGCCCGCTGCTGTATCTCTTCTCTAAGGACCTCGCTCACGAGGTCGCCGTCCGCCTTGCCGCGGAGCGCGCCCATCGCCTCGCCCATCAGTCCGGAGAACGCGCCCATACCCTCCGCTTCGACCTGGTCGGCGTTGCGTTCGACGACCTCGGCGACAGCCTCCCGGACCTCGCTCTCGTCGACGCCGCCCAGACCTTCCTCTTCGACGGCTTCCTCGGCAGTTAGCTCCGGGGTTTCCGCGAGTGCGGTCAGCAGGTCCTCTAACCCCTCGTTCGGAACGTCGCCGCCGTCGACGAGCGTAATCGCGTCGCACAGGTGCGTCTCCGTGAGGTTCTCGACCGGCACGCCGTCCCGGTCGAGGGCAGTCAACGTGGATTCCAGCGTCCCGGCGGCCAGCGTCGGGTCGACGCCGTCCGACGGTCCCCCGCTCGAATCGCTCACAGCGACGCCGTCACCGACCAGATCCTCGAACAGGGGCATCCGGCGGCCGAACGCGACCTGTTCCGCGAGACCCTCGTCGAGGCCGTGTTCGTCCTGATAGCGCTCTACCTTCTCGGTGAGCAGTTCGGGCGTCTCGACCTCGGTGACGTCCGGTTCGACGGGCGGCACGTCCGTTTCGGGGTACATCCGGGCCGCGCCGGGCAGCGGACGAAGGTAGCGGGAGGTACCGTCGTCGTTCGCGCCGCGTGTCTCCTCCGGGACGTCCTCTATGGCGACCGACGCGCGCTCCGCGGCGGCCTCGATGGCGGCGGCGGCCGTCTCCTCGTCGTCGGCGACGATGGCGACGGCGTCTTCGGGCCCGGCATCCACCGCGTCTCGGAGCGCGGACACCTCGTCCTCGGTGACGCCGTAGGCGGGGAGTTCGTCGGTGTGGAAGATGCCGCCAGCGCCGTGGCGCTTGGCGTGGTCCGACAGTTCGGTTCCGAGGCGGCGGTCGGGTTGGATCTCGCGGCCGACGAGGCCGTCGAAGCCGTACAGCGGGACGGCTGTGACCGCGCCGCCCGAACTGAGTGCGCCCTGAATGACGTCGCTGTCCGTGTCTGCTCGCGGGCTTTGCCCGCTCGCATGGTCCGAGGCGCTCTGCGCCTCGCTATCCTCGAACACGCTGGTCACGTCCTGCACGTCGCCGACGCTCGCGTCGCGCGCTTGCAGTTCCTCGGCGATGTCGAGCAGTTCGACCTGTCTCCGGACCTCGTTGCGGACGAGGTCGTCGATGTCGTCGAGGCTCTGGACGCCTTTCATCTCGACGCGGGCCCCCTCGGCTATGGAGACGTTCACGTCCTGGCGGATGGTGCCGAGGCCGCGCTTGACCGCGCCGGTCGAGCGCAGGAGCATGCCGATCCGTTCGGCCGCGGCGCGGGCCTGCTCCGGCGAGCGGATGTCGGGCTTGGTGCCTATCTCGACGAGCGGAATTCCCAGCCTGTCTAGCGAGTAGCGGACGCCGTCGTCGGTCTCCTCGACGCGCTGGGCGCTCTCCTCTTCGAGCATGAGGTCCTCGATCCCGACGGTCCCGGCGTCGGTTTCGATCTCGCCCTCGCTTGCGACCTTGGTCGTCCGCTGGAATCCGGACGTGTTCGACCCGTCAACGACGATCTTCCGCATGACGTGGGCCTGGTCGACCACGTTCATGTCGAGCAGTTGCGCTATCTCGAGTGCGACCTCCGTCGCCTCGGCGTCGAGGCGGTGGGGCGGTTCGTCGTCCTCTTCGACGAGACAGGTAGTGTCGTAGGCCAGATACTCGAACTCCCGTTCGACCTGGCTCTCCTCCAGTGCGGCCTCGTCTATCTCGCCCAGTTCGCTCTTCGTCGGATGGAGATAGCGGGTGAACGACCGCACCGACTGGTCCGGTTCGCGTAGTTCCGTCGGACACTCGCAGAACAGCTTCGCCTCCGTATCGAGTTGCTGGTGGATTTCCAGCCCAGCCACGAGCCCCAGTTCCTCGTAGTCGTACTCGGTCATTGCTGATGACTCCGGGTGCGAGGGGTAAAAAACCGTTCAGTTCGGCCGCGACTCGTCGTCGCGCTCCGACGGTCCGTCGTCTGTGTCGGCATCACGGTTCACTGTTCTCTCATCGGTGTCGTCGTCCCGACCAGGCGTTCCGTCGTCGTTCGCCGTCCCGAGGCCGTCGGCGGCGTCGGCATCGGTCCCGCGTTCGGCCACCCGTCCATCGGTCCGGCTACTGGGCACCGTACGGTCCCGCAGACGCCGCTCCCGCAAGCTCTCCTGCAGACGGTCCCGGAGTACACCGCGGATCCGGGCGGCGTCATCGGCGTCGATATCGATCGCCGTCGCGTCACGCTGGCGGATGCTAAACGCCCCCGCGGTGTCGGCAGTGAGATTCGCCAAGTTCCGGCGACGTTGGAAGACGGTCCGCTGCCGGACTACAGTCTGAAGTCGGTAGTACGGCACGACCTTCGTCGTCCGGGTCCAGAACCCCGACCGGGTGAGGACGTGGCCGTCCTGGGTCTGGTAGCCTCGGTGCCGCCAGGTCAGGTGTGCGGCGACTGGGACGACTGCGAGCAAGGCGAGCGCCGCGTACCATTGGTCCGGCCCGCCGAGCGTCAGGTCCGCCGCGTACAGCGTCGCGGTCAGCGCGCCGACGACGAGCGAGTACCGAACCGCGTACCGTTCCCGGGCGCGCTTCGGCGACCGGGTGAACGACGGGTCCTCGAACGTTTCCACGGACTGTGCCAGTTCGTAGACGCGCTCGCGAGCGGCGAGCGGTATCGCCGACTCCGTTCCGGCGGACTGGCCGGCGGTGTACCCCGCCGTCTCGACGACGAGGGTCGCGTAGCCCGCGGTGCGCGTGACCGGGTTGTCCGTGACCGTGATCGTCTGGACCTTTTCCAGCGGGATCGAACCGCTGTACCGCTGGATCAGGCCGCGCTCGTACTGGAGTTCGTCGCCGACGCGCGTGAGCTTGAAGCCGTAGTAGCGCGCGAGCGTCATGCCGGCGCTGATGATCCAGGCTCCGAGAACGAGCGCACCGAGTTTCGGAAGGACGAGAGTGATGTCAGGCCGAGCCCCGCCCGGAATGGCGAAGGCCAGAAGCGTCGACACGTCGATGAGTTCGACGTACGGGAAAAAGAGGACCGAGAGAACGAGCGCCCCGGGGTTGACGGACGCGATGCTGAGCAAAACGAGCTCGTAGGGTCGGATCGAAAACAGCAGCTCCTCCGTCGTATCGGTAGAGCGTCTTCGGTCCGTCGAGCCGGCGGTCGGTATCGGGTGTGAGGTCCCGTCTTCGGCGGCAGCGGTTCCATCCACGGCGGTTTCGGCGCTCGTCTCACCTACCGTGGTGTCGGCGGCGCGGTCGGCCTCCACGCGGTCCGCTCTCCGGCGAAGTTCGTCCTGCAGTCGTTTCGCCTCGTCGTAGCCGACGTACTGCAGCGACGCCTCGGTTTCGCCCCCGCCCGCGGTTTCGATGGTCAGCGTCGCGATGTCGAACGCGCGCTGGACGAGGTTCTGGCTAATGTCGACGTTCTGGATCCGGTGGAGCGGGATCTCGCGTTCGCGGCGGCCGAACACGCCGGACCGGATGTCGAACGTGTCCCCCGTCAGTTCGTACTCGAAGCGTCGGTAGTACGCCAGTTCGTAAGCTCCGCCGAGCAAGGCACCGAGGACGAGCAGAGGGACGGTCAGGGCCGCGCTCACCAGATCGAGCGTCCCAGACGCCATAACGCCGGCGAAAAACAGCATGGACGCGCCGGTGATGCCGCGAGAGAGCGCGCGGTACGGCAGCGAGATTGGATGGAGTTTCATACTGCGTCTTGCTGTTCGCTCTCTCTGGCGAGTTCGCGCAGTTCGGACTGTAGTCGCTGCGCGCGGTCCGGCGTCAGTCCCGGAATTGTCACGTCCGCGCCGCGGGATCCGGCGGTGTAGACGACGACGCTCGCGAGTCCCGTCGCGCGTTCGACCGGTCCCCGCTGTGTGTCGACGTGCTGGACGCGGACGAACGGGACTACGGTGTCGATCCGTGTGATGACCCCGCGTTCGAGATACAGCGCGTCCTCCTGGATCTCGAACTGCCAGATCCGGAAGCGGGCGAGTGCGTGGACGAGTCCGAGAACGAACACGACGACGCTGATACCGAGCGGGAGTTCGATACCAGCGGTTACCCCATCGACGACGGCGACACGCTCGCCGAGGACAGTTCCGACCGCGACGACGAGTGCGACCACTGCCGCCGTGACGGCCGCACCGATGCCCCAGACGAACCGCACGCGGGGATGAAGCTTCTCCATGCGGAGGTATGGCATCCGACGGGTCAAGAAACCGTCCCTTCCGACCGGGACATACGCGGTCGATCCGGAGCCGACACGCGGCGGGAGCGTGCGATGACGTGCAGTACTCAGCGTGTACGAACGCTGACACGGGCGTTTATTCGCCCGGACGGAATAACAACGGTGTATGAACGTACGCGAACCCGACTCCGTCGACGGGGAAGCCATTAGAGACATCGCAGGGAGGTCGCTGCGGGCGTCGTACGGTCTGAGCCCGGAGACTATCGAGGCGCTCGTCGAGGAGTACCACGCCGACGAGCGCCTCGATGAGTTAGCGAGCGACGACGACAGCGTCCTCATCGTCGCGGAGGACGACGACGAACCGATCGGGTTCGCTGAAGGGGAGGTCGGCGACGAGTACGGTGAGGTCCACTGGCATCACGTCGCGCCGGAGGGCAGGGGGCGAGGTGCCGGCACCTCGCTCTTCGAACGGATGGAGGAAACGCTCCAGGAGCGCGGCGCTGAGCGCGTCCAGGCGAACGTCCTCTCCGACAACATGGAGGGCGCACAGTTCTTCGAGAAGTTCGGCTACGGGGAGGCGGGAACGGACCAAGTCGAGATAAACGGCGAGGAACACGCGGTCAACGTGTTCGTTCCGGAGGCGGACGCGGAGACAGAGCGGACTGACCCGGGGTCGGTTCCGGAAACGGTCGAGGACGAGGGCGAGACGCTGTACGTCGCCAGAGACGAGGAGATGGGCGGCGAGAAGGGACCGTTCTACCCGCTGTTTTCGGACAGGGAGGAAGAGAACCCCTACGCGTTCTGGTGTTCGCACTCCGAGACGGTCGTCGCGGCCGGCGACGACCTGGGGCGGCTAGAATGCTCCGAGTGCGGCAACGTCCACCGCGCCGACGACTGGGACGCGGGCTATCTCTGATAGGGACTGCCGTGAGTCGTTTCGGTAGTTCGCCGACGCGTGGTCGGCGACATCCCGAGGCGGAGATACGACAGTCCCTCTGACAGCGTTTACTGGGTCAGTACTTTCGCGTCCTCGACAGCGAACAGATCGTCGTCTCGGCCCTCGCCGTCGCAGTCATCGTTCGGACATCGATAGTGCCAGCCGTCCCGCGTGGCCGCGCCCTCCCGGAAGCGCTCGCCGCAAACCTGACAGAACAGGTCGGCGTCGGCGCAGGTGTCGCGGTGTAGGTCGAGGGCGAGTTCCGTTGTGAAGCTCTGATTACAGTTCCGACAGGTATGCATACTTGAAATCACTACGTCATCACTCAAAACTACACCTGTTCGTTTACGCTTCGTGAACGGCTAGCACGGGTCGTGTACGTCCCGATCTGAAAGGATCCGCGGTGGGCCCACCAAGACCTACTCGTCGTCGCCCAAGATACCGCGATGCGTCATTTTCTCGGGATCTAACACGTCGTCCGCTTCCGCCTCGCTGAGATAGCCTTTCTCGATCGCGACTTCGCGGACGGTCTTGCCCTCTTTCAGCGCCGTCTTGGCCGCGTCGCTGGCTTTGTCGTAGCCGATCTGGGGGTTCAGCGCGGTCGCGAGCGCCATGCTCTGTTCGACCTGGGTCTCGCAGTGTTGCTGGTTCGCTTCGAGTTCCCGGACGAACTTCTCCGCGAACGTCTCGCTCGCGTTCGCGAGCATCTCGGCGGACTGGAGGAAGTTGTAGGCGAGAACGGGCTTGTAGAGGTTCAGGTCGATCTGGCCCTCGGCAGCGCCGGCGGAGACGGCGGCGTCGTTGCCGACGACCTGCTTGTGGACCTGATTGACCGCCTCGGCGACGACGGGGTTGATCTTGCCGGGCATGATCGAGGATCCGGGCTGGTTCTCCGGCTGTTCTATCTCGCCGAGGCCGTTTCGCGGGCCGGAGGCGAGCAGGCGGAGGTCGTTAGCGATCTTGTTGAGCGACCCGGCAACCGTCCGAAGCGCGCCGTGGGCCTCGCTCATCGCGTCGTGGGCGGCCTGGGCTTCGAAGTGGTTGTCCGCCTCGCGGAACTGGACGCCGGTCTCTTTCGTGATGTACTCCGCGGCGACGCCGGGGAAGTCCTCGTGGGTGTTCAGCCCCGTGCCGACGGCGGTGCCGCCGAGTGCGAGTTCCGCCAGATGCTCGCGGGTCTTGTCCACTCGGGCGAGGCCCTTCGCGACCTGCGTTCGGTAGCCGCCGAACTCCTGGCCGAGGCGGACGGGCGTCGCGTCCTGCAGGTGGGTCCGACCGGTCTTGACGACGTCGTCGAACTCTTCTTCTTTCGCTTCGAGCGCCTCGCGGAGCGTATCGAGCGCCGGGATCAGGTCCTTTTCGACGGCTTCCAGTGCGGCGACGTGCATCGCCGTCGGGATCACGTCGTTGCTGGACTGGCCGAAGTTGACGTGGTCGTTAGGGTGGATATCGCGGGTCCCGACTTCACCGCCGTAGATCTCGGTCGCCCGGTTGGCGATGACTTCGTTGGCGTTCATGTTCGTCGAGGTGCCCGACCCGGTCTGGAACACGTCGACGGGGAACTGGTCGTCGTGCTTCCCGGCGATGACCTCGTCTGCGGCTTCGACGATGGCCTCACCTTTGTCCGCCGGGATCAGGTCGAGGTCGAGGTTGGCCTGGGCGGCGGCTTTCTTCACGACCCCGAGCGCGCGGACGAACCGCCGTCCGAACGTCAGGCCGCTGATCGGGAAGTTCTCGACCGCGCGCTGGGTCTGTGCGCCCCAGTAGGCGTCCGCGGGTACGCGCATTTCCCCGAGGCTGTCCTGCTCAGTGCGGTAATCATCGGACATACCTGAGTGAGGGACCGGTGAGCGGTAAAAGCCACCGAAACGGTACGGCCGACCAGCCGTTTTGGCCGCCCCGTTCCGTGGATCGCTCTCGTAGGGACTGCCAGTACTGCAGTCCGGTAGTTGGTCGATTCGGGGTCGGCGAAACCGGGGAAACAGCTACAACAATCCCACTCAGGTCCAGCGGTCCAGACCCGCCTGCGTGACTGACTCCTCTATCCGCTCGAACCCGCGCTCGACCTCGGCGGCGGCGACGCCCCACTCTTCGGTGACGTACTCGCGAGCGGCCGTCAGGTCCGGGTCCAGAGCGGTGTCGAACTCGTACTCGTCGGTGACGGTCGGGTCCAGAAACAGCGTCCGCACCGTGTCGGCGTTCTCCACGTAGGCGTCCCTGGCCTCCAGTACGCCCCAGAGGTCGCCGTGTTCCTTGATAGCGGTGACGGCGGTTTTCGGGCCGATGCCCGTGACGCCGTCGTTGAAGTCCGTCCCGCAGAGGATCCCCACGTCGACGAGTTGCTCCCAGGTGAGGTCGTGGCGGTCGAGCGTCGCCTGAAAGTCCATTCGCTCGGGGTCGCCTTTGCTCGTTAGCTGCCGGAGCGTCACGGGGGCACCGAACAGCAACGCGTCGTAATCCTCGGTTCCCACGGCGTCTATCGCGCCCTGTCGGGCCATGTGGGCGGCCTGCGCCTCGCCCTCGGCGGGGGCCTCGACGACCGGAACGTCGAGACGGCGAAGCAACTCGCGCGTCGTCCGGTGGATGGTGTCGGTGAGACGCTGCGTCTGCGAGTCGAGGCGGGCCGTCTCGACCGTATCACCCTGTTCTTTCGCCTCTTCCAGTTGCTCCTCCCGGTCCGACCTGGCCTCGCGGCGCTTCTCTATCTCCGCCTGCTTGAGTTCGGACGGCCCGCCATCGAAAACGAACACTGGCGTCACGTCGTGCTCGAAGAACTTCGGCAGGCCCTGTACGACGCCGATGAGGTTCGCCACTTCGGTTCCCTCGGCGGTGGTGTACGCCTGGTCGTTCGTCCACCGCACCGTGGTCGTCAGATATCTGTACAGCCAGTTGTGCGCGTCGACGCCGACGACGTCCCCAGCCAGATCGTCGAACGGCACCTCCTCGATAGCGGCGAGGTCGCGTAGATCGGAGTTTCCCATTGGAGAGGTGTAGGGGACGGACCGCTTTGAAACGTGGCAATTCGGACCGGATCGCTCCCGGCGGCGATGGGTATATACGCTTGTGGCGAGAAGCCGTGAGTGAAGTTCACATGCCACAAGGAACGGTGGCCTTCTTCCACGACCGGAAAGGGTACGGGTTCATCGAGACGGACGAGGCGGACGACGATATTTTCTTTCACATGGAGGACGTCGGCGGCCCGGACCTGGAGGAGGGACAGGAGGTCGAGTTCGAAATCGAGCAGGCCGAAAAGGGGCCGCGAGCGATCAACCTGACGCGTCTCTGAGCGGACCGCGTAGACGGTCCGACGAGGTTGAACGGGGCAACTAACACGGGAGGGTGGCCGCGGTGAGCAGTGGGTACGGACGGCAGTGCGCTGAGAAGTCACGAACAGTTACGTTCGCATCGGCGCTCGATACAGTCGAACGCTCACAGCGTTTCCGGGGGTGCTTCAGCGTCCGCCAGAAACGCCCGCTCCGCGTCGCTCAGGTTTTCCCGGCCGCGGAACTCGGTCAAACCCGCACGGTAGCGCTCACCGCTCCGATCCCCCGGTCGTTCGAGCACTAACTCCGCGATGCCCGTCGTCTCGCCCGTGTAGCCGAATCCGGCTTTGTACAGCGCCTCGAAGGCGAACGGGTTGTTGACCGCGATTCGGACGCGCTCGTAGCCTCGCTCGCTCGCTCGCTCCGCGACGAATTCGGCCAGATGCGGGCCGAGTCCCTCGCCGCGGCGGTCGTTTCTCGCGGTGATGTAGCGGATCCAGAGCGCGCCGTCGTCCGTTCGGTCCTCGTTGAACGCCGCGGCGGCGACGATGTCGTCTCCCTCCCGGATCACCGCTTTCCCCGTGTTCGACATGACGAACTTCCCGGCGTAGCTGAACCGCTCGTGGTCGAGGCGGAGCGTCGGCCCGTCCAGCGGCCAGCCGAGGAGTTCGGCGTCCATAGGTCGACTTCGTTCGCCGGTCGTTTTACCTTGGCGCTACACCGTCGGCGGTGCCGGTAGCCCGCAGAACTGTTGGAAGAAAAACGTCGTCGAGAAGCCATAGATCGTCCGGTAGCGACCGCGTAACAATATCCAGTGATACCGACACTTTGTCCGAGATGGGACTTCGATTCACGACCGGTATCGAACGGCTGGACCGGGAACTCGACGGGGGGATCCAGGGGGGCAGTCTCGTCGCGCTGGCAGCGCCGCCGGCGAGTCAGTCCGAGCGATTGCTGTACGAACTCGCGACGCAGCAGCGGACGCTGTACGTCACGACCGAGCGGACGACCGACGCCGTCGAAACGGCGCTCCACGACGCTGCAGACCCGGGACGAGTCCGGGTTCACGAGGTAGGCGGGTCCGACCCGCTCGACGACTTGCTGGAGATGGTCAGCGCGCTCGCCGAGGGGACGTTCGTCGTCGTCGACCCCGCGGCACCGCTGGAACGAAACGCCGACTACCGCGCGGGGCTGTCGGAACTCCGGTCGCGGCTCCGCGAGAAGGGAAGCGTCGCCGTCTTCCACTGCGTCGACGGCCGCACCGTTCCCGACGGACGCGACGTCACCGAGTACATGGCGGACGTCATTTTCGACCTCTCGGTCGACCTGCACCGGGACCGGCTTCGAACCAGATTGACGGTTCCGAAGTGCCGGCGCGGCGACGCGCCCTGCGACGCGCTCAAACTGGACTTCAGTCCACGCATAACTGTCGATAACAGCCGCGATATCGCCTGATTCGCCGATAAACGGGGTCCGGATTCGGACGCGTAGACACACTATAACAATGGTGAAAAGCGATGCCGACGCTCGTATGGGTGCTACGAATAACTCCCGAACAGACCTGACGTACGCAGCGGATCCCGCAGTGTCGATCTCAGTCGTCGTCGCGGGCGTACGCGTCGAGAAGACAGTCGTCACGGACGCGTTTCCGGTTCCGGCGGTGGCGCTGTCCGTGGATTCGCTCCACGACGAGCCCGTGACCGTTCGCATCGAGGACGAGGTCCCGGCGAGCGTACCGCTCGCGGACCTCGGCACCGACGGCTGGGAAACGGTCGACGACGAGCGGATCGCCTGGACCGGTCGCCTGGAAAGCGGCGCTGAGCGGGTGACGACGTACGGAATCGACGCCGACCCGAAGGCCGTCGAAGACCTGCAGACGCCGCCGACAGTCGAGACGGTCATGCCGGAGTGAGCGGTCGGTCAGCCGGGGACTGGCCTCAGTCCAGCATGTCGCCCGTGATCGTGTTCGGCAGCAACTCACCGAGCGCGTACTCCGTCGCACCGTCGCCCTCGTCACAGACGACGGTCAAGTCGTCGCAGAACTCGGCGAGCGTCTGCCGGCACATCCCGCAGGGGGTAACGCCGTCCCGGCTGTCGGATGTGACAGCGAGGCGGTCGAACTCGCTGTGGCCGTCCCTGACCGCTGACCCGATAGCCACTTCCTCGGCGTGGAGGCTGTTGCTGTAGTTCGCGTTCTCGATGTTACAACCGGTGTACACCGTTCCGTCGCTCGTCCGGATCGCCGCGCCGACGCGGTACTCCGAGTACGGTGCGTACGCCTCCGCCATAGCCTCGCGTGCGGCTTCGACAAGTTCGTCCATGCACCGAGGTTCGAACCCGGGGGAAAAGTAATCACCGGCGTCCGCGCTGCTTTCCTGCTGTCGTCAGGCGGGTTTACCGCGCTCACTGACCGACGGCGTTCTCGACCGCTTCGACCGCTGTCTCCACGAGCGCGTCGACTTCGTCGCTCTCCGCGTAGACGCGGATGTACGGTTCCGTGCCGCTGGGTCGGACGAGCACCCAGGAGCTGTCTGGGAGTTCGACGCGGACGCCGTAATCCGTGTTGACATCTGCGTCGGGGTACTGCTCGGGCAGTCTGACAGAGAGATACTCCATGGCGTCGCTCTTTCGCTCGTCCGGGCACTCGACGCTGACTTTCCTGTACGGTCGTTCGGTAACGGGTTCACGGAGCGGTTCAGTGCCGCCCGCTTCGGCGACCAGCCCCGAGACGACTGCGGCGCTCGCCACGCCGTCTATCCATCCGCCGAAGTTCGTGTGGATGTGTTTCCACGGTTCGGCGGCGAAGACGATCTCCGTGTCGGCGTCGCCGGCCGCTCGTTCCCGGGCGATACCCTCGTGCAGCGACCCGAGGCGGACCCGTTCGACGCGCCCGCCCTCGGCCCGGACCCGCTCGTCGATGCGGGCCGAGGCGTTCGGCGTCGTCACGACGACGGGGTCGCCGGCGTCGCTCGCAGCGGTGTAGTGACTCGCCAGAACCGCCAGGATCGTGTCTTCGTGGATCACGTCGCCGTCCGGACCGACGATCACGATGCGGTCCGCGTCGCCGTCGTGGCCGATACCCAGGTCGGCGTCGCCCTGGACGAACTCGCGGAGGTCGGTGAGCGTTTCCGGCGTGGGCTTGCTCTCGCGGCCCGGGAAGTGGCCGTCGACGTTTGCGTTCAGCGCCACGACGTCGGCTCCGAGTCGCCGAAGAACCTGCGGTGTGGCGAGACTCGCCATCCCGTTGCCGCAGTCTACGGCGACTGACAGCCCCGAGAGCGGCCGCTCAGCCCCAGTTCCGGTTTCGCGGGCGTACGTCGCGACGGCGTCGCAGTAGGCCTCGGTCACGTCGAGTTCCTCGCCGTCTCCCCACTCGCCCCACGGCGCGGGAGAGAGTCCGTCGTCGACGCGGCGTTCGACTGCCTTCTCCGCCTCGCGGTCGTACTCGACGCCGTCGTCGAACAGTTTGATCCCGTTGTCTTGCGGGGGGTTGTGGCTCGCGGTGATCATCGCTCCGCGTCGACCTCGGGACGCGAACGCGAGCGTCGGTGTCGGGACTTGGCCGACTCGCCTGACGTCCGCACCGGCGCTCTCAAGTCCCGCCTCCATCGCGGCAGCGAGCGCCGGACCCGTGACGCGGCCGTCGCGTCCGACCACGAACGTCTCGCCGTCCTGCCCGGCCGCCCGCCCGACTGCGAGTGCGAGTTCGGGCGTCACGTCGTCGCGGACGGGACCGCGGATACCTGCGGTTCCGAAGAGGGTCATACGGTGGCGTTTACCCTCCGAGCACTTATACTGCTGGTTGTAGCTGCCGGAGCGAATTCGCCGTCGTTATCCGGCGAATTCGGGCGGTGCGTTACAACTGCATCGGATTTCGGGAGAGTTTAACCGAAGGAGGTGTGAACAGGAGTAAACACAGACAACGGATCAAGTTGACGTAACACATGTATTCTATCGACACCGACTTTCCGGTCGATTCGATCCCATCCGGCACGAACCTGCTGATCACGGGTCCGCCGATGACGGGAAAGTACGACCTGCTCGTCGAACTCCTCGCCGACAGCTATCGATACGACGAGCGTGCCGTCTTCATCACGACCCAGAAGAGCCCGGACCAGATTCACGCTGATTTCGCCGCCGGACTCGGAGTCGACTCTGTGACTGATCTCGGAATCGTCGACTGCGCGGGGCAGGAACGGTCAGGGAAACATGCCGACGACGAGCATATCCGCTCCGTCTCCTCGCCCGCGGACCTCACCGGCATCGGGATGGCGAGTTCGGAACTGATAGAAACGTTCGGCGACCGGGGCCACAGAGTTCGGACGGGACTGTCGTCGCTGTCGCAGTTGCTGATGTACGCCGACGTGAAGACGGTGTTTCGCTTCCTGCACATCCTCACCGGTCGGATAAGTTCGGCTGACGGGCTGGGACTGTGTACGTTAGACAGCGATGTCCACGACGACCAAACGGTCAACACGGTCAAACAGCTGTTCGACGGAGCGATCGAGACGAGAAACGAGGGGGACGATTCACGGGCGTTCCGCGTTCTCGGCCTCCCGGACGCCGACGACCGCTGGATCGACTTTTAAGCCGGAACCGTAACGCCGTTACAGTTCGACGCCGCTCGGAATGAGACTGTGCTGTCGGAGCAGGTTTCCTTCGCTGTTGTACACGAGAAACGTCCGCTTATCGTAGACGACGAGTTCCTCGCCGTCGACGTAGATGCGAACCTCGTAGCGGCCGTCCGAGTCGGACGCCTCCTCGCCGTACCGTCTGGCGGCCCGAATGAAGGCGAGTACGTTGTCAGCCTCCTCGTTGAGTTCGATGATGAAATCTCCCGTGACCCGGTTAGTGACGCTGACGACGCCCGTGGCATCCGGGTCATCGAGCGCTGATTGAAGCCGGTACGCGACGTCAGTGCCCTCCGTTTCGAGGAAGTCGCCTTCCGGGCCTGTGAGGCGCTCTTTGAGCGTCGATGCAGGCCCCTCGAAGTCGATCTCGACGGTCGGTTTTGCGGGCTCGCCGTCCTCGTCCACCCAGTCTACGTTGCTCACGTCAAGCGTGAAATAGTCGCGCCTCATTCCCTATGATACGCTACGTTCTCACCGAGTATGAACGTAACGCCCGGGGCGGGAACGGCCCGAGTCGGCAGGAGCGCGTCAGTCTTCGATAGCTTTTAGACCTACCGCTTTCCCCACCAACCATGGACCTGGTTCGCTCCGAGTACGCCGAGGAGGCCGCCGTACTTTTCGCCTGGTTGTCGGCGCTACTCCCCTGGTCGCTGACGTACGGGACGCCCGGAGGCTCTCGGTATGTCGTTATCAGGTTCCCTTTCCTGATGTACGAAAACCTCGCCGGATTGGCGGAAGAACTGGACGGGACCCGACTCGTCACGCCCATCGACGCGCTCGAACGAAGCATCTCGCTCGGCCTGACACAGACGTATTCGAACGCCGAACTGGAATCGCGCTACGGGACGACGGACGTTTCGCTCACTATCGAGACGGTCAGCGACGCGCTGGCCACGTCCAACGGGGGGCAGGTGCTTGCGTATCTCACCTGGACGTTCGGCGTCGTCGTCCTTTTCCTCGCCGTGGCACTCAGCGTTCTGATGTACGTCGAGGCGGACGTTCTCGACACCGCCCCAGTCGACGCCGTCAGACTGATGGGTCTGTTACTTGGCGTCGTCGCCGTCTCGTACGTCGCCGCGACAGTTCTGCTTTACCGGAACTTCCCCGGAACGCTGCTTAATCTCGACCAGTTGTTTCTCCCGCTCGGACCGATGATTTACGTCGTCTTCGCCGGCGTCTTGCTGACAGTCGACCGATAACCGAATCGGCCGCCTGATTTAAGTCCGGTCGACTGATATCCGGTAAGTGAAACGTACCGGTCCCGCTCGGGACCGGAGATACCAATGGTAGGAAACCCAAACAACCAGTCGGGCGATACGTCACCGCGCGGGGAACCGACGCAGGCCGACCGAAACGGCGCGCCCGACCAGTCGGACCCCGGCAGTCAAACGCGGGTCGAGGCCGTCAGACGACAGATCCGTCGGACGGTGGAAATGCTTCGGGGATCGACGATATCTCTGGAGAACTACGATCCGTCGCGCCACGAACGACTCGTCACGTTCGACGGTGTTGACGGCTGCGAAGAAGTCGATCGGTACTGGGTGAACGCCCCCTTTGCGTTCGTATCGATACAACGGGACCCGAAGGAGAACGACCACCAGTATCACGTGGTCGAACCTGAACTCGAAGACCAGGAGTACGCCCTGCTCGAAGCGCTGTTCGACGACATCCGGGACCCGCTCGTCTACCGGAAGGAGGTCGACGACGGTGACGTCGAATCCGTACTCAAAGAGGAACTCAGAGAGCATCTGGAACGGTACGGTGCCGAGGTCGACATGCGGACGTTCTACAAGCTGTTTTACTATCTCTACCGGGCGTTCCGCGGCTTCAACAAGATAGACCCTATCATGCGTGACCCTCACATAGAGGACATCTCCTGTGACGGGTACGACCTGCCGATCTTCGTGTACCACGACGATTACACGGACATCGAGACGAACGTTTCGTTCAGCCAGGAAGCGCTGGACAACTTCGTCATCCGACTGGCCCAGCACTCCGGGCGACACATCTCTATCGGCGACCCGATGGTCGAGACGATACTCCCCGACGGGAGCCGCGCCGAACTCGCGCTGGGCGAGGAGGTGACGCCGCGGGGCTCCGCCTTTACGATCCGGAAATACGCTGACGAGCCGTTCACCCCCGTCGACCTGTTAGAGTACGGCACGTTCACCGTGGACCAGATGGCGTACCTGTGGCTCGCGATCGAGAACAACAAGAGCCTCATCTTCGCCGGCGGGACGGCGTCCGGAAAGACCACCTCGATGAACGCGGTTTCGATGTTCATCCCGCCGCGCTCGAAGGTACTCACCATCGAGGACACGCGCGAGTTAGCGCTGTATCACGACAACTGGCTCTCCAGCGTCACGCGGGACCGCATGACCGAAGGGAGCGACATCACGATGTACGACCTGCTCCGGTCGGCGCTCCGACATCGCCCCGAGTACATCGTCGTGGGCGAGGTCCGGGGGGAGGAGGCGATCACGCTGTTCCAGGCGATGAACACCGGCCACACGACGTACTCGACGATGCACGCCGACAGCGTCCGAACGGTGATAAACCGCCTCGAAAACGAGCCTATCAACGTCCCGCGGGCGATGGTCCAGAGCCTCGACATCCTCTGTGTCCAGACGCTCACCCGGTTCGAGGACGAACGCGTCCGCCGGAACAAAACTATCGCCGAGATCGAAGGGATCGACCAACGAACCGGCGAACTCGACTACTCGAACGCCTTCGTCTGGAACCCCGACGACGACTCCGTCTCGCGGGAGGACAGCGAAGTGCTCGACGATATCCGCGACGACAACGGGTGGAGTCAGTCCGAACTGCTGCGGGAACTCCAGCGGAGACGCGACTTCCTCCGGTCACTGTGGGACAATGACGTGAACGACTACCGCCGGTTCACCGCCATGGTAAACGAGTATTACGCCGATCCGGAAGCGGCGATGGCGTCGATAGAGGACGGACCGGAACCGGCGACCACAGACTGATGGCAGAACACACGGTGAGTAACTGATGTCTCTCGCGAACTACGTCCCGCTCGTCGTCGCTGTTCTCGTCCTACTTCCGGTCGCCCTCGCGCCGGTTAGCAACCGGGCCGACCGGGTTGTCACGCGGTTCGCGATGTCCCTGTTTGGCGGCTACGTCAGCGATGTCGGACGACGGCGCGCCAAGCGCCGCCAACTGCTCCGCGCCGCACACCTGCCGACGACGTTTCGTATCTACGCGGCAAAGACGCTGCTGTACGCCGCTCTCATCGCTCTCGCGGGAAGCGTTCTCGCGACGTACGTCATCTGGGGGGGCCTCGAACTCCTCGCCATCGACCCGGAGACGATTCGCGCAACCCTGCCGGACCAGCTATCGATACTCGCTACGTTCGGCGGCGTGACGGTGGTGTCGCTCGAAAAATTGTTCGTTCTCCTGCTCGTTGCCGGGGGTACCCTGGGGACTGCGGGCGGGATCTTCACGTACTGGCTCCGCTGGTACTACCCGCGCCACATCGCCGACCAGCGCGCCGACCGGATCGACGTGAGCATGCCCCAGACCGTCGCGTTCATCTACGCCCTCTCCCGGAGCGGCATGGCGTTTCCAAAGGTGATGCGGACCCTCTCCGAAAACCGATCCGTGTACGGCGCTTCCGCCGACGAAGTGAGCGTCGCGGTCAGGAACATGGACATGTTCGGAATGGACATGATCTCCGCGATCAAGACGATGTCCCGCCGGACGCCCAGCGAGGGGTTCAAGGAGTTCAGCGAGAACCTGACGAGCGTCCTGCAGAGCGGACGTAACCTTTCGGAGTTCCTCCATCAGCAGTACGACCAGTATCAGGATGAAGCCGAGGCCCAACAGGAGCAGTTGCTCAACCTCCTTGCGACGATGGCGGAGGCGTACGTGACCGTCCTCGTCGCGGGGCCGCTCTTTCTCATTACGATTCTCGTCATTATCGGCATCACCGTCACCGACACGTTGCCGATGTTACAACTGATCGCGTACTTCGCGTTACCGATCATCAACATCGCTTTCATCCTCTATCTCAGTACGGTGATGGAATCGATGACGGGTACGAACATGTCGGACGACAACACGGAGGGGCCGTCGGAGCTAACGGGGATCCGTCGAACTGAGACGGTGAGGCAAGACGGCGGAGGCCCCGAGAATCGTCACCCGAACGTCCAGCGCCTGTCGGCCCATCGGCGGTTTCAGTGGATCCGAACGAGGATCGGCCAACCGGTACAGACGATCCTCGACCGTCCCATCACCCTCCTGTGGGTCACCGTACCGATCGCTGTCGCCGTTACGCTCTGGCGACTGCCGGAGGCGACCACGGGCGGTCAACTGACGGCCGCCGGCGTGGACGACCTGTTTATTCAGGCGGGACTGTTCGTCGTGGGGACGTTCGCGATAGCCTACGAGATCCACGACCGCCGCATCGAAGCTATCGAGGCGTCGATACCCGACTTCCTCGACCGTCTCGCGAGCGTCAACGAGGCCGGGATGACCGTCGTCGAGAGCCTCGACCGCGTCCGCGGAAGCGAACTCGGCGCGCTCAATCAGGAACTCGACCGCGTCTGGGCCGACATTCAGTGGGGCTCGGACGTGGATACGGCACTCCGGCGATTCGAGGCGCGGATGCGGACGCGAACCGTCTCGCGGATAGTCACGCTGGTGACGCAGGCGATGAACGCGAGCGGGGACCTGGCGACCGTCCTCCGCATCTCCGCCGCACAGGCGAAAGCAGACCGACGGCTCAAGCGTGAGCGGCGACAGGAGATGCTCACCTACGTCGTCGTGGTGTACGTCTCCTTCGGCGTGTTCCTGGTCATCGTGGCCGCGCTGAACAACGTGTTGATACCGAGTCTCCCCGAGGGGAGCGTCGTTCCAAACGCCACGAGCGAGGCGGCAGGTAGCATCGGTGCGATCGATACCGTCAGCAACCTCGGAACGATCAACGAGGAGGCGTACACGCTCGTGTTCTTCCACACGACGCTCATCCAGGGAGTCCTCTCCGGCCTGGTCGCCGGACAGATGAGCGGCGGTGACGTCCGCGCCGGCGCGAAACACGCGGCGATCCTGCTCGCACTGTCGTACGCCGGATTCATCATCATCCTCTGATAGGGTGACCCCGTCAGGTCTGATCGCCGGGGTTTACGGGTTGCGCGTCGAACGTCCGCCATGGACCGGCGTCCCGTCGACGTTCGAGACACTTACGACCGGATCGCGGGTCACTTCGCCGAGACGCGCGAATACCCCTGGCCAGAGGTCGAATCGTTCGTCGAGGACGCCCCTCGCAGCGAGGTCGCCCTGGACCTCGGATGCGGTAACGGACGCCACGCCGAACTCCTCGCCGCACATACCGATCGGGTCCTCGCCTGCGACATCAGTCGCGGCCTCCTAGCTACGGCACGGAGCCGTCTTTCCGAGCGAAATATCGACGCCGACCTCCTTCAGGGAGACGCCAGCGCCGTACCGCTCGCCACCGACTCCGTCAGCCTCGCGGTGTACGTCGCGACGCTCCATCACCTCCCTACCGGCGACGCTCGCCTGGCCAGTCTCGACGAACTCGCCCGCGTACTTTCCACGGGGGCTCCCGGACTCGTCAGCGCGTGGAGTACCGCTCACGACCGGTTTGACGCCGGCGAGGGGTTCGACACGACGGTCGACTGGACGCTTCCGGGCGGGGAGACGGTCCCGCGTTTTTACCACGTGTACTCGCCGGACGAGTTCGAGTCGGACCTGGCCGAAAGCGACCTCGGCGTTCGGAGTGCGTTCGTCTCCAGCGGGAACTGTTACGCCGTCGTCGAAGGAGCGTAACGCCGGGGGCGCTCGCGGTCGTTCGCCTCGGTCGCACGACTGCTCTGAGTTTTTATCCGTCGACCGTCTACGATCTGGCACTTCATGACTGAACGACCCCCCGAGTACGAAGTAGCGGTCGTCGGGGGCGGTCCCGCTGGCCTCACGACGGCGCTGTACACGACCAGACTGGGCCACGACACCGTCCTGATCGACCGCGGCGGCGGCCGCGCCGCGATGATGAAAGACACTCACAACGTCATCGGTATCACCGAGGACGTGTCGGGCAACGACCTCCTCGGTCGCGCGAGGGATCAGGTCGAGGGGTACGGTGCGGATAGCCGTCAGGCGTTCGTCGAGGGCGTGACTGCCGTCAACGGGGACGACGCCCGGTTCAGACTCGAAGCGGGCGACGAGTCGTATCTCGCGGATCGCGTGGTCCTCGCCACGGGGTTTTCGGACGCTCGGCCGGATCCGCCGCTTCCCCGAACTGGGCGCGGCCTGCACTACTGTCTGCACTGCGACGCCTACATGTTCGTCGACGAATCCGTGTTCGTGATGGGCCGCGGCGAGAGCGCCGCACACGTCGCCATGATCATGCTGAACTTCACCGACCGGGTGGACCTGCTGCTCGACGGCGACGACCCGACCTGGGGCGACGAGACGGACGAACTGCTCCGCGCTCACCCCATCGATATCGTCGAGTCCGAGGTCACCGGCGCGTTTCAGGACGAGAACGACCCCGAATGGCTCGGCGGCTTCGAGTTCGCCGACGGTACCGTTCGCGAGTACCGTGGCGGGTTCCCGATGTACGGGTCAAACTACAACAACGAACTCGCCGCCGACCTCGACGCGGAGATCAACGACGACGGCACCGTCGCCGTGGACGACCACGGCCGCACCAGCGTCGACGGCCTGTACGCAGTCGGCGACCTCACGCCCGGTCACAACCAGATCCCCGTCGCCATGGGCCAGGGGGCGAAGGCAGGCATCGCGATCCACAAGAGCCTCCGGACGTTCCCCAAATCCCTCGACGAACTCGAAGACGGCACCGTCGACGAGACGGACGTTCCCGCTATCTCTCCCGGCCTCCGCGACGCCGCCCGTGCTCACGGTGACGACTAGAAAGGGTAACACCCTTATTGCAGGGCGATTTAGCGGTGGGTGAGCGCCGGTGGTCTAGTGGTAGGACCTGAGCCTTCCAAGCTCATGGCCCGGGTTCAAATCCCGGCCGGCGCACTTTCTGAACGGAACCAACAGGTAGCTGTTGGCTACGAACGGCGTGGAGACGAAGGACGGAACGTGAGAATCCGGGCTATCGCAGTTCCTTTCTCATGCAAACCGCCGAAGCGGGACAGAGGTCCGAGAACTCTGTCGTCGCCTGAATACTCGACGGCGCGGCCTCCCGGTCGATCGCCTCGTACCCGCGCCGTCGGAAGAACTCGGATGCGGTCGTAGTCAGGAGATACAGCGTCTCTACACCGTTCTGGCGCGCACGAGCCTCTAACGCGTCACAGAGCGCCGATCCGTACCCTCCGCCACGGTTCGCTTCGGTAATCACCACCGACCGGAGGAGCCCGTCTGAACCGTGTGTTTCGACGCCGCCGATGCCGATTCGCTCCGTATCAGCGTCGGCGACGAAGAAACACTCCGGCTTCGTTCGCACGTCCTGATACGGGAGGCCGTTCGCTCGCAACACGGCTTCGATGCGGTCTAAGTCCTCCGTATCCGCCTGCCGTACAGTTATCGAAGCGTCGGTCATACGGTCGCAGTGAAACCCCTTTCGCGAGGGCGGGTTCTGGGGCCGTGCTGCGTTCGCCAGTGAACCATCGATGGGTAAACCGTTTCGGAGAGTCCTATCGTTCGGGTCATCGATTTACGGTTGCGCGACGGTGATCCGGACTTTCCCACCGAGGTCGACGGTGAACCCCTGGCACTCGTAGAAGCAACGAACCAGGGCAACGGCGCGTCGCGCCCCAGTTATCAGGGTGACGGTGGTCAGGACGGTAACGGCCCCTACCAGCGGGTTACTTATGACCCAAAGCAACAGCGGAAACGCAGCCACTACGGCGTAGGCCGCGAGGATGCTCTGTAACGTTGGTTCGTCCGGAGCCAGGTGATATCGTGGATCAGGTGGCGGTGAATTCATTGGTCTTCTGACAGCGAATGGTGGCTGTTGTGGTTGCGCCGGTCGACACGTACGGTAGCAGTCGCTCTCTTGAGGACTTCGGGTGTGAGTCCAGTACTCATGCTGTGATCAGGACCTCGTTTTCGGCTTCTCGCCTTCGATCGTTGCTGCGATGACGTAGTCGCTCAGATCGCGGTCGTCGCTCCAGTCGCGGATGAACTCTTCGCTGTCCCCCTTCGGCTCGATAGCGACGTCGGTAAACCCGGCGTCGGACAGCATCGATTCGAGCGTGGGGATCGACGACGCGCCGCCGATGCAGGCGGCCACCGACGACGGATCCGCGCGGAGGTCGGTCGGGAGTTCGGTGGTCAACACGACATCAGAGATGGCGAGACGGCCGCCCGGCCGAAGGGCGCGAAACGCTTCGCGGAACACCTGTGACTTGTCCGCCGAGAGATTGATGACGCAGTTCGAGAGGATCACGTCGACTGACTCGTCGGCGACCGGAAGGTGTTCGATCTCACCGAGTCGAAACTCGACGTTCGCCACGTCGTTCGTCTCGCGATTGTCGCGGGCCTTCTCGACCATCTCCGGCGTCATATCGACGCCGATGACGCGACCGGTCGGACCCACTTCCCGTGCCGCGAGGAAACAATCGAATCCAGCGCCGGACCCGAGGTCGAGAACGGTATCGCCCTCGTCGAGGCTGGCGATCGCGGTCGGGTTGCCACAGCCGAGGCCCAGATCCGCACCCGCGCCGACGGCGTCGCGGTCGTCGTCCGAATAGCCGAGTTTGCACGACTGGGCCGTATCCGTATCGTCGCAACACGACGACGACTCCGTCGCGATGCGCGCGTATCGCTCTCGTACGGCGGTACGCTGTTCCGCGTCGTCGAGACGCGAACCGTCCGTCGGAGTCGGAGTGTCGTCAGTCATCGTCGAGTGACCTCGTGTCGTCGAGGACGCGTAGGATCCGCTCCGCGCGCGGCGTCGCGCTGTAGTAGCGCCATCGGCCTTCTTTTCGCCGTTCGACCAATCCATCGCTGAAAAGCCGTGACAGCGCCTGGCTGACCGCGCCCTGGCTCACTCCGAGCGACGGCTCTATCTCGCAAACGCAGACGTCGTCGTCGGCCTCGGCGATGAATCGAAGCGCCTCGTATCGGGTGTCGGTTCCGAGGGTCGCGAGGATCTGAACGTCGGCGGCTACCTCTTCGCCCGTCAAGGAGTGGCCGACCGAACAACAGTCAGCCTCCTGTATCCCGTGCGAACCCGCTTTCTCGTTACCTGTTTGTTGGCCCTCCATCTTAGTACATGCTAATATTAGGGTGAGCTAATATAATGGTTGCGGTGAATACGGCAGTACTCGGAGATCAGGCAAGGGTTTGAAACGGTGACTGTGCTCAGAGCGTTCGGGTACCAGTTATAGTAGTCACTGAAATGATTCACATGCTGATCGCATTGCTGTCGTCCGATCAGGTGTGTATTGATTTTCAGTGATTACTATAGATGGTGAAAGCTATCCAACGGGGCCGAAGTCGCGGGACGACACTCACTTCCAGTTCGATCTCGATGACGTCTCCCCTGCGGAGAAGGCACAACTCGTCTCGGCGCTGGAAGAAGAGACTGCGGCGATACCGCAGGCGCAAGACTATCCGAAAGTGGTATCGGCCACGATATAAGTCTGTTTAGGTAGTAGGAAGCACGTAGCAATGTCTCGGCCAGACGTAGACGACATCGTCGACGTGGCGGCGGCGGAGAAACAGGAGGTACAACGGGACCTGAAACAGGTTTTCCTGTCGGGGATGGTACTCACTATCCCGTTTTTCATCACGGTACTTATCCTGATCTGGGCCCTGAACGTCGTTTCGAACGCGCTCACGCCGCTGTCCGACCTTCTGGTCGCTCTTGGTCCGGGAGACGGAATGAATCCGCTCATCGTGGAGAGCATGGCCGCAACGCTGGTGTTCGGGCTCATCTTCGTCGTCGGCCTCGCCGCACAACACGGGCCGGACACCAATCTCGGGAAGCGGGTCGATACGCTCATGGCCGATCTCCCGGGAATCGGGTCGATCTACACGGGCGTCGATCGCATGAGCGACGTCATCGTCGAGGGCGACACCGAGAGCTTTCAGGCGGTCAAGATAGTCGAGTTTCCACGCGAGGGCAGCTTTTCGCTCGCCTTTTTGACCGCTGATACGCCACCGGAGATCGAGGAGGCCACCGGGGAAGACGAGATGCTGACCGTCTTCGTTCCGATGGCTCCGAATCCGGTGATGGGCGGACACCTCCTGAATCTCCCGCGGGAACGCGTACACGATGTCGACCTTTCCGTCGAGGAGGGGATGCAGGCCATCATGACCACCGGTCTGTCACTCGACGAAAGCGTCCAGACGGAGACGACCTGACCGGCTTCCCGGCTATCAGAGCGAGACCCTCGTGCCGGACTCGGCCGACTCGTACGCGCTCTCTATGATCCGGAGATCGGTCACTCCCTCGTTGCCGTCGGATTCGCACTCGTTGCCGTCGAGGAGACAGTCGGCGAAGTAGTCGAACTCCTCGCACACTTCGTCGACGGCGGGACCGGTGTAACTCGTCTCGGACTCCCCGCTCGCGATGACGACTCCCTCCGAAACGTGTCCGCCGAACGGCGAACGTATCACTATCTGGCCGTCCGTGCCGAGGATCTGCAGACGGCTGTCGTGGTGAGCGTTGAAACTCGCCGTACACGACGCCGTCGTTCCGGACGGGAACGCGAGCAGAAACGAGACGTGTTCCTCGACCCGGTCGAACGGTGGGCCGGACGAGACGGTTTCTGCCCACACGGACACGGGGTCGGCGTTCAGGAGGAACCGACTCGTGTTCAACGGATACACACCCAGGTCGATCAGTGCGCCACCGCCAGCGACGCCGGGATCGAGTCGCCACGAGTCAGCCCCGACGTTCGCGAGTAACTTCGACGAGAACCCGGCGTGGATCTGAACGGGGTCGCCGATGACCCCGTCACTGATCGCCTCTCTCATACGGCGGATCGCCGGTTCGGTTCGGAGGCGGTAGGCCGTCATCAGCACGACGCCGGCGTCGGCGCACGCGTCGACCATCTCACGTGCACCTTCTAACTCCGAAGCCAGCGGTTTCTCACACAGTACGTGCTTGCCGAATCTCGCCGCAGACACTGCGTATTCGCGGTGGTACGCCGGCGGGGTTGCGATGTACACCGCATCGTACATGTCGGTCTCCTCGCCGTCGTGAAACGCCTCGTATGAGATCGCTCGGTCGACACCGTACTCGCCGGCGAGAGCGGCCGCCTTGTCGGGCGACCCGCTGACGAGGACGGTTGCCTCGCAGAACTGCCCGTTCCGGATCGCGGGAAGCGCTCGATTGCGCGCGAACCCCCCGAGTCCGACCACCGCGATACGGACGGTACCGTCGTCGACCGTCTGCCAATCGCGCCGAGTGAAATTCTCGAAGTACGATCCCAGGTCCACCGCTCTATGTTGGACGTTCAGCGGCTAATGTGTTGGTCCTTGTCACACCGACCTGATACAACCGGGCCATGAACTACGATCTGACCGAGGGGTCGATATCGGTGGATCGTCTCTGTCGTCGTCGCGGTATGGCGTCACGTTGTTCGTCGGTTTACCCCATGTTCTGCCCGTACCGGGAATCAGAGGGGCTGTCAGCCGCCCCGTAAGAGGCGTCATCGGATGCGAGATCACGGGCGTACTCGGAGATCCATTCCCACGAGTAGTGGTCGGCGGCGTACACTGGGTCAGCGTCGTCGTCGACGATATCGTCGAGATACGTACCGACCGACCGCAGGTACTCTCCCGGGCCGCCGGTCACGTCGTCGGTTTGGACGATACCTACGGTTTCGTACTCCGTGTTCAGGACGGCGTCGCCGTTCTCTCGGCTCAGAATGCGGTTTTTCTCCATGACCTCGATGCGGTCGCCGCGCCAGTAGTGAGCGTGATGGTAGGCGTCGATACCGAGAAGGCGTTTACCCTGGAATTCGGTGGGGTAATCGGGTGCCTGTTCTCTTACGGGAATAGGGTCCTCGTCGAACATTTGAATACTGTCGGTTATACTCTGACTGTAGAGTATATCCTCTGTTCATTGGGAGGGGTTGCTCACGGATAAACACCACGCTCGAACAGCCGTGAGAAACCAGCCCGTATTCGGAGGTTATCGGGCGACTGCGTGACCGTTAGACCAGGCGTGCGTCATGGGTCTTACGAGAAGTACTGGGAACGTGACGAAGAGCCGATCCGGTCCACTCCCACTGTGGATACCGTCGGACGCATCTGTTTCAGACTGGGGACGCTCCGCTATCGTGTTCGAGTCAGCCGCCAGTGTACAGTTCCGCTCGAGGCCACCGGGCTATTTGTCCGTCCCCTGCGAACCTCCGGGCGATGCCAGGAGACAGCGAGGACCCGAACGAGGACGTACAGTACCATCTGGAGGTCGGGCCGGACGACGTCGCGAACGCTGTGTTGCTGCCCGGTAACCCCGAACGCGTCGACAAGGTCACGGCGCTGTGGGACGAGTCCGAAGAGAAGGGCTACCACCGCGAGTACCGCACCGCCACGGGCACCTACCAGGGCGCGCCGATAAGCGTCACCTCGACCGGTATCGGCAGTCCCTCCGCGGCCATCGCTGTCGAGGAACTGGCGCGCATCGGCGCGGACACGTTCCTCCGGGTCGGGTCCTGCGGGGCCATCCGGCCCGAAGCGGAGGTGGGCGACCTGATACTCACCACCGGCGCGGTCCGACAGGAGGGAACGAGCGACGAGTACGTCCGCGAGGACTACCCGGCCACCGCCGACCACGAAGTCGTCTCCGCGCTCGTCGCCGCCGCGGAGCGCCTCGGCTACGACTATCACACCGGGATCACCGCGAGCACCGACAGCTTCTACGCCGGGCAGGGCCGACCCGGGTTCGAAGGGTTCGAAGCCGCCGGCAGCGACGAACTCGTCGAGAATCTCAAGGACGCGAACGTGATGAACTTAGAGATGGAGGCGAGTTCAATCCTCACGCTCGCCAATCTCTACGGTCTCCGCGCCGGCGCGGTCTGTACCGTGTACGCCAACCGCGAGACCGGCGAGTTCCGAACCGAAGGCGAGTCCCGCGCCGCGGAAACCGCCTCGCTCGCGGTCAAACTGCTCGCACAGATGGACGAGAAGAAGGCAGAGGTGGGCGTCGATAGCTGGCACGCCGGGATGAGTTTGGACTAACGGCCTGTCTATCGTCGTTCGGCCGCGAGGAGCCGCTTCGCCGCGCGAAGCGTGTTCCGAGTCGGGGGAGGGTAGGCCGTCTTTGATGATTGTCCGCACGAGCGGAGCGGGGGCGGTGCACCGCGAGCTCCGGGGCGCGAGCGGACTTACGGGGATCGTGAATTTCCGTGATGCCAAGGATCGCTGATTCTCAAGTACGACGACTGAACGGAGCGAAGGAGGAGTGGTTTTGGTCGAGGGTTTACCGAGGACAACGAGCAGTCCGCCGCCCGCGGACTGTTCGTCACGCCGTGGTTCGAGACGGCTTCGCCGTCTCGTCATCGCGGAAATCACGGGAACGATTTCCGAACGACAACGCAAACGGTCGCGTTTACAGATCAGACCACGCCGTCATCGCACGCTTCCACGAAGTGATGTCGGCGATCCAGCGCGCGGCGATCAGCTTCTTCAGGTTCTCCGCGGGGAACGAGCCGAACGTGTTGATGGGCACGCCCATCACGTCGTGAGCGACGGCCTTGTCGCCGATCGAGATGACCGTTCCTTTGTCCTTGTGCGTCCAGCGCTTCATGGGCCGGTTTTCGATCGCTCGTGCGACGTTCTTGCCCGCAACTTCGGCGGCCTGCCAGGCGGCCTGGGCCGTCGGCGGAGCGGGGTTGTCGTTCTGCTCGATTATCGCCGAGTCGCCGATGGCGAACACTCGGTCGTCGCTGGTCTGGAACGTCGCGTCGGCGTTGACGCGGTTGTGCTCTTTCTCCAGGTCAGCGCCGTCGAGCGCGTCGCGACCGGTGATCCCGCCGGTCCAGAGGAACACGTCGTAGGAAAGCGGGTCGCCCTCGTCGAAGTGGATGGCGTCCTCGGTGGCCTCGACGATGGGGTCGTCGGTCATGATCTCGATGTCAGCCTCCTGAAGCCGCTTGCGGAGCGCACCCTGCACTTCGGGGTCGTTCCCGGGGAAGATCTCGTCGAGCGCTTCGACGAGGTAGATGTCGATCGGCGCGCGGTGTTCGTCGCGGAACTTCGCTATCTCGCCGGCGCTCTGAATGCCGGAGAGGCCGGCACCGCCGACGACGACCTTCGCGGGATCGTTCCGGGTAGCGTCCTTGGCGGCAGTTTTGACGGCCTGATGGACCTCCAGAGCGTCGTCAAGGCTCTTCAGCGTCAGGGAGTTCTCCCGCATGCCGTCGATACCGTAGTAGGCGGTCTGGCTGCCGAGCGTGACGAGTACGTAATCGTAGTCGATAGTGTCGCCGTCCGCCAGTTCGACCGTCTGGTCGTCGACGTGGAGGTCCACGACCTCGCTCTGAATGAAGCGGGTCGAGGGTGATTTTATCTCCTCGACGGGGATAGTGATGTTCTCCTGCACCGACGGATCGCGGATGCAGCGGTGTGATTCGTGGAGGACGAGGTGGTAGTCCGTATCCGAGACCCACGTTAGTTCTGTAGTGCTATCGAGTTCTTCCTCGAGTTGGTTGATAGCACCTGCACCGGCATAGCCTGCGCCGAGAACGACGACCTTCGCTGTCATGCGTCGAACTCGGGTATCCTCTGATACAAAGGCTTTGAAAGACGAATACCATTGATGCGTGGTACCATACGGCGGTTTTCCGGCGTAGCGCAGGCGCTACACTCCCCTCTCAGCGACGGGACAGAGGAGACGGGAGAAATCCGAGAGACGAGTTTCCGGACTCAGAGGAACTTGTAATTCAGTTCTGTAATTCGCCGACGCGAGGTCGGCGAACACCGGCATACAGTTACAAGGGCCCCCCTCAGTGGTCAGGGTCGCCAGCCGGAGCTTTCATGCCCTCGATACGAAGGATGAGAATGTTGCTGGTGTCGTCCTTTCCGTCGACGATGCCGTCGACGACGAGTTTCGAAAGCGGCGTCGGGCCGACGGTCACGGCGTCGCCCTCGTGGAAGTCCCGGACGGAACCCTGAAGGTGGATCTCCGCGCGGCAGAGTTCGGGGTGGTGAACGCTGCTGAGATCGATCTCTTCGACGTTAGCGTCTTCGACGGGTTCGCCCTCGTGCTGAAGCGGCACGGCCGCGGGCTCGTCCATCTGCTGGATCTCGAGCGCCTCGTACGCCGTCGCGGTGGGCTTGTAGCCGCCTTTCGGCCCGGGCACGCCCTCGACTAGCTGGAGCGCTTTGAGACTCTGCATCTGGTTCCGGATAGTCCCCGGGTTCCGGTCGACCTCCTCTGCGATGTCTTCGCCTTTGACGGCGTCTTCCGTCTCCCTGTGGAGATTAATAAGTGCGTTGAGAATTGTTTTCTGACTGGGCGTCAGTTCGATCGATGACATGCCGAAACCTTCGTAATTGATTTCCTTAAATCCGACGGAAAGCCCGTTCTTCGGGAAAATTGGCGGAGAACGGTCATCGGATCCGACTGATCGGTACCGGGCGGTCGCGGTAGTCTCTCCAGTCATTTCCCAAAGCGACACGTTACCGAGGAAACGGGCCGAACGGGAGACCTATCAGTGCGGTTAGAGCGATAGCCATTTGGCGGTGGCCGTCGGTTCCGCGAACATGAAGGAGAAACGTGTCCTCGTCACCGGCGGCGCAGGGTTTATCGGATCGAACCTGGCGAACCACCTCTCCGAGGACAACGACGTGACCGTCGTCGACAATCTCCATCTGGGGACGCCGCAAAACCTCGATGACGACGTGACGTTTCACGAAGCGAGCGTTATGGACGACGACCTACCGACGGACGTGGACGTCGTCGTCCACCTGGCTGCACTGTCTTCGAGGGCGATGCTCGAAGACGAACCCCGAACCGGTGCGCGGGTCAACGTGGAAGGGTTCGTGAACGTGGTCGAACAGGCGTACGCCGACGGCTGTGACACATTCGTGTACGCCTCCACCTCTTCCATCTATGACGATGACCTGCCGTCCAGCGAGGACGAGGCAGTCGCGGCCGACACCGGATACGACGCGTCGATGCTCTCCCGGGAGCGGTACGCGGAGTACTACAACAACTTCTACGACGATATCGCCGTCGCGGGGACGCGTTTCTTCTCCGTCTATCAGGGGTACGGCGGCGCGGAGGAACACAAGGGAGAGTTCGCCAACACCGTCTCCCAGTTCGCGGACCGAATCGCGAACGGCGAGTCCCCAGTACTGTGGGGTGACGGGACGCAAACCCGTGATTTCGTCCACGTCAGCGACGTCGTTCGGGCGATCGTCCGCATCGCAGAAGAACGTCTCGACGGCGTGTACAACGTCGGCACCGGCGAAAACTACACGTTCAGCGAAGTGATCGACCAGATAAACGAGGCCATGGGTACGAGTATCGAGCCGGAGTACGAGCCCGTTCCGCTGAAGAATTACAACTACCAGCAGCGCGCTGACGCATCGAAACTCCGCGAAGCGACGGGATGGGAACCCGCCGTCGATTTCGAGGACGGCGTAAGGATGGTCTGCGATCCCTACCGATGAGACCGCCGGATTTACTTTCCCCGCTCGGAGAGAGATCATCATGAACGATTCAGTACGTATCATCGGCGTCCCGGCCGATTACGGTGCGAACCGACGCGGCGTAGACATGGGTCCGTCTGCGATCCGATACGCGGGGTTGGCCGAGTCGGTGAAACGTATCAGAGGCGACTGCGTCGACGCCGGCGACCTCGCCGCACCGCGCGCGGAGGAACGAGACCCCGACCGGCGGGCCCCGGACACCGGCGACGCGAAGTTCCTCAACGAAGTCGAGGATATCAACCGTCGCCTCTCCGACGCGACGGCAGAGGCTATCGCCGACGGTGCAACGCCGCTGGTACTCGGCGGCGACCACTCCGTCGCTATCGGTTCGATCGGCGGCGCAGCGCGCGACGCAGAGGTCGGCGTCGTCTGGTTCGACGCCCACGGCGACTTCAATACGCCCGCGACCTCGCCCAGCGGCAACGTCCACGGAATGCCTCTGGCGGCCGCGCTCGGCCACGGCGAGATCGGTGAGATGGAGTGGGCACGCGCCGACGGACTGGCGGAGGAAAACGTCGCGATCGTCGGTCTCCGAAGCGTAGACGACGCGGAGAAGCGGGCGATCCGGGAGAGCGACGTCACCGCCTTCACGATGTCGGATATCGACGAACGCGGCGTCACCGACGTGGTAGAGGACGCCCTCGATGTCGCGACCGACGGCACGGACGGGATACACGTGAGCCTCGACCTCGACTGGCTCGACCCGAAGGAAGCGCCCGGCGTCGGCACACCGGTTAGAGGCGGAGTCAGTTACCGCGAGGCGCACTCCGCACTGGAGAAAGTCGCCGAACTCGACGAGACCGACGACGTGCTTCGCTCTCTCGAACTCGTCGAGGTCAACCCCATCCTCGACGAGCACAACGAGACGGCGGAACTCGCTGTCGAACTGGCGGCCAGCGCGCTGGGCGAGCGGATCCTGTAGCGGTTCATCGTCATATTCATTGGCTCGTTGTCCCCGTTCGCCCGCCGTCGAACTCGGCTGGTTACCCGTCAGCCGCCGAACCGGGCGTATCGTGTCGTTCCAGTTCGAGCGTCTCCGGGTCCATCGTGTAGTAACTCTCCCACACCGGTTCCAGCCCCACGAGCCGCGTGTCTTCGAACCGCCCCTCGGCGTGGCGGTGGTGGTGACCGACGAGACAGAGTACCGGGCGAAGCGCCCGCAGGATGTCATCGACGTGTGCGCACCCGCGCCCCATGAACCCCTGAGGCGGTTCATGTGTGAGGAACACGTCGACGTCGGACAGTTCAATCGCCGACCTGACGTCCTCGTGGGTGAAATGCCGCCGCCGGTCGCCGGAGAGTTCGTCGCGGGATTTCTCGTACCGCGTCGGCGCGTAGTTCCCGGAGAGGCCGGCGACGCGGAGGCCCGATACCTCAACCGCCGTACTCGCAAGCAGGCGAGCGTTTCGGTCGCCGAGCGTCGCGTTTTGCCGCATCGATTCGACGACATCGAAATCCTCGTTGTTGCCGGCGACGAAGTACGTCGGGACCGGCAGGTCGTAATACTCCAGGTCGCCGACGTGGAGTGCGACATCAGCGTCCGCGGCGTCATAAGCCGAGCGCAGCGCCTCGCGGTTCTCCGGGTCGGCGGCGTGTGCGTCACCGAGGACGAGCATACGGCTCCTACGGCCGCAGGTGGGATAATCGTCCGGCAAGCGCGTGGAGTACTACCCCCAGTGCGGGGTCGTGGACGTGCGCGAGTTGAGTGTGGATGGCTCCGAGAAAAGCGGCCGAGGCAGTCTACTCTTCGTTACCGCTCGACTCCTCGATACCGGATTCGTCGTCGCTACCGCCGGGAATGACGTCGACGCTAGCGACGCAGTCGCCCTCTTCTAAGTCCATCACCGTGACGCCCATCGTGTTGCGGCCGACCGATGACACGTCGGCTGCACGGGTCCGCATTATCTGTCCCCGGTCGCTCATGGCGACCAGGTCGTCGGCTTCGCTGACGGACTTGGCCGAGACGACGCCGCCGTTCCGGCCGCCGGTCTTGATGTCGATGAGGCCCTTTCCGTAGCGGGACTGCGTCCGGTACTCGGAGAGGGGCGTGCGCTTGCCGAACCCGTTCTCCGTGACGGTCAACAGAGCGCGGCCGTCGCTCTCGTCGGTGGCGACGAGGCCGGCAACCTGGTCGTCGCTGTCGAGTTTGATCGCGCCGACGCCGCGGGCGTTCCGTCCCATCTCGCGGACCTCGGACTCGTCGAAGCGGATGGTCATGCCGTTGCGCGTGGCGACGACGAGATCGTTCGTGCCGTCGGTCACGGCGACGTCTACCAGTTCGTCGTCGCCGTCCAGGTCTGCGGCGATGATACCCGTCGAGAGGATGTTCTCGAACTCGTCGCAGGCAGTGCGCTTGATATACCCGTCGCGGGTGACGGTCGTGACGCACTCGTTGCCGCCGAACTCGTCCGTGGCGACGACGGCGGTGATCTCCTCACCGTCGTCGAAGTCGATGAGATTCACCGCCGATTTGCCCCGAGCGGTCCGGCTCATCTCGGGTATCTCGTAGGTTTTCAGGCGATACACCTGGCCGTGGTTTGTGAAACAGAGCAGGTAGTCGTGCGTGTTCGCACGGAACACTTTCGAAACGCGGTCGCCCTCCTTCACGTCGACGCCGATGATCCCCTTCCCGCCGCGGTTCTGCGGGTCGAACCGGTCGACGGGCATCCGCTTGACGTAGTCGTCCTCCGTGACGACCACGACGACGTCTTCCTCGGGGATGAGGTCCTCGTGGGTGACGGTGCCGTGGTCCTCGACGATGCTCGTCCGACGGTCGTCGTCGTACTCGTCTTTGATCTCCTGCAGTTCCTCCTTGATGACGGCGAACAGTTCGCTCTCGTCGTTGAGGATCGTTTCGAGGCGCTCGATCCGAGCCTGCACCTCCTCGTACTCCGTCTCGATCTCCGTGGACTCCATCGAGGTGAGGCTGCCGAGTTGCATCCGGACGATGTGGTCGGCCTGGTCCTGCGAGAAGTCGTACGCCTCTATAAGCGCCTCCTTGGCGGCGTCTCGGTCCTCGGAGTTCTGGATTCGCTCGACGACGTCGTCGACGTTTTCGAGCGCTGTCAGTCGGCCTTCGAGGATGTGTGCGCGGTCCTCTGCCTCGGCGAGGTCGAATTCGCTGCGCCGGCGGACGACCTCCTTGCGGTGGGCAACGTACTCCTCTAAGGTCTCTTTCAGCGTCAGCACCTTCGGCTGGCCGTCGACCAGCGCGAGGTTGATGACGCCGAAGGTGGTTTCGAGGTGGTGTTCGAGGAGTTGGTTCTTCACGACGTCGGCGTTCGCCCCTCGCTTGAGTTCGATGACGATGCGGACGCCCTCGCGGTCGGACTCGTCGCGCAGGTCGCGGACGCCCTCGATCTTCCCCTCCTTGACGTCCTCGGCGATCCGCTCGACGATGCGCGCCTTGTTCGCCTGGTACGGCACTTCCGTGATGACGATCCGTTCGTCCTCCTCGACTTCGAACTCCGCTCGGACGCGGAGTCGGCCGCGGCCGGTCGCGTACGCCGAGTAGATGGCGTCGCGGCCGACGATGTTCGCGCCCGTCGGGAAGTCGGGGCCTTTGATGTGCTCCATCAGGTCCTCGACCTCGCAGTCGGGGTTGTCGATGAGGTGGACCGTCGCGTCGATCACCTCGCCGAGGTTGTGCGGCGGTATCTTCGTCGACATCCCGACCGCGATACCGGACGAACCGTTGACGAGCAGGTTCGGGAACGCCGAGGGGAGCACCTCGGGTTCCGTGAGGCGGTCGTCGTAGTTGGACTGGAAGTCGACGGTGTCTTTCTCGATGTCCTCCAGAAGCTCCTCCGAGATGGGGCTCATCCGGGCCTCGGTGTAACGCATGGCGGCCGCGGGGTCGCCGTCCATCGACCCGAAGTTCCCTTGGCCGTCGACCAGCGGGTACCGCATGGAGAAGTCCTGTGCCATCCGGGTCAGCGTGTCGTAGATGGGACCGTCACCGTGGGGGTGGTAGTCACCCATCGTCTCGCCCACCACGGACGAGGACTTACGGTGGCTGGAACCGCTGGTGACGCCCATCTCGTGCATGGCGTAGAGGATGCGCCGGTGGACGGGTTTGAGGCCGTCGCGGACGTCCGGCAACGCGCGTCCGGCGATGACGCTCATCGCGTAGTCGATGTAACTCTGCTCCATCTCGTCTTCGATGCGGACGCGGTCGACGCGCGCGGCGTCGGCGTCCACGTCCGTCGGGTCTGGCGCTTCAGAACTCATATTAGATATCCACCCACTCGGCTTCCGGCGAGTGCTCCTTGATGAACTGCTTTCGCGGTTCGACTGCATCGCCCATCAGCACGGAGAACATCTTGTCCGCGGCGGCGGCGTCTTCGATGTTTATCTGCTTGAGAACGCGGTTCTCCGGGTTCATCGTCGTCTCCCAGAGCTGATTGGGGTTCATCTCTCCGAGCCCCTTGAACCGCTGCACCTGCGTTGGGTTACCGTTGCATTTCTCCTCGATGATGCGGTCGCGCTCCGCCTCGGTCATCGCGTCGTACGTCTCGCCGCGGTAGCGGACGCGGTAGAGGGGCGGCTGGGCGGCGTACACGTACCCCGCTTCGATCAGGGGCTTCATGTGGCGGTAGAGCAGCGTGAGCAGGAGCGTTCTGATGTGCGCCCCGTCGACGTCCGCGTCAGTCATCATGATGATCTTCTCGTAACGGGCGTCCTCGATGTCGAACTCGTCGCCGATTCCCGTCCCCATCGCCGTGATCATGTTCCGGATCTCGTCGTTTTCCAGGATGCGGTCGAGGCGGTGTTTCTCCACGTTGAGTATCTTCCCGCCGAGCGGGAGGATGGCCTGGTTCTCAGGGTTCCGCCCCTGCTTCGCGCTCCCGCCCGCTGAGTCGCCCTCGACGATGAACAGTTCGGAGTCGCTGGGGTCTTTGGTCTGACAGTCCGAGAGTTTGCCCGGCAGTGCCGTGGAGTCGAGCGCGCTCTTCCGACGGGTTAGCTCCTCGGCCTTCTTCGCTGCCTTCCGGGCCTTCGCGGCCTCGACGGCCTTCGCGACGATGGCCTCGGCGGTGTCGGGGTTCTCCTCGAAGAACGTCCCGAGACCGTCGTGGATCGCACCCTCGACGATACCTCTGACCTCGCTGTTGCCGAGTTTCGTCTTCGTCTGTCCCTCGAACTGCGGGTCGGGGTGTTTGATGGAGATGACAGCCGTCAGGCCTTCCCGGATGTCCTCGCCGGTGAGGTTCTCGTCGAGGTCCCCGAGCAGGCCGTTGTCGTTGGCGTAATCGTTGACGATCCGGGTCAGAGCGGTCTTGAACCCGGTGAGGTGTGTCCCCCCCTCGCGAGTGTTGATGTTGTTCGCGAAGGCGTGGAGCGAACCCTGCAGTTCGTCGGTGGCCTGCATCGCCGCCTCGACCTGAATTCCCTCCTCTTCGTCCTCGAAGTAGATGATGTCCTCGTGGAGGGCGGTCCGCGTCTCGTTGAGATATTCGACGAACTCCTTGATTCCGCCTTCGTACCGGAACGTGTCTTCGGTGTCGTCGCGGTCGTCGCGGAGCGTGATCGCGACGCCCGAGTTGAGGAAGGCGAGTTCTCGGAGACGGCTCTCGAGCGTCGAGTAGGTGAAGTCGGTGTGTTCGAAGATGTCGTCGTCGGGCCAGAAGCGGATCGTCGTCCCGGTGTCCTCGTCGGGATCCATGTCCCGGACACGTTCGATCCCCTGTTCGGGTTCCCCGTGGTCGAACCGCTGGTTCCAGACGGCGCCGTCGCGTTTGACCTCGACTTCGAGCCACTTCGAGAGGGCGTTAACCACGCTGACGCCGACGCCGTGGAGGCCGCCGGAGACCTGATAGGATTTGTTGTCGAACTTCCCGCCCGCGTGGAGGACGGTCATGATAACTTCCAGGGCAGGCTTGTCGTGCTCCTCGTGGGTGTCGACCGGGATCCCGCGTCCGTCGTCGTGGATGCTGACGGAGTCGTCGTCGTGGATAGTGACAGTGATCTCGTCACAGTGTCCTGCCAACGCTTCGTCTATCGAGTTGTCGACGACTTCGTAAACGAGATGGTGCAACCCGCGAGAGTCCGTAGAACCGATGTACATCGCCGGGCGCTTCTGAACGGCCTGAAGGCCCTCCAGTACCTGAATCTGCCCGGCGCCGTACTCTGACTCCTCACTCATAAAATCTGTTTCCGTCTATGCCTCCGGGGGTCTTAAAAGTCACGTACGCGCTCGCGCGTGCGTGAGTCAGCTATATATCACGTTCTCGACCGTTCGGCCGCATCGGGGCACTCGGTGGCGCTCTGTGCGTTCGACCACTGGATCTATCGTCGGAAAGCGGGCCGTCGTCCGCTCTGAACGCCAGAGGGAACTGCTTCCGAACTTCACTTTCACCCCGGTAGCACACAGGTTTTAAACTCCCCACGTCTAAGTGGGGGCACAGAATGACCTCGTTCCAGTCGACACTCGGCGAGGAGTCGGAGATCGCAGAGGAGTTGGCCGAGAGCCAGCGCCAGATCTCCATCGCCGAGTTCTTCGAGAAGAACAAGCACATGCTCGGGTTCGACAGCGGGGCCCGAGGGTTGGTTACCGCCGTGAAAGAGGCCGTCGACAACGCTCTCGACGCGGCGGAGGAAGCGGGCGTCCTCCCCGACATCTACGTCGAGATCGAGGAGGTCGGCGACTACTACAAGCTCGTCGTCGAGGACAACGGGCCGGGGATCACGAAGGAGCAACTCCCCAAAGTGTTCGGGAAACTGCTGTACGGGAGCCGCTTCCACGCCCGGGAACAGAGTCGCGGACAGCAGGGTATCGGTATCTCCGCCGCCGTTCTCTACTCGCAGTTAACCAGCGGGAAGCCCGCGAAGATAACGAGTCGGACACAGGGTTCGAGCGAGGCCGAGTACTTCGAGCTGATCATCGACACGGACAACAACGAACCCGAGATCAGCGTCGAGGAGACCACCTCCTGGGACCGCCCGCACGGGACCCGGATCGAGATGGAGATGGAGGGGAACATGCGCGCCCGCCAGCAACTCCACGACTACATCAAGCACACTGCGGTCGTCAACCCCCACGCCCGCCTCGAACTCCGCGAACCGAAAGAGCACTTCAAGTTCGAGCGCGCGACCGACCAGCTACCGGACGAAACCGAGGAGATCCGCCCGCACCCCCATGGCGTCGAACTCGGCACCGTCCTGAAGATGCTGGAGGCGACGAACTCCCACTCTGTCTCCGGGTTCTTGCAAGAGGAGTTCACGCGAGTCGGCTCGAAAACCTCCGACAGCGTCATCGACAACTTCCGAGACCGCCACTTCGGTCGCGAGATGGCGTGGGAGCCGCCGCGTGACGGCGCGGATATAGCGGCCGCGGTCTCGGACGCCACCGCTAACAAGGGTGCCGACGCGACGGACGCCTTCGCCGAGGAGATAGCGGAGGCGCTCACCGACTACGACCGCGTCGCATACCATCAGATAGTCGAGACGGTTTCGGACGCCGCCGAGGCTGTCGGCGACGGGTTCGGCGTGACGTTCGGCTCGACGGTGCAGGAAAACGCCGTCGAGGCCGCCTGGGACGCGGTTCTTGGCGTGAGCGACGAAGCGGACGAGGACGTCCCCGACGGCCGGCGACGCGCCGACCTGTACGGACTCGTCGATGAAGCGACGAGCACGCGGAAAGACGACGCGACGGTCGAGTCGCTCGCCTCTCGGATCGCGAACCGCTTTCGTAACGACGAGGACGACCGCGACCGCCTGACGCACGACGAACTCGCCGAGTACGTCGACTGGGCGGCGGAGCGAACCGCCGAACGGGAGGACGCAAGCATCGGCGACACCGCGCGCGAGAACGTCGTCGAGGCCGTCTGGTCGGTGATGGAGCGCGTCCCCGACGAGGTGCCGAAGGTCAGCGACCTCGCCGATAACCGCGACGCGTCGAGCGAACTGCTCGACGCGATGCGCGCGACCGACATCATGGCACCGCCGACGAACTGCCTCGCGCCGATCACCGACGAACTCGTCGAAGCCGGCTTGAAAAAGGAGTTCGACGCGGACTTCTACGCGGCGGCGACCCGTGACGCCGAAGTCACCGGCGGTGACCCGTTCATCGTCGAGGCGGGCATCGCCTACGGCGGCGAACTCCCGACGGATGGCAAGGCCCAGGTGATGCGCTTTGCGAACCGCGTGCCGCTGGTCTACCAGCGGGGAGCGTGTGCGACGACGGACGTGGTCAAGGATATCGGCTGGCGGAACTACAATCTGGACCAGCCGGGCGGCAGCGGCATCCCGAACGGGCCGGTCGTCATCATGGTCCACATTGCCTCCACGAACGTCCCGTTCACCAGCGAATCGAAAGACGCCGTCGCCAACATTCCCGAGATCGAGGACGAGATCGAACTGGCTATCCGGGAGGCCGCTCGCGACCTGAAGAGCTTCCTGAAAAAGCGCCGCTCGATGGAGAAACGCCGGAAGAAACAGGACGTGCTGACGAACATCCTGCCGGAGATGGCCGAGAAGGTGTCCGACGTGACGGGCAACGAGCAACCGGACATCAGCGACGCGATGGCCCGGATCATGAACAACGTCCGGGTCGGACGCGACCTGAAGGAAAACGGCGACGGCCAGAAGGTGTCCGTCACCGTCGAGAACCACTCGAACGCGAGCGAGTCGCTGGAAGTGACGGACATCGTCACTGCCGAACCAACCGGCCTGTCGGACGGCGCGACCGCCGTCGAGATGGACGGCGAGTGGTTCGTCAAGTGGTCGGTCGACGTCGCCAGCGGGGACGACGCTACGCTCACCTACGAGACCGACACTGACGCATCGTTCGACCTCGACGTAGACGGGGTCGAGACGGAGAAACTGACTGTCAACAATGAGCACTGATACGAACGCCGACGCACGGGAACAACTGATCGAACTCGCCGCGGAGTTCTACGACCAGTTCGAGGAGGGCGACGTCCCGCAGATGACGCTGCCGACCCGGACGAAAAGCAACATCGAGTACGACGAGGACGAGAACGTCTGGGTGTACGGCGACCGCCAGAGCACGCGGTCGGCAAAGAGCGTCCGCGGCGCGCGCAAACTGCTGAAGGCGATCTACACGATCGACTTCCTCGCCGAGCAACTGGACGAGGACCGCTCGTCGACCCTGCGTGAGCTGTACTACCTCTCGGAGTCGTGGGAGACCGACGAAGCGCAGTTCAACAACCAAGACGAATCGAACCAGCTCATCGAGGACCTGGAGATCGTCTCAGAGGTAAAACGCGAGGACTTCCATATGCGCCCGGAGGAGTCCGGGGCCAAGGTGATGGGGCCGCTGCTCCTCCGCGAGCAGACGAACCGCGGCGACCGCGACATCCACTGCCAGAAAGACGTTGGCCAGGGCGGCTACCAGATCCCGAACAACCCGGACACCATCGAGTTCCTCGACAACGACGCGGAGTTCGTCCTCTGCGTGGAGACCGGCGGCATGCGCGATCGGCTGGTCGAGAACGGCTTCGACGACGAGTACAACGCGCTGGTCGTTCACCTCGGCGGTCAGCCCGCCCGAGCAACCCGACGGCTCATCAAGCGCCTGCACGACGAACTGGATCTCCCGGTCACGGTGTTCACTGACGGTGACCCCTGGTCGTACCGCATCTTCGGGTCTGTCTCCTACGGGTCGATCAAGAGCGCGCATCTCTCTGAGTATCTCGCCACGCCCGAGGCCCAGTTCATCGGCATCCAGCCGGAGGACATCGTGGAGTACGACCTTCCGACGGACCCGCTCGCGGACTCCGACATCAACGCGCTTGAGAGCGAACTCGAGGACCCCCGGTTCCAGACGGACTACTGGGAGGAGCAGATCGAACTGCAGCTAGATATCGGGAAGAAGGCAGAACAGCAGGCGCTCGCGTCACGTGGGTTGGATTTCGTGACGGAGACGTATCTGCCTGAACGACTCTCCGAGATGGGCGTTCTCTGAACGCGCATCGAGGCGTCGTTGAGGTAGAATGGAGGAACGACTCTCCGAGATGGGTGTCCTATAAGGAGACGCATCGAGCAGCGGTTTCGGAAGACTGTGAGCAACGACTGACCGAGCGAACGTTCTTCGAGCGCGTATCAACAGGAGACGGGACAGCCGCGGTCGATCCAGTTCTGAGTCGTTTCGATCACGTCGAACAGTTCCGCTTCGTTCTCGGTGTCGATGCTGACGAACACGCCCTCGTGCTCTCCTAACGGGAACTGGATGGACATCGCATCGTCCGTATCGTAGATGATCCGCCGCAGTTCCCCCACGTGCGTGAAGTCGGTGAGCCTGTTTTTACCGAGTGCGAGGACGATGATCTCGCGCCGAAGACGCTCGATATCCGACTGAGAGTACTCGTTCCGAAGTTCCTCGTCGAGGTAAATGTGTTTGTACTGGGTTTCTTCGTACACGAGAGCCATACGAAGTCTATCGTCGAGCGTCTCTCGAAGGTCGTCTACCAGTTCGAACCCACCCATAGTGAGCCGATCAACGCCGGGAACAATGAATGTTAACGTACATCATAGTATATATCTCAAACACATCCGGAACGTGTTTATTCCGTCTCGTAATCAGCTCTCGCCGCCTCTTCGTCCCGGATCTCGTTCGCGGCGTCGGTCGTGTGGTCGTGAGTGCGCCCGGACACACAGTCCCGACAGTACTCGTTCGTACCGCTCTCGTAGGTGTAGACGGGGACCCCGAAGACGACGAACTCGTCGCGGTAATCCCTCTCGACTCCCTCTTCGACCGGGTCGAAACAGACCGAACAGGGTCGTTCTCCCCCGCGAAGTACCGTCTCTTCCACGCGCTGGTGGCGGCCGAAGGTAGTGATGGGGTGTTCGCTCCGGACCCGCTCACGTACAGGCGGAATGAAATACAGGCCAAGGAGGAGCACGATTATCGCGCCAAAGAGAGCGGTTACACCGCTAGCTTCCGTGGTCGCAGCGACGCCAACGAGCGTCAGAAACACGCCAAAGACCCACTGAAACGTCGACCCGCTGGAGTCACCGCCGACGTCCGCATCCGTTATCGACCGGTTGGTCGTCGAACCACTGGCGTTAACGGTTCGGACGCCGCAGTGCGGACAGATATCGGCGCTGGCGTTTATCTCCGTCCCGCAGGACCGACAGAACAGTTCGTTGGAGATGGATCGCCCGCTTGAAGCCGTATCGTCGTACACGACCTGTCGGTCGACATCGACGAAGTATTTGTAGGCGGCGTAGGCGGCGTTGCCGATCCCGCCGGTCCACCAGACGGTAAAGAGCGCGATCATGACGTGGGTACCGACCGACCCGACCGACCGCCTGACGAGCACCGCGCCGTCGCTGTATCGGTCCTCGACTTCCCACCCCTGGGCCTGGAGGTTCATCAGACGGTGTTGGGTCGCGGAGTCGGTCGTCCCCGCGCCCATGTTCCGTTCGACGCCGCAGTCCGGACAGATAACTGCCTCGGAGTGGACCACTGCACCGCAACTCTGGCAGAACTCCTCGTCGGGTCCTGGGTCGTCTGCGCGTTCGGCACCGCCGTTGGTCATGTCCGGACGGTGGGCCGACGCGGGCTTATTTGTTCCGACGGATCGGCGAGCCGAGATTAGTCCCCCCGCGACTCGTCGAGGGCGACCGGAACGCCGCGGCTCGCGACGTCGGCGGCGAACGCCCGCGAGTCCGTTTCGAGCGCCTCGAACGTGTCGTAGTGGATCGGGATAGTCAGTGTCGGGCTGAGCGCCGCCGCCAGGTCAGCCGCGCTGTGGCGGTCCATGGTGAAACTGCCGCCGATAGGAGGGAGGAAGACGTCGACATCGAACTCCTCGTGGCCCGGGAGAACGTCCGTGTCGCCCGGCCAGAACACGCGAGTGTCGTCGATTGTGAGGTGGAATCCGACGCCGAACCCTTCGGGGTGGTACGGCTCCCCGTTCTCTCGGGTGTGCGGCCCGTCGGGATCGTTGTAGGCGGGGAGCGACCGGACGACCACGTCCGCGAACAGGTCGTCGTCGTGTTCCCCGACGCGGACTACCTCGCCCGGCAGGTCATCGAGTGACGCGACGTCGCGGTCTATCCCGGGGGGATACACCGCCTCGTACACCGCGACGGTCGTGTCGTCGTTCGCGACCCGTTCGATACCGTCGGAGTCGTAATGGTGGTCGTGGGTGACGCAGACGACGTCGGCGTCGCCGGGCACGTAGTCACGCGGTTCCGGGTGGGCGACACCCGGCGTGTCCGGTTCCCACTCGCCCGTGAGCACGCCGTACCGGCCAGGGTCCAGATACACTACCGTTCCGTCGCCGGACTCGATTCGGACGGTCGCGTAGCCGAGCCAGTCGATCGCGAGGCTCTCGACGGAGACTGTCATGTCCCCCGCTACTGCGGATCCGTGGAAAAGGGTTCGGCTATCGGACGGCGTTACTGTTGCTCGGCGAGGCGCTCGACGCGCTCCAGCGAGTCGGCGTCGGACGGGTCGACGTCGTCTCGGACGGCGACGAAACGGGGGAATCGCAGGGCGTAGCCCGAAGAGTAGGTCGGCGATTCCTGGATCTCCTCGTACCCAACCTCGAAGACGACTGCGGGTTCGAGGTCGATGTCCTGACCGTCCTCGGACAGAATGTGGGGTTCGAGCAGATCTGTCAGTTCCGCCAGTTCCTCGTCGGTGACCCCCGTCGCCACCTTTCCGAGCGTCTCGTAGCCGGCGTTCGTGACCGTTTCGCTGGCGTCAGCGCCGTTTTTACCCTCAGTCCGGGCGGAGAGCAAGAACGTGCCGAGGACGTTCGCGCGGCGGCCCTCCCCCCACTCCGCGCCGGTGACGACGAGATCCAGCGTCTCTACGTCGGGTTTGCGCTTCCGCCAGTTCCGCCCGCGACGGCCCGGGGAGTACGTCGATCCGGGGTTTTTCAGCATGATCCCCTCATGGCCGGACTCCAGCGAGTCCGTCTCGACCTCGGCTATCTCGTCCGGGTCGTCAGTAGTCCACAGTTTCGAGAGACCCTCGCTGCCGTCAAGCACGGATTCGAGGCGTTCGTGTCGCTCGGTCAGCGGCGCGTCGAGCAGATCGGTCCCGTCCGCGTGCAGGCAGTCGAAGAAGACCGGACGTACCTTGACCGCCTCGCGGGCGGCGGCGACGTCGTGTTTGCGCCGGAAGCGCCGCAGAACCTCCTGAAACGGGAGCGGATCGCCCTCGTCGTCGACGGCGACGACTTCGCCGTCGAGGATGACCAACTCGTCTACGTATTCGTCGGCGAACTCGACGACTTCCGGGAGCGCGTCCGTCACGTCCTCCATGTTCCGGGAGTAGACGCTGGTCTCGTCGGCGTGCGGGTCGTGATGTAACTGGACCCGCGCCCCGTCGAACTTCCACTCTACCGCCGCTTCCTCCCAGTCGTCTAGCGCGCCGCGGACGGTGCCCGTCTGGGCGAGCATCGACTGGACGGGCCGGCCGACCGCAAGGGTCATCGCGTCCAGTCCGTCGCGTCCTTCGTCCCGGGCGACGACAGCCACCTTGCCGAAGTCGTTGGACACCTGTAGCGCGCGTTCGACGGATTCCACCGGGATGTCGAACGCGCCCGCGATAGCGTCGCGGACGGTCCCCTCCCCGACGCCGATGCGCATCTCCGAGAGAACGATACGCGCGACGTAGCGTGCTTCCGCCGGGTCGCAGCGGTTGAACAGGCCGAACAGGCTGTCTATCTTCGTGTCCTGACTCCCGTCGCCCGAGACGGCGGCGAGCGACGCAAGTTCGTCGGCGACCTCGCCGACTGTCAGGCCGTCCTGCCCGCCGCCGCCGAACGCGTTGAGCCCCCGCTGGCCGCCGAACTCGTAGCTGGCGGCTACCTCGCCGATCTCTCCCCGTTCCGCGAGTCGGTCTTCCACGTCGTCAGCCGAGACGTTCCGCCCGGCGGCGCGAGCGATGGCCTCGTAGCAGTAGTTCGGCCCGATGTCGAGCGTCGTCGATTCCCACGCCGGAAAGACCCGACCCTGTACGAAGCGAGCGACTATCGGCAGGTCGTCGTCGGCCGCTCGCAGGAGGTCGGTGACGTGGTCGACGATAGCCAGGTCGGCAGGTTCGTCCTCTATCACCGCCGCGTAGCGGGCGAACTCGTCGAACTCCATCACTCCCTCGTACGGGAGCGGGCACGTAAACGGCGTGGATCGGGAGAGCCGTTGGACCGAGAACGGATGAGAGACGACCGGTCTATCCGTGCGAAGGAAGCCCGAATTAGCCCGGGGTAGCCGCGGGTTTCAAGGAAGTCCGAAGCACATGGACTCCGTATGGTTGGCGACCTGGCGGGCGCGGTTGACGATATCCTCGATGTCGATGCCCAGGCGTTTCAGGCGCGCGTCGAAGACGACGTCGACGTGATCGTCGAGGAGTTACGCGACGGGACGTTCGACAACCCGCAGGCGATTTTGGGTCTGGAATACGAGTTCTACGCGGTGTCGGAACCGCGGCCGGACGCCCGGCGAACGAACCCGGAAACGGAACCGGTCGACACCTGCTCGCTGATGCGGGTTCCCCGGCGGATGCTCGAACTCATCGGATTCGAGAAGGAACTCGGACTGCACAACGCTGAGATGACGGTCAGTCCGCAGCCCATGAACTCACACGGCATCGCCGCACAGGAGTCGGAGGTGAAAGCGCGCCTATCGACCGCGCTCTCGACCACCCGCGCCGAAGGGATGCGCCTGATCAGCGACGGTCTCTGGACCATCCCGCCCGAAGGCGAGACGGCCCGTTCGTATCTCACGGACAGCGTCGAGGACCGCGGAATTCGGATCGCGTCGAACATGAGCGACTCGGTGCGATACCACGCGATGGCGAACACCGACCGCGCCGACGCCGCGGGGATGCGTCTCGACGCACCACACGTGACGCTCGACGCGGACACCGTGATGCCGGAGAGCCTGATCACCTCGATCCAGCCGCACTATCAGGTCCCGCAGGCGGTCGACCTGCCGGAGTATTTCCGGTACGCGCTCCGCATCGCGGGCCCGGTGCTCGCTCTCGGCGTCAACTCCCCGTTTTTCCCGCCGGACCTGTACGACGAGGACGCTGATCCCGAATCCATCCTCGCCGATGCGTGGATGGAACACCGTATTAACGCGTTCGAGACGGTGCTGAACGCCGAACACGACACGGCGGGGAAGGTGCGGTTCCCGCACGATATCGACAGCGTTGAGGGGGCCGTCAGACGCGTCGCCGAAGACGACACGTTCGTCCCGATGCCAGTCGCAGAGGGCGACCGGTTCGACGACAAGTTCGCGCACTTCCGACTGAAACACGGGACGTTCTGGCGGTGGGTCCGCCCGGTGTTCGGCGGCCCGGACCGGTCCTCGGCCAACGCTCGGATCGAGTTTCGGCCGGTCCCCGCCCAGCCGACGGTTCGGGACTCCATCTCCGTCCTCGCGATGTTCGCCGGACTCATGGAGAGCCTGCCGCGGCTGGAACACCCCGTCTCGGACCAGGACTGGGCCATCGCCCGAGACAACTTCTACGCCGCCATGCGGGACGGTCTGGACGCCGACCTCCGCTGGATCACGAACGACGGTCACGAGACGCAGGCGTACGACGACATCTACGCCGACCTGTTCGACCACGCCGAAGCGGGCCTGCAGTCGCGCGGTCTCTCCGACGAAGAAGTCGCGAAGTACCTCTGGCCGCTCCGCCAGCGCGCGCGCCATCGGCTGACGCCCGCCGGATGGAAACACGAACAGGTGCGCGAGCGGCTATCCGACGGGTCGACGTTCGAGGAGGCCGTCTACGGGATGCAGCGCCGCTACATCGACCGCCAGCGCGACACGCTGATCGACGGGAGCTTCGCTGACTGGGTCGACGACCGCTGAACCGGATGATACGCGGATGTGGCCGGAAACGATTAGGCACCTCCGTGAAATATCGGGACGTATGGTCACGTTTCTCTCCGGTGGCACTGGAACGCCGAAGCTCCTCGACGGTGCCGCGGCCGCGTTCTCCCCGGACGACACGACAGTTATCGCGAACACGGGTGACGACGTCGAACTCGGCGGTCTCATCGTCTGCCCTGACCTCGATACGCTCCTGTTTCAGGGCGCTGGCATTCTCGACAGGGAATCGTGGTGGGGTATCGGCGGCGACACCGAACGGACGAACTCGGCGCTCGACGACCTCGCGAGCGCGTTCGACCTCGAAACGGGGCCGCACTTCCTCGACGACGAGTTACAGACCGAGGGGCGGCCGCTCGCGGCGTGGCGACGGTTCTCCGGCGTCGCGGAGTTCATGACTATCGGCGACCGGGACCGCGCGTTCCACATCACCCGGACCAGTCTACTGGACCAGGGCCAGAGCCTCTCGGAGGTGACACAGACGTTTGCGGACGGCTTCGACCTCTCCGTCGACCTGCTGCCGATGAGCGACGACCCGGTCGCGAGCCTCATCCACACGCCCATGGGGAAGATGCACTTCCAGGAGTACTGGGTCGCCCACGGGGCCGAACCGGAGATCGAACAGGTCGAGTTCCGCGGCGCGTCCTCGGCGGAACCCGCGCCGGGCGTGCTCGACGCGCTCGAAGACGACGTCGTGATCGGCCCGTCGAACCCGGTGACCAGCATCGGCCCGATGCTATCGATCCAGGGTATCGGACAGAAGCTTCAGGAAGCGACCGTCGTCGCCGTCTCGCCGTTCGTCGGAGACGAACTGTTCTCCGGCCCGGCGGGGAAGCTCATGGAGGCGGTCGGTGGCGAGGCGTCGACTGCCGGTCTCGAAACGGCGTACCCCTTCGCCGACGCGTTCGTCCTCGACGAGGACGACGCAACGGAGTTCGAGCAACCGGTCGTCCGGACCAACACGGAGATGAACGATCCGGAAGACTCCGCCCGCGTCGCCAGGGCCGCGGCGGAGGCGCTGGAGGAAGCAAAGGCCCTGGAGGAGGCACCGTAGTGTTCACCCCCCGTATCGCGCTGGCCAGTCTCAGCGGCGAGTCGGACGCCGCGTGGGCGCGGGCCGTCGAGGATCATGCCGGGGCGGCGTTTCTGGGCGGCATCGCACTGGACGACGCCGCCCGCGACGCCGCCCGCGAGATAGTGCGGGACCGCGACCGCAACGAGTTCCTGCCGACCGACCCGTACGTGTTCATGGACGAGCACCTCGCTGCGCTGGACGACGCGCCGCTCCGGCCCGGGTTCAACGTCAGAAGCTCGACCGCCGAGCCCGTTCGAAGGGCCGCCGCGATCTGTGCCGACCACGACGCTGTCATCGAGATAAACGCCCACTGCCGGCAGGCGGAACTCTGCGACGCGGGCTGTGGCCAGACGCTCCTCCGGGACGCGGATAGGCTCTGTAGGTACGTCCGGACCGCGTCCGAAACGGGCACAGCGGTGAGCGTAAAGGTGCGAACCGAAGTCGCTGGCGTCGACCTGCCGACGACCGCCCGACGCCTCGACGAGGCGGGCGCAGATATCGTCCACGTGGACGCGATGGACTCCGAGGGCGTCGTCGCGGACATCGCCGACGCGACCGACGCGTTCGTCGTCGCTAACAACGGCGTCCGCGACCGGGAGACGGCAGTCGAATATCTGGAGTACGGCGCGGACGCGGTGAGCGTCGGGCGGCCGAGCGACGACTCGGAAGTGCTGTCGCGGGTTCGGACGGCGGTGGAGGACTGGTTTTCCGCGAGCGCCGTTCAGTCGTGATTTCGGACGGGACGCGCGGCCGATAGTCGCCAGTGACAGTCATTGTACACTCGATCACCTGCTATCGGACGGTCAATATGAGCCGTTTCACTGGCTACTACGGTGTCTGCAGGACGGATAGCCCAGTGTCTCTCAGGCCAGGACAACTCGACTCCGAATACCGTAGCAGTACGTTATACTTCCAGCCTCTCCGGCGGCACTGTTTGGCGGGGACAGCCGACAGTATAAGTAGTCGCACGGGAAAACGCTCATGCCATGAGAACGCCCGCGCAGAACGCGGAACTCGCACTCTTGCTCGAAGTAGCGGGAACGCCGAAGCCCGGAAACGTCGACCGCGAGCGGGAGTACCATGACCTCCGGTTCGAACATTTCCTTGCGGGTGCGGTCGGTGCCCGCCCCGGACTCGAAGAGGCGGCCGACGGCGCGCCAGTCGGCGAAGCGTTCGAGCGGGCGGTCCGCGGGATGAGCGACCAGAGCGGCGGTAACACGCAGTTCGGCGCGCTCTTGCTTCTCACCCCCCTGGTCCGGACCGCCGACGCCCTGTCGCCCGAGAACGCCGCCGCCGTCGCCGGAGACACGACCGTCGAAGACGCCGCGAACTTCTACCGCGCGTTCGACCACGTGGACGTGTACGCCGGCGATCTGCCGGACGACGCGGACGCCCTCGACGTCCGCAGAGGAAGCGATGCCGTCCCAGATATCCGGGACCGCGGACTCACCCTCTACGACGTGATGGCGGAGAGCGCCGACTACGACGGTGTCGCCCGGGAGTGGGTCGACGGCTTCGAGCGCACGTTCCGCGCCGCAGACCGCATCGCCGACGCCGACGGACCCGTGTCGGCCCGCGCGGCAGACACGTTCCTGTGGATGCTCTCGCGGGAACCAGACACGTTCGTCGCCAAGCAACACGGCACGGAGGCGGCGCGGAGCGTCATGGTACGCGCACAGGAGGCCCGCGAGGACGGTCCCGCGCTCGTCGACGCGTTCGCCGAATCGCTGGTCGAGTCCGGCGTCAACCCGGGGACGACCGCCGACCTCACCGCCGCGGCGCTGTTCGTCGCACTGGAACGCAACGAGGTCGAGGTATGAGCGACCCCTGGCCCGTCGAACTCCGGGGGGTCACGGAGTCGCTCGTGACCACGCTCGGCCCGAACGACCGCTGGAACGTCGCGGCGCTCGGCCTTCACGCCGGTGACCCGGTGACGGCGACGACGTGGGGCGACACTCGAACGCGCCGGAACTTCCACCGGCAGGGCGGCGGCTACGTCCAGTTTTCCCGCGACCCCGAGACGTTCGTCGAGGCCGCGCTCTCGATTCACGAGGTCGACGGTCCCGTACTCGACAGTGCAGACGCGTGGGCCGAGGTGACAGCGAACCGATCGGACGCGGGCGACGACGGCGACACGCGCTGGGAGACGTGGGAACTCAGGCCGGCGGACTCCGGCGTCGAGCGCGAGACCGTTCCGACGACCAACCGCGGCTACTACGCCGTCATCGAGGCGACCGTCGCGGCGTCGCGACTGGACGTCGACGCCTATGATACCGCCGCCCTCCGGGACCGACTCGCGTACTTCGAGGAGGTCGTCGAAACCTGCGGCGGCGACCGCGAACGGGCCGCGTTCGAGCGCATGACGGAACTCTCCGGGTGGAAATCGGAGAACGAATCCTTTTAGGGCCAGTCCGGGCAAGGACAGGGTATGCCGATCAAACCCGACTACGTCAAGAAGACCGGGACCATCCTCCTGGAGCGGTACCCGGACGCGTTCAACGACGACTTCGAGCAGAACAAAAAGAGCGTGCAGGAACTGACCAACATCGAGGCGAAGGGCGTCCGGAACCGCATCGCCGGCTACGTCACGAAGAAACAGAACACCGCCGAAGCGTAGTTCGGCCCGATTCTGGCTCGATAGAAGACGAACGACGGTCCGTAGCGATGCGTTTCTCTCTCCCGGATTCCGGGCCGTCTGCCACGCGAGATAGAACTGCCAGCAAATCGTGGCCTGACCCAAATGGTTTTGCGTCGCCGTTGCCGAAGGTACGTCAATGTCTGTACGCGTAGGCGTTTTAGGTGCAACCGGTGCGGTCGGGCAACGACTCATCCAGCTACTCGACCCGCATCCCGAGTTCGAAATCGCAGCGCTCACCGCCAGTGAAAGCTCCGCCGGACGAACGTACCGCGACGCGGCCAAGTGGCGCGTCGACAGCCCGATCCCGGACGGCGTCGCCGACATCACTGTCGGCGCGACGGACCCCGACGAGGTTCCGGACGACGTCGATCTCCTCTTTTCCTCTCTCCCGTCGAGCGTCGGCGAGCAAGTCGAACCCGAGTTCGCCGACGCGGGCTACATCGTCTCGTCGAACTCCTCGAACGCGCGACTGGCCGACGACGTGCCGCTCGTCATCCCGGAGGTTAACCACGACCACCTCGACCTGATCGAGGTCCAGCGCGACGAGCGCGGGTGGGACGGCGCGCTCATCAAGAACCCGAACTGCTCGACGATCACGATGGTCCCCTCCCTCGCGGTGCTCGACGGGTTCGGCCTCGAGCGCGTCACCGTCTCGACTCTGCAGGCCGTCTCGGGGGCCGGCTACGACGGCGTCTCATCCATGGAGATCATCGACAACGTCCTCCCGCACATCGGCGGCGAGGAGGAGAAGATGGAGACCGAATCCCGGAAACTCCTCGGCGAGTTCGACGGGAGCGAGGTGGAGTGGCATGGGATGGACGTCGCCGCCTCGTGTAACCGTGTGCCGACCCTCGACGGCCACCTCGAAAACGTCTGGGCCGAGACCGAGGAGTCGGCGTCGCCCGAAGCGGTCGAGGAGGCGTTCCGCGACGCGTCCGGCCTCGATCTTCCCTCCTCGCCCGATCGGCTCATTCACGTGTTCGACGACCCCAACCGCCCCCAGCCGCGTCTCGACCGCAACATCGACGACGGCCAGGGGATCGCCGTCGGACCCGTGCAGGAAACGTCCGATGGCGTGCAGTACGACTGTCTCGCACACAACACCATTCGCGGTGCCGCCGGCGCGAGCGTACTGAACGGAGAGTTGCTGGTCGACCAGAACTACATCTGAAAGCCCCGACAGCAGCACGGTGGCCGCTGCTGCTTTTTCAACGCCCCCCGGAGCGGCGAGTTCACGAGCCGTCACTGGCGATGAAACGCACTTCGACCTCTGGGCAGTCAGACGGTGCGGATGAATGCAAGTGTTTTTCGTTACGCCGTTCCTAGCCGAAACTATGGCCGAGCGACGGGTGACGTGGTCACTCGGATCCGGGAACTCGCGGATGGTCCGCGGGTTCTGCTACCTCCAGATCGCCGTCTTCGGTGGGATGGCGCTGGTGATCGCCGGCAGCATCGTGGGCCTGTTCGCGCTCACGCTCTGGAGCGGCAACTACCGGGTATTGGGCCTGCTCGTTCTCCTGACGCTCGTCGGCGGGCCGTTCTCGCTGCTGTATCTCCTGCCGCTTCTCACCGACCCGGAGCAGCGGCCGCCGATGCCCGAGACCTGGCGGGAGTTCCGGCGCTTGAGCGTCGGCGGGACGGTTGTCGCAGCCACACTGGGCGCGGTTGCGCTCGTCGCCGCGTTCGCCGTCGGTTCGCCGGTGCTGCTTGCGTCGATGTTCGTGGTTTTGCTCGCCGCCTTCGCCGCCGGGAAGTGGCTCACGAGCGACGGCGTGTTGGATCCGGACGTCGGGTCACTCACGTACGCTAACAGCGAGATAGACATCGACGCCATCACAGATGTCCGGCAGCGTGATATCGGCGGGTACGCCGTCGTGACCCTCTCTCACGATGCGGGTGTCGGGATGCCGCGGTGGCTAGTCCTCCCGGGTACAGTGGCCGACGAAGTGGTCCCCGTGCTCGACCGAACCGCCGAGGACGCGGAAGCGGCCGACACCCAGTCGCTCGCCGCCACCGCGGCGCTCGTCGCGCTGGGGCTGGGGACCATCGCCGGCGGCGCGGGGCTGGCGGTGCTTGGCAGAAACGCCGACAAGCCGGTCGCGCTCTACTGGATAGCTGCGTGGGTCGTCGCGGTCGGCTGTCTCTTCCTCTGGATCGCGTGGATAGAGTGACTTCGGTGACGACACCGGACAGATGAGCAAGACACGAACCGTCGTCAGATCACTCGGTTCTCCAGGTCCTCGTCGCCCGCGGCGTACCGCTCGGCGTTACCGGCGACTACGTCCGCCAGACGCTCGTAGTAGTTGGGGGTGTGGCCCGCGTTGTGCGGCGTTATCTGGACGTTCTCGAGGTTCCACAGCGGATGGTCCTCGGGGAGCGGTTCGGGGTCCGTGACGTCCAGTGACGCCCCGCGGATCCACCCTTTCCGGAGCGCCGTCTCCATCGCTTCAGTGTCGACGACTGGCCCGCGAGCGACGTTGACGAGGACGGCACTCGGCGGGAGCGTGACGAACTCCTCGTGGCCGACGATACCGCGCGTCTCGTCGGTTAGCGGGCAGGCCAACACGAGGTAGTCCGTGCGGGCCGCAACCTCGCCCAGGTCGTCGAAGCCGAACACCTCGTCGGTTGGACCGCCTTTTTCGGGGCTGTAGCGGACGCCGACGGTGTCGACGCCGAACGGTTCCAGCCGTTCGACGACGGCCCGGCCGATAGCGCCGAGGCCGACGACCGTGACCGTACTCCCGGCCAGTTCGTGAGTCTGGTAGTGACGCCACTCGCGGCGCTGTTGCCGACGCCACCCCTCGTGGAACCGTCGGGTGAACGAGAGTATCGCACCCAGAACGTGTTCGCCCATGTTCGGCCCGTGGACGCCCGAAGCGTTCGTCACGGCGACGCCTCGGTCAGCAAGGGCATCGAGCGGCAGGTGGCCCGTCCCGGCGTACGCGCAGGCGAACACGTCGAGTTCGTCAGCGCGTTCCAGCACGCGCTCGTCCAGTTCCATCCCGGTGACGTATCGGGCGTCCCGAATCAGTTCCCGTTCCTCGTCCGGCGTTCGAGCCAGCGTCACGGTTCCGTCCGGCAGTCGGTCACGGAGCGCGTCGGCGTACTGTTCGACCGGATCGCCGTGAGTTCCCTTCCGCAACACCAGAACCTCGGGAGCGTCGACCATACATCAACTCTCTGCGGGGAACCGCTTAATTGTTGAGAAGAGCGGCTCGCCGGCGGATACTCGACTTACTCACCGGTGAAATCGGGGTCGTCAGCCCCGAAGAACGCGTCGTGACCTCGCGCGTAATCCGACGTTCTCGATAGATGAGATATGGAGTCGGTTTCGGCGGCGAGCTGGGCCGGGAGGTCCCGCGCGTAGCTCTTGTTCAGCAGGCGTTTCGTCGCGCCGTATGCCCGCGTCGGCCCGTCGGCGAGCGTCGCTGCCAGTTCCGCGAGGCGGTCGTCGAACTCCTTTGCCGGGACGAGTTCCGTCGCGAGGCCCATCTCGACAGCCTCCGCCGGGGGGATCGGTTCGTCGAGCAGGGCGATCTCTCGCGCCCGGCGGTGACCCACCAATCGTGGGAGGAAGTACGTCGACCCGCCGTCGCCGGAGAGCGCGATCTCCGGGTAGGCGAACTCGAAGCGAGCGTCGTCTGCGACGAGGACCAGATCGCCGGACAGCGCGAGGCCGAATCCGCCGCCGGCCGCGACGCCGTTGACGCCCGTCACCGTCGGCATCTTCGCGGTGGCGACGTTCCGGACCGCGCCGTGTAGTCGGCTCGCGAGAGCGCGCAGGCGACGCCCGTCGGTCGCGTCGCCCTCGAACGTCGAGAGGTCGGCTCCGGTGTTGAACGTGCCGCCGGATCCCGTGAGGGCGAGACAGCGAACCTCGTCGTCCTCGGCGAGGTCGTTCGTCGCGTCGCGGAGTTCGCCCGCCATCTGAACGGTGAGCGCGTTGTGGTGGTCGGCGCGTTCCATCGCGATCCGTCCGACGCCGTCGATTCGCTCGACTGAGAGATACTCGTACGTCGACATGCGTGCTACTGCGCGGGGGACCGGGAAAAGTCCCCCCGCCTGAGGACTGCCGCTCCGCGGCCGAACCGGACCGGACGAGCGTCGCGGAGTCAGGGGAATTTAATACCGCCCAACCAGTCGGGTTCGCGTATGGAACGGACAGACGTGGCCGTCGTCGGTGGGGGTCCGGCCGGCACCGCCGCGGCGTTGCAGGCGGCCCAACGCGGCGCGGACGTCGTCGTCTTCGAGAAGGGCGTCCCCCGAGAGGACAGGGACGGCCCGGGACCGGATTCGACGGACGCCGCGGGAATGCTGGACTACTGGGTCGACATCATGGACGTCGATTACCGGGAGATCCCGGACGAGGTTATCTTACAGGAACTGGAGGACGTCGACTTCATCGGTCCGACCGCGTCGTGTACCCTCGGTCGGACGGGGATCGACTCCTCGTACCCGCACTTCGGATTCGCCTTCCACCGCGCCCGAATGGACGACTGGTGGCGCGAGAAAGCGGAGGACGCCGGGGCCGAGTACCGCATTGGCACTAGCGTTGGGACCGTGGAAACGGACCTCTCGGGCCCGACACATCACCTCACGCTGGCTGACGGCGGCGAGGTCGAGGCGGATTACCTCGTTCTCGCGGACGGTCCACAACGGACCGTGACCAACCGCGTACTAGACCAGTTCACGCCCGAGGACCGGAGCATCACCGACGTGCTGGCGTCGACCGACGCGAACCACATCGCCTATCAGGAGTACCGACGCTTCCCGGAGGACGTCTTCGACGACGACACGTTGAAGTTCTGGTGGGGTGTAATGCCCGGCGAGACGGCCTACCCGTGGGTGTTCCCCAACGACGGCACGGTCGCCCGCGTCGGCCTGACCATGCCTATCGGCATGGACATCGACGACGTCGAGAATCCGGAAGAGTACGACCTGCTCCGGCCGGACGACGAGGAGATCCCCCGCGGCGGCGAGTACATCCGCCGCCTGCTCGAACGCGAGTACGGCGACGAGTACGACATCGAGGCGGACTTCCCGATCGTCGAGGACCGCGGAAAGACGAAGGGGACAGAGACGTACCCGATCTCTTCCACTCGCCCCATCGACTCGCCGACCGCGGCCAACGTCGCCGTCGCCGGCGGCGCGATGGGGACCACCTCGGCGTTCCACGAGGGCGGCTACCACGTCGCCATCCGCTCGGGCAAGATAGCTGGCGAACTCGCCGCGACGGATTCGATCTCGCGGTACAACGACGCCTGGAAGGAAGCCATCGGCGACGAGATACTGCGAAACGTCACCTTCGCTGACATCGTCGCAGAGTACGAACCTGACGACTGGGACCGTACCTTCTCCGTGGCCACCGACATGCTCTCCGACGACCGTAGCGGTAGCCTTCTCAAGCCGCGGATCCGGAGCGGCGTCAGAGGCCTCAAACTCTACGGCAAGTACAAGTCGACGAAGCGGAAGTACCGAAACGGCAAGTACGTCCAGTTCGACGAATCCGAGTACACACTGTAACGGACTGACGGAGACGCAGTGACGGTTTTCGGCACGGTATAGCTGTTTAGGGCATTCGAAAGGGGTTAACCCGTTGCGCTCCTTGAGGTATGTGCGCGCCACAAGTCCCCGCCCGAGTTTTCCCGTCAGGGAGCGATGACAGTGCGGAGAACCCAGGCACGCGATAGATTCGGCGCTGCGGACGCCGTAGCGCTGGCCCGGCACGAGGGTTTCCCGACTGACCCGGCACGCCGCCAGGAGTGATGTCGGTCGTTAGTGTTCCGGGCCTACATTTAATCCCGTAGTCGTGTCTTTTCAGCGTCCTGTTCTGGCAACGATTCATTACGCGCGGCGTTGTAGGGCTGACGTGACAGACGAAGAGCGACCCGATACCGACGACTCGGAGAATCAGGGCTCCGAACCGGACAGCGGCGTCCGTCGTCGCCAACTGTTACGGACCGGTGTCAACGTCGGCGTGGCGGGTGCGCTCGTCTTCGGTTTCGGTGCGAACTACGTGTCGTCGAACGACCTCGACAGCATCACCTACGCGATGGCCCGGCCGGAACCGGGGGCGACGACGCTCGAACCCCGAACGAAGGAAGTGCCGGTCGCGTGGCACGAGAGCCTGCGGATAGCGTTACGGGTACAGGAGGAGATCCGCTCGTCGAGCCTGTCGCCGGTGAAGGGTTCGTTCATCGTCCCGGGCAGTTACGACGACCCCCAGGCATCGGTCTCCGTCGACGCGACGGAGGAGAACATCTCCGACTCGCTGGGGAACCTGACGGAGGAGGTCCCCGTCGAGGTGAGTCTCGTCGACGAGATCCCCCCGAAATCCGGAACGGACCACGACTCGGAGGACGCCTATCAGGTGTCCGAACTCGACCCGGCCCACGTTCCCGGTGGCGTCGTTTGTCAGGCTGGAGAGAACTTCGGCACTCTCACCCCGGCACTGTTCGACGCCGAAACCGGCTCTCGGTTCTTCGCCACGTCGAATCACGTGTTCGGCGCTTCGGGGACGAAATCGACCGAACATCAGGGCGAGTCGCTGTTTCTCCTCCACGACGGGGAACAGCATCAGATCGGAACTGTGGAGCGAGGCTATCCGGAGGCAGATATCGGCCAGATCGCCCCGGCCGAGGAGTACCGTCCGTCGACGGAGATCGAACGGGCGTCGCCGTCGCAGGTCATCGGCCACTACACCAAGATGGGACTGGCTGACCTGAGTGCACGGGGGGAATCACTCAGGAAAGTCGGTGCGCTGTCAGACGACTCCGCGGGCCGGATCAAAGGGATCGACGGCGTGACCTGTTACACTGGAGCGGTCTGTAAATCCGGACAGCTCAAGTGGGGCGACGAGGGCGATCTCGTCGACGGCGACAGCGGGTCGGTGAACTTCCATCAGGACCCCGAAAACCCGGACGACTACCTCCTCGTCGGCGGCATCAACAACGCCCGGACCTGGTGGCCCGGGTCGAACTTCGCCTGGGGAACCGCTGCGCACCACCTGTACTCCGAGTACGGCCTGCATTTCTAACCAGCGGATCAGCGACCGAGTTCGCCGGATCGACCGGTGACTGACGCACAAACAGTTACAGCCGGCAGTGTACTTTTACTACCGAGAACGTCCACAGAGTAACTATGGCGTTGACCGGGCTGTCACGGCTACCGCGGCTCGTTCTCGGATCCCTTCCCTGGCGTGTACTGGTGCTGGATCTGGTGGTCATCGTCGCGTGGGTCGGCGTCGTAACGTTCGCCTTCGAGGGCGCGGGCTGGCCAATATGGCTGTACTACGCCGTGATATTCAGCGGCGTGATCATGTACTCGGTTGGTATCGGTCCGTTGCTGTCACGGCGTGGGTCGTGACACAGAGCCCCGGGAGCGGGCATCGCGGTCGTACTCCTTTAGAGACTGTTGTAACTGTGGACCGGTATTCGCCGACCCGTGACGGTGACAGGCCGAAATGACTTACAACAGTCCCTATCAGAGGGTCGGTCGAGACACCGACGTTATAGCGACCCCTCGTGGAAGAGTTTCTCACAGAGTTTCCGCTGGGCCGCGCGGAGGTGGTTGTTGAACGTCGGCTGAGAGATACCCATCGACTCGGCGACTTCGACTGCGGTGCGCTCGCGCGGCGTCTCGAAATACCCGCCGAAGTATGCAGTCTGAAACGCCTCTAGCTGGCGGTCAGTCAGCGCCTCGGTCAGCGAGGCTCGCAGTCCAGTGGTCGACTGGTGGGGGCGTTCCTTGTTCCGCTGGGCGACCAGTTCCGAGTTCTGATACTTCGTCTGAAACATGTCGACGAACTCGCGGATGGCCGCATCGGCGGCTAGGTCGACCGTCACTGTGGCGACCCCGTCTTCAACGTACAGTTTGTGCATCCGTCCGCCGTGATCCAGCACGGTCGTTGCGAGGCTCTCGGCGGAGAGGTCAGCCTCGAACAAACTGATTCGAACGCCGTCTTCCTCGTATTCAGAGATCACAGTGAGGTCGAACGCCGGGAAGCGGTGGGTGTATTCGAGGACGTCGTCCGCCGGCACCCCGCGCGTCGAAAAGAAATACCGAACCCCGCCGGCCGACCGCGGGACCACGTTGTCGACAGTGATATCGCAGTCGAGGTCCCGAGCCAACTCAACGAAGGTGAGAGAAGAGTCAGTTACGGAGAACCGCAGTCTCGTGATCTCGTCGTTCACGAGCGCCTTCTTGCTCTCGACCGCGTTGATCGCGTACGCGATGGTGTCGGCCAACTCCGTCAGTACAGTTTGTTCCAGTTCGTTGAACACGCCGGATTCCCCTGCGTAGACGTTGAGGACACCGTACAGCGTGTTTTCGTAACTCAACGGCAGCGCAATGGTGGCGTGGTAGCCCCGTTCGAGCGCCTCCTGACGCCACGGACCCAGCGAACGGTCTACGACGACGTTGTTGACGACCTGAGGTTCGCGTGTCTTCACCGCCTCAGCGGTGGGGTTTTGCGTCTCAGAGAGGTCACCCACGTTTAAATTGACGTTGTCGAGGAACCTCCTCTCGTCGCCGGCGAACTCCCGGGGTGAGAGTTCTTCGGCCATCGCATCGCGTTCGCCGACCCAGGCGAGTTCGTACGGACCGACGTCCGCCAACTGTTCGCAGACGACCGTCTCTATCTCCTGTCTGGTGGACGCCTGAACGAGCGACTGAGCGATGGTCCGAATGATGTCGTTGACCCGGTTCAACCGTTCGAGCGTCTGGTTCTGCGCTTCGAGTGTTTGTTCTCTCTCGTACAGTTCCCGTTCGCGGTCCACCCGGTCGAGCGTGGCCGTAACGTTTCCGGCGACCGTTTCGCCGAACTCGAAATCGGTCGCATTGAATCCGCCGGACTCGGTCGCCCCCGTTATGAATACGCCGTGTTTCGAGAGGGGGAAGATAGCCAACTCGGTAGCCAACGGGTGATCCGGACTCTCCCCGTCGTCGGGCGGGACGGATACGCGGCGCGTGTCGTTCTCGATGAACGCCCCCCAGCCTGACCCCTCGCCGATGTCGAGTATCGAGGTGTCACGCAGAACGTCTGCGGCGTCGTCCGTCATCCTGGACGGGCGGAGGTCGCCTTCCTGGTCGTCGTAAAGCGCGATAGCCGTCACGGGGAGACCGAGCGTCTCCGCGGCCGCCTCGACCACGAACTCGCTTACCTCGTCCGCCGTCTCGGCGTCGGTGAGGGCGCGGTTTAGCGTGTTGAGCGCTTTCAGTTGCTCGTGTCGTCGCGTGCGGTCGCGTTCCTGACGGTTCCGCTCGATAGCGTGGTGGATCGACCGAACCAGCAGGTCGCTCGTCACGTCGTCTTTCACGAGGTAATCCTGTGCGCCGTGCTGGATCGCCTCGATCCCGACCTGCTCGTCGCGGAGTCCCGTGAGGACGACTATCGGGACGAACTCCGTCGCATCGACCATCGTACTGAGCGTGTCCAGACCGGTACTTTCCGGCAGGCCGAGGTCGAGGAGGACCACGTCAATATCAGATTCAGTCAACCGTGCGAGGCCGTCGGAAATACGCTTTTCGTGGTGGATTCGCGAACCGATTGCAGTTGTCTGGCCGAAGTCGACACGCTGAAGCAGTTCCTCCGCGTTTCTGAGCATCTCTTCGAACAGTCGCGCGTCCCCGGGGTTGTCTTCGATCAGGAGGACGTTGAGCGCGTCGGAAGCGCTCACTCGTTCTCACCCGTAGACGGTGGAAGCCCGTTCTCGCCCGCATACGGCGGAAGGCGGATGACCGAGAGCCAAAACGTCTGCAACGTCTTCACGGTGTCTATGAACTTGTTCGGGTCGACTGGTTTGGTGAGATACGCGTTCGCGTCGAGTTCGTAGGACCTGACGATGTCTTCCTGTGCTTCCGAACTCGTCAGAACGACCACGGGGACGCGCGAGAGTTCGGGATCGCTGTTTATCTCTTCGAGCACCTCGTCGCCGTCTTTTCGCGGGAGATTGAGGTCGAGCAGGACGATATCCGGGCAGGGGGCGTCCGCGTGGTCCCCGCGCCTGTAGAGGAAGTCGAGCGCTTCGACCCCGTCGTTTACGACGTGGAGCGTGTTTGCGATCCTGCCGTCTTCGAACGCCTCCTTCGTCAGGCGGACGTCGCCCGGGTTGTCCTCGACGAGCAGGATGTCCGCCGGATCGCTCGAACTGGCCCGTTCACTCATCGTCGGGATTTGTGGTGTCGGCAAGCGTTTCGTCCGGGATGGTTCGGTCCGTGGCACGCTGTTCGGTGTTACATTCGAGAGGAGAAACGCAGTCGTCGCGTGGAAGGTAACACATACCGAGAATATTCCCGCACCCAGCAATTACCTCGACGGCGTCGTTGGTCGCGCCGAAGCGATCGAGAGGTCCGGTTTCGCCCGCATCTCGACAGAGGACCCTCCCTGTGTCCCCGACCCGTTCAGTCATATATTCGGTACAGGGCCCCGAAAGGATAAGTTTCCCTATTACCATCCCTCTAGCGGCCTGTTATGACAATTTTCACTGTATACTTGTATGATGTATTCCGCTGTTCCGACCGGTTACCGGAGGTCCGGCGACGCGAATAGCAGGGCACTTATCCGGGTAGTTCGCAGGGGAAGGTATGGAGATCAAGAGCCGGGATCGCGCCGAGGAGGGCCGAACGCGGATCACCCTCGTCCCGGAGAGCCTGGACGACCTCTGGCACCTGCAGTACGTGCTCGAACCCGGTGACTCCGTCTCGGGCGACACGACGCGGCGCATACAGCGCGACGACGACAAGATGCGCGATACCGGCGGACAGCGCGAACACATGTACGTCACCATCGAGGTGGACTCCGTCGAGTTCGCCAAGTTCGCCAACCGCCTGCGGGTCGGCGGGGAGATAGTCGACACCTCCCGCGAGGACCAACTCGGCTTCCATCACACGCTCAACGTCGAAGAACGCGACGAGATAACGATCACCAAGCGGTTTCAGCCGGACCAGTTGGAACGCTTAGAGGAGGCCGTCGAGGCGACGGACGCGCCGGACGTCGCCATCGCAACCGTCGAAGAGGGCGAAGCGCACATCCACACAGTCGCCCAGTACGGCACCGACGAGTACGGGTCGTTCACGGGGACAACTGGCAAAGGAGAGTACGCACGCTCCCGCGACGAACTGTTCGGCGAGGTCACCGCCGCGCTGAAGCGACTCGACGTCGACGCGATCATCCTCGCCGGTCCGGGGTTCACGAAGCGGGACCTGTTAGATTTCGTCGAAGAGGAAGCGCCCGACATGGCCGAGAGGGTCACGACCGTCGACACGAGCGCGGTCGGCGACCGGGGCGTCCACGAGGTGCTGAAACGCGGGGCCGTCGCGGACGTGCAACAGGAAACCCGTATCGCCGAGGAAGCGGAACTCATCGACGCCCTCACTCAGCGGATCGGCGAGGGCGCGAAAGCGGCATACGGTCCCGAACAGGTCGCGAAAGCCGCCGACTTCGGCGCGGTCGAACAGTTGCTCGTGCTGGACGAGCGCCTCCGAAAGGAGCGCGGCGCAGTGAGCGAGGACGAGGAGGGGGCCGAGTGGGATGTCGATGTCAACGAGATAGTCAGGGACGTCGAGCAACAGGGCGGCGACGTGACCGTCTTCTCCTCGGACTTCGCGCCCGGCGAACAACTCGCGAACCTCGGCGGCATCGCGGCGCTGCTTCGATACCGCCTCGAGTGAGACGGGCGGTCCCGGCGAACGGTCACACCTTCCGGTCGAACGAGTCGAAACTGGAATTCATCAATTCGATCAGGGCGGACGCGAAGTTCGTCTCGACGCTCCAGAACGCCGTCTCCCGGTTGATGCCCGAAACGTCCGGAACCGGTTTGCCGACGATGCGGTCCTCACTACTGTCCCGCCGCCGCCGTTTAGCGGCGACACGAGCATCGGTCGAGTCGTTCGGGTTGACGGGAAAGGCGTCCTCCTCTCCGTGCTCGGAGAAGAAGACCCCCTCGTCGACGCTGACGACGCCCACGTACAGGCCTGCTTTCTCCCGGTCACGAAGCGCCGTCTCGATAGTCTCGGTCATCAGGTCTGGGTCTGGCGTTCCGAAGATGACGCTCTCCTCTGCCTCGCGAATCAGTTCGACGATCCGGTCTTCCACGTGTTCCTGACCGCGGACAGTCCAGATGTCCTCCTGTTCCTCCCCGTCGTCGCTGTGTTCCTCTCGAACGCCCTCGACGTAGTCGAACGCCCGCTCCTGTTCACGCTCGAAACGCTCGCGCAGGATCGACCGGGCCGTCTCGATGCTGACCGGCCGGTATCGCATCGGGTTCGACTGTTGGACCTCGACGAGACCGCGCTCTTCGAGGTTCTCGGCGGCGCTGTACACCTGTGACCGGGGCACCTCAGCGACCCTGTGAACGTCGCGTGCGGTGCCGGAACCGAGTTTCTGCAAGGCGATGAACACTCTCGCCTCGTAGCCGGTGAGCCCAAGGTGTTCGAGCGACGACACCGCGTCGCTCTCGGCCATCAGTTCTCACCACCGTCGGGATGAATCGACGCGTCCGTGTCGCCGGTTTCGGCCGTGCGGTCCTCGGGTGCGAGATACCTCGTCCAGACGACGAGCAGACTCGGCAGGACGACCACGGACGCGATGAACGCGTAGATGATCGTCAGCCCGGTGATGATACCGAACTGCTGGAGCGCCGGGAAGATGGCGAGGGAGAGGACGCCGAACCCGCCGACTGTCGTCGCGGCGCTGCCGAGCAACGCCCCGCCGGTGCCGGTGATGCTCGTGTCCATCGCCGCCCAGATGTTGTCACGACGCTTGCGTTCGAGGTTGAACCGCTCGCTCAAGTGGATGCTGTAGGCGACGCCGAGTCCGATGGTCAGGCTGGTTATCATCCCGGTCAGGACGTTAAAGGGCATCCCGATCACGTGCATCGTCCCGAGGATCCACGAGACGGACAGCGCGACCGGCATGAGGGTGACGACGCCCAGCGATGCGCTGCCGTGCGTGACCCGGTAGGCGATCATCAGGAACCCGAACACGGCGACGAGCGTGATCATCAGGCTCTCGATGACCGTGTCGAGCAGTTGGCCCTGGACGATCTCGTTGACGATCGGCGATCCGGTCGCGGTGGCCGTCCAGATATCGCTCTCGCCGTCGTCGTCGACAGCGCCCGCGGCGTCTCGCATCCGGTCGGTGGTCTCGGCCGTCGACAGACCGCCGCGAACGGACACCTCGACCTGGGCGGCGCGGTACTCGCCGTTATCGCGGTAGATCACCTGCCCGGCCTGGCCGGGGGCCACTTCGTACAGCGTATCGTACACGGCCGTCAGGTTCTCGTCGGGGATGCCGTCGCCGTCGGTGTCAGTCTCGTTAACGACCGCCGCCATCGTCCCGTTGCGATCAGCGACGGACCTGATCACCGAGTTGGGACTCGTTACCGATGGATTGCCGCCGGAAGTGACGAACGCCACGTCGTTTTCTTTGATACGTTCCTCGGACCGATTGACGCGTTCGAGGGTGTCCGGGTGAGTGATATCACCCTCGACCAACACCTGCGCGACTTGGTCCTCGCGCTGGAAGTTGTCGTTGATGTAATCGAGGTTCTTCTTCACGGAGTACTCGCCGGGACGGAACGGTTCCGGCAGGTCGTACATGTACTCCGGCGGGTCGTCAGCGAGGAAGTCCTCGTTGGAGAAACTTGTGTCGACCTGCGTCGCACCGTATGCGCCCGCGACGCTGACAGTCAGGGCGAGAGCGATGACGACGAACGGCGCGACCTTCGCGGCCGTGGACCCCACCGAAAGTACTCGGCTGAACCGGCCTCCGCCGGTACCGAACGCACGCTTCCGGCGGTCGATGCCGCGCTGTTCCAGCGCCCCGTCTATCTCGACTTTCAGCGCCGGAATGAACGCGCCGAACACGAGCAGCGCGACCGCGATGCCGAACGAACTCACGATCCCGAAGTCCTGGATCGGCCCGAGCGGGCTGATGAGATTCGACATGAATCCGATGACCGTCGTCGCCGTCACCCATACCAGGGCGACGCCGACGCCGACGAGCGCCGCTCGCATCGACCTGCGAACGCTTTCGCCGTCGCTGGCCTGGCGCTGTTCGCGGTGACGCATGAAGATGTGGATCGCGTAGTCGATAGAGAGCCCGATGAGCAACACGGGCACCGCGATCATGATCTGGTTGAACGTGATGTCGGCCCAGCCCATGAACCCGAACGTCCAGATGAGGACTGTGAAGATGCCGACGAACCCGAGAACGATATCCAGCAGGTCCCGGTAGGCGATCAGGAGGGTGAGGAGGACGAACAGCAGCGCGAGCGGCCCGACGATGGCGAGACTGTCGCCCATCGACTGGTCGGTCTCCTCGCCGATGATGCCGAATCCGAAGACGATGTACTGTTCCCCGTTGCTCTGACGCTCAGCTTGGTCGCGGATGGCCAACTGAGTATCGACTAAGTTATCTGAAACCTCTCCCGGGTTCTGAACGCTCGACTCGGTGGACTGGAACACGACCATCATCCGCGCGTCCGCGGTGGTCGACCCGGGGTCGTAGTTCGACGCCATCAGTGCGAGCGGCCCGCCGTTCCCACCGTTGTCGCCGCTCAGAAGCGTCTCGACGACGGACTCGACCTGAGAATCGTTCATCGACTCTACCTGGTCGATCTGCTCGTCGAGGGGCGGGAGAGCGCCCGCCTGAACCGCGGCCTGTCGCTCTTTGAGCTGTTGGCCTCGTTCGGTGAGGGTCTCGCGCCGCTGCTGGAGTTCGTCCGCTCGGTCCCGAACGGCCGCGTACTCCTCGCTGAGGACGCTCTCGTTGCCGGGACCGGCGTAGGTGGCGACGGCGTACGCCAGACGTTGCTCCTCGTCGGTCTCCGCGTTCCGAACCAACCGCGCCGCCCGCTCGAACGTCTCGGCGTCGTCGTCGCTCAGATTCACCGGCGTGTCCCGTCGGACCGATTCGAATACGGCTCGCGGGTCGGCGGAATCATTGCGTGCAACGCTTGCGAGTGCGGCTTCGAGGTCGCTAGCCGTCTGGTTCAGCTTCTCCTGTTGCCGCCCGAGCGCGGCGTAGTCGGCCTGTAAGCTCTCGTTCTCGGCCTCGATAGCGCGCTGTTCCTCCAGAATCCCACCGTACGCGGCGACGTAGTTCGAGACACCCAGAACGGGGTCCTCGTCGTCGAGCGACTCGTTTATCGTTTCGTTCTCGCGGAACGTCTGCTGGAGTCGCAAGGAGCGAAGGAACGAGTCCTTCGTAAGGACGTTCCCGGTCTCGTTTCGAACGATCACCTGTACCGATGTCGTGTTCTCCCGTCCGGAGGTGAAGTTCTGATTGACGTAGCTCCGCTTTTCCTCCTCGACGGACCCGGTCTCGAACTGGCCTAGTGACGAAGACTGTTCCACCATCCCGGCACCGCCCCCGACGACAGCAGTGAGGACGATCATCACCGCGATCACGATACGAGTGTGCGTCGCGATCGCGTCCGTGATCGAGTCGGTCAGGCCCACGTCGACCACGCTCCGTTCCCGTGGTAGCTGGTTATATCGTGCATTGTAAGCACTGTTGTTATGAGACTACTAACAACACGTCGTCCTTAAGGGTGATGGTTTCGTTCGAACTGTCGGAAAATCATCGTTCTCGACCGCGGAACGTCATTCGATCCGTAACGTCGTGAGATCGCTTGCGACCCGAACGTCGCCGTCGAACCGCTCGCGAACCGAGGCGATCATCTCGTCGTGTCTCCCCTCGGTGTGCGGGTAGAGGTGGGTGAGGTAGAGCCGCCCGATCTCGGTGCCGGCGAACGCGTCGCCGAGCTGTGACGGGGTGGGATGATTCGACACGTCGACGTCGTCCGGAAACGAGCAGTCGTGCGCGAAGACGGCGACCCCGTCCGCGAAGGTCGCCAACCCTTCGAACGCCTCGGTGTCTCCGCTGAATCCGAACGCGTCCCCGAAGCGGTACGCGAGACAGGGAGTCGAATGGCGCGTCTCATACCCCTCGATATCGAACCCCGCGACCGAGAACTCGTGCGGGCCGACCTCCCGTATCTGAAGGTCGACGCGGCCGTCGAGGTAGTCGAATACGTCGATCAGATCGTCGACCAGCGCCTTCGTGCCGGCCGGACCGACGACCTCCAGATGCGTTTCGCCGGCCAGCCATCTGGCTTTCAACAGGGGAAGTAGGTCGGCGACGTGGTCGAGGTGGTGATGCGTCAGGAGCACCGACGAGATGCCCTCGTAGCCCGGGTCGGTCTGCGAGAGACGATTGAGAACGCCGCTCCCGCAGTCGACGAGGAGGCGTCGGCCGTCGTCTTCGAGGAGGATTCCGGTCTGGGACCTGTCGCCGGCCGGCATCGCGCTACCGGTGCCCAGGAAGGTGACGTCCATGCCTGTGCCTGCGGAGAGCGGAGCGAAAAGGGTTGTGTCGTCCGGCCGGCGTTGGACCCGACTCGCCGACCGCGGATCCGTCCTCCGCTTCACTTCCACTCCGCCTTCCAAACCCTCTTGCCGGGCGACCCCCTGGATCCGCTGATGGATGGGAACCGGCTGCCGGTCGAGAACGCGGACCTGCCGTTCGACCCCGACCGGGCCGAGATCACGGACGCGGACGTTCTCGAACTGCTGGAACCCGCGGTCAGGGAGTGGTGGGTCGAGGAGTTCGGCGAGTTCGTTCCCGAGAACGAGGGCTTTTTCACGCCGCCGCAGGAGGGCGCGATCCCCCTGGTCCACGAGGGGACGAACGCGCTGATCGCAGCGCCGACCGGGTCCGGCAAGACGCTGGCTAGCTTCACCGCGATCATCAACGAACTGTTCCGTCGAGAGAAGGAGGCGGGGTTGGAAAACTCCGTCTACTGCCTCTACGTCTCCCCGCTGAAATCGCTCGCTAACGACATTCACCGGAACCTGGAGGTCCCGCTGGACGGTATCACCGAAATCACGGAACGGCGCGACGAGTCACAGGACGTGGGGAAAGTACGTCACGCCATCCGCCACGGCGACACCGACGACAGCGAGCGCCGGAAGATGCTGGAGGAGACGCCGCATATACTCAACACGACGCCCGAGACGCTCGCAATCTTGCTGAACTCCCCGAAGTTCCGCGAGAAGCTCCGAACCGTCGAATACGTCGTCGTCGACGAGATACACTCCATCGCGGGCGGGAAGCGCGGCACCCACCTGTCGGTCAGCCTCGAACGCTTAGAGCGACTCGCCCACACCTCGCCGACGCGGATCGGGTGTTCCGCGACCATCGAACCGCTGGAAGACGTCGCGGAGTTCCTAGTCGGGTGCGAGACGCAACGAGTCTCGGACGGAGCGAGTGAGCAACGCCCCCGGACTGATTCGTCCGGCGGTGACACGCGCGACTACGAGATAGTCGACGCGCGCTTCGCCCGCGCGTTCGACATCGAACTGCACTGTCCGACCGACGACCTGATCAACACCCCGCCGGACGTCGTACAGGAGCGGTTCTACGACGAACTCCACGAGATGGTGCAGGAGCACACGAACACGTTGGTGTTCGCAAACACCCGCTCCGGAGCCGAACGCATCCTCCAGAACCTCCGGGAGCGGTACGACGCGTACGACGAGGACAACTCCGGCTGCCACCACGGGAGCCTCTCGAAGGAGGCACGACAGGGGATCGAGGAGCGTCTGAAGGAGGGGTCGCTCGACGTTGTGACGTCCTCGACCTCGCTCGAACTCGGCATCGACATGCCCCACGTCGACCTCGTGGTGCAGGTCGGGTCCCCGAAAAGCGTCGCCTCGCTGCTCCAGCGCGTCGGCCGCGCCGGGCACCGTGTCGGACAGACGGTCACCGGGCGCGTCGTCGCGCTGGACCGCGACGAACTCGTCGAGTGCGCGGTGATGCTCAAGAAGGCCGAAGAGGGGTTCGTCGACAGCGTCTCGATCCCCGAAAACGCTCACGACGTCGCCGCACAGCACGTGTACGGGATGGCGATAGCGGAGGTCCGTCCGGAAGCCGAGATCAAAGCGGTCCTCCGGCGAGCGTACCCCTACCGGAACTACGACGGGAGCGACTGGGACCGGCTCATGCGCTATCTCACGGCCGACTACGAGGGGCTAGAAGAGAAAAACGTCTACGCGAAGGTGTGGCGCGACGGCAACGACCCGCCGGACGGCGAGTACCACTACGACGAGTTCGAGGTCGGCGAAACGCTGATGGGCAAGCGCGGGCGACTGGCGCGGGTCATCTACATGACGAACATCGGGACGATACCGGACTCGTTCACCTGCGATGTCTACACTCGCGCCAGCAACGAGTGGGTCGGCAACTTGGACGAGAGCTATCTCGACACGCTGGAGAAAGGCGACGTGTTCGTCCTCGGCGGCCAGAACTTCGAGTTCAGCTACCGTCGCGGGTCGAAGGTGTACGTCGACCCGACGAGCGCTCGGCCGACGGTTCCGTCGTGGTTCTCCGAGCGCCTGCCGCTGTCGTACGACCTGGGCCGGGAGATACTCGCCTTTCAGGGAGAACTGCTCGACCGCCTCGATTCGGGCGGCCCGCCGGCGGTTCGGCAGTGGCTCAGGGAGTATCCGCTGGACGACGACAGCGTGCGGGCCGTCGCCCGGATGTTCGACCAGCAGGTCCGCTTCGCCGGGAGCGAGAGCGTCAGCACCGACCGCCGAATAGCCGTCGAGCAGGAGAAAGACCGCGACGAGTACGAACGCCACTACTACGTCCACTCCAACTACGGCCGGCGGTTCAACGACGGACTCTCCCGACTCCTCGCGTACCGCTGTGCGCAGGAGGCAAACGCCAACGTCTCCGTCGCGGTGGCGGACAACGGGTTCACGCTCTCGATGCCGCTGAACCGCAAGGTCGACATCGCGGGGATCCTCCGCGACCTCGACCCGGACGAGGTGCGGGCGCTCCTACGGGAGAGCCTAGACGGCACCGAACTGCTCCAGCGGTACTTCCGGATCAACGCGACGCGGTCGCTGATGATCCTGAAGCGCTACAAGGGGTACGAGAAATCCGCACAGGAGCAACAGGTCTCCAGCGAGATGCTGCTCGGTTTCGCCGAGGACCTAGAGGAGTTCGCCGTCATAGAGGAGACCTACCGCGAGATACTGGAGGACAAACTGAACGTCGACGAGATCGAGGCGGTCGTCGCGTCGATAGCCGACGGCGACGTGACTGTCGCCGAGCAGACGGTCGCCTCGCCGACGCCCCGGTCGTTCGGCCTCGCCACGCTGATGGCGAGCGACGTCGTCCTCGCGGAGGACGAGAGCGCGGCACTCCAGTCGTTTCACGAGCGCGTCGTCGAAGAGATCGGCGACGGCGCCGATGCGGGCGGACCGCTGGCGGCCGACGAGTGAGGAGAGGACTCGCAGACGCTACTATAGTACGACCACCGGCATCACGTAGCCGACACCAGCAACGTGTTCAACGCGTCCGGCACGACCAGAACGTCGCTCCCCGGTTCGACCGCCTCGTCGATGGACGGGCGGGCGTTCATCAGACACTCTTCGACGACCGACGGCGAGTCGCTGTTCGTCACGTACACGTCGTACTCGCGGAGCACCTGCGCTACCACGAACGCTCGTTGGGCACCGGGGGCGTACCCCTCTCGCATCTCCTCGAACAGCGCAGCAGCGCTCTCAGCCCCCGAGAGTCGGTTATAGAAGCGCCGTTCCCCGGTTCCCCGTCCCGCGCCCTCGGAGAGCGTCGCCGGAAGCACGATCCGCCCGCCCTCGCGGAGCGGGTTCTGGTCGCCGAGCGCCACGTACGTCGCGGCCCGCGTCGTCTGGTAGAGGTTCGCGTCCTTCGGCGCGCCGACGCCCGCGATGACCGCGTCGTAGTCGGCCGCGACGGGGACGGACAACGCGTCGCGGGCCGTCGCCGCCAGATCCCGGACGACGGCGCGGTGATCGCCGGCCGCGGCGTCGAGGATCCCGCTCGGCCCGTGGGTGACGTTCAGGCAGAAGTCGACGCCGGCCACGTCGCCCGCCCGGTCTATCGTCTCGCGGAACGGGTTGCCGGCGACCCGGCCGAGGCGGACGCCGTCGCGGGCGAGCATCTCCGGGCCGTGCGTGTACCGGATGATGGGCTCGCCGCCCGCGCCGACGACGACGGTCTTCGCGCCGCCGGAGAAGCCGGCGTACTGGTGCGGTTCGACCATCCCGGTCGAGACCACGTGGTCCGCCGCGGCGACCGCTGGATGGAGTTCGACGGAACAGCCGTCCACGTCGCCCACCTCGACGGCGGCGTCGGCGTCGTGGTTGACCGCCAGGTCGGCGTGGTCGCCGAGCGCCGCCCGGATCTCGTCGTCGCCCATCGGGCGGTGGAGGCCGAGGCCGATCACGACGGTCACGTCGGCGCGGTCCACGCCGCCGTCCCGCAGTTCGTCGAGGAGCACGTCGAGCAGGGCGTCGTCCGGCGTGGCGCGCGTCACGTCCGTCACGACGACCGCCACCTCGTCGCCGGGCGCGACGCGCTCCGAGAGGGTTGGGCCGTGCGGATCCGCGACGGCGCGGTCCGCGGCCTCGCGGGGGTCGACAGCGTCGCCGCCGGGCGGGTCGGCGACGGTCGCATCGGAATCCGGAAGCGAGATGTAAATTCGACCGTCACCCAGTAGAAGGTCACTTCTGGCGTTCATCCGGGGAGAAGTAACGGTACCGATCATGAAAATGCTCCGACCGAAATGAATAGAAGAGGATATGTGATCGCTCCGGCACAAAAGAGAAGAGAATGAGAACATTGTGGGTCTCTGCAAGTGTTGCTAGTGACTTGAACACAGCCAAATCCGATCTTCCTGAAAGTTAACAATGAACAAATATGCGTCACAACCAGCGTCTCGGCGACTATCCGGAACATTTTGTTGGTGACGATTCCCAGAATTACAATGTTGACCTGCTAATTTGTTTTTCTCTATCTCCACTTCCTGTTTTTGCATCTTCTGGAGATTCTTCCAAATGAAACCCCGATTTCGAGGTATTTTCCATGTCCTTCTACAATATCCTCATTCCCATTTTGTGCATTAGCACTTACAGTAGTAGTTAAACTCAGAGCTCCGACAGAACCACTAACTTTTTCCATAAATCTACGTCGGCTATATTTGGAATCTGTGTTGAACATTCCAAATAAAACTAATACAGACCACTTTATAAAAATTATATCTGTATTAATATGAGGTGAAGATATAACTGATAAATAATGTTAACTTATGGCATTGCTATCTCTATCGTATAATACTTACTCTTGTATCTTATATGATTGTAATCAGCGATCTCAGGCCTGCTTTCTTTTGTAACTCCATCCTGTTCTAGTCCTGTTTTGAATTCTCTCTGCTCAGACTCTGTGAGATTATCGAATCTTACATAATCAACAATATCACTATCATTTGTTTGCTTTACATAATATGTTACTTCATGGCCTGTCTCAGTTTGCTGTCTTGGTGGAATTGATATCATTATTGATGAAATCATAACTATAATAACTACTACAAGAAAAATTATCTTTGGTAGCTTTTTCATATATATTCTAATACTTTTCATCAGTATATAAGTACTTTGGGGAGAATGTTATTTATGTTATATTATTATATAGTAATTTAAATATAAATTATAATAGATGGTGGCCAAAGGGTCAATAAGCCTGTCTTGACAGAAACCGATAATGCCACCGAGAAGTACGTTGGCACCATAAATATACATATGACTCCGCTCGGCTCCATGCAGTGGCGGGACCTGCTGTTCGCCCACTATCCGGTCGCGCCGGACCGGCTCCGGCCGCACCTGCCCGACGCCGCGACGCTCGACACGTTCGACGGGCAGGCGTGGCTCGGCGTCGTCTCGCTGACGATGGACGACGTGCGCCCCCGATTCGCGCCGTTCGGGCGGACGTTCCCGCAGGTGAACCTCCGGACGTACGTCACCGTCGACGGCGACCCGGGCGTCTACTTCCTCAGCATGGACGCGGACGAGCGTCTGGCCGTCACCGCGGGCCGGCGGACGCTCGGGATACCCTACTACCGTGCTGAGGCGTCAGTACGCCGTGACGGCACCGACGTCCGCTTCGAAAGCGAGCGCATCCGGGCCGGGGAACCGGACGCGCGGTTCCGGGCGACGTACGGCCCGAACGGGTCACTCGAATCCGTCGAACCCGGTTCGTTCGAGGCGTTCGCCATCGACCGCTACCGGTTCTACCTCCCCGGCCGGTCCGCACTCTACACCGGCGTCGTTGACCACGACCCCTGGCGGCTCCGCACGGCTGCGGCGACCGTCGACGAGAACACGCTGTTCGCCGCTGCTGACATCGGGAGACCGGCCGCGGAACCGCATCTCCACGTTGCACCCCCACGGGCCGTGACGCTCGGAAACGTCGGACGACGGCCGATACGCGCCAGCCCGATCAACGAACCGGTCCGGGTCTGAGAACGGCTCACGCCGCCCCGACTGAACTACGCCCGCGCCCATTCGACCATCCGGGCGTACACGTCGTCGGTCGACAGGGCGTTCGCATCGCCGACGAGTATCAGCGACCGTTTGGCGCGCGTAAGCGCCACGTTCACCCGGCGGTAATCCTCGAAAATAGGGCTGTCGAGGTCGCCGCTGGCGACGAAGGAGACGAGAATGACCTCCTTGGACGAGCCCTGAAACCGGTCGACAGTGTCGACGGTGACGCCGTCCGGAACGCCACGGGATATCTCCGCGACCTGCGCGCGGAACGGGGCGATGACGCCTATATCGGCTAGTTGCACGCCCGCGTCCGCGAGAGTTTCGACGATCTCCGCCACCTCGTCGGCCTCCTCGGCGTCCGTGTGGCGCGCGCCGTCGCCCGGCACGTCGACCATCGTTACCGGGTCCTGCAGGTGGTCGGGAAGCGTGTCCACGTCGACGCCGGACAGGTCAGAGAGTCGCTGACTCGCCACGTCGCCGGTCGCGGGACGCAACGCGCCGTCGTAGAACTCCCGTGACGCGTACGCCTGGATGCGCTGGGCCATCCGGTACTGGCGGTCGAGCATCACACCCGCATCCGGGTGGTCCTCGATGAGGCGCTCGAACAGCGACTTCGTCAGGTCGTTTTCGGTCCTGACGACCGGTGGTAACTGCTCGTGGTCACCCACGAGAACGAACCGGTCCGCGAGGTTGATCGCCGCGAGCGTCTCGGGTTCGGTTAGCTGGGCCGCCTCGTCGACGACGGCCACGTCGAACGACTGCTCCCGCATGACGCGCGACCCGCAGGTCGATGTCGTCGCGGCGACGACCGGAGCCTCTCGGAGTTCGCGGGTACGTTCGCCGGGGTCGCCGCGCTCGGCGAGCCGGACGTCCTGCATGTCTTTGCGGATGCCGCTTTCCGTGCCGACGCGGAGGACGTCCTGAAATCCCTGATCCCGCACCGCCTCCAGGGCGTTGTCCACCGCGCGGTTGGTAAAAGCCGAGAGCAGCACGCGGTCGCCGCGCTCCACGAGCGCCCTGACGGTCCGTGCGATGGTGTAGGTCTTGCCCGTCCCCGGCGGACCGTGAACCAGCGCGAAGTCCTCGGCGGCGACGGAACGCGTCACCGCATCGTTCTGAGCCTCGTTGTTGTCGATGAACGTCTCCGTCTCCTCGCGGAATTCGGGGTCTGCGCGGCCGAAGAGCACGTCTTTGCGGCGTTCGCCGCCTTTGAGCAGGCCGTCGTGCAGCGCCGTCAGCATCCGATCGGCCGAAAGCTCAGAAGGATACACGTCGAGCCGTCGGAGTTCGACGGGTTCGTCCGCAGTGACGACCACTTCCTCGTCGAGGCGTTCGACGCGTGCAAGTTCCGCGTGGCCGGTAACGGGGTGGCCGTCGCTCGCCAGCACCACGTCGTCCTCGCGGATCTTCGACACCGCATCGTCAGTTCGGTCGGCACGGAGTTCCCAGCGGCCGCCGTCGAGTTGCCGGCGGTCGGTCGGTTCGAGGTTGATCAGCGCCCGGTCGTCGTCCGCTCGCTCCTCGCCGGTCTGTTCCCATAGCTTCGCGTACTCGCGGTGTGTCGCGCGGCGCTCCTCCTCGATAGCCCGGTAGAACCGGCCGAAGTACTCGCGTTCCTCCTCGGGAATCGGCCGACCGATCTGGCCGGCTTTGGACTCCTGGTCGAGGCGGCCCGAGACGACCTGGCAGGTGTCCTGTTCGAAGCAGTAATCGCAGACTGCGTCCGCCTCGTGCCCCGTCGGGACGCTCACGTCGTGTTCCATCGCCGCTATCTCGTTGCGCGTCCGGACGACGAACTTCAGCAGTCCGTCGCCGACCGAGAACTCCTTGGCGGGCGAGAGGTCGCCGGTCGCCTCGGAGCGGTCCAGCGCGGAGTTTTTGGTGTACAGCAGCGTTCCTGTGTCGACCGGGACGCCGCGCTCCTGCAGGATGAGCGCGTAGCAGGCGGCCTGGATCTTGTCGTGGAACCGCGGGTCGCGCTTGGTGTTCTTGCCCGTTTTGAGTTCGACGGGCATACCGCGCCTGATGGCGTCGGCACGGCCCTTGATGCCGAATCTCTGGCTGATGAGGGTCTGCTCGCTCCGCCACTCGTCCTGGTCGGTCAGGACGCCCTGTTTCAGCCACCCCTCTATTGCCATCGCGTTCTGGCGGACCTCCTCCTCGACCTCCTCGGCCGTCTTGCCCAGCAGTCCGAGTTCGAGCCCCGCCTCCTCGACGCGGTCAGCGATGGAGTCGTCGAGGTCACGCCCGCGGAGGAGGTCACCGAACACCTCGTGGACGATGGTCCCCTTGACGACGGGGTAGACCAGCGGAATGCCCGATAGCTTGTTCAGATAGTACATCCGCGGGCACTGCACCCACGAGCGGACGTCGGTGACGTCTACGAGGAAGTCCGGTTCGAGCACGACGTAGGAGTCGCCCGTCGTCGCGTAGCCGCCGTCGTAGTCGTCCTCCTCGGCGTCCGTGACGCGGAGCTCCATCCCCGGTTCGACGAGTTCGGCCGTCTCGGTCCACTTGCCCCACAGCGTCACCGGCACGGGGTCAGCGCCCTCCTCGAGCCGCAGTTCGACCTCCGCGAGGTCGCTCTCGCCGTACTGCGTCGAGACGGTACGCACCTCACCGGCCTCCGCAACGGTCCCCCGAATGTTCACTATCACGTCTCTGGTGGTCCGCGGTCAAAAACGCTACTGGTCGTGACACGGAGCATCGTCCCGCGCGGAACGGATCTCCCCAATCGATACGTTCTTTCCCGTCGATTCGCAATATCCTGTCATGCGGGTCCGCGAGTGGGACGACATCATGGAGGACGTCGTGGATAAGAACGTCGACCCCGAGGGCTGGCGCGCCGTCGCCGGCGACCGGGACGGAGGCGTTGGCGAGGACCTCTACCTCGGCCACCCTTCGGGGGGCGTTTTTCACCTGAAGACGTACGCAAAGAACCCGTTCGACGTTCGCGGCGTCGGCGCGCGAGTCGCGCGGAACCTAGACGACGAGATCGGTTCCTACCTGCCCGAGGAGTCCGAGACCGGGCGGTTCGCCGTCCAGTCGCCGCCGGACGACGAGGACGAGGCCAAGGAGCAGGTCACACATCTGGAAGAGGTGATCAAAGCGCATCAGGACGCCCCGACGACGCCGGGCGACCTGTTCGACGACGTGATGGAGGCCATAGACAGTCCCGCGTTCGGGCCGATGGAGTACGACCAGTACGACCGCCCGGACGAACTAGAGGACCTCTCTACGACGTTCGAGGAGGCCGAGGACCTCCTCGAAACCGAGTTCGAGGAGCTAGTCGACGACGACGGTGTCGGCAGAGCGTTCCAGTGACTTCAAGCGGCCTCACGGCGTTCGTGTCCGTATGACTGCTGTCGACACCGTCCGCGAGTACTACGAGTCGCTCCGCCGGGGAGAACCGCTGTACACGTACTTCGCCGAGGACGCACAAACGGCGAAGTTCGGCGTCTCCGAGTCGCTGGTCGGCTACGACGACATCGCAGAGGCGCTGCGGGAACAGACCCGGACGACCGAGGAATGGACGGTCGACACCCGACGACTCAGCGTGACAGAGCGGGGCGAGTACGCCTGGTTCAGCGACGAGGTCGACCTCGCCTGGACCGACGCCGAGAGCGGCAGACGCTTCGCGTTCCCGACTCGCTGGAGCGGGACGCTCGAACGACGGGACGAGGAGTGGGTGTTCGTCGAACTGCACGTCAGCGCACCTCACCCGGAGCTTTCGGGCGGTGAGGGCGGTGACGGGGACTGAGATGGTCGGGCCTTCTCTCTCCGACGAAGAAAGGGAGCAAAAGCGCAAGCGTCTGATGGCCGGGTTCGTCCTCCTCGTCGGCGGTTCGGCGGGTATGATCGCCGTCCAGGGCGGCGCTGACCTCGGCAGCGTCGCCGCCGTGACGGTCGCCGGACTCCTTCTCGGACTCGTGCTCGTGTACTATCTGGCGACTATCGCCCCGTAGCGAGCGGAGCAGGCGACTCCGCGGTGGACTTACTCGCCCAGTGCGGTCCGGTGCTTCTCGGTGTCTAGATTCCGGCCCGAGATCGGTAGGACGACCGTTTTGCCGCTGAGTTCGTCGCGCATTCCGCGCATCGCAGCGACGCTCGCGGCGGCCGCCCCCTCGGCGACCAGCGACTCCTCGATGAGCAGGTCCCGCACGGCCGTCCTGATAGCGTCCTCGCTAACCAGACAGAAGTCGTCGAGGCGGTCGCGCAGCAGGTCGATGGTCATCGCGAACGGGACGCGCGTCGCGATGCCTTCGGCGAACGTTCCCATTTCATCGGCCGGGTCGAGATGCCCCTCGTCCCAGGCCCGGTACATCGCGGGGGCCGCCTCGGACTGCGCGCCGACTACGGTCGCGTCCGCGAGTTCGCCGACAGTGAGACAGTATCCGGCGGCGCTCGACCCGCCGCCGACCGGACTGAACAGGTAATCAACCTCGGGGAGGTCTTCCACGATTTCGAGGCCGGCCGTCCCCACGCCTGCGACGAGTTTCGGCTCGTTCGCGGAGTGGACGTACCGGTACCCCTCCGCAGCGGCCAGTTCTTCGGCGTGTTCTCGGGCATCGTCGAAGTCGTCGCCGTGGTGGACCACGTCGGCACCGAGTCGCTCCATCGCGGTTACTTTCGACGGGTTCGCGTCTCTGGGGACGGCGACGGTGACCGGCACGTCGAACGTCCGGCCGGCGTACGCCACGGACTGACCGTGGTTTCCGGTACTCGCGGCGATCAGTCCGGGGTCGCGGAACGCGTCGTCGAGGTCTGCGGCCAGCGTGACGCCGCCGCGAACCTTGAACGCGCCCGTCGGGAGGGTGTCCTCGCGCTTCAGGTAGACGTCGGCGTCGAACTCGGCGGAGAGCGGTTCACTCCGAACCAGGGGCGTCCGTGGAAGGGTACGGCGAACGACGCGCCGAGCGCGATAGACGTCGGCGGTTTTCGGGGGCGTGCGGTCGTGATACGGGAATAGCGTAGTCTCGTCCGGCGATTCGACCGGATCGTACTGCGACGGCATGGTCGTGACTGCGCGGGGACACCTTGTAACGATACCGCCCCGGCAGACCGAACTGTCGGCCCCTCAGCGCTCCGCCAGGAAGAAGGGCTTCTGGGCGCCCTCTTCCTCAGCGCACGTGTCGGCGACGGACCACTCGTCGAGGACGGTAAACCCGGCCTCCCGGATCTGCTCGCGCGTCGCCTCGGAACCCGCGATATGCCATTCCATCGCTGCGCCGCTGTCGAGCCAATCCGGGTTCGAACCCTCCCACTCGACGTGGCCCTCGGAGACCAGTAGCGGGCTCCCCGGCTTCAGCACGCGTGCGAACTCGTCGATAACGCGTTGGTGTTCGGAAAGCGGTACGTGAATCAGCGAGTGGTACGCCGTGACAGCGTCGAACGCGTCGTCCTCGAACGGGAGCGCTGCCATGTCGCCCTGAACGAGCGCCGCGCGGGGAGCGTTCTCCGTCGCCAGGCGGAGCTGCTCGCCGGAGAAGTCGAGGCCGACCGCCGACACCCCCGCGCCGGCGAGAACCGGAGTCCCCTGACCGCAGCCGGCATCGAGCAACCGCGCGTCGTCCGGGAGGTCAGCCAGCAGATCGTCGAACAGAGTCGTCCCCAGCGTCTCGTCATCGGAGCGCTGTTCGGCGTACGTCTGAGCCAGTGAGTCGTACCCGTCTCGAACGGCTTTCCTGCCAGTCATTCGTTGCTTCTCCCCCCGGTGTTCGCAAGTATCTTGTGTCTCGATCACCCGCCAGTGACGTCCGCTACGGGCGAACCAAGCGAAAGCCGACGCGGAAAGTGAGACGAGAACTGAAAACAGAACGCTCCGACTATTCCGTGGCAGCGAGGGACTCGGACTGTACACTGGGAGGTTTGACGGGGGTCGCGACGACGCGTCCTGAAGCGTGGACTGCAATGTCGCAGTCGGCGTAGCGGAACTCGACGCGTCCGCGAACCGAGTCCGCGTGGTCATCGGCCGAGCGGAACAGTTGATCCAGCGCGTCCGGGTCCACGCAGTCGTGAAGCGGTTCGAGGGTTAGAGGGTCGGCGTCGACGGCGTCAGCGACAGCGAGTACGACGGCTTCGGTGAGCGTTTCGTCCTCGGCGTCGCGTTCGACTGGGGAATGAATTTCCGTGGTCACGTGTACTCTCCTCTTTAGGGCACACCCGTATGGCCTCCGTGGCTACAGTGATACAGCGGGGATGGCGGCGGGGGCTATATGTATTCAGGTCAGTGCGGCCGCGGTACGGGATACCTCAGGGGTCGACGCGCTGCATCCACGTGTGAGGTGCGTCGATCTCGTCGTTCGTCGGCAGGTTCTCCGGGCGCTCCCACACGGCACCGGCGGCGGCGACGCCGCGTTCCTCGGTGACTCTCTCGAAGAACGCTTTCCCGCGTTCGTACTGCCGGCGCTTCAGACCAAGACCGAGCGCGCGGCGGACGAGGCGGGCGAGCGGCCCCCGGCCCTTCCGTCGCTCGTCGAGTTTCCGGCGGAGGTCCGCGTACTCGTCGTCGAACGCGTGGTCCATCAGCAGTTCGGCGTACCCCTCGACGACGGTCATCGCGGCGTCGAGTTCCTTGAACGATTCGCGGTCCAGAGTGCCGTCGGTGACCGCGCCGATACCGCGTTCGAGTTGGTCTTCGAGGTGGTCGGAGAGCCAGGGTGCGGCCCCGAACTCGGCGGCGTGTGTCACCTCGTGGAAGGCGATCCAGCGGCGGAAGCGGGGGTACTCGACGTTCAGACTCTCGGCGGTGCGGACGATGTTCGGGCGGACGAAATACAGCGCGTGGTCGTCCGGGTCGTCCGCGAGCAAGAGGGGGTCGTACTGGCCGAGGACGTTGCGACCCAGAAAACCGAGCATGAAGCTCATCGAACCGGTGTTGACGACGCGTGCGGCACCGGGGAAGAAATCCGCAGTTTCGTCCTCCAGCGGTCGCATGAGCCGGGAGAACGTCTCGACGTTCGCATCGATCCAGTGATGGCGGTGTTGCACCTCGACGGCGCGAGGGAGGTCGAAATTCAGGGCGGACACGTCGCGGACGCGCCGACGAGCGTCGCGGACGTCGTCGGCGTACCCGTCCCGTTCGGCGGCAGAGATATCGAGCGAGCCGGCGTCAGTCGACGCCTTCGCCGCCTCGGCGACTGCACTCCAGTCGATCGGACCGTCGCCCGACGCGGACGTAACGGCCCGGACGCTACGATAGAGACTCACAGTGAATTCACTTGCGTCCGAGAGGACAAAACCCTTCTCCCGGAACCGGGGACGGCCGGCGGTTCGAGATCCTCAGGCGGTCTCTTCGACGGTGTACTCCGGTTCCTCTTCGAACTCCTCGCTACCGTCACTGCCGCCGCGGAACTTCCTGACGACCGCGGCGGTCAAGACGAGTGCAACGAGACCGATCAGCACCTTCCCTCCGTTCCCGCTGCTTTCCTCCTCGACATCGACGGTCGTCCCGCCGTCACCCTCCAGCCTCTCGCTCGTGTCGCGTTCGCCGCTGATCCAACTGGGGGTGAACTGGGGGTCGCCGTCGACGTGTAGTTCGAACAGTGTTATGTCGACCATACTGTACCGTTCGATGGGGACGGACTTATACTGTCGGATGAAACCGGAGTTCGATCCGGCGTCCCGGTTCACCAGTACGACGGCGAACACGTCCGGTGATCGATGGGTGCCGAAGAGACAACGCGGTCGAAAGGACGGCGCGGTCGATGACTGCCGGAACGACAGCGCGTTCGATCACCGGTGATATCGCGTAGACGAGCGGACCTCAACCGGTGCCACCGTGTCGAAACGAACAACGTTTCGTATCAGGAGTTCGAAACGACATTCATGAACGACGACCGGCGCGCGTTTCTAAACGACCTGCTCTCATCGGCGACTCCGTCGGGCTACGAGGCACCCGGTCAGCGAGTCTGGATAGACCGCGTGAGCGAGTACGCCGACGAGATACGCACGGACAGCTACGGCAATGCGGTCGCGGTGAGCGAGGGCGATGGACCCGCGGTAGCCGTCGCGGGTCACGCCGACCAGATCGGGTTTCTGGTCCGCGAGATAGACGACGATGGCCACGTCCACGTCGGGCGAGTCGGCGGCATCGACAAGACGGTCACGCGCGGCCAGCAGGTGACGATTCACGCCGCGGACGGACCGGTCCCCGGCGTCATCGGCCAGACGGCGATCCACGTCCGAGCGGACGACGACGAGGACCCCGGCGAGGAAGCTATCGCGGACCACCACGTCGACATCGGCGCACCGGACGGCGAAACGGCCCGGGAACTCGTCACCGTCGGCGATCCGATCACGGTCGACGGCGCGGTGACGGACTTACAGGGGACGCGCGTCGCCGGCCCGGGGATGGACAACCGCACCGGGATGTGGGTCGCGGCCGAAACGTTCCGGAACGCGGCCCAGGCGGACGTGGACGCCACCGTCTACGCGGTCAGCACGGTTCAGGAGGAGGTCGGTCTTCACGGAGCCGAGATGGTCGGATTCGACCTCGACCTGGACGCGGTCGTCGTCGTCGACGTTGCGCACGCACTGGACTACCCCGACGCACCCAGTGACCGGGCGAGCGACGTGAGACTCGGCGACGGCCCGGTCGTCACCCGCGGGAACGCGAACCACCCCGCACTCGCGGACTCGCTCCGGGAGACGGCCGAAGCCGAAGGGATAAGCGTGCAGTTGCAGTCGTCCCCGACCACCACCGGCACCGACACGAACGCGTTCTTCACGGCCCGTGGCGGCGTGCCATCTGTCTATCTCGGTCTGCCAAACCGGTACATGCACACACCGGTCGAGGTGATCGACACGGACGATATGACGGCTGCAGTTACACTTCTAGAGGCATTTGTTGCCGGTGCAAGCGAGCGCGCACCGTTTAGCGTCCCTATTTGACCGCGCTTACCGGTACGTTTAAGCGTCCGTCGAAAGCCGTTTCCCGTATGAGCGAACGTCCACTCGACGTGCTCGAAGCGTCCGTCGGTGACCAGGTGACCGTCCGACTGAAAGGCGGCGAGGAGTACGACGGGTTTCTCACCGGGTACGACCAGCACATGAACCTCGTTCTGGAGGACGCGGAAGGCGAAGACACAACGATTATACGCGGCGATAACGTCGTAACCATTATCCCATGACTGGTGCAGGAACCCCGAGCCAGGGTAAGAAAAACACCACGACCCACGTCAAATGTCGTCGGTGTGGCGAAAAGTCGTATCACGTCAAGAAAGGTAAATGCTCGTCGTGCGGGTTCGGTAAGTCGAGCAAGCAGCGCGGTTACGAGTGGCAGTCGAAAGCCGGCGAGTAACCACCGACTGACGAGTTTTCCTTTCTCTCGAAAACCACACGCGTAGCGGTAGCCCCGTGGTTTCGGTGTACGAACGCTTCACTTCTATTGTCTGATATAATGGCAGTTCTGGTTTGCAGTGTCTCCCCCAGCAGGTTTCACCGCGCGCTAACGGCGTATGGGTGGAGAGAGGATTGCTGAGTGCAGACGTTCAAAGAGTTGTTCACGAACGTGTATATTTGTCACCGGAGAGACGGAGAATCAGACACGTTTGCGAGGATTTATCCCGGCCCGTTCTCTACAACCGTCCATGTCAAACGGGCGGGCCGAGAGGCGATCCCAGGACGGCATGACCGAAAAGTGCGGCGTCGTCGGTATCTCGCTCGACGGACGCGATTCCGCACGCCCGCTTTACTACTCCCTATACGCGCTTCAGCACCGCGGGCAGGAATCAGCCGGTATCGTCACGCACGACGGGTTCCAGCAACACAGTCACGTAGAGATGGGACTGGTCGGAGACGCGTTCTCGGAGGACGACATCGAGAGCCTGAACGGGCCGTCGGGGATCGGTCACGTCCGATATCCCACTTCGGGCAGTGTCGACTCCAGTTGTGCACAGCCCTTCTCCGTCTCGTTCAAGAGCGGGTCGCTCGGGCTCTCGCACAACGGCAACCTCGTCAACGCCGACGAGATACGCGACGAACTCGCGGACTCCGGCCACGCGTTCACGTCCGACGGCGACACCGAAGTCATCGCCCACGACCTCGCGCGGAACCTGTTAGAGGAGGACCTCGTCCGTGCCGTCAAACAGACGATGACTCGTATCCACGGGTCGTACTCGCTCACTATCACGCACGACGATACGGTGATGGGCGTACGCGACCCGCAAGGCAACCGACCGCTCTGCATCGGCGAACTCGATGACGGGTACATTCTCGCGAGCGAGAGTGCGGCCATCGACACGCTGGACGGAGAACTGGTCCGAGACGTCAAGCCCGGCGAACTCGTTATCCTCCGGGCGGACGGACAAGGGTTCGACAGCTACCAACTCGTCGAGCAGAAACAAACCGCACACTGCTTCTTCGAACACGTCTACTTCGCCCGCCCCGACAGCGTCATCGACGGGAAGCGCGTCTACGAAGTCCGGCGCGACCTGGGACGGAAGCTCTGGGAGGAAAGCGGCATCGACAGCGATGTTGTCCTCCCCGTTCCCGACTCCGGCCGAGCGTTCGCTTCGGGGTACGCCGAGGCCGCGGACGACGTCGAGTTCGCGGAAGGGCTGATGAAAAACCGCTACGTCGGCCGGACGTTCATCATGCCGACGCAGGACGAGCGAGAGCGCGCGGTCCGCCTCAAGCTAAACCCCATCAAAAGCACCATCGAAGGGAAGACGGTCACGATCATCGACGACTCAATCGTCCGCGGCACGACGTCGACCCAACTCGTCAAACTCCTCAAGGACGTGGGTGCCGAGGAGGTCAACGTCCGCATCGGCGCACCGCCCATCGTCGCGCCGTGTTACATGGGCATCGACATGGCGAGCCGTGACGAACTCATCGCCAGCGACAAAAGCGTCGAGGAGGTCGCCGACGAGATAGATGCTGATAGCCTGGCGTACCTCTCGAAAGACGCCGTCGCCGAGGTGCTCGAACAGTCCCGCGACGACCTCTGTATGGGCTGTGTCACCGGGGAATATCCCTACGACATCGAGGGCGAAGAGGCGGACCGGGAGATCACCCGGACAGAGGTTCCGGCCGACGACTGAGCTAACTGATAGGGATCCTTATACTTCAGTTCGGTATTTCGCTGACGTGGAGCCGTCGAATACCGGTCTACAGGTACAACGAACACTGTGAATAGGTAGCACACCACCACCATCCTTTTCGTCCGATCGGAACGACCGACAACTATGCCAGGCGCGACCTTTCTCCGCGGCGAGACTGTATCGCTCCGTACGGTCGAATCGGACGACATCGAGTTCCTCCGCGACGCCGTCAACCACCCCGACGTGTGGCGTACCACGCTGATGTCGACTCCGAAAAACTCCGAGCAAGAGCGGGAGTTCTTCGAAGAAGTCGTCTCGGACGAGGACTCGGTCGACCTGCTCGTCACCGCGGACGACCGGCCGGTCGGCATGGTATCGCTAAACACCGTCGACGAGGAGAACGGCGTCGGCGAACTCGGCTACTGGATCGTGCCGGACGAGTGGGGCAACGGCTACGCGACGGACGCCGCCCGGACGCTGACCGAGTATGCGTTCGACCAGCGTCGACTCCACCGCGTGCAGGCCCGCGTCGTGGCGTTCAACGACGCGTCGGCGCGTGTCCTGGAGAAGGCTGGGTTCGAACGCGAAGGGGTCCACCGCGAAGCCGTCTTCGTCGACGGCGAACATCGGGACGTCGTCTGGTACGCTCGGCTGGTGACTGACCAGTAGAGATCGGACGGCGTCGCGGATCAGTAGAAGAGATACAGCAGCGCGTACACTACCTCGCCGAGCGTGAACGAGATGAGCCACAGCGCGGCGGCGACTCGGCCGACCGTCGCGTGCCTCGTCGACGGAAGCTCCGCCACCGAGTGCGTCCACGCGAGCAGGAGGACGTAGTAGACGAGCGGAATCGTGAGAATGGCGAGCAGAACGTGGATAGCCAGTATCGGGAGGTAGACGTACGTGTAGACGGTCTCCGGCCCGGGAAACGCCGCAGGGCCTTCCAGCACGATCCGGTACAGATACAGCACGAGAAAGGTCGCGAACAGGCTGAACGTGATGAGCATCAGCGCTCGGTGGCGGCCGACTCGCCCGCGTCGGATCGCGTGGATCCCGCCAGCGATGGTTCCGATAGCCAGGGCACTGAGGACGGCGTTTACGTGCGGGATAGCGTCGACGAACCACCCCGGCGCGCGGGGAAGGACGGTTCCCGGTATCGCACCGAGAGCGGCACCGAACACGAGCGCCAGCGAAACGGCAGTGAGCAGGCCCGTCGTCGCCGGAATGTGTTCTCTGACCCGGTGTTGCATAGCCTATCCTTATTGCCGCGGTCCCAAAGACGTTCCTTTCACGACTGGCAGAGATCGCGTTCCGTAGTATAATAATGAGCAAGCGCTACAGAGTTAATTACTATAAGTATTAATAGCGAATACTTGAGACTAGCGCACTGATTTGTGGATCCAGGTGTACTGTCGTGGCGTGTACAGACTCGGAACGGTTCTGATGGTCGTCCTCGTCGTTCTCTCGGGATGCGTCGGTGCCACCGGCGGGGACGGCGGACCCACCGAGAGCAACGTGACCACTTCGGAACTGACACCAACGGCGTCACCCGACGGGTCTGGAAACGGGACGCTTGAACTGCACTTCATCAACGTCGGACAGGGCGCGGCGACGCTCGTGGTCGGGCCGTCGGGCGAGACGATGCTCGTCGACACGGGCCATTGGACGGACGACGGCGACCACGTGCTTCGGTACCTGCGTCAGCGCGGGATCCGCCGGATCGACTATCTGGTGACGACACACGCCGACGCCGACCACATCGGTGGACACGCTGCCGTCATCGAACACTACGAGACGAAAGCGAATGGGGTCGGAGCCGTCTACGACCCGGGGATCGCCGCCAGTACGGCGACGTACGACGAATACCTGTCCGCCGTGGAGAAACACGACGTGACGCTGTACGAGACGCGGGAAGGCGATTCGATACCGATGGAGGGCCTCGCTATCGACGTGCTCGGCCCGCCAGAGAAGCGACTCGATGACGGCGCGCGTAACGAGAACAACGTCGTCCTTCGACTGCGACACGGTTCCGTCTCGGCGCTCCTCCCCGGCGACGCCGAACACGTACAGGAAGCGCATCTCGTCGACACGTACGGCGTCGAACTGAACGCGACCGTCCTCGCGGCGGGCCATCACGGGTCCAAGACGAGCACCGGCGACGAACTGCTGACCGCGGTCAGTCCGGAAATGGTGGTGGTATCGAGCGCGTACGATTCTCCGTACGGCCATCCGCACAACGAGACGCTCCGCCGCCTCGCCGACTCGCTGATCCCGACCTACTGGACGGGGGTGCACGGTGACGTGGTGGTGATCAGCGGTGGCGACGCCGTCAGCGTCCGAACCCAACAGAGCGCGATGACCCAACCGTTACGACTCCGCGACGTGTCGCCGGTCGCACCCGAAAACGGAACGGCTCCCGTCACGCGAGCGACGATCAGCGCCGGCGGTCCGGTGGACGACGCTCCGGCATCGACGGTAGTCGCGGACGGCGGTGCGGACCTGCGGATCGCCGCGGTCCACCAAGACGCCGCGGGCGACGATTACGAGAACCTGAACGGCGAGTACGTGACGCTCGAAAACGCCGGCGATGACGATGTCGAACTCTCGGGATGGACGCTCTCGGACGAGTCCGGCGAGACGTACACGTTCCCGGACGGCGTCTCGCTGGCACCCGGCGAGTCAGTGACTATCTACAGCGGCAACGGAACGGACACCAGCACCGATCTGTACTGGGAGGCCGGGCGACCGATCTGGAACAACGGCGGCGACACCGTCACCGTCAGAAACGACCGGGGAGAACTCGTTGTTCAGGAGACGTACGGATGAACGGAACGTACACTGGCGTAGTCGACCGGTTCGAAGACGACAGCGCTGTCCTGTTGCTCGAACGCGAGGGAGACGTAGTCGGGCAAGCGACGCTCCCCCGCGATTCCTTGCCCGAAGCGGCGAACCACGCCGACGCCGTGCTCACGGTGACGGTCGAGGATAACGCAGTGGAACGTCTCGAATACCGCCCGGACGAGACGAACCACCGCCGAGAGAACGCACAGGACCGGTTCGACCGGTTGTCCGAACGTCCGCCCGACGACGATAATTGACGTGATCCTATAAATTCATTTGTCATTACTTCCCTAAAATATCCTATAACTTCACCTATTAATTTATAAGAAAATTTCAGATAATTTGAAAAGGTTCTGTCTCGTTGTTCCGAGTGCAATGTCCAATCAAGACGCACTCAAGTCGTTCCTCGCAGACCACCCACGAATGATCGGCGCGCTGTTCATGATCCTGCTGCTGACTGCCTCGGCAGGGACGGCCGCAGCGGGAGTGGCTACAGGAACAGGTGGCCCCTAACTAGTTTTCGTCGACGGTCAGATCTACAGGCGACGACAGGTCATTCCAACGGAGTTCTCCGTCGAGTTGGACTGGGCTGCTGTGTGAGGAGAAGTAATCACGAAGTTCGGCCTCCGTCAGTCCTGTAGCTTCGCTTGGGCCCGGTAACAGACAATTCTCCGAAGTCTGTTGCAACTTAAGTAGTACCGTGGATCCGATCTGAAATTCCCTGGTCGGATACATACGAACGGATAGATCATACAAACCGTCATCACGGGGTGTAACCTCGCAGACGCCTGGCGGTCCTCCTTCGGATTGAGCAATATCTGCACCGCCATCACCGACGATAAGATACTGATCACCGATGCGAGTGTGTTCCCGAACGAGGTCGACCGCCGCACGGAGCTTAAAGCCGAGGTTGATCAGATGGGCAAGGGCTTTCCCGATCTCGATAGCGTGTTCGTTCACTACGTCGCTTAGCGTTCCGACACCGCCGGTGGCACCGCGCTTTGCCATCGCTATCGCTTGGTTGTACGACCGACAGGCATTGAGCAGGAATACCTCGACATCGATCTCGTCGAGTTCCCGCACGTCGAGATCCCCATCCGAGCATTCGAGACCATCAGGAGTCGCGTGGCCGATGTAGTGAAGGAAATCTATGTTGCCGTCCAGAAGTAACGTTTCGAGTTCGTCGGTCGAGATCTGGACGTAGGACTCGACATTGTACGGAAGTTCGTCTCTGCGTCCGTACACGCTATCAAGGGAATCGTGTTCGGCTATCATCCGATCGTCATTGCAGACGACAGTGATATCTATTTGACTTGAGCGGTTTTCCCTCGACACCCGGTTCATGAACGCTTCAGTGGTTGCTTTCGTGGCTCCCCGAGGAACGTGCTTTCCGAACCAGGAGTGTTCGAGCGACTCGTTCGTCGTTTCCGGTTGGACGAACGTAACGTCGTCGTCGCCCGTCGTCGCCCCGGAACGAACCAGCGGTTGCGAAGTCTCTGATTCAGCGGTGCCACCGCCGGGTGCCCGTGAGTAGTTTGCCGCAGTCGTTCTCGGTCGAGAGATTCGAGTACCGCGCGGTTCCCGCACGATACCTAGTTCGTTCACCACGAAGGGAGTCGGTATGATCCCCTCGGGACTCGACGGAATGTGTGCCGTGAGAGTCCACTGCGGGATGTACTCCGAGACGACTTCGTACGGTATCTGAAGGTACTGTTCTAATTGTTCCTGCAGCGGTTTGTCGTACAGTTCCGCGATATCGAACGGAAGGTACTGTTCGACCATTCGCCGCTCTCGGAGGTCCATCTGGTAGATGCCCTCCGTGCGCACGATACAGTCGAGGAAAAACACCTGCCGGAGAAGACACGAGACTTCGTCCTCGAACCACCGTCGACTGGCGAGGTCACGCGTGAAGCCGTTGGTCGTTTCGATCCTCGGTACGTCGCCCGCAACGACCTCTGCACCGAGATAAAAGGCGAGCGAAGAGACCGTATAGATGTACCTGTACTCCGGGGGAACGACGATCCTGATTCCCGTGTCCGGTGGCTCGATATGACTCGGAATCTCCAGCGAATCACCTCGTTCGAACAGCGGGGGATGACCACGGAGGGTCGGGTACGAACGTTCGCACGATGTCGTTTTTAGTGCCGACGAGAGAGTCCCAACGGCAGTCATGAGGTCGTGCGGGTCGTCCGGGACGGTTATCGTCCCTGCGGGCTGTTTATGATACGACCGCATACCGAGGTACATCTCTGTGTTACCGTCGAACTCGATGTACAGATAGTTCCCACCAGTGTTGATCGTCATCCCGCTCGTCACCTGGAGATACACCTTGAGGGGGCCGTGAATATCGATACTGTAGGTAGCGGGTTCGAATTCCTTCGTTTCGTGAGATTTTATTTCAGTTTGGAATTCTCCTTTCCCGTCATGAATATGGACTCCGTCTAATCTGTCGATATACAGTCCTTTACTCTCAAAACGACATGCCCGACTTACTGGAAACCAGAATTGGTCTGAGTTTACTTCGTCGAGAGTGACCGGGTCCGGGGTCCGGATCGTAAACTGGCGTTGTTCCGTGAAGTCGACTAACTTGATGCCAGTCGGATTATCCGTAGGCGAGTATTTGATGGTCATTTCCCGGATACCTTCTGATGTAACTTCTATCGCAATGGAACGGTAAAAACGTGTTCCAAGACACTAAGTGTATTAACAATAACACGTTGCGTCGGTCAGCGCTACATCTATCCTGTGCAGTGCTATTCCGGCAGAAGTTGTGCGTGGGTGATGTCCGCGAAGGGATATCACCTGCATCGACTTCGATGGGCGCTCGCGGTTTGCTTGCGCCGTTGCGATGCGTGGGACCGGATTTGAACCGGCGGACCCCTACGGGACAGCGCCCTCAACGCTGCGCCGTTGGCCTAGCTTGGCTACCCACGCTCGCGGCGTCTTGCTGCATTCATCTCTATCCAGTGGACTGATTAAAGGACTTTCGTTTCGTTCGCCGTTCCGGCGGCGAATTCCCGCGAGTACGCTCGTCGGTATCAGGGAGCAGTGAAAATCGGGGTGTTAAAACCGGTTCCCCCGTTACGGGGTGTATGGCCAAGTACTCGACGGGCGGATCGTCGGGGTCAAGCGACGGCGACGCATGCGAACTCTGCGGGACCGAGAGCGACTCGCTCCGCGAAGCTAACGTCGCCGGCGCGCAGCTCCAGGTGTGTCAGGAGTGCGCACCCCACGACGATAACGCACACAAAGACGAGAAAAGCGAGACGAACCAGTCCCAGGGCGACGACCGACAGCGCAGGGCGGTACAGAACGCGGCGAAGTCCAGTCCCGCCTGGAACGACGACTCCGAACACTGGGAGGAGGAAGGCACGAACTACGACGACGACCAGTTGCCGTATCTGGTCTCTGACTACGGGAGCGTTCTGCAGGAAGCCAGGCAGGACGCCGGACTCCAGCGGGAGGAACTCGCTGAAGAACTCGACGCTGACGAGGCCGACCTGCTGGCGATAGAGCAGGGCCGAGCGACGCAAGCCGGCGTCGGCGGTAGTCTCGTCCGGGCGCTCGAACAGCGGCTAGACGTCGAACTGGCCGAGTCAACGTGAATTTCAGCACACCGTGGTTGCGGCAGCCGTTCGATAGACGGACCGTCGTGTGAATAGAGTCGGCGCGTCAGTCGTCGAATCCGCCGAGACCCACGGGCGACAGTGTCGTCGGCGGTCAGCTTTTTGCCGGTCCGGCGTGTCGGAACGTCTGATGAGCAGACAAGCCGCTGCCGAACCGTACACGACGAGGTTCGAGACGGGGATTTCGGCAGTAGACGGCAGGGACGTGACGCTGGAGACGACGTATTTCTACCCCCAGAGCGGCGGACAGCCCGCGGACCGAGGAAAGATAGACGGCAAGGAAGTGGTGGACGTACAGGTAACCGACGACGGCGTAGTCCACCGTCTGGCCGAGGCACCCGGGTGGCGGCCGGGCCACAGGGCGCTCTGTGAGGTCGACTGGTCGTTCCGCATGTACTGCATGCGCGCTCACACAGCCAGTCACGCACTGTACGGTGCCGGCCGGAGGGTGTTAGACGACCTCGGATACGGCGGGTTCGGTATCGACGACAAGAAGATCCGGATCGATTTCCGGACCACGACGGACGTGACGGACGAGACGCTCGTCGAACTCGAACGCCTGGTCAACGAGGCGGTCTGGGACTCCCGGGACGTTTCCTGGGAAGAGGTTCCGGTCGAGGACGCACGCGAACGCGACGATGTCGCGTTCAACACGAAGACCGAGGAGGGAGTGTTCGGCGATAGCGACACCGTCCGCGTGGTCACTATCGAGGGATGGGACGCGGCCGCGTGCGGTGGCACACACGTCCGGAACACGCGAGAGATAGGTCCCGTAACCGTGATCGGCAGGTCGAACCCCGGAGAGGGGCTGACGCGCGTCGAGTTCGCAGTCGGAACGGCCGGTATCGACCGCCGGACGACCGAGAAGTCGGCCGCGTTCGAGGCGAGTACCGTTCTCGGGGCGAACGTGACGGAGGTCCCTCAAGCCGCCCGACGCCTTCAGGACGAGGTCGCCGAATTAGAGGCGGAAGTCGAGGAGTTGCGAGAAAACCTGCTCGACCGACGAGTCGCGGACCTGTGCGAAGATGTCGAAGAGCGCGGCGGACGAACCGTGGTCGCGGGAACGGTCGACGGAGTGGGGCCAAACGACGTCGACGACGTGGTTCGGGAACTGGCCGGAGACGTCGCTGACGTGGTCGCACTGGTCGGGAGCGACCGTCCGCCGTTCGTGGTGGTGGGGTCGGAAACGGATGCTACAGACGTTATCGACGACGTTACCGCCGAGTTCGGAGGTGGTGGCGGCGGTTCGGACCGCGTCGCACAGGCGGGCGGACTCGACGGAGATCCGGACAGAATCGTCGAGTACCTGAAGACTGGCGACTCGCCTTGAGAGTGAGGGCCGTTACGGTGGGACAAAACAGGGCGGCGTGAGAACCGCTCTCACGGATCCCCGCTGGCTGCAAGCCAACAGGACAGGCATGACCTGCCAGCGTTAGATTGGATGGGTTTCTTCAACCTAAATTTTTTTATTCCGGGGAGAGTAAAACAGTCCAGACTGGCTGGAAATCAACAATAGGACCGTTGAGGTCTCCGTTATGGAAAAGGAACCGACCACCATTGATATATCCGGAAACCCCCATTTATGAGCAAAGATAATGCACGGAACGCTTGATACGCTGGAGTTCGTCGTCGGGTCCTCGGCACGTCGCGAAGTGTTGTCGAGGTTGGCGTCGGGACCAGCGACCCGACAGACGGTGCTCGACGACACGCCGTCGAGCAAATCCTCGGTGTACGATTCGCTGAACAAACTCGACGAACACGGGTTAGTGTACCAACAGGAAGACAACACATGGGCGACGACGGCGGCAGGACAGGTACTGTCGGACGCGATAGCGCGATGCGAGCGGACTGGGTCGGTCCTCAGCGAGGACGGCGAGTATTGGGAGCGCCACGACGCATCTGGAGTTCCCGATAAGTTCAGAGCGGAGTTCTTCACGCTGGACGATCACGAGATAATTCGGTCGCCGGACTCGGACCCGTACCGGGCGTCCCGACGCGTGGCTGACGAGATCGCCGCCGCGGAATGTATCTCAGTTGTCACTCCCGTCTATCACGACCGGTACGCGGAAGCGCTTAACGAATCACCGGACAGTGACCGACGACTCGTCGTCACCCCGGAACTGATCCAGCGGATAGTCGTGGACAGTTCCGAAGAGGTCGAGGGCGCAAAACACGTCGAGTCGAGGGTGTACGACGCGTCGTTCGCGATGGCAGTCTCCGACGAGACGCTGTTGCTGTCGCTGCCAAAACTCGACGGCTCGTACGACCCTCAGACCGAGGTAGTTGTAGAGACTGACGCTGCCGTCGATTGGGGGACCCGCCTGTTCGAATATCTCTGGGAGCGGGCGGAAGATACCGAGCAGTTCGTAGCGGACCGGTACGACGAGTCCGAACGGGACGCGTAACGTTCACCTTTTTTACTTCACAATCGAAGAGTATGGTATGGAGTTATCCGCTGAACAACGCGCCGTCCGCGACGTGGTCCGAGAGTTCGCCGAGGAGGAGATCCGTCCCGTGGCACGTGAGGCCGACGAACACCAGTCGTTCCCGGAGGACGTGTGGGACGGCCTCGCAGACCTCGATCTCACGGGGCTTACGGTTCCCGAAGAGTACGGTGGATACGACGCGGACCGCCTCACCTACAGCGTGGTCAACGAGCAGGTCGCTTACGGGACGCTCTCGGTCGCGACGGCCCTTTCGGTCCACTGCCTCGCGACCTCCTGCATCGCGACGTTCGGGAGCGAGGACCAGAAGGAGCGCTGGCTGCCGGAGATGGCCGACGGCCGACCGGTCGGCGCGTTCGCGCTCTCGGAGGCGGAGGCGGGGTCGAACCCGGCGGAGATGACCACCGAGGCGCGCAGGGAGGGCGACGAGTACGTCATCAACGGCGACAAGCAGTGGATCACGAACGGGGAGCGCTCCGGCGTCGTTATCCTCTTCGCCAAGACCGACCGGGACGACCCGAACAGTATCACGCAGTTTCTCGTGCCGAAAGACGCCGCTGAGGTTTCCTCGGCGAGCGGCCGGACGCAGTCCGGCGACACGGATGGTCTCGAAGTGGGCAAGAAGGAGGACAAACTCGGCCTGCGGGCGAGCGATACCACGTCTCTCACGTTCGACGACGTTCGGATCCCCGCGGAGAACCGCCTAACTGAGGAGGGGAAAGGACTGAGCGCCGCGCTCTCGATCCTCACCGGCGGCCGGATCGGCATCGCGTCGCAGTCGGTCGGCCTGGCACAGTCCGCACTGGACGAGGCGAAAGCGTACGCCGGGGAGCGCGAGCAGTTCGGCAAACCGATCGGTGACATCCAGACGATACGGCACAAACTCGCGGACATGGCGACGCAGGTTCGGGCGAGTCGCCTGTTGACGCGGGACGCCGCCGCGCGCGAGGACCGCGGCGAATCCGTCCGGATGGGCGCGAGCATGGCGAAGTACTTCGCCAGCGAGGCGGCGATGGACGTGACCAACGAGGCGGTCCAGATCCACGGCGGGTACGGCTACGTCACCGAGGGCGACGTCGAACGCCTCTACCGCGATGCGAAGATCACGACTATCTACGAGGGCACGAGCGAGATACAGAAGACGGTGATCGCCCGGGAGATGCTCGACTAGTCGGCCTGCGCTGTTTCGGACGTATCCTCCCGTTCGGACGAGGTCTGCTGTGTGATGGCTTCCAAGCGCTACGATACTTCGTCGACCGGGGTCGCGGGAACGCCGGTAACCGTCTGGTCAGGTTCGACATCGTCAACGACGACTGCACCGGCCCCGACGGCGGCGTTTTCACCGACGGTGATCGCGCCGAGAAGCGTCACGTTCGCCCCGAGAACCACCCCGTCCTCGACGGTCGGATGGCGTTTGACGGGCCGCGGATCGTTCCCGCCGAGGGTACAGCCGTGGTGCATGTGAACGTCGTCGCCGACCGTTGCCGTCTCGCCGATGACGACGCCCGCGCCGTGGTCGATGAACAGGCGGCGACCGACCGTCGCCGCCGGGTGGATCTCGATACCGGTCAGGAAGCGAGCGAACTGCGAGAGAAGCCGCGCGGTCAGGTGGAAGTTGCGGTTCCAGAGCACGTGTGCGACCCTGTAGAACCAGACCGCGTGCAGCCCGGGGTAACAAAGCGCCACTTCGATCGCGCTTTTGGCCGCCGGGTCGCGTTCCAGCGCCGCCCGGACGTCTTCGCGAACGGACCTAAACATCGTCCCCCTTCGGAGACTGCGCCGTCCGGATTCGAGACTGGAGCGCAACCGAGAGTCGGGACCCGCAGCAACACCACTCCCGAGAGGCACGCAGTCGGTCGATAACGGTGCCGGTGGAGTGGATAGAAGACACCATGCGATACACTCGTCCGTTCGCCCCCAAAACGGGTTCGGTTCGGCTGTTCGGTTTCGGACCAGTTCGGTAACCCCAGCGGGACCCGGTTCGGATCGGTCCCAGCCGATAGTAACTTGCGAGGGGAGCGCGTACCGCCGCTCGTGCCGTACGAGGAGTACGATGCCGTCGTCTACGACATGGATGGGACCCTCGCCGAACTCGACGTCGATTGGCGGGTCGTCGAGGAGGACGTCGCGGCGGTGTACGAGGCCGCCGGCGTCGACCCCAAGGGGCGGGATCTCTGGGGCCTTCTGGAAGACGCGCGAGACCACGGTCTGTTCGAATCGGTGAACGCCGAGATAGCAGACCACGAGCAGGCGGGCGCACGCCGGTCCCGGCGGCTACCGCTCGCAGACGAGGTCGGGACCCTCGACCGCCCGGTGGGAGTCTGTTCGCTGAACTGTTCCGACGCTTGCGACATCGCGCTTGAGCGTCACGGCCTGGCAAAGCACGTTTCGACCGTCGTCGGTCGGGACACGGTAGGGACGTGGAAACCAGACCCCGAACCGCTTCTGGCGGCAGTCGCCGCGCTCGGCGTGGACCCGGCCGACGCCGTGTTCGTCGGCGACTCCGAACGGGACGAACTGACGGCCGAACGGGCCGGGACGGCGTTCGTCTTCGAGACGCGACGCTGACACCGTCGTCGCTCGCTTACTGCCGCTGTCGCTCCCGGAGAAACAGGCCCGTTCCGGTCACTAACCACAGTAATGCGCCGACCCTGATGACGAACTCGACTCGGTCGGCCCATGTCGGCAACGTCACGAACAGCGAGAGGACTACGACGAGCGGAACGCCGGCGAGGATAGTCGTGAGGAACGTGAGTTGCATCACGTACGTGTAATCGACGCCCTCCCGGTCGACCGGTTCGCCGTCGTCGACGCGCTCTGGCACTGATACGCTCTGGTCGCCGAGCGGTATAATACGTGACGGTTCGCGCCGGACGCGGTTCACAGCGGCCGTACGGCGATGTACGCGCCGACGCCGACCGCGATCAGGCCGATGGCTCGGACCGGAAGCGTGTACTTCGTGGGCGGACTCCAGTCGTCGCCGTACTGGCCCCTGTCTCTGGGGCCGCGTCCGACCATCTGTAACTGGACGAACGCGGCCGGAAATGCGATCAGGAACAGGCCGAAACCGATGGAGAGGACGACTGCGAGTAGTTCACGGGTTCCGTACATATCCGAGCGCTCTCACCCACGGTACGAAAAACTATCCGTGATCGAGTCGGTGGCTTTTATCGCGCGGCGCACCAAGGGAGCGTATGACTACCGTACCGGCGGTCCAGGAGAAAGCCGGAGCGAAGCCTATCACGATGATCACCGCGTACGACGCGCCGACCGCGTCGCTCGTCGACGAGGCCGACATCGACATCGTGCTCGTGGGAGACAGCGTCGGGAACGCGTCGCTCGGTTACGAGTCGACCCTCCCGGTGACAGTCGACGAGATGGCGAGCAGGACCGGCGCTGTCGTTCGCGGCACCGACGAGACGCTCGTCGTCGCCGACATGCCGTTTCTCTCCGTCGGCACCGGTCGAGAGACGAGCATCGAAAACGCCGGCCGGATGATCAAAGAGGAGGGCGCGGACGCGGTGAAACTGGAGTGTGGTCCGCACACGGTCGAACTGACCGAACGGCTGGTACAACTGGGTATCCCAGTGATGGCGCATCTGGGGCTGACGCCGCAACACGTCAACCAGTTGGGCGGGTACACGCGCCAGGGGACGACGGACGACGCCGCACAGCGGATCATCGATCTCGCCGTCGACCACGAGCAGGCGGGGGCGTTCTCGCTCGTCCTCGAACACGTCCCGTCGAATCTCGCCGCGTCGGTGACGGACGCGCTCGACATCCCGACTATCGGCATCGGTGCGGGCCCGGAGACCGATGGACAGGTGCTCGTGTTCAATGACGTCGTCGGACTGGGCGAGCGGACGCCGCCGTTCGCGAAGCAGTTCGGCGACGTCAGAAGCGAGATCAAAGGGGCGGTCGGCGAGTACGTCGAGGCCGTCGAATCCGGGGAGTATCCGGCGGACGAACACAGTCACGAAACCGAGTACGACGATATCGACTGACTGCGGTATCTACCGGGTGATCTCGAACGGAACGGATATCGGCCGACGGCCGTCACCTCCGAAGCGACCGACTGGCCTACAGATACTCACAAACGACTCCAGCGGCCGGTCAGAGCCCCTCGAAGAACTGTTCGAGCGCGGAGTTGAACGCGCGAGGCTGTTCGAGCATCGCGAGGTGCGCGGCGTCCTCGACGACGGCGAGCGCCGCGTCCGGCAGTTCGTCGGCGAGATACTCGTGGAACCAGGGGGGCGTGAGGCGGTCGTTCGCGCCGACGACGGCGAGCGCGGGCACGTCTATCTCGTCGAGACGGTCGCGCACGTCGAACGTGTGACACGTCCGGAAGTCCCGTTCCGTCACCGCACGTCCGGACTCGCGCATGGCCTGTTCGGAGAGTTCCGCGAGGTCGCCGTCGGGGTCGTCGAACAGTCGTCCCGGGCCGTGGAGGAATTCCACGACGCGGTCCCAGTCGCTCGCCAGCCATTGCAGGAGGTCCTCGTTGACCGAGAGCCGAGCGCCGGTGCCCGCCAGAACGACCGCTTCGGGATCGAATTCCCGTTCGAGAACGACGTGCATGACGACGGCACCGCCGAGCGAGTTACCGACGAGGACCCCTGCGTCAGTCTCCTCCGCGACCGCGATGACGTCGTCCGCGTACGCCGAGAGCGTGCTGTACCCCGCTGTCGCGTCGATGTCGTCAGAGTCGCCGTGGCCGCTCAGATCCAGCGCGGCGACCGGCCGGTCGTCGGCCAGTCGAAACTGCGACTTCCACACCGCGTTCGTGCCTCCGCTCCCGTGGACGCAAAGCAGCGGCGTCCCGTCGCCGCCCCGGTCTGAGCGGCGGTAGGCCGTCTCACGGCCCTGATGGGTGATTGTTTCCATACGTGACGTTCGTCTGGAACGACCATAAAACTCAACATCGGCGGCGACCGAGTGACGTGTGAACCGCAATTCGGCCGAAGTCCCGAACAACCGGTACGTCGGGGGGACATTTAGCAAACAGTTATATACTTTGAACGCTAACTTTTGGTTAGTACCAACATGAATATCACCCAACTTGCCGAGAGCGACGGACGGGTCGTCCGCGAATACGAGTACGCCGACAACCTCGTGATCGCGGCCGATCTCGGGCCCTCGGTTGCCGACGCCAACGTCGACGTCGTTGCAGGCACCGCGATCGTCGTCACCGGCGACGGCGACGACGAGTCGCAGATCGAAATCGAACTTCCTGACGGGGACGCGGAAGTGTTTATGAAAAACGGCGTCCTCACTATCGAACTGGAGGAGGAACTATGAATCTCACTGTCAAGCCACTGAAACAGAAAGACGCGGGGCGTGGACTCGCGGCTATTGACCGGGCGACGATGCAGGAACTGGGCCTCGAAAACGGCGACTACATCCTCATCGGAACGGGGGAAGACCGCGCTGTTGCACGCGTCTGGCCCGGCTACCCTGAAGACGAGGGGAAGGCGATCATCCGGATCGACGGTCGCCTCCGGCAGGAAGCCAACGTCGGCATCGACGACCGCATCGAGGTCGAGAAGGCCGACGTCAACCCCGCAACGAGCGTGACGGTCGCACTCCCCCAGAACCTCCGTATCCGGGGCAACATCGGCCCGCTCGTCCGCGACAAGCTCTCCGGGCAGGCCGTAACCGAGGGTCAGACGGTCCCGTTCCCGCTTTCGTTCGGCCCCATGTCGAACAGCGGCCAGTCCGTCCCGCTCAAGATCGCCTCGACCGACCCGAGCGGAACGGTCGTCATCACCGACTCGACCGACATCCAGATCAGCGAGAAACCGGCCGAGCAGATCAGTGGTGCGGAGTCCGGCGCTGGCGGGAGCGACAGCCCCAACGTAACCTACGAGGACATCGGCGGGCTGGACAGGGAACTCGAACAGGTCCGCGAGATGATCGAGTTGCCGATGCGCCACCCCGAACTGTTCCAGCAACTCGGCATCGAACCGCCGAAAGGCGTCCTCCTGCACGGCCCGCCGGGGACCGGGAAGACGCTGATGGCGAAGGCCGTCGCCAACGAGATAGACGCCTACTTCGACACTATCTCCGGGCCGGAGATCATGTCGAAATACTACGGCGAGAGCGAGGAACAACTCCGCGAGGTGTTCGAGGAGGCCGAGGAGAACGCGCCTGCAATCGTGTTCATCGACGAACTCGATTCCATCGCGCCCAAGCGCGAGGAGGCTGGCGGCGACGTCGAACGCCGCGTCGTCGCACAGCTCCTTTCGCTGATGGACGGGCTCGATGAACGCGGGGAGATAATCGTCATCGGCGCGACGAACCGCGTCGACGCCATCGACCCCGCGCTCCGCCGCGGCGGTCGGTTCGACCGCGAGATCGAGATCGGCGTCCCGGACAAGGAGGGTCGCCGAGAGATCCTGCAGGTCCACACCCGCGGCATGCCGCTGGTAGACAGCATCGACCTGGATCAGTACGCGGAGAACACGCACGGCTTCGTCGGGGCCGACCTCGAATCGCTGACGAAAGAGGCAGCGATGAACGCGCTCCGGCGTATCCGCCCCGACCTCGACCTCGATTCCGATCAGATAGACGCCGACGTACTCGACAAACTGCAGGTAACCGAGGCCGACTTCAAGGAGGCACTGAAGGGGATCGACCCATCCGCGCTCCGCGAGGTGTTCGTCGAGGTACCAGACACCACGTGGGACGATGTCGGCGGTCTGGAAGACACTAAGGAACGGCTCCGCGAAACCGTCCAGTGGCCGCTCGACTACCCCGAAGTGTTCGACCAGATGGACATGGAGGCCGCGAAGGGCGTGCTGATGTACGGCCCGCCCGGGACCGGCAAGACGCTGATGGCGAAAGCCGTCGCAAACGAGTCCCAGAGTAACTTCATCTCCGTCAAAGGGCCCGAACTGCTCAACAAGTTCGTGGGCGAGTCCGAGAAGGGCGTCCGCGAAGTGTTCAGCAAGGCCCGTGAGAACGCCCCGACCGTGGTGTTCTTCGACGAGATAGACTCCATCGCCGGCGAACGCGGTCGCGGGTCCGGCGGCGGGAGCGAGGTCAGCGAACGCGTCGTCTCCCAGTTGCTGACCGAACTCGACGGGCTTGAAGAACTGGAAGACGTCGTCGTCATTGCGACGACTAACCGTCCCGACCTCATCGACAACGCCCTGCTCCGGCCGGGCCGTCTCGACCGTCACGTCCACGTGCCGGTCCCCGAGGAGGAGGCGCGCCGCCGGATCTTCGAGGTCCACACGCGGGACAAACCGCTGGCCGACGACGTCGACCTCGAATGGTTGGCCGCGGAGACGGACGGATACGTCGGCGCTGACATCGAAGCGCTCGTCCGCGAGGCGTCGATGGCCGCGTCCCGCGAGTTCATCAACTCCGTCGACCCCGACGAGATCGGCGAAAGCGTCGGAAACGTTCGCGTGAACCGCAAACACTTCGAGCAGGCGCTCGACGAGGTTACTCCCAGCGTCACCGAGGAGATCCGCGAGCAGTACGAGGAGATAGAAGAGCAGTTCGACCGGACCGAAGTCGATTCCGAGGATCAGGTCACCCGGACGTTCCAGTAGAACGGGTTTGCGACGGGGGCTCCGCGACTTCCCGCCGCAAAACCGTTCACGAGAACTGCCTCGACACGAGACGGTTACCCGCGTGACGTAACCGTCTCCGTCATTCCCGAGACGCGACAGAGGCGACGAACCTTTTTTGAGCCCTGCACGTAGAGAAACAGTATGAGCCGTTCGCTAAGCGGGGTCCTCCTCAAGGGGATCGGCGTCGTCGTGGTGCTGATGCTCGTTCTGAGCGTCGTCAGCACGATACTCAGCGTACTGCTGGGGATAGTTGCCACGATCGTTTCGCTCGTGGTCACCGTTACGGTCCTCCTCGTCGTCGCGCTCGCGGCGTTCGGTCTGGTTTCGTTGCTCGGTGACGACGACTCGTCAGATCCCACGGACCGGCGAGTCCCTGATTCGCGTAGCGGCATGCGGAACGTGGAACAGTCGACCGGATGGCGGAAGTGGCTCCCCCAGGGGAACGGACACAGCGGCGACGCGGCCGAGCGTGACCCGGAGGACCGCCTCCGCGAACGGTACGTCGCCGGAGAGATCAACGAGGCCGAGTTCGAGCGCAAGATGGGCCTCCTCCTCGGGTCGGACGACACGGAAAAGCGTCTCGACGAGCGCAACACCAGAGAGTACGATACGTACGGCCGGGATAGCGACAGACTCTGGGAACGGTAGTGTGAGGCAGTTCGCGGTAGTTCTCTACTCCAGATTGTCCAGGATTTCGTCGGCGTGGCCGTCCGGGTCGACGCCCTCGTAAGAGCGCTCAATCTCGCCAGTTTCGTCGATGACGTACGTGTTCCGGAACACGCCGTCGAAGGTGTTGCCGAACATCTGCTTCTCGCCGTACGAGTCGTACAGCGTCGCTACTTCGCCTCGCTCGTCAGAGAGCAGCGTGACGGGGAGGTCGTGGTCCTGCTCGAATTCCTTCAGGTCCTCGACGCTGTCATCGCTGATACCGATGACGGCGACGTCGCGGTCCTCGAACGCGGCCCAGTTGTCCCGAAAGCCACAGGCCTCAGTGGTACATCCGTCCGTGTTCGCGCGCGGGTAGAAGTACAGGACGACTCGTTGGCCACGGAAGTCAGACAGCGAAACGGGATCGCCGTTCTGGTTGGGTAATTCGAACTCGGGAGCGGTCTGGCCGTCACAGAGCATAGACGCTTAGCGGGGTTGATATTATAAACTGTTTCCGCTTTCAGTCGAGGCGTTCGGCGGCGTCTCGCTGGACGAGCGGTTCGACGTTCTGTTCCGGAAGTTGCACTACGTCTTCCGCCGCCAGTTCGTACTCTCGCTCGTCGATACCGAGGATCTGACCGACGTCCTGCGTAATGCGGACGGTTGCGCGGTCCGTTTCCGTACCGGCGTCGGACGCGTCGCCACCGGCGGACGCGGCGCTGTCGTCCGATTCAGGTCCGTCAGCGTGTTCGTCGGATGTGGCGCGTCCGTCACCCGACGTACCGCCACTCGTCTTGGGTCCGATGTCGCCGTCCACCTGCGTCTCACCGTCGCCTGTGTGCGCCTCGGTGGACTGCGCGCGTTCGCGCTCCGCTTCCGCAATGGCGTCGGGAACGCCGGATTCGGCGTCCACCGGGTGTTCGCCCGACGGTGAATCGGGATCAGCCGAGGCCGTAGACGAATCCGGTTCGGCGTCCGGACCGTCGCCCATCAGGTCCGCGGCGCTGACGCCGTCGTCCGCGTCCGTCTTCGTTTCCGCGTCCGTCTCCGCTTCGGTGCGGTCGGCCGTCGGCGATTCGGCGGTCGCGTTGCCGGAGAGCACGTCTAACACGTGGTCCTTGTTCGCCTCGATCCGGTCGACGATGTCGCCGAACAGTTCCTTCTCCTCGGTTGTCAGCCCCTCCTCGTCGGCGGGCATACCGGCGGCGGCGAGGCTTGCGCGCTTGACTATCTTGCCCATCCGGCGCTCATACACTGCTTCGACGACCTCCTCAGCGGTCTCTATCTCGTCGGTTAGTCGGCCGACATCGGGGTTCGAGAAGGGGTCGTCGGCCTCCGCCGCCGCGCTATCTCGCCGGTCTTTGAGTTCAGAAATGTACTCGCCGACGTCCCCGTAGAACGAGTCGCGGAGATGCTGCAGGCTGTCCTTCTGTCGCTCTTTGCTCTGGACAGACCGCAGTTCGTCGAGGTTCATTGTTCTTCACCTTTCTCGGCTTGGCCGCGGGCCATCAAGAAGACGCCCACGTGTTCCGATACGGTCTGTGTTCCCTCTGCGACCGTAAAAGTATCGCCGTTGAGAGACACCTCGCCGAAGTCGGGGTTACCGACCGGCGGAAGGTCGGACACGTCGGTCACGTCCACGGCGATCGAGTGGCCGGTGAACGTCTCGGGGACAGCGTCGCGAAGCGGGTCGAAGTCCTCGATCGCCGGTCGGTCGATCCGTTTCACTTCGAGGCCGCTTCCGCCGTGGAGGCTCCCGGGAAGGCGGATGAGACGGTTGGTGTCGGTCGTTACGGGTTCGTCGATGGGTGCCGTCTCCGTTTCGAGCACGTCCTCCGCGAGCGTCCGGGCGATCTGGAAAAAGGCAGGATGGACGTCGACGTTGCCCGCGCGGATCTGGTCCGCGTTCGTCGTCGCGGCGGTGAGAAACGCTTCGGCCCGGCCGGAGCCGATCCGGTCGAACTCCTGTAGGCGGTCCAGAGCGTCGTCCTCGTCCATCGCGAGCAGTTCGTCTACGAACGCGCAGATCCGGTCGTGAACGCGCTTGCTCCACCCGCCGGTCGTATCGAGCGTGCGCTTTTGCGCCGGCGTCTCGCGGCCCATCCCGGCGACTGCCTCCGTGTCGACGAGGTCCTCGAACTCGACGTCGATCCCCCGGACGTAGTCGACGATCTCCCGGCGGCGGTCGCTGTCGAGAGCGCGAACGCCCTCGTCGCGGACGTGGACGTGATAGCCGCGCCCGCCGGAGAAGACGACCGTGAGGTCCTCGAATCCGAAATCCGTTTCGAGGAGGTCGAGTAGACGCAAAAGCGCGTCCTTGCAGGCATTGAGCATCTCGGGGTAGGCAGTCGTCTCGGGGTCGACGGCAGGGAGGTGGTCCGCGTCGAGGTCGAAGATCAGGTCGGCCGACCGCCACCCCTTTTCGCTCATCGAATTCGCGCTCGGGTCCTCGTAGCGCCCGGCCGAGAAGTAGACGTGTCGCGGGCGCTTGCGCTGGAGGAACTCGTCTATCGACCCGATGTCGAACAGCGAGCGGTGCCGGACCATCGTCGTTCCCGGCCCCTCTGTCCAGGGGATGAACCCCCACTCCCGGTCCGGGGCGTCCGGCGGGGGCGTTATCTCCGCGCGCCGGTAGTGATCGCGAAAGCGGCCGCGGAGGTACCCACGAGTGTGCTCCTCCATGTCGTCACCTCGGTTATCAGGGAGACGGTAAAACGTTGCCGGACCCGACTACGCTCTCGGTCGCCCATCGCGACAGTCCGTCGACTTATCGGCGGATGATGTCGGAAAGCCGTTCCGTGATCCCGGCGTCGGAGCCGAGTTTTAGGTAGTACGCGTCGCCGCCGTCCTCGTAGTAGTTGTCGATGCGGCGTTTGATCTCGAAGCCGAGATGCTCGTAGAACTGGAGCGCGTTCTCGTTTGTCGTTCGCGCGTGACACGTCACCGTCGCGTGGTCCTCCGCGACACGGGCGACTAGCTGTTCGCCCAGTCCGCCGCCCCGATGTTCCGGATCGACCGCGAGAAAGAGGATATAGCCGTCGCGCCGCGCCGCCGCCAGCCCGATCAGGTCGTCGTCGACGAACGCGACGTGAACTGTCGACCGACGATAGGCATCCGTGAAAAAGCTCCGTCGCTGTTTCAACACGCCGTCCTCTTTCCGGATGCGCTCTTTCAGATCCCACGCCTCCTCGACGTGTTCGTCGCTGCCGGATCCGACGACTCGAATATCGACCTTGACGCTCACTGCTACAGAGTAGTGGTTTCGCGAATATAATTCCACCGGCCCCCCTCTCTCATCCGCTCTCAGCCGACCTCCAGTCTCGCGATCCGAACTCCCAAGCGGGCGGACCGAGAACGGGAACTATGTCCTACGAACTCCGCGACCACACGGCGGACGTCGCGGTGGCCGCCGACGGCGACACGCTCGGGGAGACGTTCGCGGCCGTCGCCGACGGACTGACGGCGGCAATGTGCGAAACTGTTCCTGACGACGGCGAGCGGTTCGAACTGACTGTCACCGCGGAGAGCAGGGAGGCGCTGCTGTTCGACTTCCTCGACGAACTGATATTTCAGCGCGACGTGCGGAGCGTGCTCCCCGCCGACCACGAGGCGTCCGTCGAGAGCGATGGCGACAAGTGGACGGTGACCGCGAGCGCCCGTGGCGTCCCGTTCTCCTCGGTTCACGCCCGTGAGATCAAGGCCGTTACCTACTCGGAGATGGATCTTTCCCGAACTGGCGACGGGTGGGAGGCCTACGTCGTCTTCGACGTGTAGCGCGCTACCCGGTTCCGGATGCGCGGCAACGCGGTGTTTCGTCACCCGGGTCGCGACCTGTCGAACGCGGAGACGAAACGTATTCCGGTCCGCCGGACCGATACTCGGATATGACCACCTACGACGCAGACGGCATCACGCTCGAAAAAGTGCGTGAGTACGTCTGGGAGATCCCGCAGGAGGGAGACATGCGAACCCCGGCACGAGTGCTGGCAAGCGAGGCTCTGCTGGACGAAATCAGCGACGACAAGACCCTCCAGCAGATCAAAAACGCGACGCACCTCCCCGGCATAACGAACCACGCCATCTGCATGCCCGACGGCCACCAGGGGTACGGCTTCCCCGTCGGTGGAGTCGGCGCGTTGGACGCCAAAAACGGCTGTATCTCGCCCGGAGCGGTCGGCTACGACATCAACTGCGGCGTCAGGATGATGACGACGAACCTGACGTACGACGACGTTCGGGGCAACGAGGAGGAACTCGTCGACGCCCTGTTCGCCAACGTTCCCTCGGGACTCGGCGGCGGCGGCATCGTCAAGGGCGACGCCGACGCTATCGAGGGGATCCTCGCCCGCGGCGTCGAGTGGGCCGTCGAAGAAGGGTACGGCGTCGAGGACGACCTGCGAGCGTGTGAGGACGAAGGACGGCGTCCCGACGCCGACCCGTCCGCCGTCTCGCAGAAGGCGAAAGACCGGGGGCGAAACCAGATAGGAAGCCTCGGGAGCGGCAACCACTTCCTCGAGATCCAGCGCGTGACGGACGTGTTCCGCGAAGACGTGGGCGACGCGTTCGACCTCCGAGAGGACCAGATAGTCGTCCTGATCCACTGCGGAAGCCGCGGACTGGGTCACCAGGTCTGTAACGACTACCTGCGGAAGATAGAGAAACAACACGCCGACCTGCTCGACCGGCTACCGGACAAGGAACTGGCCGCCGCGCCCGCTGGATCCGAACTGGCCGAGGAGTACTACGGCGCGATGTGCGCCGCGATCAACTTCGCGTGGGTGAACCGCCAGTTGATCATGCACCGCACTCGCCGCGTGTTCGAACGCGTCTTCGACCGGACGTGGGAGCAGATGGAGATGCAGTTGTTGTACGACGTCGCCCACAACATCGCGAAAAAGGAGTCCCACGACGTCGACGGTGAGAGCCGCGAACTGTACGTTCACCGCAAAGGCGCGACCCGCGCGTTCCCGGCGGGCCATCCGGAGGTACCCGCGGCGTACCGCGATGTCGGCCAACCGATCATTATCCCCGGGAGCATGGGCGCGGGGAGTTACGTCCTTCGCGGCGGCGACAAGTCGATGACGGAGACGTTCGGATCGACGGCCCATGGCGCTGGCCGCCTGATGAGTCGCACGGCGGCCAAGGACACCTACTGGGGCGGTGACGTACAGGACGAACTGGAGCAAGATGGCGTCTACGTCAAGGCCCAGAGCGGCGCGACAGTCGCCGAGGAAGCGCCGGGCGTCTACAAGGACGTCGACGAAGTCGTCCGCGTCTCCGACGCCCTCGGTATCGGCGACAAGGTGGCGCGCACGTTCCCCGTCTGCAACATCAAAGGGTGATCAATTGATCCGGAACTCGCTCCCTTCGTCCACGTCGCTTTCGTCGACCTCCGCGAACAGTTTCCGCGCGGTGAGCGTCACGGTCGCTTCCGGCGAATCGTCGTCCTCCCACGGGCTCTCGTAGACGGAGAGTTCCGCCTCCGTGACGTCCCAGCCGGCGTCTTCCAGTAACGATACGAGTTCTCGTTGTTCGTCGAGTACGTCCTCGTTCATGGGTTGAAATCGAACCGCGGCGTGTCTTCGAGCGACGGTCCCTCGTCTACCTCGCGCCCCTCGTCGTACTTGACGTAGTTGAGATAGAACGTCCGACCGCACCCGTCGTCCGCGTCCGCACGGCCGATGCAGACGAATTCGATACCGTCGGCGCTCTCGTAATCACCGGTCGTACTGGCGTACTCGCGGTCGCCCTTCGGATCTTTCGTGACGGACTTGTCCCGCAGGTAAGGATCGCGGTCTATCTCGACGACCGCGTCGCAGTACGGACAGGTGTAGGTGACGGAGACCACGTCGGCAAGTACGGCCCCCGTGAAGTTATCTCCAGCGGGAGTAGCCGCGGTGCGGGCGTCCCGTATCGGATAGCGAACAGACGGCCACGGATCTCGCGAGGGGGTTCGCCGTACACCCGCCTCGTCCGCCCTCGCGACGGTTCGTCAGGTCACGACGGGTCTGGTTCCGGTATCGGCTATAAACCCTCGGCCCACCAATGGGCCGGGCGCAGGGACGCGAGCGACAGTGAGCGTCCTGCGCTGCGGGGAAGGGCAGGCGCTCGGAGCGTGCCTCCGCGATCGCAGGCTCGCGCAAACTTGCGGGCCTGGGCCAACGCGCGAACGAAGTGAGCGCGTTGCGGAGGACATAGAAAGGGCGCAGCGACCCCTGCCAAGGGGTCGCAAGGGCTTTCTGGGGCAAGGGCTTTGTCCGCGGCCGGTTTTGGACGATGTATGATCGACGAGACGGTCGAAGAGATAGAGGAGATGCAGACCCACAGCTCCTCCGTCGTCGCGGTGAACGCGACCCGCGCGTTAGAGGAGTTGCTCGACCGGGAGTTCGCGACCGTCGAGGAGTTCCACAGGGACCTGGAGCGAAACAGCAAGACGCTCCGCCGGGCCAACCACTCGCACGCGTCGCTCCAGAACGCGCTCCGCGAGGTCGAGCGCACGGTGTTGAACTCGGAGGATAGTTCCGTCGATGACGCGAAAGGACGGCTCAAACAGGTGATAGAGCGCGTCGTCGACGACGTGGAAACGGGGAAGGGTCGAGCGGCGGAACACGCCGTGTCGTATCTCGATGACGGGATGACGATCCTGACCCACGACTACTCCTCGACGGTGCTAGAGGCGATAGAGCGTGCCGTCCAGAACGGGACATATCTCGACGTTTATGTGACGGAGGGCCGCCCGCGCTATCTCGGTCGACGGACGGCCCGGACGCTCGCGGAGATGGACCGTGTGGAGACGACGCTGGTCACTGACGCCGCCAGCGGGCACGTGATGTCCGACGTGGACCGCGTCGTGACAGGGATGACCTGTATCGCCGAGGACACGCTGTACAACCGCGTCGGGACCTTTCCCATCGCAGCGACGGCGGACCAGGTCGGCGTCCCGATGACCGTGGTCGGGTCCGGCGCGAAGATAATCGAGGAGGGATTCGTCTTCGAGAACGAGTACCGGACGGGGAGCGAGGTGATGCGCGAACCGACCGAAGGGTTCGGCATCGAGAACCCGAGTTACGATGCCACGCCAGTCGATCTACTGACCGACGTGGTCACGGACGAGGGTCGGCAGGACCTCTGAACGGCTTCCGCCCGGATTTCTCCCCTGACCTATTTTCTCGCTCGCCGTCGAACGTCCGATGATGAGCGACGCACTCGCGCGGACGGACTGGACGCACGAACACGTGACCGTCAACGGCGTGCGCCTGCATTACGTCGCCGCAGGACCACGTGACGGAACGCCGGTCGTGCTGCTTCACGGCTTCCCGGAGTTCTGGTACTCCTGGCGGCGACAGATCCCCGCGCTCGCCGACGCGGGCTATCGCGTCGTGGCGGTCGACCTGCGGGGATACAACGTCTCGGAGAAACCACGCGGCGTAGCGGCCTACCGCGTCGCGGAACTCGCCGCCGACGTGGCGGGACTGATCGACGCGCTGGCAGACGGCGCTGGACACGTCATCGGCCACGACTGGGGCGGTAACGTCGCGTGGGAGACGGCCGCCCGACACCCCGAAACGGTCGAATCGCTCGTCGTCATGAACGCGCCGCATCCGGGACCGCTTCTACGCGAACTGAAGCGCCCGGAACAGGCCCGCCGGATGTGGTATACGCTCCTGTTCCAACTACCGTGGCTTCCCGAACGGCTGTTTCGCGCTGACGACTTCGCACTCGTCGGGCGGATGTTCAGGGAGGCACCAGTACGTCCGAACGCCTTCACCGAGACAGACGTTCGTCGCTACAAGCAGGCGCTGGCTCGGACCGGGGCACTCACGTCGGCACTGAACTACTACCGTGCGCTCGGACGGGGAATGGTCAAGCAGACGGTGGGTGAGTCGGCCGGCGGCGCGACGCTATCGAGGACCCGGATCGATCAGGACACGCTGGTGCTGTGGGGGCTGGAAGACGCCGCGCTTTCCCCGCGCCTGCTCGACGGGATCGAACAGTGGGTGCCGAACGTCCGGATCCAGCGTCTGGTCGACACGAGTCACTGGGTCCAGGCCGACGCACCGGGGGAGGTAAACGCCCACTGTCTGGAGTTTCTCGACGGTGTAACCGTCGCGTGAGGCTGTAGCCGCGACCTACGCGACCTCGACCCACTCCCCGGACTCATCGTCCGCGAACGTGCAGTCGCGAACCTACGCGACTTCGACCCATTCCCCGGACTCATCACTCCGTTCGACGGCGTCGAGCACTTTCTGTGCCGCGTATCCGTCCTCGAAGTTCGGTGCGAACTCGTCGCCCGCATCGACAGCAGAGAGGAACTCGTAGTTCTCGTGGACGAACGTGTGCTCCCAGCCGATGACGTGGCCAGGGGGCCACCAGTGGTCGATGTACGGGTCGTCCTCGTCCGTGACGAGGACCGTCTCGTATCCCCGGTTCCCCTCTCGGAGGACTTCGAGTTCGTTGAGCCGTTCCAACGAGAAGCGCACGCTCCCCTTCGAACCGTGGATCTCGATGCTGTGGTCGTTCTTGTGGCCGTTCGCGAACCGCGACGCTTCGAACGTTCCGATCGCACCGTTCGCGAACTCCGCCTGCGCCGAGTAGGCGTCGTCGACCGTTACCGGTCGCGTTTCGTTCCCGCCCTCTAGGGGTCGTTCGTCGACGAACGTCTCTAAGTGTCCGCTGACGCGTTCGATCTCGCCGGCTCGGTCCCCGACGAGAAACCGAGCGAGGTCGACCGTGTGCGCGCCGAGGTCGCCGAGCGCGCCGCTTCCCGCCATCTCCTCGTCGTTGCGCCAAGACCAGGGCTCCTCGGGGTCGACCAACCAGTCCTGCAGGTACGTCCCCCGGAAGTGGTGAATGTCCCCGAGTTCGCCTGCCTCGATCATGTTCCGCGCGTACTGGATAGCGGGGATGAACCTGTAGTTGAACGCACAACCGGCCGTTACGCCGGCGTCTCGTGCGGCGTCGCGCATCTCTCGGGCGGATTCCAGCGTCGGAGCGAGCGGTTTCTCGCAGAAAACGGGCGTGCCGGCGTCGAGCGCCGCGATACTGGGTTCCGCGTGGACGTGGTTCGGCCCGAGGTTGTAGAACACGTCGACTTCGTCGATAACGTCGCGCCAGTCGGTCGCTGTTCGGGAGAATCCGAGGCGGTCAGCGGCGTCAGCGAGGGCCGACTCGTCACGTCCGACGACCACCTCGCGTTCGATGTCCGGTGCGTCCGGAAAGAACATCGGCAACCGCGCTACCGCGTTCGCGTGGGCTTTTCCCATGAACCCGTACCCGAGAACGCCGACCTGTATGGTCATGGGGTAGTGTTCAATAGGACCGCGTTTCAGTGTTTCTTCAGCGGCGCTAGGTCACTGTTCGGATAGTGTAAGTCCGGGCAAATTATCAGCAATAACTGATATACGATTGGAAACCGTCTCCGCTATTATGGACAAGCGTCGCAGTCACACCCCCGGACGACTCACCCGCCGTCGGCTTCTCGTCGGGATGGGCGTGACTGCGACGGTCGTCGGTGGAGCGTCTATCACTACGGAAGCGTTCTCTTCCGTGACTGGCTCTCGACTGACGAATCTGAACGTCGCCGACGACCCCGACGCACTCATCAGCTTGCTGGTCAACGATACGGTCCGGAAGAACAATCGGGGGCTTCTCGTAGAGATCGAAAACAACACCACTGGAACTGTCGATTTTAGCGTTACGCTTGACGACCCATCCCACGGAACACTGTACAACAACAATCCGACGCTCGGGGCTGGTAGCTCGCAGCGGGTCGAGATCACGGCCGAAGTCAAGGACGTCCAAGTCCCGTTTACTATCGTCGGTACGTCACCGGACTTTCAGTTCGAGGCGGCGCGAGAAACGACCGCCGTGTCCGGCAACACCAGCGGCGCAGTGACAATCGACAAGGTCAAAAAGTTCAGTGCGAACGACTGGGACGAGAACTGGACGATACGAACGGTAAAAGTGAGTAGCCAAAACGAACTCGACCGCGTCGAATACGAAGTGACCGACAGCAACGGCGAGACGCGGGCCACTCGAACTGACACCGCCTCCGGGACGAGGTACGTGCGGAAAGGGCAAGGGAACGCCCCCGCGATAACCCTCGAACCCGACGACGGCGGATACGACGTACAGGGAGGCACGACGTACGAACTGACCGTTACCGCGTTCGACGTCCAGAACAACTTCGATTCCGTTACGCGGACAGATACCGGTTGAACGTTTCGGGTCGGAAAGCAGTGTGACCGACAGTCAGATCCGGATCACCGTCATCGCGGTCGGTCCATCTCTCCGAGGTGGTACTTGTTACTCGTGTAGGTGTGTACGGCCGCGGAGACGGCGAACAGGGAAACAACCAGCAACCCCCATCCAATCGCCGGGACAGGGTCCGTCGGTAGCACCTCAACCCACACGCCGCCCAGGATCACCACGCCGACGACGGACAGCCCCAGATAGTAGACGCCCCAGGGTATCGAGCCCTCCGGAACCACGTCCATGTACACGTCTAACTCGTCCGCTGCCTCTGTGAGTTCGATCTCGTGGTTCTCGTATTCGATCATGCCCGAGTCCGCGAGCGCTGGGAGGTGCGTCTGCTGAAGGGACGTGTACACGCGCTTTCGCTCCGCAGAGGTCAGTTCCGGGACGTCTTTCTCTTCTTCCCAGGCCGCGACCTGTTCGGCCAGGTCCGAAAGGGTCACTGGCCCGTCTTCCTGCTTGCAGAACTGGATCGTGTACCGCCGACGGTGGTTGCTGAGCAACGAGAACACCTCGTCTTTGTCCGAGAGGCCACCGTTCTTGGTCGCCATTCTTGTTTCTGGTCAATGAACTAATGTATAATATTGTTTTCGCACTGCCACATCGTTCGACGTGTCACTGAAAATCGGGTTTTATCCAGGTTGGACTGAAACGCTACGAACCGAAGGGAAATAACCCCGGACTCTCAGTTGGATCTACAGTCGTACTGCACGTTCTCTGCAGTGACGGCCGCACCGTCAACTGCCACGGAATCGCCCTCCGCCGAAACCCTGACCGTCACGTCCGTCTGCCCACTCTCCTCGACATCGCCCGTACAGCCGAGTTCGATCGTGTCCGATCCGTCCGGTGCGAGCGTCTCCGGCGTCGATCGAACCTCGAAAAGATCCCCTGTTCCACCGTCGACCGTCGCTTCGGTGACAGTGACATTCTGGTCGAACTGATTGTGAACCGTGACTACTTCCTGCGGTTGCTCGTCTGGTCCACAGAAGTACCCCCAGAATATGCACTCGTAATTGCGTATCTCCTCTCCGGCGTATCCGTCGTCGTGAAGCCCGAGAAACGCGTTTTCCGGAGCAGCGGCGTTCACGTTGACTCCTCGATCCGCCGCTGATGTCGTGAAGCCGCTGCTCTGTGCGGCGAGAATGAGCGCGCCAACCACCAGTAGCACCACTCCCAACCGCTTGAGCACCGTCATCGGTGTACGGAGGTATCTCCCTCGCTGTGAGTCGGTACTCGCTGTTTGCGTCTCGACCGAACGTCGTTGTATTGGAACGTAACCTGTGCAAGCATGTCTGGCTGAGCCACTGAGTCGTTCTCGCGCGTGCGTGGTCTGGACGTGAACCGGCGACAGTGGGTGGCCACGAGCGAAAAGAGGCAGTCCTTTCGAGCGGTACCACGTTGGAACGACATTTCAATCGTATTTAATTTATACCTCACTCGCATTATTACTTTCGGGGTCGGAGCGTGTTTTTGCCGTTCAAGAGAGGCTTTCGCGGAGTTCAAGATCGACTTGCGGAACATTCAAGCTCACTAATACAAAGGGGGCGGGCTGTATTTGGAGAAATAAGCACGACCTACCGTGCGAACGGAAACTACAATCATGAGAATGAATCGTCGGAACGTACTAATCGGATTGGCAACGGCAACAGTCGGCGGCGGAGCTGCATTCAGCTCCGGTGCATTTAGCACAGTCGAAGCCGACCGCAGCGTGAACGTGAGCGTTGCGGGCGACAGCAGTGCTTTCTTACAACTGGACCCGACCCCCAGTGATTACGCCCAAGAGAACGGTGGAACGCTCCAGATCGATCTGGACGGGACGAACGCCGGCGGGTCCGGGATCAACACGAACGCGACGACGGCGATCGATCCGCTGTTTACCGCCGAGAATCAGGGCGATTCGGGCGGTATCGACCTCTATATAGACACTGACGACACTAACTCCACAGTCAATGCCGGAACTGCGATAGAAAACACCGTGAAAGACTCCAGCAGTAACACGCTCGGCACTATCGAATTTATCTTCAAGGACTCGAACGATAACGTGATCGTCGACAACAGCACGACCAACTCGGTCAACCTGGCCTCTCAGGGCGCGACCGAGAATATCTCTCTCGAGATCAACGTGCCCGACATCAACCCGAGTAACATTGCCAGCAGTTCGCTACTCAGTTCGATTACCGTAGTCGCCAAAGACGACGGAACGTAGCGACAGATAGTCGCTCTCGTGGGCAGTATCGGGCAGTGATTCGTTCGGCCGCGGTTCGCAATGACCGCGGTACGAAATCCGTCTTCTCTCTTCGAAACCAACCGTTCAAGGGGACGAATACCGACTCGGGACTGTTCTCAAGCCGACCATTCGCTCCTTCACGCGAGTCAATACAAAGGTAATCTGTTTCTTAGGGTGGAGTAGACCCTCATGCGGCGGAACCTCCTCGTAGTCGGCGCGGTTCTCCTCCTCGGTTTCGCAGTTCCGACTGCGGCAGTGGCGTTCGACGGACCGAGAACTGACGAGGCCGGGGTCGTCTCCCTCGCACCCCACGACGGGGGGAACGGACAGTACGCAAGCGTCGACGACGGCGAACTCGTCGTTGAACTCGACTCCCTGAACGGCGACGCCGAGACGACCGTCGACGACGTGTTCACAGTCACGTTGACCGGTGACGAACCGCGGTACGTCGCGGTGCGACACGACGCCGACGGTGTGACCGTCTATCGCGACGGTGACCCGTCAAACTCCGTCGAGGGCCGTGCAAACGCCGTCAGGCTCTCGCCCGGCGAGACGCTGTCGGTCGGGATCGCCGCTGACACCCACGGCCGCGAAGGAGTTCTAATGAACGCAATCAGCGTTATGTCGTGGTCCCCTGACGAGGAAACGCCCGGCGGCCAGCGTCCGGGAGAGACCAACGACAGAGGCGATGGCACAGACTCCGGGAACTCTGATCCGGTGTCAGTCAGAACGAGCATCGACCGGACGGAGCTAACCGCCGGCGAGAGCGTGAACGTGACGGCAGTCGTTTCCAACGGCGGGAGCAACTCGGCCGAGGTGCCGGTTCGGCTCTACGTCGACGGCGTCGTCGTCGATGAGCGCCGAGTTCTGGTCTCGGGCGGCGAGAACCGAACGGTGACCTTCACCCGGCAGTTCCAGCGGGCGGGCGAGTACACTGTCGGAACGGACGATGCCGATCCGACTATCGTCACCGTTTCACCGGCCCAAGGCCCCGCCCCCCGGTTCGCAGTAACGAACGCGACGGTAGGCGACGAGAAGATCGCACCGGGCGACGATATGAGTGTCACAGCGAACGTATCGAACAACGGTAGCGCCGACGGGACGTTCGTCGCGGAACTCGAAGTTGACGGCGTCGTCGTCGCCACGCAGCGAGTCGCCGTTTCCGCGGGCGAAACCAGGACGGTGACGTTCGAGACCCCGGTCGATAGCACCGGCACGTTCGCAGTGAGCGTGAGCGGAACGGACGCGGGTTCGGTAACCGTCTCTTCCTCCGACGAGTCTCCCCTCGGCGACCTGACTGAATATCCCGGCTCCGTTCTCGCCGTGGTGCCGCCGCTCGCTTTCGGGGTGGTTTTTGTCCGATTCAAGCGCCAATGACAGGAGAGAAATAATTACGGTGTAGTAACATCATGGAGGACATGTGAGACTGCGAACCCTACTGAAGGGTACGCTGGAGGCGTTCGCCGTCGTCGTCATAGTGTCGATGCTGCTCGGGCAGGTACTCGGTCAGCCGATACTCCTCGGCTACGTCACGACGAGCAGCATGGAACCGACGGTCGACGCGGGTGACGGTTTCGTCGCAGTCCCGACCGCAGTCACTGGCGACGTGGAGAAGGGCGATGTCGTCGTGTTCGAAGCGAGCGAGATACAGGGCGGCGGTCTGACGACCCATCGGGTCGTCGACAGGACTCCGGAGGGGTACGTTACCAAGGGAGACGCGAACCCCTTCACGGACCAGGACGGGGATGAACCGCCGGTCAAAGACCGCCAGATTCGAGCGGAAGCGCTTCAGATAGGTGGAACGGTCGTTACGGTCCCGCACCTCGGTACGGCTATCACGACTGTCCGAAGCGTGGTTGGGACGGTCGTAGGCCCGATCGCGGGCGGAAGCATCGGCGGGGTGTTCGTTGCCGTCGGTCTGGCGTTAGTCGCTCTCGCCTGGCTCACAGACGGCGGGGAACGCATCGTCTCCAGGGTGCGGTCCCGACCCAACGTTTTCGACCGACGGCTGCTGTTCGGGCTGCTGTTGCTGGTGGTTGTCGTTCCGACGACGGCGGCGATGGTCGTTCCGTCTGGAGCGACCGAGTACGGCCTTCTTGTCGCCGAGGAACCCGAGGACGAGCAGTTAGTCGTCGAGGCCGGCGGACAGACAAGCGTCGAATACGTCGTGGAAAACGACGGTATCGTTCCCGTCGTCGCGGTCGTTGAACCGAACAGTGAGGGCGTTACTGTCGACGAGCGCCGGCAGTACGCGTCGGCCAGGGGATCGAGTACCGCAACCCTGACGCTAGAGGGCGGTGAATCGACGGGTGTCCACTACCGCGAGGTGACCGAACGACGGTATCTCGCCGTACTACCGATGTCAGTGCTGGTGACGCTGCACGACATCCACCCCCTCGTCGCGATGGCGACAGTCGATCTCGTCACCGCGTTCCTCGTCGGGTCGCTCGTCGTCCTCGTCGCGGGAGCGAGAAACCAACGTATCCGGTCCGCCACGCGGGACCGACCGTTGGCGGCGCGGCTGCGGCGGTGGTTGTTTTGAATTGAATTTCAGTTATAATTATGTATCTTCAGTCACATTCGCTTCGTATGACCGGAGTGTTGGCGCTGAATGGCGGCGAAATCCAGGGAGGTACGGGGTCGCCGTGAGCGACTTCGTCCCGCCACGCGTCCGACTGGTTGCTGCCAGACACGGACGGCAACTGGCCGTCGCGTTCGCTCTCCTGGGACTCGTGGCGCTGGCTCTCTCCGGGTCCGTTGTGACGAACTCGGCGGCGACGACAGTCACCGAACAGCGAAACGTTCAGTCCGTCGAATCGACAGTCGAGACGAGCGCAGTCGTAGCGTCGAACGATTCGCTCTGGGAGGCCGGGACGCGTCTGGAGAACAACCCGCGGTACCTGAAAAACGACACGCCAGTGTTGACGATCACGCCGACGACGACGGCACCAGACGGAACAAGCGTCACGCACGAGGTGCGTCTCGGAACGCGTGCGACGGCCGACGGGGAGGTGTTCTGGGAGGAGTCGGAGACGCTAGTATCAGAGACGACGACAGCGACGAACGGAACGGCGACGTCGAACGCGACGGTGGACATCCGCGAACTCGACCGCCGACTCAACCGGACCGCAACCAGGCTCTCGAACGTCGGGACGATGGAGGTGCGGCTTCACCTAGTGACTACGTACGACACCGGCGATTACGTCGGTGAGATAACTGCGACCGCACCGCTGGAAGTGACGCGGAACGCGTACTGGGTCGACGGCGATGTCGCGGCGCAACAGACTCACCAGACGCCGGTGACACGCGAATCGAGTTCCTCGCCGGATTACACGACCGCGATGTTGCTGTTTGCCGGTTCGACCGGCGCGTTCGCCGCCAGCGCTATCCTCTGGCTCAGACGCGAGGACGCCGTCGACGTGGACGCGATCAGACAGGAGATCCACGAACGTCGCCACGAGGAGTGGATATCGAAGGGTGCGATCCCGATGTGGATGGACAAGGACCACGTCCAACTTGACACGCTAGAGGACGTCGTCGACGTCGCCATCGACGCGAACCAGCGGGTGATTCACGACCCGCGCTGGGACCTGTTCGCCGTCATCGAGGGCGATATGATCTACTACTACTGCAAGAACGGCTCCTGGGAGCAGATGGCGTGGCCGAGCGTCGACTCGATGGAACCGAGCAACGTCGAAGGCATCGAATCGTCGGGCGTCGGGACCGAAAGCTCGCCCGGTGGCGGCCGAGGTGCTCCGCCCGACCCGGACGACGAGGACGCCTGGGAGCAGTTATAGCAAAGTCACCGGCCACCGCGACCCGAGTCGGTTATCACTCCGCCCAGTACGCTTCGCCGGGCATCGTCTCGAAGACGACGCGCTGGAGCACGTCGACGGCTTTCTCCAGGCCTTCGGAGGAACTAGTCAGGGAGTCCTCGTGTTCGATAGAGAGCGCGCCGTCGTAGCCCACCATCCGGAGTGTGGAGACGACGTCTTTCCAGTGGTCTTCACCGTGGCCGTAGCCGATAGAGCGGAACAGCCACGAACGGTTCGGCTCGTCGGTGTAGGAGGTGGTGTCGAGCACTCCTTTCTCGCGGGCGTTCGCGTCGTACACTTTCGTGTCTTTGGCGTGGAAGTGATGAATCGCGTCGTGGTCGCCGAGCAAGCGGATAGCCTCGGTCACGTCGATACCCTGCCAGTAGAGGTGTGAGGGGTCGAAGTTCGCGCCGATGCGTTCGTTGGTTGACTCCCGCAGGCGCAACAGGCCGTGCGGTTCGTACACCAGCATGTTGGGATGCATCTCGATAGCGACGTTCACACCGTGGTCAGTGGCGTGTTCGGCGATGTCTTGCCAGTACGGGATCGCGACCTCCTCCCACTGGTACTCGTGTGCGTCGGCGTGTTCGCTCGGCCAGGGAGCGGTGATCCAGTTCGGCACCTCGTCGTTCGGCCCACCGGCGGGAAGTCCCGAGAAGGTGGTGACCGCGTTTACGTCTAACTGGTCGGCCAACGCTATCGCCTCGCGGAGTTCGCGGTCGGCCCGGTTTGCGGTTCCCTCGTCCGGATGGATCGGATTGTTGTGGGTCGCAAGCGCGCTGATCCGCACGTCGTGTTCGTCGAGCACGTCCTGCAACTCGGCCTGGGCCTCTTCGTCGTCCAGATACTCCTCGCGCGGGAGGTGCGTGTCCCCGGGGTGTCCGCCGACGCCGGGTTCCACGGCGTCGACGCCGATACCGTCGAGATACGCGAGCGCTTCTTCCAGCGACTTGCCGTAAAGCGGTGGCGTGTGGACGCCGATATCCATGTGTGACGGTGCGTCATCCCGAAGCAAAAAGACGGGGGGAAAACAGACTTCAGGGCCGCTCGCCGGGATCGGGTCGTTCGCCGAGCGTCACGTTCACCGTCGTCCGGTTTCCGTCGCGTATCACTGTCAGTTCAACCTCGTCGCCGGGCGACGCCTCGGTCGCGAGGTAACTGCCGAGTTGTTCCTGCGAACTGACGTTCTGCCCGGCGACGGCGACGATCACGTCACCACCGACGGGAACCTCCTGGCCGTCGACGACCTCCGAGTCATCGCTCCCTTGCAACGTTCCGTCCGCGGGGCCGCCCTCGACCGTCTGATAGACGAGTACCCCCTCGCTCACGTTGAACCCGTTCGCCTCCGCCACCGTCGGCGTCACCGGAACCGAACGGATTCCCAGATAGGGATTGGCGTACGAGCCGTTCTCTGCGAGTTCCGGAACGACTCGGTTGACCAGTTCGGGCGAGATAGCGAACCCGACGTTATCCCCGCCGCCGGCGCGGTTCACTCCGACGACGTCACCGTCGCACGTGACTAACGGACCGCCGCTGTTTCCGGGGTTTATCGGCGCGTCAGTCTGGAGCGTGTCGGGAATTCGGAACCCGGTTCCAGTCGCCATCGACCGGTTGACGCCGCTGATGATACCGTGGGTCATCGTCCCTTCCAGACCGAACGGGCTGCCGATCGCGGCCACCCGTTCGCCGACCGACGGACTTTCGTCGGCCACCGAGAGCGCGGCGGCGCTTTCCGGCGTTTCGTTCACGCGGAGCACCGCGAGGTCAGTGTACACGTCCGTCCCCGTCACGTTCGCCGTCACCGTCGTGCCGTCGCTGAACTTGACTTCGACGGTGTCAGGAATGGAACGCTCACCCCCGGCCTGGCCCTGTCTCGCGCCCGTTACGACGTGTTCGTTAGTTACGATCTGTCCCGCGCCGTCGTCCATCTCGTAGACGAACCCGGATCCCTCTCCGCGGTCAGTCATCACCTGGACGACGCCTGGTCTCGTCTCGTCGTACAGTTGCGTGTAATTACAGTCGCCCGTCGCCGTCGCGTTCTCTTCCTGTTGCGCGTACACGTCCTCGTCGGTTGGTATCTGAGCGAACGCGGGAACCGCAACGGCGACCGCGAGCGTGAGAAACACGACGCCGAGAGCGCCGATAGCGACTCCAACCGCCTTCTGAGACATACGACGGATGACGGTCGTGCGAGCGATAAACGGGGCCTATCGTTTAGCGGTGTTTCGACTGTTCCATTCAGTAACCTGAACTTACGATTCGCCGGTGTCACGCGGTTCCGAGTCGGGTGAGAGAATACGGACAGTCCGCGGCCGTGTTTCGTAACCGAGAAGCCAGTCGGTTGTTGAAAACGGACGTAGAGAATCGTTACGACACCGGATGAGTGAACTAGGTAGATCGGTGAAGTAGATAACTGATAGGTCAGGGAAGCGGCGAACGGTACTGAGAGAGCGGCGGCCGAAACCGCCGGGCTAGTCCACCTGGATCTCCGCGTCGTTGCTCGAACGGATCTCGACTGCTCGGTTTTCCTGGCTGGAACGGTAGATGGCGTCGATGACGCGCTGGACGGTCAGGGCCTGCTTCATCGTATTGCGGTCCGGAGCCTCGCCCGACTCGACCGCGTCGAGGAAGGCCCGCTGTTCGGACTTGTGTGCGTCGTTCGGTTGGGTGTCGACGGACGTGTCCGTCAGGTGGTCGGTACCGACGCCGCTCGATTCGTACAGCGTCAGGTCACCGGTGGCCTTGTCGAATTTTGCCCCGGCCTCGGTGCCCCGGATGATGAAGTCCTGGCTGTTCTCCCGGTTCGTTGCCCAGGCGGCTTCGAGAGAGATCGTTGACCCGTCAGCGCAGCGGATCAGCGCGCTCGCGGAGTCGTCAACGTTGAACCCCTCCGGACCGATGTCTTCGCCCCACATCTCGATGAACGAGTACTCCTCGCGGTCGCCGAACTGCGCGCGGGTCTGGCCGGACACCTCGACGACTTCGGGGAAGTCGAGAAAGTAAAGCGCGAGGTCGATCGCGTGGACGCCGATGTCGATCAGCGATCCCCCGCCAGCGATCTCTTTCGAGGTGAACCAGGAACCGCGTCCCGGGATGCCGCGCCGACGGATGTAATTCGCCTCGATGTGGCGAATGTCGCCGAACCGGCCGTTCCGCTGATGCCCCTTTATCACTTCGACGGGGTTGGCGTACCGGTTGTTGAACCCCGCCATGCAGAACCCGTCCGCGGCGTTCGCAGCCTCGACGATGCGCTTCGCGCTCTCGATCGAGTGCGCGAGAGGTTTCTCCAGCAGTACGTCGAGGCCGGCGTCCAGAGCGTCCGTTGCGTACTCTTCGTGAAACTTGTTCGGCGTCGTAATGACCACGGCGTCTGCGATGTCGAACAGTTCCGTGTGGTCGTCGTATGCCGCGATGCCGTACGTGCTGGTGAAGTGTGACCGGGCCTCGGCGTCGATATCCATCCCACCGACGACGTTCGCGCCGAGTTCCCGGAGTCGGTCGACGTGGTACTGGCCGATGTTCCCGAGTCCGATAAGCCCGACTCGGGGCGACGTGGTATCAGTCATTGTTTAGGGTTCGCTCGTACCCGCGTTTAACTCTTTCAGGATCAGTATCAGAACCTGTACGACTGTTCGATACGAGTGGCGCATCAGTACAGCTGTTTCTCCTGTTCTTCGGTTTCTTTTTCCTCCTCCGCTTCGCGTTTGAGTCGCCGCCGGCCCCGCCGATACTGGCGGATACCCGGGATGATCTTGTGCTTTAGGTCGAGACCGAACGATACGATACCGTACACCCAGAAGAAAAACAGTATCGTCCCGCCACCGAAGTAAACGAGTTCGGCCGTACCGACCATCTCAGGCGTCACCTCCCGTTTCGCCGCGCTCGGCCCGCCCTTCGGTGACGGGCGTCGTCGTGATGTCGTGGGTGATCGCTTCGCCCGAGGTAGTGTCGAACAGGTGGACCTTCGAGCGGTCGAGAACGATATTCACCTCTTCGTCCTCCTGTATGTCGGAGTCGGGATCGACACTCATCAGTAGCTGACCGCTGCCGCGACTTTCGGTACCCATCGTCGCCTCCTGGGCACCCTCGAGCAGTAGGTAGACGAATATCTCGTCACCCATCGGCTCCATAACGTCGGTACGTGCGGGGATCCGATTCGTCGGGTACTGCAACCCCTCGTCGACGGCAACCGGGTAGATGTCTTCCGGTCGGATACCCATCGTCACCCGCTGTCCGACCGAGAGGCCGTCTATCGTCCCCGGGTCGAGCGCCACGTCGAAATACTCGGTTTCGAGCCCGTTCTGCGTGACTTCCCCGTCGACGAAGTTCATCGACGGCGACCCGATAAATCCCGCGACGAACAGGTTTTCGGGCGAGTTGTAACAGGTCAGCGGCGGGTCGATCTGCTGGAGTTCACCGGCGTCGATCACGGCGATCCGGTCCGACATTGTCATCGCCTCGGCCTGGTCGTGAGTGACGTACACGATAGTCGTGTCCAGTTCCTTGTGGAGCCGCTGAAGCTCCGTCCGCATGTGAACGCGGAGTTTCGCGTCGAGGTTGGCCAGCGGTTCGTCCATCAGGAACACCTCCGGTTCCCGGACGATCGCCCGAGCGATGGCGACGCGCTGTCGCTGTCCGCCCGACATCTCGTCCGGCATCCGGTCTAACATCCCCTCTAGCTGGACGATGTCGGCCGCGTTGTCGACGCGACGGTCTATCTCCTCCTTGTCGTAATCGCGGAGGCGAAGGCCGAAGCTGATGTTGTCGTACACGTCCATATGCGGGAACAGCGCGATGTTCTGGAACACCATCGCGACCCCGCGGTCTTTCGGCGGTAGTTTGGTAACGTTCCTGTCACCGATGTACACCTCGCCTTCAGTCGGTTTCGTCAGCCCGGCGATCATCTCCATCGTCGTCGACTTCCCACAGCCCGACGGGCCGACGAGACAGACGAACTCCCCGTCCCGGAGGTCGAGGTTCATGTCGTCGACGGCGGTGACGTCTTCGTACCGTTTCGTGATGTGTTCGAGTGTGACTTTTGCCATGGATTACTCCTTGAGCGCACCTGCGGTGAGTCCGCTAACTATCCGTTCCTGTGCAACGACGACGAGGATGACGACCGGCAACACGCCGATGACGCTCGCGGCCGCCATCAGATTGAACGACGTCGTGTACTGCGTCTGGTAGCTCAGTATCCCGCCGACAAGCGGCGACCACTGTTCGGGTTGGTTGCTCAGCGCCATGATCGAACTGAAGAAGTACTCGTTGTACACGGCGATGAACGTCAGCACGGATGCGGTCGCGACGCCGGGGGCCGAAAGCGGGATGATGACCCGGAACAGGGCTCCGAGTCGCGTCGTCCCCTCCACGCGGGCGGCGTCCTCCAGCCCCTCGGGTATCTGCCCGTAGAACGTCGTGAGGATGAAGATAGAGAGCGGCAGGAACAGCGCACTGAACGGCAGCACCATAGCCCCGGGCGTGTTCACCAGTCGCGGCGGCTTGAACAGTTCCACGCCGACGAACGGTAGGACGACCACGTTCCCGGTAAACGCCTCGAACAGCGGCACCAGAAACGCCGCCGGAGGGAAATACGAGATCGCGAGGATCCCGAGCATCAACACGCCGCGTCCGGGGAACTCCAACCTGCCGAAGACGTAGCCCGCGAGGCTGGCGATGAACAGCACGATGACCGTGGTGATGAGCGCCAGCACGAAACTGTTGAACACGTAGAGGTGGAACGGTATCTGCTGGAACACCTCGACGAACGCCTCCCAGTTGAATCCCTGCGGACGCAGGAACGGCAGGTCCCAGTTGCCCTGGCGGATGAGGCTGTTCGGCGTCAGCGCCAGAACGAGCAGCCAGTAGAACGGAAACAGTGTCGTCACGAGGAAAAACAGCGTGACGACGTAAAACAGCGACCTGTATAGCCGGTTCCGCTGCTCGGTGTCCTCGATCACGCCCTGCGTCCACCGTGCCAGCGGCCCGTCTGATGTTTCGGACGCCATGTTAGAACCCCTCCCTGTACTGCTGGTATATCACGCCGAGCACCGCTATCGCGATGACGCCGGCGGTGACGAACGCAACGGCGGACGAGAGGCCGCGCTGGGTTGTGAACGTCGAGACGACCATACAGGACAGCGATGGGACGACGGAGCAACTCGACGAGATGTCGATCAGCCCGTAGATCCGCATCGCGTCGATGGTCCGGAACAGGACCGCGACGCCGAGCGTCGGGAGTATCAACGGGAACGTGATCAACCGAAACTGCTGCCAGCGGGACGCTCCGGCGACTTTCGCCACGTCGTAGAGGCTGCGGTCGATGCTCTGGAGGCCCGCCAGGATCAGCAACGCCATGAACGCTGACGTCTTCCAGATGTCCGCGACGATAGCGAGCAACAGCCCGCTCGCCGGGTCGTTGAGCGTGTTCGTCTCGGCGACGATGCCGTACGGGGCGAGAATGTCCGTCGCGAACCCCGCGCTCGGGTGGAACATCAGGAAGAAGATCATCCCCTGAATGACGATCGGGATCGCCCAGGGAATGATGATCGCCACGCGGACCCACCGCCGGCCGTAGAAGTCCTGGTCGAGAACGAGCGCCTGCCCGAAGCCGATGAGGGTCTCGAAAAAGACGCTGACGACTGTGAAGATGAGCGTTACTGCGAGCGCGCTTCTGAGAAGCCGCTCGACGTGAACGAAGGGAAACTCACCGTTTACCGTCACGTCTCCCCACAGAAACTGCGTGGTTCCGGGGAAGTTGCTGTCGGCCTCGCCGGTGAACAGGTCGACGTAATGCTCGAAGCCGACCCACTCCGCGTCGCCGACCCCGATGACGTTCGTGTACAGCGACAGTTCGAACGTCCGCAGTAGCGGGTACAGTGCGATGGCCCCGAGCAGGATAAAGACGGGCGTCAGTAGTAGGTACGCGAAGCCGGTCTCGCCGAGGTTCTCCATCCAGCGGACGGCGGACACAAGCGCCCCTGATTTCCGCGATTCGCGGGTCGGGGCGCTCTCTGGCTCTTCGGCGCTCATCAGTTACCCTTCTTCCGTGTCCTCCAGTGCACCCTGGAGGTCTTCCATCGCCTGGGAGGCGCTTTTCGACCCGGCGACGGCGCTGTTTGCCTCCTGTGCGATGACGCCGGACTGATTCGGCCACACCTCAGTTACGGGCCGCGGCATCACGTTCTCGCCGGCGAGTCGCAGCGTGTCCATGTACTCGCCGATCGGTTCGATGCTCTCTGCCTCCTGGGACTCGAACAGTTCGGGTTTCGGCGGAAGCCAGCCCCAGATGTCGAGCATCCCGAGATACACCTCGTCCTGCATTGCCGTCCTGATGACCTCCATCGCGGCGTCCGTCCGATTGGAGTTGGGGTTGAGGACGACGTGCCATCCGCCGAGCGCCGCCGTCGTGCCGCCAGTACCGGGTTGTGCAGCCTCCCCCTCCGGGACGGAGTAGGGGATCGGCATTGCCCCGTACGCGTCGGTCCCCAGTTCGTCGGCGTTCAGGGTGATGGCGTACGGCCAGTTTCGCTGCATGACCGCTTCGCCGTTGAGGATCTCCTCGCGAGCGTCCTCCTCTTGCCACGACGTGATCTCGGTGGGGGCGATCCCCTCCGCGTAGTTGCCGAAGCTCTCGTCGACGCCGTCTACGAACGTCCGCATCATGCGGAGCGAGTTGATCGTCTCCTGTTCGTTGACGGTCACCGGCCGGTCACCGACGGGTCCAAAGAGGTTCTCCCGCCCGCCGAAGTACGCGCCGCCCCACGACGACATGACCTCGTTGAACGTACAGCAGGCCGTACCGCCGTAGTTCTCCCACTGCGTGGCGAGGCCGTAACTGGCATCGGATGCCTCCGTTATCTCCGCGGTGAGATGCGACCACTCCTCCCAGGTCATCGGTTCGGTTGCCCACTGCTCGAAGTCGGAGTCGTCGTAGCCGGCCTCCCGCGCGTAGTCCTTTCGGTACTGCATCGTTGGGAAGTCCGGAAAGTACGGGAGGCCGAAGAGGTCGCCGCTGTCGGGGTCGCGGGCGGTGGCCGTGAACCCCTCGAAGAACTCGTCCTCGATGGTCTGGAGTTCGCTATCGTCCAGTTCGTCGCTCATGTTCGCGACCAGACCGTTCTGGATGAACACGTTCAGCCAGCCGTTGTCCATCAGCATCAGGTCGGGTTCCGCTTCTCCGGCGTTGAGCAGTTCCACGTAATTGCTCCGGCGCTCACCGGTATCGTTCGCACCCTGCTGGAATTCGATGCTGATCTCGTCATCGAGCCCGTTTTCGTGGTAGAGATCCCGGATCTGGTCCGGGATCTCCTGTGCGGCGCTCGGGTCGTACCCCCACACGACGGTGTTTTCGCCACCGCCGGAGTCGCCGTAAATACAGCCCGCTAATCCGGTCGCAACCCCCGACGCTCCCGCCGCCTTTACGAACGTCCGACGGGACACCCCCCGTCCGCCGTTTCGCGGATCTTTGCCAGTCATTGCCAACCAGATTATCAGTTGTCTCGGCACTTATAAGTACCGGGGTAAGGTACAACTACTGTTGTTAATAGATCCGACCAGTCCGAGAACGTACCTGTCGGTGCTGAATGGCGCGGGGGAAGGCGGGAGAAGGACCTCGTTACTCGATGGCTGTGATCGTGATACGTTCTGCTTCGACCGATTCGATCATCGCTCCCCACCCGCCGACGGTGTAAGTCTCAGTTCCAGTGTGTATCGTCAACTGGACCTGTCCAGCCAGCTGTGAGGGCAGGCGCTCGTCGCGGTCTGACGCCGAGGCGCTCGCGTAGTCGGTTTCGACGATGTTCCCCGAGAGTTCGACTCGTTCGCCGGTCTCCGTGTCGTATCCGTCGACGGTCGCCCGGACGGTCTCACCGTCGTCGACGAGCGGGCCAACGTCCCGGACACACTGTCTGATCTCGACATACGTTATCGGCGGGTCCGTCCGCCCTTTGAGGTACAGGGAGTCCCACTGTTCCCAGAGACAGGTAAGGAAAAACCAGTGGAAGACGTACGTGTGGGTCCGGTCGTCCACGAGGATGCCGTACTCGTTGACCGAACTGGCGTGCGGCGAGAAACACGTCCACGCGCGGTCGACGAGCGCGACGAACGGTGACGGTAGTTCCCGGTGGCGGGCCTCGGTGCAGGTCGTTTCGAGTTCCGATTCGTCTGGAAGCGCAGTCGCGTCTCCGGCCGGGGCGTACAGGGAGAGTTTGACATCGACGCCCGCCTCGCGGGCCGTCCGGAGCGCGGGAGCCAGACGCTCGTACCGGTTCGCAGGCACCGACAGTTGCACCTGGTTGTCGGCAGATTCGATGCGGGACTCGGCCCTCTCGATCACCGTTTCGAACCGCGTGACGATGCTCACCTTGTGGTCGTCTATCGCGGGACGGTTCCACCGCTCTTCGATCTCCTCGGCGGCGTCGGAGAACCGCTCGGCGAGCGTCTGCAGGTCCTGAAGCACCTCCGCCGGGTCGTGTGCGCGAGCGTGCAAACTATCCTGTTGATACGTTTCGACGTACCCCTTGTCCTCCAGATCGCGGAGAACGTCGTATATCCGCGGGTCAGGCACCGAACTCGCCTCGGCGATGTCGGTTGCCGAGGACGCGCCGAGTTCGAGGACCGCGACGTACGCCTCCGCCTGATACGGCGACAGGCCGGCGTCCTGCAGAGTCTCCGTCAGATCGCTGCTATCCATGCTTCCTCCAGCGTCCGATGGTCGCGTCGCATCTCTGTGTACCTCGTTTCCCGCCCCCTCAGTCTTTCCCTTTTGCGGGCCAGGACGGCCGCTTCGGCGCTTCGATGCGCTCTATCTCAGCCTCGGAGAGTGACACGCGTAGCGCGCCGACGTTTTCTTCGAGATGGTCGACCGAACGCGGGCCGATGATCGGCGCGTCGACAACGTCTTTGTGGAGGAGCCACGCCAGACTCACCTGTGCGGGCGACGCGTCTTTCTCGTCGGCGATATCGCGTATCTCGTCTAACACCTCCCAGTTCTCCTCCGTAAAGCGGTTCTGCGTGTACTCGTCCGCGTCGGCCCGCAGGCCCTCTTCGGGGTCCGAATCGCGGTCGTACTTCCCGGTGAGGAACCCGCCCGCCAGCGGCGACCAGGGAATGACGCCGACCCCCTCCTGTTCGCAGACGGGCAGGAGATTCGCCTCCTCGTGACGGTCCACGGCGTTGTACTCGGGCTGCATGCAGACGAACCGCTCGTAGTTCTCGATATCCGCGGTGTACAGCGTCCGCTGGAACTTCCAGTTCGGCATCGTCGAGGCACCGACGTATCGGACTTTCCCCTCGTTCACGAGGTGGTCGAGCGCCGACAGCGTCTCCTCGACCGGCGTACTGTCGTCCCAGCGGTGGATCTGGTACAGGTCGATGTACTCGGTTCCGAGGCGGTCGAGGCTCTTTTCCACCTGTTCGAGGACGTGTTTTCGCGACAGTCCCTGCCCGTTCGGACCCTCGCGCATCCGACCGTACACCTTCGTCGCGAGGACGAGTTCGTCCCGCCGACCGCTGATCGCGTCACCGACTATCTCCTCGCTCTCCCCTTGCGAGTAGACGTTGGCGGTGTCGAGGAAGTTGATCCCGAGGTCTATCGCCCGGTCGATTATCTCCTTGCTCTGTTCACTGTCGCCGATCATCCACGGCTCGTCGGACCCGAAGTTCATGCACCCGAGGCAGAACCGCGACACTTCCAGGCCGGTTTCGCCGATCGACGTGTACTCCATCTCACGGTCCGTCATGTGAAGTGCTACCACAGCAGGCAGTAAAATAACTGGCGCGGCGGTGAACGGGAGTTCGGCTGCTGTACCGCTAACTCCCTGAGAGTGATCTCCCGAAGGCTAAGTTAGTTTGGCTGGCCCGAAGGCTAAGTTAGTTTGGCTGGCCCGAACGCTAAGCCAGTTTGGCGGGCCACCCGAACGCTAAGCCAGTTTGGCGGGCCACCCGAACGCTAAACCCGCTCGATGTCGGAGTTCGTGTACATGTCGTCGCCGCTCGGTTCCGTCCGACGACCGGAACACACCGGAGACCGTCGGTGTTGGCCCTGTACCGTCGCCAACAGTCTCGTTCTCGTCGCTGTCAGCGTCGCCGTCGCGTTCGTCAGCCGGGTCGCGGCGCTGGCCGTGCTTGTCCTCGGTGCCGTCGCCATCGCCGTCCGCGGCTATCTGGTGCCGTACACGCCCCATTTCGCGCCGGCACTCGGCGCGGTGTTCCCGGTCGATTTCCACGAAGAACCCGGTCCGAGCGGTTCGCTCGGGCGTGAAGCCGACGGCGAGGACGTTCTCGCCGCGCTGGTGGCGGCCGACGTAATCGTCGCGGACGGCGAGACGCTGTATCTCACCGACGAGTTCCGCGAGCGCTGGCGTAGGGAGGTGGCCGCCCTTCGTGAACTCGCCGACGGCCGGTTCGTCGCGGCTGTCGCCGACGCCGCGCCGCGGGCTTCCGGGGCGCGCGTCGAGCGGCGACGCGGACACACTGCCGTCGTCGTCGAACCGGACACGGGGTCCGTTACCGACGAGCGACGGCTCGCCTATCCCGTCGCGCTCGCGGAGGTCGGTGCCGTGAGAGCGCTTGCGGGGCGAGTCTCCGACCCGGGGATCCGGGCAGCGGCGGCCGAACCGCTCCGTCGGTTTCTGGAAACGTGCCCGTCCTGCGAGGGCCGAGTCGAGGAGACGACCGCACAGCAGTGTTGCGGCGCGCCGACGAATCCGCGAGAGGGACCGCAGGCGGTGCTTGCCTGTGCAGACTGCGGCGAACGGCTGGCCACCCTCTGACGCGTCAGATCGGGTGTGAGTCGTGACCGTATGTCGCCGACGCAGGGACAGCGATACCGGTACGCAGTTACAACCGTCACTATCAGGGCTCGAACTCCGGCGGTTCGTCGCGGCCGATCCGTATCTCGTAGGCCTCCAGGTCCTCGAAGGCGGCGACCTGACCGCCGATAGTGACCTCTTCGCCGTCTTGCGATTCAACGGTGAGTCCCGCGACTTCCTCGCTGGCCTCGAACGCGATGTCGACGACTTTCCCCCGGATCAGTCGCGACTCCCCGGTCGTGACGTCTCGCCCCTGGATCGTGGCGTAGAACTCGCCGCCGGCCTCGATCAGGTTCTTCACGCACCGGCGAATCGACGCGTATCGGCGGGGAAACGGCCGGTCCGTGCCGTCCGCGGCGAGCGTCCTCGCCGCGGTCGTCCACAGGACCGTCCCGAAGAACCCCGAGACGAGGAACCCGAGCGCCGACCGGTTGAAGATGACTCCGTAGCGGTCCTGGTCGTCCCGGAGGGCGTCCTGCGTGGCGTAGATGGAATACTCGCCGTCGGCTACGGCGACGACCGGCGTGGTGATACCTCGACGGGCTCGGGCGGTCGTACAGACGCGCATGTAGTCGAACTCGTCAGGGTCCGGCGCTTCCGCGGCGGGCGTTATCAGGAGTTCGACGCTCACGCCGTTTTGCTGGGCGGTCGCGAGTTTATCCTCGAACCGCTCTAGGAGTTCCGGCGTCAGCGAGAGCGCCAGTTCGTACTCCGCCGCCTCGATGACCTCCTCCAGATATCGGAGGATCGTCGACCGCGATTTGACCAGAGACACCGCCTCGGTGTCGCGCGCCGGTGCCGTGTACCGGGACTCCAGTTCGTCGATCATCTCGGTCAGCGACCCCTTGATCTCCGAGTACGCGTCGTCGGGGTCGACGGCGATTATCTTCATCGGTCTGGACTCCCGGAGTTCGACCAGACCCCGGTCGCTGAGGCTTCTGACCGTGTCGTACACGCGCGGTTGCGGTATCTCCGTTCGGTCCGCGATCTCGCTGGCGGTTAGCTGTCCGTGTTCGAGTACTGCCAGATACGCCTCTATCTCGTATTCGCCCAGATTGAACCGTTCGCCCACCCGTTCCATCGTCGAGCGAAGGTCGTCCGTCGTCATATCTCACTCACTGCACTCGTGGCGTAAATGATTTACCGAAAACCGAGTAGCACCTGGTTACGAAAACGAGTTTGTCGCGAACGACAGCGCTCACATGTACATCCGGTCTTCGGGCCTTTCCCCGTCGGGAGCCCGGTCGATGCGCTCGGAGAGGTTGGCGTAGTACTGCTGGACCTGTGTTGCGAACTCCCGAAGCGGGTCGGTATCTATCGGAACGTCGTGAATCGCGCTGACGGTGTCGAGCAATCGAAGGGCGGCCTCGACGTCCGGCGCTTGCGCGTGCACGGGCGTCACGAGGACACCGACGCGGAGGTCCGTTTCCATCCCGCGCTCCATCAACGCGGCGTTCGCACCGTCGAGGAAGCCGTTCTGCATCGGCGGTGCGTCGACCTCGTCGAGGTGGGCCTCCCGGTAATCGTCAGTCGCCACGTAGAACGTCCGATGAGCGTCCGGCCCGTGAGCGAACGGGATTCCCGAGAGAACCGTCACATCCGTAACGTCGTTTGCAACGGTCCAATCGACGACGGCCTCGCCGAACGAGTCCGCCGCCCAGACGGGGACGAACAGTTCCGACAGCAGGAGCGTCGCGTCCAGACCGTCACGAGAGAGGATCTGAGTCGGATGGCGGGGTCTCCCCTCCTCGAACGGCGTGATAGAGGGGATCCCCTCCGCTCTGACGTGACCCTGCGGTTCGAGTTCGAGATGGTCGGCGAGGTAGTCGACTGCCGTCAGTCCCGCGAGACCGAACCCGGAAAATCCCGCGATGACGGTTTCGGACGGCGCACTCTCCTGACTGACGCGGAACGTTGGCTCGCCGCGATCACGTGCGGTCATACCGCCTCATACGGGGGCTAGGCATGTCAAACAGGCGGCGAACGAACCACACACCTCTTTTATCCCGGTGCCGAGAGGGGAGACGTGCAACTGAACGGCGTGCTCCAGACGACCGCGCTCCGCTGGGTAGAGGAGAACGTTCCCGGCTATGTCGTCGATGCAGGGATGGCGGTCCTCATCGTCGTCGTCGGGTGGTACCTCTCGATCCTCGCGGTCCGACTGCTCGGTCGGCCGGTCGCACGTCGGTTCCGGCGGCCGAGCATCACGCGGACCATCCTGCGAAGTATCCGAACCGCCGTTTTGTTACTCGCGGTCAGCGCCGCCGCGGTGCGGATCGGATGGTTCAGGCCGGGGGAAGTCCTCATCTCCGTGACAGTTCTGTCGGCTGTTCTCGGTATCATCCTCGCGCCCATCGCCGGCAGCATCATCAACGGCCTATTCGTTCTCGCGGACCAGCCGTTCGAGATCGGCGATATGATCGAACTGGCGGACAGAGGGGAGCGCGGCTACGTCGAGGAGATCACGCTTCGCTACACGAAGATGTTCACTCTCGACAACACCTTCATCGTCATCCCGAATTCGACCATCCGGGAGCGCGACGTGATAAACCACTCCGCGGAGGACGAGCGAACCCGTCTGTCGCTGTCGATCCTCGTGACGTACGAGAGCGACATCGACCTCGCTCGGACGATCACCGAGCGGGCGGCCCGCGACGTCGAGGAAATCATTTCCGGCGGGCCGAGCATCCGGATCGGCGGCGGTCGCTATCCGGCCGCACCGACCTGTTACGTCGACGAATACGCCGATGACGGAGTGCTTCTCACGTTACGGTACTGGGCGAAACAACCGTACAAACTGTTGACTGTCCGCTCGAAGGTGAACGAGCGGATCTGGTCGTCGCTGGAGGAAACGGACGATGTAACTATCGCTTATCCGCACAGACACCTCGTGTTCGACGACACGAGCGGAACCGCGGACGTGACTCTCGGCGAATCGGAACCGAATCAGGGGCGGTCAACCAGTCGGTCGGGTTCCGAGGAGCGCGAGTGATGGTGTCAGTCACAGGAGAAATCGGATGTGCCGTCGCATCTCGACAAGGCCACGTAATCGGAGACAAACGGTAACATAGGGCTTCAGTCGCGACCGACAGTTACTATCTCGCACGAGAGCCGCGCCCTGAGGAATTTCTCGATATCCGGTTCGTTGTACAGTCTCCGGAATATCCGCCGTAGTCGACCGATCTGCTTGTGTCCGATAACCACTACGTCCGCCTCCTCGGCGACGGCTTCGTTCAGTATCGACTCCTCGATCAGAAAGCCCGATCGAACGATGAAACGAGTGTTCGAAAGCGCACCGAACTCCCGTTCGACGGCCCGTCTCAGGCTCGCTCGCGTAATGTCTTTCCCGTTCTGATAGAGGTTAACGTGAAGGACGGTGAGTTCGGCGTCGTTTTCGTCCGCGATGCTGATAGCCTCGGCGAGCGTCTCCCGGGAATGCATAGAGAGCGGATAGCGAACAGGGACGACAATGCAGTCCATCAGATAGACTCACCCCCCGGATCCCAGTAAGTCTTCACAAACGTCGGGCAGAGCGACATCACAGTTTCAGACCAGGTTACGACCGGGTAGGTACGTCGGCGGCGGCGATCAAGGGTTACTGTCGCGAGTCGGTTGACCAGCCACCGCGACGCACAGATAGGGCTTAAACCGCTGTATCTCCTAGTCGTCGGCTATGGAGACGCGTACGACGCCGGCAGGCGGGACGGTGTACGTCGACCGAAGCGACGGCGAACGCGGGTCGGACGGACCCTTCTTTGTCGCCTATCGAACGCCCGAGAGAGAGCAAAAGTACGGGTGGTTCTGCGCTAACTGCGAGACGTTCGACAACGCGATGGACGCGATGGGACGCATCGAGTGCAACGTCTGCGGTAACTTCCGGAAACCGACCGAGTGGGACGCCGCGCACGAGTAACTGAACGATTTCTGTCCTGTGAGAAAGCTTATTACCCGTCCCGTGGTACTCCGACGTGAATGGGACCTGTTAACACGAACCTCGACGAACAGGCCAGATCGATCTTCAGCGACCTTGGGTACACCGTCTCCGGCGACGGGGCGGAGTTCCGCGCCGAGCGAGAGTGGAAGTCCGTTCACGTAACAGTGACCGAAGAGCCCAACGAAACGCCGGACACCGGCCACTTGCGCTGTTTCGTTACCTCCGAGGACCAGGCACCGGGACTCCGACGGAGCCTCACACGCGCAGACCCGGAGTACGAGTGGGCGATCATCTCCGTCGAGGACGACAACGACTACGAAGTCGTTCGCGCGCCGCCCTGTCGTAGCACCGCGCTTTAGCCGAGGCGGTCGCTCGTCGCCGAGAGACCGACCTCCACGTCGACGGCCGCTCCCTTCTCGTCCAACACGTCTCCGAGCGCCGAGAGCAGGTAGGACACGTTCTTCGGCCGCGCCGAGTAGCCCATACAACCGATGCGGAAGATGTCGCCCGACAGGTCGCCGAGGCCGCCGGCTATCTCCAGGTCGTACTGGTCGAGCAGCGCCTGGATCACCTCCCCGTCGGAAACCCCGTCAGGCACGCGAACGGCGTTGAGGCTGGGGAGCCAGTACTCGTCCGGCGCGTTCATTTCGAGACCCATCGCCTCGACGCCGGCTTTGAGCGCTCGGGCGACGTCGAGATGACGCTCCCAGCGGCTCTCGATCCCCTCCTCGGCGACGAGACGGAGCGCTTCGCGGAGGGCGTACACGTTCGTTATCGGCGCGGTGTGGTGGTACGCTCGCTCCTCCCCCCAGTAGCCTTCGAGCAGTGAGAGGTCCAGATACCAGGAGCGCACCGGGTTCTCTCGCCCGAGTACCTTGTCCATCGCCCTGTCGTTCAGCGTGAGTGGACTCGCGCCGGGCGGACAGGAGAGACACTTCTGCGGGCCGGCGTACGCCACGTCGACGCCCCACTCGTCGACCCGCAACTCGACGCCGCCGAGTGACGTGACGCAGTCGGCGATCACGTAGGCGTCGTGTTCGTGTGCGATGCCGGTTAGTTCGGGGACATCGGGCTGTTTGACCCCGGTACTCGTCTCGGCATGGACGAACCCGAACACGTCCGGTTGGTGCTCATCGAACGCCGCTTCGACGTCTGCCGGGTCAAGCGGTTCGCCCCACGGCGCGTCGACGCGAACCACCTCGCCACCGGCGCGTTCCGCCATGCTCTCCATGCGGCCGCCGAAGTAGCCGTTCGTTGGCACGAGCATCGTATCGCCGGGTTCGACGACGTTGCCGATGGCCGCCTCCATCGCGGCCGATCCCGTTCCAGAGACCGGGATCGTCCACTGATTGTCGGTTCGAAACGTGTACCGCAACAGCTCCTGGACCTCGTTCATCAGTTCGATAAACGATGGGTCGAGATGCCCGACCAGCGGCGTACTCATTGCTCGGAGAACCCGCGGATGAACGTCGCTTGGGCCCGGCCCCATGAGTGTCCTATCCGGAGGCGTCAACTCGCCGACTTCGGGTGCGTCCTGAGCGTTGCGAACCATGGTCTCACTTGCGCCGGAATCCATCAAAAAGCCTCGTCTCTCGGATTCCGGCCGACACTTAACTTACCGGACGCTGATAGGACCGTCATGGCACTCGCACAGACCGGCGAGGGCACCGCCAGTATCGTCGAACAGGTGCTCGAACGTTTCGTGGGCGATCTCGTCGCCGCCCTGCCGAAACTCATCGCCGGTGTGATATTTCTCCTCGTCGCGCTCGTCGGCATCAAGTTCGTCATGCTGGTTGTTCGGTGGGGCCTGAAGCGTGTGTTCGCGCGCGAAGAACCGGTGTATCGTCAGTTTCTCTCCCGGATCGTCGCCATCCTCCTGTGGTTCGCCGTCGCGCTCGCGTTTCTCTCCGTCGTCGGACTGGGCCGCATCGCGGCCGCGCTCGGGACGGCGAGCGGGTTCGTCGCGCTGGGCGTCTCCTACGCGCTCTCGGGGATGATCGAGGACGCCGTCGCCGGGATATACCTCCTGCGAGACCCCGACTTCATGCCCGGTGATACGGTTACCTCGGGCGACACGACCGGTGAGGTGAAAGCTATCGAACTGCGCAAGACCCGCCTGACGGTCGACGGCGATACGCTCGTCCGCGCGAACGGCGAGATAGAGTCCGAGTGGACGAAACACGAATCCGAGACATAGACCGCCTGACGTGCCACGATCTACCACGACGCCGAGGAACTTATGCGGAGTCGCTGCGTAGTTTCGGTATCATGATGGTCGGCCACGCGCTGCTCGCGTTCGCCTTGGTTGCCGGGACACTCTCCCTGGCCGGGCGCTCCCGCGAGCGAGCGCTCTCAGTCGGCCTCATCGCCGCCGGATTCGCCGTCGTCCCTGACGCGGACATGGTGTACGCCCTGGCCGGCCTCCTCGACGCGAACTACGATAGCGTCTTCTCGGTCACAGAGGCCTTCTGGGAGACGAGCACGGTCGTCCATCGCTCAGTGACTCACTCGCTGGTCGTCGCGGTGCCAGCGGCGGTCGCGTTCGGGCTCTGGACGGCGGAGTCACGTGTCGTGCGCGCCAGTGCCGCCGCGCTGGCCGTTGCGCTCGTCACCGCCGCACACCTGATCACGGGTCCGCTCGCGGCGCTCGTGATGGTCGCGTTTCTCGTCAGCGGATTCGTCGTCTCGTCGCTGGCGGATTCACAGGGGAAAGCTGGGCCGGTGACGGTCTTCGGGGCCGCAGTAGTCGGGATCTGGTCGCACCCCTGGGGAGACATGTTCACCGGGGAGCCGCCGCACCTGTTCTACCCTCTTACCGACAGCGCCGCGGTCGAGCGCGTCGCACTCTCACCGGATCCGACGTTGCACCTGCTTGGCGCGTTCGGCCTGGAGATCGCGACGCTGTGGCTGGCCGCGCTGGTGTACTGTTATATTTCTAATATCTCTATCTCCGAGAACGTAAATCGACGGGCCGCGCTGGGCGTCGTTTACGGCGTCGCCGTGCTGGCGATAGATCCGCCGACGCTCTCGGTGTCGTACCAGTTCGTATTCAGTATCGTCGCCGTCGGTATCCTCGCTGCGGTCCCGTTCAGTCGGGCGCGGCTTCGAACGCGATTCCCCGGCGATCTGAGCCTCCCGGACCGGATGACGACGCCGGAGGGGGTACTGAGGGCACTGTTGACCGGTCTCGCCGGCCTCACTGCGGCACTGCTCGCGTACACCGCTGCGTACGTACTTTTCGTCTGAGCGCCGTCTGTGCGCGTGCCGTTTCCGAACGACCGATACGCCTCGGTTTTTCAAACAGATATTCCGTACCGGTTTCAGCGATGGTCTTGGTTCCCGCCATGACTGGATAATTACAATACCGCAACACCAACCTTTTACCCGTGACGGGTCCACGCAATGCTATGGCAGACGCGGACATCGACATGCTGTTTCGCGACCGGCGAATCAACGCCGGTATCGCGTGGCTCCTCGTCGGGTTTCTGGGAGTGATAGCGGTCGTCGAACTAGTCGACGGCGAGTTCCTCTGGGCGGGGTTCGCGGCGACCGTCTGCGTGCTCTCGTTGCTCCCCATCGTCGCGTACAGGTCGGCTGAAGTGATGCTTCCCTGGGAGGTCGTCGCCGTCGCCGCGCTCCCGGTTCTCGGCCGCACGGTCGCGACAGTGCCGGTGACCGGGAACCTCGCGACGTACCTATCAGTCGCCGCTGTTGCACTCATCATCGCGGTCCAGTTGCAAGTGTTCACGTCGGTCGAGATGACGTACGGGTTCGCAATCCTCTTCGTCGTCGTGACGACGATGGCCGCGGCCGGGACGTGGGCGGTCGTCCGGTGGGCCGCGGATATCCAACTCGGAACCGGATTTCTCGTCGGCTACGAAGACCCCGAATACGCGCTGATGATCGAGTTCGTCTACTCGTTCGTGGTAGGTATCGTCGCCGGCGTCGTGTTCGAACTGTACTTCCGCCGGAGAGTTGACACGCACGAACGGCTTCCTGAAGAGGTCGCGGAGGGGGTACAATGAAACTACGCGACAGAGTCGGGATCTCGGAGAACCGGCAGGCACAGATCACGTACGTCATGGAGATCGGTCTGGTCGTCCTCTTTTTCCTCGGGATGGAGCGCGGCAGCGTCGGCGTCATGGTCAACTGCGCGGTGGGTCTGGTCGTCATCCAGTTACCGCCCCTGCTCGAACGGGACTACGACGTTCCGATGGACCCCGCGCTGACGCTCTGGATCACGAGCGCCGCGTTCCTGCATGCGCTCGGGACGGTCGGCATTCCCGGTACGGGCGCAACGTTCTACCGATCGCTAGGGTGGTGGGACCACATGACCCACGCACTCTCCTCATCGCTGGTTGCGGGAGTCGGTTACGCAACCGTTCGTGCGGTCGAGGAACACAGCGACGACATCTATCTCCCCGACCGGTTCATCTTCGTGTTCATCCTGATGTTCGTGATGGCGTTCGGCGTGTTCTGGGAGGTCGTCGAGTTCGTCATCGCGGAAGTCGCAGATATCACCGGCGGCCCGCGCGTACTCACTCAGTACAGTCTCGAAGACACGATGAAGGACCTCCTATTCAATCTGATCGGCGGCGTCATCGTCGCTATCTGGGGAACTGCCTACCTCACCGACATCGTCGGCGCTATCGAGGACCGTCTCGACGCCCGTTCGGGGGCCGAGTGAGCGTCGAATTCATTTCGGCCATCAAGGAAACAATCAAATAGCGCCCGGCTTTTTGTTTCGGTCATGAACGGATGCGGGTCGAGCATTGGACGGCGCGAGTTGCTGGCTGGTCTCGGTACCGCGGCGGCCGCTGGTTCCGCCGGTTGCATCACGGACCTCTGGGCTAGCTCGGCTCGCGATGCTCCACAGCAGATTTCGCTGAACGTCAAGACTCTCCCCACCGACGCCGACACTCCCTCGATCATAATCGCCCGACAGTTCGCCGAGCGCCTGCAGGAGGTCGGGATCAATGCGACCATCGAACCGAAGTCCGAAGTGGAACTGCTCCGGGACGTACTCCTCAATCGCGAGTTCGATATCTTTGTCACTCGGCACCCGGGGATAGAGAACCCGGACGAACTCTACTCGACGTTGCACTCCCTCTTCGTGGAAGAACAGGGGTGGCAGAATCCCTTCGGTCTCACGAACGTAACCCTTGACAAGCAGTTACAGCGACAACGCACCTCGTCGGGGCGGACACGGGACGCATCCATCAAAAACGCCCTCCGAACTACCGTCTCGGTCCAGCCGTTTTCCGTACTCACGTGTCCGGAGCATCTGACGGCAGTCGATATCGAACTCGCGACGACTTGGAACGTCACGAGTCTAAAGACGATGCTCGACTATCTCCGGATACGTCCCAAAGAGACCGCGTCTAACGACCTCGACACGCTTCGCGTCGCCCTTCTGAACTCCGAGGTGACCAAGAACCGGAATCCGATCGCCGTGGAGTATCACGACCGGAACAACGTTCTGGGGCTGATCTACGACCAGATCGGTCGTAGGATCGACGGCGATGTCGAACCGTGGCTCGCTCACTCCTGGATGTGGCTGGACAACCGCGACACGCCCACCGCCATCGTCAGACTCCGCGAGGACCTCACGTGGCACGACGGCGAAGCGCTCACTGCCGACGATGTCGCGTTTACCTTCGAGTTCCTCTCGGACACTTCGATGGGCGGTTCGAACGGCACGGTCCCAGCGCCGAAGTTCCGGTCCCAGTCGAGTCTCGTCGCCAACGCCGAGGCTCTCTCCGACACCCGCTGTCGGATCGAGTTCGAACCGAGCAGCCGCGAGGTAGCCGCTACCGCGTTTACCGTCCCGGTGTTGCCCCGCCACGTGTGGTCGGAAGAAACAGAACTGATTCAGGAGTACCTGACGCAGGCGATGGTCGACGAGAACCGCCAACCCGTCGGCAGCGGTATGTTTGCGTTCGACAGCGCCACGGCGGGTGAACAACTCACCCTCCAGTCGTTCGACGACCACTTCCTCAGTCAGGAGCGAGAACAGGACCTCGAACCACCGGTCGAGCAGTTTGCCGGCGGACCGGCCTACGACACGCTCGAATACATTGTCACGCCGTCAGGTGCGGCGGCGATCGAACTCATCGAAAACGACGAGATGGACATCGTCGGATCGACGCTCGATCCCGAAGACGCGCCACGTGCCAACAAGTCTGACTCGGTCCGCTTACTCACCGACAGTTCGAGCGAGTTTTACATTGCAGGGTTTAACGCCCGCAGGTCCCCCCTCACCAATCCGCATTTTAGACGGTGTCTCGCCCGACTGTTCGACCGCGAGCAGATCGCCGAAGACGTCTTCGACGGGTACGCCACCCCGGCTAATACGCCGCTCCACGGCACCGAATACGTCCCTTCGGATCTCGAATGGAACGGCGAGAGCGCGGTCGGCGCTTTCCCAAGTGAGAACGGAGACATGGACGTAGAGGCCGCAAAGCAACTGTTTCTCGACAAAGGATATCGGTACAGCGACGACGGCGAACTCCTCAGTCAGGGACAGTCCTAATATGTCACGGGCCTTCGTTAAGCGCGGAACCGCCGTTGTTAAATCGTTGAAGACGAACGTACAGGTATGGCACTAGCCGATGTAGTTTTGCGACTGACCGTCATGGTCGCTCTCCTGCTTAGTGTCGCCTCAGTCGCCCTCGTCGGTCCGCGGCGCATTTACCGTGCCCTCCGGGATTACCGCTGGCGTCTCGCCGACATCGGGCCATATCTGACGATACTGGTTCTCATCCTCGCTATCCGGAAATTAACTATGGATTATACGTCGGGGCTCTCCTGGTTGCTCGACCTGAACATCACGGCGTCTATCTACAGCCTCGAAGGCACGCTGGTCGCTGACGTCCAGTCGATACGATCGCCGATGCTAACTGATTACTTCGTGTTCATCTACCTCTACGGCTACGTCTTCCTGTTAGTGTTCCCGTTTATCGCTTACTTCGTGCGAAGCGACATGACCTCGATGAAAGAACTCATCGTGGCCTACGCGTTCAACTACGGCGTCGGTCTGATCTGCTACGTCCTCTTTATCGCATTCGGTCCTCGGAACCTGATTCCGGACATCGTCGACTCGCTCCTCTACGTCACGTATCCGCAGTCACAACTGCTCACCGGCGAGGTGAACCACAACACCAACGTCTTCCCCTCGCTTCACGCCTCGCTAGCGACGACGGTGTTCCTGTTGGCGTGGCGCACCCGCGACCAGTACAGGGCGTGGGTTCCCATCTCGTTCGTTCTCGCCGTCAGCGTCTCGATAGCGACGATGTATCTCGGCATCCACTGGGGAACGGACGTCGTCGCCGGCACCATCCTCGCCGTAATAAGCATCTCCGTGGCCGAGTACGTCGTCTCGCGGGACATGCTCGCCGGCTGGGGGCCGTTCGACGAGGAGTGGAACCTGTTCGACCGAGCGTAATCGGTCATACCTTTATCATTCCGCCGGATCTACTGGTGGACGCATTATGGTCTTCAAGAAGATCACGCTCATCGGTACGAGCCCGGAGAGTTTCGACGCCGCGGCGGACGACGCCATCGACCGCGCTGAGACGACGCTCGAAAACATCCAGTGGATCGAAGTAGACCAGCTCGGCGTCGAACTCGCCACCGCGGAGGACCGCGAGTATCAGGCCGAGGTGACGGTCGCGTTCGAACTCGAAGCGTAGGCTTCGACCACGTAATTCTTCCGCAACAGCCAGCTATATCCACCCATGTCGTTCGACGGTAACGGCGAAGACAGCGGAGCGACTGCTCGATACCTGCCTGACGCGGGTGAACAGCGTACACTGCGGCGGTGGGCCTGATGAGCGAGGGGTCACGTCCGGTCGTCTTCACCGTGATAGCCTGCACGTTTTTCGTCGGGTTCGGCGGGGGCGTCGTGTTTCCGATCCTCCCGAATCTGGAAGCGGTTCTCGGTATCTCGCCGTTTCTCGTCGGCCTGATCCTGAGCGCGAACCGGTTCACCCGTCTGTTCGCGAACGCACCGTCCGGCGCGCTCGTCGACCGCATCGGAACCCGGACGCCGTTTATCGCCGGGCTGTTCGTCGAGGGGGTCGCCACGTTAGGGTACAACGTCGCCATCGCGTCGGCCGCCCCCGCGGCCTGGTTTCTCATCGCGCGGGTCGCGTGGGGCGTCGGAAGCGCACTCGTGTTCGCGACGGCGTACACCATCACAGCAGACGTGAGCCAGGCAGAGTCCCGCGGGACTAGCATGGGCCTCGTCCGCGCGGGGATCACGTTCGGCTTTCCCGCCGGCCTCGTCCTCGGCGGCATCGTCAGCGACGAGTACAGCATCGCCGCGGCGTTCGCTATCGCGGCAGCGGTCGCACTGGTCGCCAGCGTCCTCGCGTATTTCACGGTCCCCGAGACGCACGTCGAGGAGAACCAGGCGGGCGTAAACCCCTGGAACGTCGATCGGAGCGTTCCCGCACTGACGGCCGGACTGGTCAACTTCGGTCTGTACTTCTCCTACGTCGGCGTCCTGTTCGCGACGCTCGTCCTCTTTCTGGACGCCCGGAGCGTGAGTATTCTGGGCTATTCGTCGCAGGGGACATCCGGGTTTCTGATGGGGATAACTGTCCTCGCTGGGTCAGTGTTCATGCTCGTCGGCGGGAAACTCAGTGACGTACTCGGCGCTCGCGTCCCGATCCTGATCGCGTTTCTCGTCACGGCCTGTGGCGGGTTCGCCCTGCTCGCGGACGCGCAGTCTGCGTCGACGCTGACGGTCGCCTGCTGCCTCATCGGCGCGGGACAGGGCGGCGTCGGCGGGCCGCTGCTGGCGCTCCTCGCCGACCTGACGCCACCCGACCGGATGGGCCGAGCGACGGGAACGAACAACGTACTTGGCGATGTCGGCGGCGGCCTCGGCCCGATGGTCTCTCTGCCCGCCGTCAAAGCCGTCGGTTTTGCCCCGGTGTACGCCGCCTGTGCGATCATCCCGGCGGTAGCGGGGCTAGTGCTACTGGTCGGTGTCTACTCACACACAGGATCGCTGAATCCGCAGGTGAAAGCTGAGTCAGTGGACGAAGTCGGCGGGGCCGACTAAGTTCGGAACGACTCGCCGCAGCCGCACTCGCTGACGACGTTCGGGTTTTCGACGTTGAACCCCTCGCCCTGAAGACCCGTCTCGTAATCGAGAACGCTCCCCTCGATGTAGTTGAGACTGGCCGGGTCGACGAACACCTGAAGGTCGTGGTGTTCGTAGATGGTGTCTTCCTCGTCTGCCTCGTCGTCGAAGCGCATCCCGTAGGAGAGACCGGCACAGCCACCTTGCTGGACGAACAGGCGGAGACCCGCCTCGGTGACGTCCAGGTCCTCGCCCTCTAGCAGGTCCAGAGCCCGTTCCGCGGCCTGTTCCGTGACGGTGATTTCGGGTCGGGTTTCCCCGTTCCCGGCGGCGTCCGTACTCATATTTCACACGACGTAGCCGAACGTGTTAACCCTGACGCTGATACTGTCGGACGTAACTGTTTCAGATATTTCGCGGGAACGTCCCCGCGAAGTTCTTCACTGACTTCCGTCAGTATGAAATCACTGCGGCAGGCCGGGTTCCGGGCGTCGCCTATCGTTCCGTCCAGCGGGTCGGCATAGTTCGACTCGCCACACGTCGTCAGATCGCCGTCGTGGAGCGCAGCGAAACGACGAGGTTCGTCGCGCTATCGCTCGTCGAACCGCCTCCGGACACTCTCGGCGTGCGCTTCGAGCCCCTCGGCCTCCGCAAGCGTCGTGATGGTGTCGCGCAGGTCGCCGAGCGAATCCTCGGAGAGGCGTTGGACCGACGTCGAGCGCAGGAACGTGTCCACTGAGAGGCCGCCGTTTCGCTTCGCGCCGCCGTTCGTCGGGAGAACGTGGTTCGTACCGCTGGCGTAGTCGCCGGCCGCGACGGGCGTGTGTGGGCCGAGAAACACGCTGCCCGCGCTGTCGATGCGCTCCAGGATCGTCTCGTCGTCGTCGGCCTGGATCGAAAGGTGTTCCGCGGCGTACGCCTCGGCGAAGAGGATCACTTCGCTCATCGAGCGGGCGTGGAATATTCCGCTGGCGTCGTTTTCCAGCGCCGCGCGGATCGTCTCTTCGCGCTCCCGGCCGGCCGCCTGCGCTTCGACCGCGTCGGCGACTGCCTCGGCGGTCGACTCGTCGTCAGTCACCGCGACGACGGAGGCGTTCTCGTCGTGTTCGGCCTGTGCGACAAGGTCGGCGGCGACGTACTCCGGGGTCGCGGTGTCGTCAGCGACGACGAGGATCTCGCTCGGCCCGGCGAGGAAGTCGATGTCGACGTCGCCCTGTACCTCGGCCTTGGCGGCCGTGACCCAGCGGTTGCCCGGGCCGACTATCTTCTGGACGCTGTGGACCGATTCGGTGCCGTAGGCGAGCGCCGAGATGGCCTGGGCCCCGCCGACGCTGTAGACGGTGTCAGCGCCGGCGGCGTGGATCGCGGCCAGCGTCACGGGATTCATCTCCTCGGCGGGCGGCGTGGCGACGGCGACGTTCTCGACACCGGCCACCTTCGCGGGGACGATTCCCATGATGGCGCTGGAGGGGTACGCCGCGGTGCCGCCTGGCGCATACACGCCGACGTGTTCCAACGGGCGGAACCGACGGCCGAGTTCCCGACCGTCGAACTCCTCGCGCCAGTCCTCGGGCATCTGCGCCTCGTGGAACTCGCGGACGTTATCCGCCGCGCGCTCGATGGTGTCTCGCATGTCGTCGTCTATCTCCTCGTAGGCGCGTTCCGCCTCGTCCGTGACGACGAGGTTTGCGACCTCGACGTCGTCGAACTCCCGGCAGAACTTCCGAACGGCGACATCTCCCTCGGTGCGGACGCGGTCGACGATATCTCTGACATCGCCGCGGACGGTTTCGACGCCGGCATCGCGGTCGAACAACGCGGCGCGGTCGTCCGGAGCGAGGTCGGGTAGTGACCTGACGTTCATACCTCTGCGTTGGCGGGAGCGCGAAAAACGGTTTCCCATCTGTGCCCCGAGCGAGGCGTCGTGTCTCCCCGCTCCCGAGCGGCCGATCCACCGCCTCGGAGAACTCGAATTCAGGCCTCGCGGACGAGGCGGTCAACGATCCGGGTGAGAGCGAGGACGAGAACGACCGGAGAGACTGGACGCCACACTATGCCGTCTTGATCCGCTCATATCGGTCTATTCTCGTTGTTTGATCCGTCAGAGCTTACCCACTGTTCTCACGCTCTATACCTCCGAATTGCTTTCTGCCCGCAATCACCTCTGTTTCCGCGCGTTGTACGAACGGTTCCCGCTCCGAGTCGGTCAGGCGAGCGCGGAGGTCGCGTTCGAACGCTTCCTGCTCGTCGCCGAAGGTTTCGGGCGAACAGTACGACAGCGAGAAGACGTAGCCGACGACGCTATCGACATCCCACTCGCGTTCGGTTTCGAACGTCGCAACCTCGACGTCGTGGAAGCCGAACGCGTCGAGCTTTTCGTCCCACGGGTCGTCGTAATCGACCGGCCCGGTTCTGGGAGGTAGGTCGTCGATATACTCGTCAGCGATCTCGTACACCTCGTCCTGCCACCGTTTCTCCCCTCGAGTGAACCACTCGGCGTCGTTGAGTATCGCGACGCCGCCGCCGGGTTCGGTCATCGAACGAAGCCGTTCTAGCGTCCGCTCCTGGTCCATCCAGTGGAACGACCGACCCATCGTCGTCAGCCGGACCGGAACCAGGTCCTCGTCCAGATCCGAGTCCGAGCCGACGACCCACTCGATGTTGTCTCGACCTGCCTCGGCGGCTCTCGTTTGAGCCTCTCGGATCATCGCTTGGTTCGGATCCATTCCCACTACTTTGCCGACGAACGCCGCGATCGGAACGGTGATTTGACCAGCACCGCAGCCGAGGTCGAGCACGCGAGACGACTCGTCTAAGTCGAATTTCTCTTGCAGATATTCGATAGCCCCGCCGCCGTATCCGGGCCGGTATCTGGCGTAGTACACCTCCGTGCTCGTGAACGGATCGACGTCTGTTGGCGCCATCGGTCGGCTCACTGAACGACTGATCGTTCTCCGGTCATAAGCGTTCCGTGAGCGTGGATCGGACTGAAACGATGACAGGGGGACAAAGCGTCATCTCCGACGGTCAGTCCATGGGTCCAAATGGCAAAGAATAATACGCAGGAACTATAGTATTTCTGTTATAGATTGGTTTTTGATATTTACCGTTTTACGCATTTGGAATGGATCCGTCCGTGATCCACGGAACGGGTTTCGGCCACTGAAACCGTCCCGGAATCACTTGCGGATCCGGTATATTAGAAACCGCATCGACACCCCGAGGTTTCATCACTTCGTCCCCCTACCGCTAGTGAGACGGGGAGGACACGGCGACAGCCAAGCTTCTGTAACTGAGAGTTTATATCCTCTAATTTGATAAACAAACGTCATTTCATTATTTCGTATAATAATTTGTCGTTATATATCCGAGAGTTCGTAGCGCGACCGCGTGTTCAGTAGTATCGGACTGTCGGGAGAGTAGATTCAGACGGGTGTACGCGTTGTCGTCTTAAGATCGAAGAATTACTCAGTGGATGTACGAGCATCAGTGAACGGAACTCGACAGCAGACAAGGGCACGGGAACTCAACGACGATGGCCCCGGCGGGCGAAGTGGACCCAGAACCTTTCGGGGAGTGAGTTCGCGTTGAAACGGTCAGTGGGCCACCAACGGAGGGTAGAAAACCTATCGGGGAGTTCCGCCGGCGGATGCCGGGAACGAGCGGTCGAAGCGGACGCCCACCGAGTTCTGTTCGATCAACTCGTTCGAACCCAATGAGCGAGCAGTACGTGAATTAATTGATGGTTTGGGAGCGTTCCTTCATCGCGTCACCGGTACTTCGGGTCGTTCGCGATCGGTACGTTTCTTAACTTCACGGCGACAACACCCACAAAAATGGCGCCGGGGATAGTAGGGTCGGACGAGAGGCAGGGTGGTAGGGGAAGAGAGGAGGCCGGACATCCCATACGTCAGCTTCTTCTCGAATACGGATGGGGCTACAAAAAACAGTTCATCGTCGGACTCTTCTCGGGCGTAGCTGCTCGTGCCATGGGGATCGTTCCACCGTTTATACTCGCGACGGCGATCGACACTATCCTGCTCGAGCAACGCCCGCAGGCGATTCCGCTCGTCTCGACCGGATGGGTGCCCGACCAACCGCTGCAGCAGTTGGTTTTCGCCGTACTCGTCGTTGCGGTCGCCTTCCTTACGGAGTCTCTGTTGCACGTACTCTGCGGTTGGGAGTTAAAATCGTTTGCGCAGAACGTTCAACACGACCTTCGAACGGACCTGTATGAGAGAGTACAGCGGGCAGATATGGGATTTTTCACCGACGAGAACACCGGCGAACTGATGTCAGTTCTCAACAACGATATCAACAACGTCGAGAGCTTCCTCACTGACGCGCTGAGTGACACGATCCGAACAGCGGCGCTTATCGTCGGCGTCGTCTCCGTTCTCCTCTACACGAACTGGCAACTGGCACTCATCACGCTCCTTGTCGTCCCGCTCATCGCAGGATTTTCGTACAAATTTAGCGAGGCGATCGGGTCGCGGTACGAGCGGGTTCGTGCCAGCGTCGGCCAACTCAACGCTCGACTCGAAGACACTCTCAACGGCATTGAAGTCATTAAAACCCACACCGCTGAAGAGTACGAATCCACCCGGTTTGCCGAGGCGTCACAGGATTACTACGACGCAAGGTGGGACGTGATCCGGACAGAAGTGACGATGCATCCGGGCATCAGGCTCCCTGCCGGGATCGGCTTCACACTCACCTTCCTCGTAGGGGGTGTGTGGATGCTCACCGGTCCTCCGGGGCCACTTGCGGGGACCGTAACCGCGGGAGAGCTAGTTCTCTTTTTCTTTTACACGAGACAGCTCATCTGGCCACTCTCGACGGTCGGCCAGATCATCAACCTGTATCAGCAGGCCCGAGCGTCCAGCGAGCGGATCTTCGGGCTTCTCACGACGCCGAATCAGGTCTCGGAAAGAGACGACGCTGAAGAGTTGACGGTGACTGACGGTCGTGTCTCGTACGACGATGTCACCTTCGGGTACGAAGACACTGCAGTGCTTGAGAGCGTGGATTTCACTGCCGAGGGGGGTCAGTACATCGGTCTCGTCGGACCAACCGGGTCGGGAAAGACGACGCTGCTAAAACTGCTCCCTCGACTGTACGATCCGGACGGCGGAACAGTCAGCGTTGACGGGACCGACATATCTTCGGTAACGATCGAGAGTCTTCGAAGTACCATCGGGTACGTCGGCCAAGAGACGTTCCTGTTTTCCGGTACTATCAAACAGAACATAGCGTATGGGACACCCGACGCGTCCGAATCGGAGGTTATCGAAGCCGCAAAGGCCGCGGAAGCCCATTCGTTCGTTCGAAAACTGCCCGACGGATACGAAACCCAGATCGGTGAACAGGGGGTGAAGCTATCAGGTGGGCAGCGTCAGAGGGTCGCGATCGCTCGTACGTTGTTTAAAGATCCGGAGATACTCCTCCTCGATGAAGCGACGTCGGACGTCGACACGGAAACGGAACTCCTGATCCAGCGGAGTATCAACCGCTTGGCCGAGGACCGCACGACGTTCGCGATCGCTCATCGGCTTTCGACTATCCGGGACGCGGATCGGATCCTGGTCTTGGAAGACGGGCAGATCGTAGAGCGAGGGACTCACGAGGAACTGCTTGCTCGCGACGGCCTCTACGCGAACCTGTGGGAGATTCAGGCGGGCAACGTGGGCGCTCTTCCGGAGGATTTCACCGAACGAGTACTCAAGCGCCGGTCGGAATCCAGTTGAATTCGGATCGGGAGTATTCAGCACCCCATAGATAATATTTATATAAATCCTTGTTTAATACATTTTTTATGGATCAAGACGATAACACTCAGCGGACAGTCAAGAAGTTAAGCGAAGACGGGTACTGCATTCTGACCGATGTTTTTGATACGGACGTAGTGGAGGCCAAACGCGGACTGATAAACGAGATCATTAGCCAGCAAGAAGACGGACTCGTCGACCCGTTCAGTTTACGAGACGAGTACTTACTCCCGCAACGAGATGCAGGCATCGTTCCAGATGTCTACAAGAAGTATCCCGGGTTCAGAGAACTGGCCGAGGACGAACGAATTATCGAAATCGTCGAACGACTACTCGGTGAGAACATCTGTACGAACAGTAACTACATCATATACAAACCATCAGGAACGGACAACGAAGTCAGCGTTCACCGAGAGGTGGATCCCCAGTACACCGGTTCGCCGAGATATATCGCCTGGATCCCGTTGTGCGATGTCACAGAGGAAAACGGCTGTCTGAAAGCGATCGAGGGGTCACATACGCCGGAAGAAGTCGCAACTTGGAGAGAAACGAGTACCGACCGGGGCGTCGAACGCTACGACCCTGAGGCGATGAGCTACATCGAAATGAACGCTGGAGACGTTCTACTGTTTCACCACCATCTCATACACGGTAGCGACGATGTGACAACCGCCCAGCCGCGATACGCGTATCGCGTAATGTATCAACGGCCGGTTCCGTCGGAGTTACCCGACGTTGGGTGCCCGGTTATGATACGGAGAGGGAACGTTCGAGGGGTCTCCAAAGATGGGTGATTCTGCGACCTTCGCCGTGGATAATTACTTCCTCCACGAGGGCCACGACCATACCCCGAACCGCGATCCGTACAAGATCCATCGAGCGTTAACTGCGGCATCGCGAAGCGAGGTCGTTGATTCCCTTTGCCGGAAGGTGTCCCTCTCGAAACTGAACGACCGGCAGGAAACGGAATCGTCGTTGGAAGACGTACTCGACACGGGGTATACCTTTCGAGGCTACGGTCGGTACTTCACGATTCAACCGATGCAGGTCCGGGAGGAACTACGGGAACTCGCCGTCCTTCTCGACGAACACGCCCCCGAAAGCATCGTAGAGATCGGTACTGCAACGGGCGGAACGTTCTACGTCTTGTGTCGATACCTTCAAACGACAGATCTGATCGTGAGTGTCGATGTCCCGGGCGGGGTTCCTGGCGACGGAATGGGCGGTGGGTACTCGACTGGGAGAGCGGAGTTCATGCGTTCGTTCGCGGCCGACAAACGGCTGGAATTCGTTCGACAGAACTCCCACAGTTACGATACGGTAAGACAGATCGAAAACGTCCTCGGAGACCGGGATATCGATTTCCTATTCATCGACGGGGATCACACGTATGGGGGCGTGAAAGCCGATTTCGACCTGTACAAACGGATCCTCGCGGACGACGCTATCGTCGCGGTACACGATATCAAGGGGCCGGAAACCCCGTACTGCGAGGTGAGCCGATTCTGGGACGAAATCAAGGAGAGATACAGGACGAGAGAAATCGTCGGACGCCAGGAGCAAACGTGGGCCGGAATCGGGATCATCTACCTCTGATCTGTTTCTTGGAGTAGCTAACTGCGAGTCCGGTTCTGTCCACCCGGATCGGCCTCAAGTTATTTGTTTCATTATATTCAAGGTTATTTTACCACAGGAAATACGGCTAAACTGTGGGTAAGAACGCGAGCTACATTAATGACCACCGAAACAGTCCTTCTCATCGGCCCCAGCACGAACACCGCATCGGGCGTTCTCGACAGCCACGCAAAACGGCTCAGTCAGCGGAGTTTCGCTGACGAAGTGGACACCGCAACGTTCGAAACAGACCCAGTGCGCGAGCTACGAGGCCAATTCACGGATATCACGACGGAGCGAGTGTACGCGATTCCAGTGATAACTGCCCACACCAGTACCACAATGGAGAGGCTTCCGACAGCCCTCTCGTACATCTCTGGAGACGTTCGATACTGTGAACCGGTGGGCCGAAGTCCCGCAGTCACCGAGATCATTGTTCGCCGAACGTCGGGGCTGGTCTCGGCTGACGAGGAATCCTCTATGATACTTGTCAGTTCGGGGTGTAGTTCGAAACCGTATCACCGTCAGGCGGCCGAGTACCACGCGGCCCGGATCCGGGATCAGTCCAGCTATACTGACGTGGTAACGTGCCATCTCGTTCAGGATCCGGCTATCGAATGTGTCCGTTATGAGGTTTCCAACGGTCGTGTAGTCGCCGTTCCGCTGTTTTTCACACGGAACGAGAACACGTCTAAACTGTCGCGTAAGCTCGGATTCGAACGCGGAAACGTCGACTGGATCGACCCGTTCAGTAGCCATCCGCACATAACAGACGCGATTAGAGCAGAAGTCGAGAAGCAACGGGCTCTCGACGACGGCCCGCCATCAACTACCCGTGAAGATGAGATGCTCCAGAACGGCTCCGTCGAAAGCCACTCAGTCAGATAGTCACCTCGCTACGAGGACAGCCCCCTACAGGTACAGTACCAAAGGGGCTAATACGCCAACCCACAACTGCTACAGCATCCGATGGACGCGCACGACAGAACCCGAAATCGTGCCGCTGTGGAGGGGAACAGTCCCGTAGCGCCCCAAGATGAGGACGCACTACTCGCCCGGGCATCGTCATACGCCTCGACGGTCGACATCGCCGTCGACCTCGACGCAGTCTCGTGGGAGATATCCGACCGGGCGAAACGGCGGGCAGGGGTCTGTCTGTACGACGGCGACGGATCCGTAACGATACGGCTGACCTGGGACGCGTACCAGTCGTACGGGTGGACGGAGTTCACCGACGTGATCCGTCACGAACTGGTCCACGCGTGGGAGTTCCAGCAGTACGGTGAGTCGGATCACGGTGAACGCTTCCGCAGGAAAGCCGACGAAGTGGGTGCCTCCAGACACTGTCGGACCTTCGCCGAACCGCGGGTGCGACTCCGCTGTACGGACGACGACTGCGGTTGGACTGCAGACCGACACCGGGCCTCGACGGTTGTCACCGACCCGGCCGACAGGCGGTGCGGAACGTGCGGAGCGCGATATCTCGTCGAACACGTCGAAACCGGTGAACGATGGGAAACGAAAAACGAGTACGAGAACGCTCGCGAACGGATCGGCGACGAGTGGTGACCGACACACGGCGAGGCCGACGAACTGGCTGGCTCAGAATAGGACACAGCCATCCGCGACGGGCAGTCGTCACCGCCACCGTTTCCGAGTGGGAGGAGTCACCCCTCCATTCGGAGGGCGTAGAGTATGCATATCAGCCCTGAAAGCTGGGCCGCTTGCGAGACGGCACCCGCGGCGAGTTCACTCACGTCGAAAACGACGTACACTCCGGCCGATATCGCCTGGACGCCGATAATAAGCGTGAAACCGACGGCGATGAACAGCATCGGTCTGCTCCGGTTGCGCCGATACCCCTGGAAAGCGATGTAGACGATAGTGAAACCGAGCAAGATGACCAGTATCTGGCTGGCCATGACGAGCGTCCGCGCGGTGAGTTCGATATCGGAGAGTTGTCCGATCATGGTTACATGTCCTCGATGAGACGCGTGAAGCGGTCAGCCATCGATTCGCGATGACGGACCTGTACTTCGAACCCGTCGTCAGTGAGATCAACAGTCAACCGGTCGAGGTTCGTCCGGTACTCCTTGTAATGGTGACCGCCTTCGGCCGGTTTCGTTCGTTCGACGACTAGATCGTGCTCGCGGAGGGGCTCTAACCGTCGATAGATAGTCGCCTCGGACACGCCACACCGCTCGGACAGGTCGCTTGCTGACATAGGTTCGTTCCGGGCGCGAAGAAGGATGCAACGGGCACAGTCGTCCTCGAGGACGGTCGCGACCGCGGTTACATCCGGATCTTCGCTCACGGACGAGATATGATGGGGAGCCGACTTAAAGTTACAGATGAAATCAGAACCCCTAGCGCGACAGCGGCCGATAACGCATCCGCACGCGACGGGATGACGTTTTGTCGGGTGTCGCCGGCACTCGCGTCGGCAGGAACGGTCGCTTCGGCTGACGCCGTCCCATCCCGTACCGTTACGTGTTCGTGGGTTCGTTGCTCCGCTATGGACGAGACGGAGAACGGTTCGAAACGCGCCGAACGGTTTGCCTACGATTCGGGCGTGATCCGGTTCGGGCGAGGGTGCGTTGCCCGCCTCGACGACGAACTCGACGCGCAGGGACTCGACCGGGCGCTCGTGGTCTGTGGCGAGACTGTCGGAGCGACGCCGGCGGTGATCGACCCCGTGAAATCCGGGCTCGGCGACCGGTTGGCCGGCGTCTTCGCCGAGACGACGCCGGCCAAGCGCCTGGGGACCGCAGTCGAGGGCGTCGAAGCGATGCGTGCGGCGGACGCGGATGTCGTCGTGAGCCTCGGCGGGGGGAGTAGCCTCGACACGGCGAAAGTCATCGCCGTCCTCGCGGCGTCGGACCGTTCGGCCGCGGCGGTCGGCGAGGAGTTCGCGGAGCGGGGAACGGTTTCAGTTCCGGACGACATTCCGCCTATCGTGGCCGTTCCGACGACGCTTGCCGGCGCGGAGCTCTCGCAGGTCGCCGGTGTCACGGCGTCGCCGGAGAACAGTTTCGTCGAGACACACGTAAGCGGCGGCGTCAGCGACCCCCAGTTGATGCCGACCGCCGTGTTTTCCGACCCGGAACTGTTCGAAACCACCCCTCGCGATATCCTCGCCGGGTCCGCGATGAACGGCTTCGACAAGGGCATCGAGACGCTGTACTCACAGCGGGCGACCCCCGTCACCGACGCGACAGCGTCACGGGGTCTGTCGTTACTGCGCTCAGGGCTACCGTCCCTTGGGGGAACCTCCGACGAGAGCGACTCACTGGACCGGATCGTCGAGGGAGTGCTCCTCGTCCAGTACGGCATCTCGCGCCCCGACGGGACGACTCTTTCGCTGATCCACGCGTTCGGTCACGGTCTAACAGCGCACTCCGACGTGCAACAGGGGAAGGCTCACGCTATCGTCGCTCCCCACGCGCTCCGGTATCTGTTCGGAGAGGTCGACGGTCGTCGCGACCTGCTTGCCGAAGTACTCGGCGTCCCGCACGACGGGAAGTCCACAGAGGAGGTGGCGGCGGACGTCGTCGACGCCGTCACAGCGGTCCGGAACTCGCTCGGCTTGCCGTCGCGGCTTCGGACTATCGATGACCTCGACCGCGACGCGTTCCCCGACGTCGCCGAGGTCGTCCTGAACGACAGTTTCACGGCGAACGCCCCGGCGGATCTCCACCTGACGCAGGCCGACATTGAGTCCGTACTTCGCGAGGCGTGGTGAGACAGTAGCCGGCCCCGATCCGTTTCACGCTGGATGTCGTATTTCCGTATAGAATGCTAGACGGCGACGTTCCGAACGAACGTGCTCGAACCGGATGGTGGGCGTTCGTCGCCTTGCTCGCCGTGGTGGCGGCGTTCATCGCTTACAACTTCGTAGGGATGATCGCGCTCGGTGCGTTTGGATATTACGCCACTCGCCCGATCAACAGACAGTTAGAACGGTTCATTGACTCGGACGGGGTCGCGGCGTGGGTGACGGTCCTTCTGATCGTCGTCCCGGTTTTTCTGCTGGTGTTTTACACCGGCTTCAGAGCGTTTCAGGAAGTTCAACAGTCTCTCAACGGATCGGCTACCGTCCCGGTTTTCGGAGAGTACCTTCAGTTACTGACGGAGTCGCAGCGACAGACGCTGTTCGCCGTCGTCCAGAACCCGGGTCAGTCGATCCAAAATCCCGAGCAGGTACTCCGGACGATACTCCAAACGGGCCAGCGAGTGTTCTCGGCCGTGTTCGGAACGCTCGTGCTACTGGCGCTCTCCCTGACGTTAACGTACTTCCTCCTGGAAAACGACGACGGACTCACCGAGGGATTCCTCGAGTTAGCGGGTGGTCGCGACACTACGGCCTACGCGTACGCCGCGGCCGTCGACCAGGACCTAGAGTCCGTCTTCTTCGGTAACCTCCTGTTCGTCGTCGCCATGACGATCATCGCGGGGGTCACCTACTGGGGGACGAACGTCCTCGCGCCGCAAGGCCTCCACGTCCCCATGATATTCGTCCTCGCCGTTCTGACCGGTATCGCTAGTCTGATCCCGATCGTCGTCGGGAAGGTCGTGTACCTCCCGGTGGTCGCCTATCTCGCGGTCCGGGCGACTGGAACGGACGAGACGCATTTGGTGTTCGTCGGCGGGACCCTTCTCGTCTACTTTCTCCTCCTCGACATCCTCCCGCAGACGTTTCTCCAGCCGTACATCACGGGCAGACAGCTCGACATGGTAGTGATGATGTTCGCTTACCTGCTCGGCCCGATCCTGTTCGGCTGGTACGGGTTTTTCCTCCTCCCGATCGTTTTCGTGCTGATGCTAGAGGCTGTCAGAATCGTCCTCCCGGAACTCGTCCATGGAGAGCGGATCACTCCGTCGGCATCTATGGGAGACTCGGTCGGAACTGACCCCCAGTCCGCGGCCGAGGATATCGACAGCAGCGAGGCGGAGCCGGATGACGACGGCACGTCAGACGACTAAGTCGTGGGTGTCCGTGGATCGACCGCAAACAACGGGTAGCGACGACATCTCAGGGAGTATACGTCAGTACCGCACAGACCCAAGTGTTTAGGAGGATAGCTATTCAGTGTCCGTAGCTTCGCATCTGAATATGAAAAGTGTGATCACGATCATAAGGAACACGCTGAGTACGGAAGCACCCGCAGACACCGAGTCAGCGGACGAAGAGCCGAACATCAGTGATGCTCCTTCACAGACTGAGGACGCCTCGAACGCCGACCTGTACGAGTGTCCCTCCTGTGGCTCCGTCCTCATCGAACCCGCGAGCGACAAATGCTCGCAGTGTCCCTCCGAGACCTTAGTTGAAGTGTAACAAGCCCCATACCGGTGTTTTCCGGGTATCGGCGGTCAAGCGGCCTGTTCTCCAAGGGAGCGGGAACCGCTGACTCCGGGACTGAGGATAAATACGGAGTGCCGTGAACTGCCCGGATCCCTACTTTTGAAGCGGTTTGAGAACGTTCGTTCCGACGATGTATCTGGGCGCGGAAGCATGGCCGGACCTGGGCTCGTACTTCGACGACGAATCACTCGCCATAGTTCCGCTCGGGTCGACAGAGCAACACGGCCCTCATCTGCCCGAAGCGACGGACCATCTCATCGCCGAGGCGTTCGCCAGGGAAGCCGCGGAGCGGACCGGCTTTCTCTGCACACCGACAGTCAACATCGGCGTCAGTTCCCACCACCGACAGTTTCACGGGACGATGTGGGTCAGTCCGCCGGCCTTTCGCGAGTACGTCGAGTCGCTCACCCGGAATCTAACGTATCACGGCGTTGACCGCGTCGTCTACGTGAACGCGCACGGAGGAAACATTCCGCACCTGCGCGAAGTCGGACGGCGACTGCGCGAGGACCACGACGCGTACGCTATCGAGTGGATGTGGAACGAGAGCATCCCGGATCTGGTCGACGAACTGTTCGAACAGAGCGGTCCCCACGGCGGGCCGAAGGAGACAGCGATGATACAGCACTTAGCCCCCGAACTGGTCCACGACGACCGACTCGCCGATGCGCGAGACGGGGGCATCCCGAGCGTCGCCGACGCAGGGACGGTACGCCACGGGGCGCGGACGTTTTACGACGCCGCGGACAACACGGAAAACGGCGTCCTCGGAGATCAAACTGACTCCACCGCAGCAAAGGGCGAGCGCATGTTCGAGGCGGCCACCGAGCAACTCGTCGCGCTCTGCGAGTGGCTCTCTCGTCAGGAGTTCGACGACCTCCTCCCACGCGAGCACGTGTGAAAACGCGGCCACACGCAACTATCAAATTTTGTATACCAGTATAGGCATTATACATAAAATAGAATCCATATATGCGAATATTATGGTTCCACCGATGAATGGAGAGATACGACTCCTGATTGGAGTCGTGACGACAGTTCTATGAATATCCAACGGAACGTAGTCGCGAAGTCGCAGATTTTGGCCCGTACACAAGGATATCTATCCGGTAATATCGGATATCACTGTAGGACTACCACAGTGCCCACCAATCTGGCTTTATCGTCCTGTTTCGAGGCACGTTAATGAGATAACATACCCAATAATAACAGTTCCGTATTATATCTTTCATATAGTCAAATATAAAGAACCACATTTGGAGAGCATGAAAACTATCTATCATTTCCGACCTCGGAGAGTATTACACAAATAGGTTCGTAAAGCAGTTACCGGATGGGGACAGCGGTTTACGACCCGACCTCGGCGACGCGGTGGTGGTCTATCTCCAGTGCATCCGCGTCCTCCGTGAGTAGCGCGACCACGAGGAAGTCGACGTACGTCTCGACGTACTCGACGAGCGCCGCGATGCGGTCGGAGTCGATCGGTTCGAGAGCGTCCACGAGCATGAACGGGACGTTCTCGTACACGTCGTGAACGAGGTATCCGGCCAGTGCGAACACGAGACCGGTGACCTCACGTTCGCTCTCACTCAGGTGGTTGACGGTGTCCTCGTACGCGACGCCGCTGTCACTGCTGCGGACGACGTGGAGTTCGAAGGCGTTCTGCTGGACCGTTCGACGGCCCTCCCTGATCTCTTTCTCGACGATTTCGATCCATATCCGTTCGATGTTCTCGTAATCGAGGATAGTCAGCACTTCGTCCATATGCTCGTTGAACTGTTCGACTGCGTCCGCCTCGATCCGGTCGATCTTCGTTCTGAGGTCGACCAGTTCCTCTTTGATCTCCTCACGCTGGTCCTCGAGGACGGATTTGCGCTCGAACTCGGACTCGATCTCGTCTATCTCGGCGGCCACTTCGTCGCGCTGGTTCTCCAGTTTCCCGAGTTCGTACTCCAGTTCGTTCGCGGTTCGGTGGAGGTCAAGCACCTCCTCGTAGGTTTCCGATTCGAGTTCCTCGACCTCGGTTTCGAGGCGTTCGACGTCGTCCATCAACGACTCCTTACGGCCGGTCAGGCGTTCGATATCCTTCTCGGTCTGATCGATTTCGGTGTCCGTCCGTGCCAGGCGTTCCTGTACCCGGTCGAACTGCCGCTGCCGTTTTTCGAACTCGCTTTGTCGCTGCTTGTACTCTTCGAGTTCGGATTCGAGGTCGCCTTTGGTGTCGTGTTTCTGTCGCCGGAGGTCTCTGAGGTTTTCGAGCGTGTTCTCGATCCGTTCTATCTCCACTTGCGATCCGCACGTCCAGCAGACTGTCTCTTGCTCACCCTCCAGCAACTGATCGGTGAGTGCGCCCTTGTCGCCGCCGCCGTCCGGAACGGTTTCGATAGCAGGGTGTTTCCCCTCGTTGGCCTCGTCGATCATCTTCTCGTTGAAGCGGATCGTGTTCTGGAGTTCACTGATCTCGGCGTTGACTGACTGCTTCCGCCGTCGGAGGTCCTCGACGTGGTCCTCTATGTTCTCTAGCTTCTCGTCAGGTACCGCTTCGATAGACTCCTCCCGCTCTTCCAGTTCGCGACGTTCCTCTTTCAACGAGGTCAGGCTCTCGCGTTTCGTTTCGATGTCGTATCGGACGTCCTCCAGTTCGGACCGGATGTCACTGAGCTCTGAGAGCTTTTCGTCGAGTTCGTCTTTCTCTTCGCGTTGGTCCTCGACCGACGCGTCGACCTCTTCGAGGTCGTTTTCGGCCGCCTGGAGTTCCTCGCGTTTCGCTTCGATGTCGTCCTCTATCGACTGTTTTCGTTGTTCCAGGTCCGGGAGTTTCCGTTTCAGCGATTCGACCTCGTCGAGTTCGTCGTCCAGTCGAACCTTCTCTTCTTGCAGGCGTTCGATATCGTTCTGGATCGCCGCCGTATCTACGGGACGCATGATGATTTCCCGCAGATCCGCGTCCGTCTCGACGGCCCGGCGCGCCTCGTTCGACTTCAGCAGGAACGCAAAGAGGTCCGCGAGGTCGGGGTCGTCGAGATACTGGTCACCCTCTGCGACGACATCCGATCCGGCGCGGGTGAAAGACCGTTCGTACGTTTCGCCCTGAAGTTCGAGTTCTACGCGCCCTTCGTCAGCGTCGCCCTTGAGCGATACTTCGTTGCTGCCGAGTCCGGCCATGATCGCCCGGAGGAATGATGTTTTATTCGATGCGTTAGGCCCCGCGAGAACCGTCACGCCAGGTGGTAGCTCCGCTTTCGCGGACTCGATGCCACCGATGTTTTCGATAACGATATTAGCCGTTCCCATACCTCGTTTAACGCATCTACGACACTAATAAATTCTGATTCGCCCTGCCCAGTTCGATAAACGGGTCGTTCGCACCGGTTATCCTGCGCTTTATCCGCTATCGAACGGGTTCCTGTCTGGTCGAAGGCGACGTACTTCGTGGATATCAGTCGCGTCTGCTCTACGACCCGGAGACGGTGTCTATCGAAGCACTGCTAACGCACTTTTTGGTGACAGGCAGCGGGGCCCGAGATTTATACTGAACGAGATGGTACTTACGGCGATGAAATCCTGGATCGACGGATACGATGCGCGGGACTGGCAGACCGCGACTGAGGGAGAGATCCGATACGCGCTGCTCGGTCTCGGATGGTGGACGATAGACGTTGCACTCCCGGCGATAGAGTCATCGGACCTCGGAGCGGCCACCGTACTGGTAAGTAGTTCGACTGGCAAAGCGGAACGCCTTGCGGACGAGAACGGCGTCTCCAGAGGCATTAGTTACGACGAGTTCCACGAGGGCGAGGCGAGCGAGGAGTACGACGCGGTTTACGTCGGGACGCCGAACGCGTACCACCTAGAGTACGTCGAGACGGCTGCGGACCTCGGCAAGGCGGTCCTCTGCGAGAAACCCATGGAGGCGTCGGTCGAGCGCGCCGAACGGATGGTGGAGGCCTGCGAATCGGCGGACGTGGCGCTCATGATCGCTTACCGGATGCAGACGGATCCGGCGGTTCGACGCGCCCGCGAGTTGATAGAGGACGGGTTCCTCGGCGATCCCGTCTCCGTCTACGGCCACAACAGCCAGCCGCTCTTGGAGATGATCCCCGACCCCGACCAGTGGCGGCTCGACCCAGACGTTAGCGGCTACGGTACTTCGGTGATGGATCTCGGGATCTACTCGATCAACACTGCGCGATACCTCCTGCGGCGGGAAGCAGTCGCCGTGGAATCCCGCATGGCGTCGCGTCACGAGGCATTCTCCGAGGTGCCCGACGAGCGGGCATCGACGATGATCGCCTTCGAGGACGACGTTCAGATGGTCTCCACGTCGAGTCAGAACGCCCACTCCGACACGCAACTGACGATCACCGGGACCGAGGGACAGGTCGAACTGCGTCCCGCGTTCCACGGCGATGCGACGTTGCACCTCTCCCGAGGGGACGTGTCAGTCACGGTAGATCACGACGGGTTCGACGCCGAGCAGGAGATGGAGGCGGAGTTCGATTACTTCGCGGACCGCCTGCTTGGCGACGGCGATATCTACCCCGACGGCCGGCACGGGTTAGCGGATATGCACATCATCGAGGCCATCCACGACTCTGCCGACAGCGGGGAGACTATCGAGCCGTGACCTCAGTCCGTAAAACCTGCTCCTATTAGTTCTCGGATAGTGATAAGTGTGCGCTTTAGACAGCCAGGTAACCATCAATGCTTGCTCTACTCGCTCCGAGCTGTACGGTGTGATCCTCTACGAGCGGCCGTCGCAGCTACTCACAGCAGGGAACTGCGAAACGCTACGATCGGTTCAGGCCTGGAGTTCGTCCTCCAGATCGCCTTGTTCGTCGAGTTCCGCGAGAATGTCACTTCCGCCGATGAACTCGCCGTCGACGTACGTCTGTGGGATCGTCTCCCATCCGCTGTGGTCTTCGAGTGCCGCGCGGTATTCGTCGAGCGCATCGAGCGTGTTTACCGTCTCCACGTCGTCCCGATACTGGTTGATCAGGCCGAGCGCGCGACGGGAGAAGCCACATTGGGGCATGAGTTCCGTCCCTTTCATGAACAGTACAACGTCGTTCTCTTCGATGGCGGCGTCGACGCGTTCGCTGACTTCTTCGGCCGAAAGATCGGCTTCGGGTTCGAATCCCATGCGCACTAGTGATGCGTACTCGAATAAATGGCTACCGGCAGAGGATCACTCCGGAGCGTCCGCGGGCGTGTACGTCTTCAGTTCCAGGGCGTGGATGTCCGTCGTCATGTGGTCATCGAGCGCGTCGTACACCATTTCGTGCTGGTCGACGAGCGACTGATCCTCGAAAGCCGGGGAGACGACGACGGCCGCCAGATGGTCGTCGTCCTCCGGTCCGCGCGGTTGAGTTACGTCCGCGTCCGCGTCAGGAACGTTCGATTCGATTATCCGTTCAATATCGTCGAGTTCCAGGTCCATGACGGAGCAGACGGGTCGGAGCGAAAAAACGTTGCCTATCGGGCCCGAGTCCCGCAAGCGTACTGCGGACGAGATCGAAAGGGCACGACGAGAAATCACCGACGAGGGCAGAGGCGGTGAAATATAAGGTAGATAGATATAATTCGGGATCTGATTGGTATGTCGAGAACGCCCGCGAGAAACACCACGGCCGTGGGTGAAACGACAGCGAAAAGAACCGCGGGGTCAGTCGAAGTGCGGAGCGACTTCGGTACCGAGGCGTTCGATGCACTCCGTCATGGTCTCAGTGCCTATCCCGGGGTGGTACGTCCGGAAGATGAAGTGAACGTCGTCGCCGAGAGCATCGCGGTACGTTTCGAGTTCGTCGATCACCTGCTCGGGGGTGCCGAAGATAGCCTGGTCTTTCAGTTCCTGTTTCCGCTCGTCGGATAGCTCGTCGACCGTCTCGCCGGAGAATATCTCCGCGTACCGACGCTGGATGAAGAAGTAACCGTCGCGCATCTGTTCCCAGGCGTCTTCTTTCGAGTCGCCGATGAACCCGTGTTGAAGTACGTAGACGGTGAAGTCGTCGTCGAGACCCTCTTCCTCGCGAACGCGTTCGAGGTCCTCTTTCCGCTTGCGGACCCCCTCGACCGAGAGCGAGGACGGTGCACACCAGCCGTCGGCGGTTCTCGCCGCTCGTCGGACTGCGGGTTTTGCGGCACCGCCCAGCATGATCGGGGCCTCCCGCTCCGGTTTCGGCGTGACAGTCACGTCCGGATCGATGTCGTGGAACTCCGATTCGTACTCCAGCGGTCCCTCCGACCACGCGTTCCGAACGACTTCGACGGTGTCAGCGAGGCGTTCCGCTCGTTCCTCGATCGGAACGCCGAACGCCTCGAACTCGTCCGGGTTCGATCCGATAGCGAGGCCGAGCGTCGACCTCCCTTCCGAGAGCAGGTCAACCGTCGCAGCGTCCTCTGCGAGGCGGACGGAGTCATAAAGCGGCGCGAGTCCGATACAGGTCCCGATCTCGATGTCAGTCGTCTCGGCGGCGAGCGCCCCGAGCGACGGCATGGTTCCGGAGAGATAGCCGTCCTCCATGAAGTGGTGTTCCGAGACCCAGGCGCTCGCGAGCCCGGCGTCTTCTATCTCTCGGGCGAGCGTCAACATTTCCTGATAGATCGTACCCATCGACCGGTCGTCGTCAGGCCGCTGCTGACAGGTGAACAACCCAGTGCCGATTTCCATACGTAATAGTGCAGATCGACCGTAATAATAGTTCTGAAGGCACACTTCGTGTAGAGACGGCGAAACTCGACCCGCTCCGTCCGCCCCAGATCCGAAAGAGCGACATCGCGAGATCGGACACAGTATTACAGAGATAATCCTGTAAACGAACCCGTACTCCGCGTGAAAATACGCCGTCTATCGCCCCGTACCGCAGGTCTTCGGCTGTATCAAACGCAGTAGCCGACGACAGCCTGATTCGAAAATATCGAATAGAACGGTGATTCGATCGCCTGATGTCGAGTCCGTAACGCAGAGTGAGAAGGCGTCCTGACCGGATGATCGGGGTCGACAGCCCTGAGAGATGCGTCGGCACAACGCCTTCCCTAGGACGATACATACAGATCACTACAATATTTGTCCGAGCTATTCGAAGGATGTGCGAGTTAACATATACCAACTGTTTGGGGCGTCGGCGTTCCCGCTCGAACAGGATCGGAACCTGCCGGAATAGGAAGGATATTGACGTCGGCGGCCGAACGCGTACCGTATGCGAATCGCGTTACTCGGAGGGACTGGTGATATCGGTAAAGGACTAGCGCTTCGGTTGGCGCGCGACACGGCCCACGAGGTCGTCATCGGATCGCGGAAAGCGGAGAAAGCCGCCGCGGCGTCGGAGGAGTACGTCGAGCGACTCGGCGACGACCTGACTGCCGACCTCGCGAGCGCGGCGAACGCGGAAGCCGCTTCCGGCGCGAACGTGGTCGTCGTCTGCGTCCCGCCGTATCACGTCTCGGACACCGTCGAAGCCGTCGCAGACGAACTGACCGAAGACACCGTCCTCGTCACGCCTGCAGTCGGAATCGACCGGGACGACGACGGCTTTCACTACGACCCGCCGTCCCACGGAAGCGTCGCCGAGTTGGTCGCCGACGCCGCGCCCGACGAGGTACCGGTAGTCGGTGCGTTTCAGAACCTCGCGGCCGGCGCGTTGACCGATCTCGACCACGAACTCGGGTTTGACGTCATCGTCACCGGCGACGACGACGACGCGAAGGCCACAGTCCTGACGCTGGCCGAGGAGATCGACGGCCTGCGAGCGCTTGACGGTGGTTCGTTGCGAAACAGCGCCGAGGTCGAATCGATGACCCCGCTACTGATCAACCTCGCGATGGAGAACGACGGAATGCACGACCTGGGCGTCTCGTTTCACTGATCCCAGACGGGGAGAGGGTATCGCCGCGTTAGCCGGCGTCGCCGACGGGGTCGTGATCTCTCACACGGTCCGACCCCCACTTGTTCGGAGCGCAAACATTATTGCCGGGATCCGAGAAGTAACCGTAGGATGGATTCGATCAACCCCGCTACCGGTGAGCATCTCGAAACGTACGAAGAAGATGGTCCCGACACGGTCGAAGCGAAACTCGGGACCGCGGTGAAGACGTTCGAAGACTGGCGCGAGCGCCCCATGCGAGAGCGGGAGGAACTGCTCGCGGCGGCCGCCGACGTCCTTCGCGAGAACGAGGACAAGTACGCGAAACTGATGACCCGCGAGATGGGCAAGCCCATCTCGCAGGCACGCGGCGAGGTGCAAAAGTGCGCGTGGGTCTGTGATCACTACGCCCAACACGCGAGCGCCTACCTCGAAGCCGACCATCACCCGAGCCCGCCCGGGTCGAACGTCAGGACCGTTCACGACCCGCTCGGACCGGTTCTTGCGGTGATGCCGTGGAACTACCCCTTCTGGCAGGTCATCCGGTTCGCCGCGCCGTATCTGACCGCCGGCAACGTCGGGCTTCTCAAGCACGCGTCGAACGTTCCCGGCTGTGCGCAGGCGCTCGAAGAGGTCTTCCTCGAAGCGGGCTACCCCGAGGGCGTCTTCCAGACGCTCATGATCGGGTCGGGGGCAGTAGACGACGTGCTCGAAGACGACCGCGTTCGCGCGGCCACGTTGACCGGCAGCGGTCCGGCGGGCCGGGCCGTCGCCGCGACCGCCGGCGAGTCGCTGAAAAAGACCGTGCTGGAACTCGGCGGAAACGACCCCTTCATCGTTCTCGACGATGCTGACATCGACGAGGCGGTGGAAGCGGGCGTCCTCGCCCGCAACAAGAACGGCGGACAGTCCTGCATCGCCGCGAAGCGGTTCATCGTGCACGAAGCCGTCTACGACGAGTACGTCGACCGGCTGATAGCGGCGTTCGAGAGCCAGACCGTCGGCGACCCGATGAACGAAGCGACCGACGTCGGCCCGCAAGCCGACCCGGACCTGATGGCCGAACTTCACGACCAGGTCGCGGCGAGCGTCGACGCCGGCGCGACGCTCCGGACCGGCGGCGAACCCCTCGACCGAGACGGCGCGTACTACCCGCCGACCGTCCTCACGGAGATCCCCGACGGCTGTCCCGTCGATACGGAGGAGACGTTCGGACCGGTCGCCGCCGTGTACGAGGTTTCCGACGAGGAGGAGGCCGTCTCGCTCGCGAACGACAGCCCCTTCGGACTCGGCGCGAGCCTCTGGACGGCGGACCGCGACCGCGGCCAGCGCCTCGCCCGCGATATCGAGGCCGGGTGCGTGTACATCAACCAGCTAACGAAGTCCGACCCGCGCGTGCCGTTCGGCGGTATCGGAGACTCGGGCTACGGCCGCGAACTCTCGGAGGCCGGTATCAAGGAGTTCGTCAACCGGAAGACGGTCTGGGTCGAGTAGGCTGTCAGCCGGGCGGGTGCGCACGGTCACAAGCCGCTGCGGCCGGTCTGCTTCGGCGGCGCACCCGCTGACGGTTCGACTGGCACAGAAGAGATAGACAACAAAACGGAAACGTCACCGAAACCGTAACAGCACCGGCCGCGTCGTCACTGCGTCTGCGAGTACTGGTCGACCCACTCCTGGAGACTGATCCCCATCGCAGCCTGCGTGATAGCGTTGGAGGACGCGGAGTTCGCGCTCTTGACGAGTTCCGCCTCCAGCGTTCGCGTCGGCACCTCGCCGATGAAATGCGGGATGGCGCGCTGGACCGACAGCGGACAGCCGACTTCGTGAGCCAGCGCGTACCCGGATATGGAGTGCGGGATCTCTTCGGTCGCGTACTCCGGGTCCGTCCCATCGAGGACCTCCTCGTCGACGTGGTCGACGTACTCGTAGCATTTGCCGACGTCGTGAAGCAAGCACGCGGCCCGTACCACGTCCATGTCCGGGTCTGCGCCGTGGAAGTCCCGCTGCTGTTTCGCGGCATCGACGGCGATGCGCGTAACGCCACGGACGTGTTCGACGTTCGTTACCTCGTGGATGTTCCAGGCGTACGGAATGTCGAAGATATCCTGCCATCCGCCGCGTTCGAGACCGAGACGCCACGCTTCGACGACCTTGTCCCGGAGCACCTCGTCGTCGATGCCGTCTAGTTCCGGAAACGCCTCGCGGATCTGCGCCTCGTGATCCGTCATTTTACGACTCGTCTTTCTGGACTGTTTCTTGCCCGATAAACCGGGGGCGCTTCTCCAGAGCGAGGAAGTTGTCCACGTCTTCCCGTGCTTCCTTTGCCTTGCCGCGGTCGGGGTCGTAATCGCGCGACCCCTCGCTCCCTAACGCGTCGTAAAGCGCGTCCTTGTCCTCGAAGTACAGTTCGGCGATGCCGTCGAACTCGGCGTTCTCCGGGTCGGTCGGCAACACGGTCGCGTACCGAACGACGCCCTCTATCTCGCGGGCGATCGGCGTGTGGTTGTTCTGCCAGTAGTCGACGAACTCCTCGTGGCTCATTCCGTCCTGGCGCACGAGGAACGCGGAGTGTTTGTAGAGGTCGGTCGTATCGCCGTCAGTTTCGTCTTTCTGGATGATCTCCTCGCCGATGACTCGGGGTCGTTCCTGCACGTCGAGGAAGTTGTCCACGTCATCGCGGGCCTCGGCCGCCACCTCCTTCGTCGGGTCGTAATCCCGGCTTCCGGGACTCCCGAGCGCCTCGTGAAGGTCGTCGAGGTTATCGAAGTACAGTTCAGCGAGGCCGTCGAACTCGGCGTTTTCCGGATCTGTCGGGAGAACTGTTTGATACCGCGTGACGCCCTCGATGTCGCGGGCGATCGGCGTGTGATTGTTCTGCCAGTAGTCGACGAACTCGTCGTGGCTCATCCCGTCCTTGCGGACGAGCAGGGCTACGTGCTTGTACATGCGTTCACGATCCTAATCGCTACGCCGTATTATAAATCATGTGCCTTCCATCCCTTCGAATCCGTCGACAGACACCGAACAGCGCTTGTCGTCGCGAGTTCGCTAATGGGTGGATCGCTGGAGGGGTTCGCGGGACAGCCACGCGAGCTATCTGAACCAGTTACAGCAGAGATAGCTGCGAAACAGTTATGCTCGAAACAGCTACGCCAGAGAGCGTAACAGACCGCGCAGTTCAGCAGTCGATCTGTGTGATCTCCTCGACGGGCCACTGGCTGAGGATCTCGACGCCGTTCTCGCGGACGACGACCATTTCCTCGACGCGGACGCCCTGATTGTCCGCGGGCTGCATCGTCTCGACGGCCATCGTCATCCCTTCCTCGATCTCGATGGGATGGTCCGGCGAGAGACCGCGCCAGATGAGCGGCTGTTCGTAGAGCTGCAGGCCGAGCCCGTGGGCCCAGTGGTTGGTCGTCATCTGCCAGAACTCGTCGGCGTCGTACCAGTCCATGTGCTCGCCCTCCTCGTCGGGGAACCCTTTGCAGATCTCGTCGGTCGTCGCGCCGGGTTCGATGCGTTCGAGCACGTCGTAGAGGTCGTCACGCGCCTTCTCGTAGGCGTCTTTCTGCGCCTGCGACGGTTCGCCCATGGAGAACGTCCGGTAGTAACAGGAGCGGTAGCCGAGGTAGCCGATGTTGTAGAAGTCGGCGTAGACGATGTCGCCCGGGCGGATCATCCGGTCGGTCGTGTTCGCCTGGTGTTTCGGCCAGGTGTTGGGTCCCGAGGTGACGTAGCCGCCCTGTGCCATCGCGCCGTGTCGCCAGATCTCTCGGACGGCGTCGCCCCAGACTTCGGACTCGCGCTTGCCCGGCTTGGCGTTGTCGACGATCTGCTGGAACCCGGCCTCGCAGATGGCCGCGACCATCCGGAGGCACTCGATCTCGTCCTCGGTCTTCACTTTCCGGGCGTCGTGCATCACGTCGACGCACTCCTTGGTCCGGACGTCGACGCCGTCGTTCTCGAACGCGGAGATGAGTCCCTGATTACCCACGTCGAGCCCCATCGGAGCCTTGTCGACGCCGTACTCTTCCATTGCCTCGTAGACGAGGTCGGCCATCTTCTGTTTGAGCCAGGTCCGCGCCGAGTCGCGCCCGGATGCTCGCGGGACGTTACCGAGACCGGGGCAGGCGTACCGGATGTCGTTCAGCCACGGGCAGTTGAACCGCTGGTTCGACGCGTGGTCTGCGGTGTCCCAGTGGACGACATCTCCGTCCTCGGTGAGGAGCGTGTAGTGGTCCGCCCCGGACCCGCCGGTCATCGCCAGCCCAGTGACGTAGCGGATGTTCGGGTCCGAGACGAGGAGCATCGACCCCATCTCGGAGTCCTGTAGCCGCGAGAGCGCCTTCTCGTATCGCTCCTCGCGGAGACGCTTGACGTCTATCCGTTCCTCCCAGTCGACCGCCTGCGTGCCGCGGGTGCCTTCCATGAAGTCCCGCTCGTACAACGACATGAGTGATACATCTCCGTTGCTCTACTAAGAACCATCGGTCTGGACAATTCCGCGGGACGATCCGTCAGTTCCGGGCGTCGAACGCGACAGTCAAAAACGGAGCCGAGAGCGCGTCAGTCGTCGTCAGACGCACGTTCGTCCGGTATCCGCCGCGACGAGACGCTGCCGCCGCGGGTCCGTCCGAGGTCCATGATCTCCTGGATGTCCGGATCGAGGTCCTCGTAGGTGTTCGTCGACGTCACGAGCGACACGGCGACGAACACGACGTATCCGATGACCATCGCAAGCTGACCGCCGAGGATACCCATCGGGAGGCTCAGGCTGAGATACTCCACGCCGTAGGCCAGAACGAGCGTGAGGCCGAGACCGGTAAGGCTTCCCCAGAGAGCGCCTTCGGCGGTCGCGCCCTTCCAGTTGTAGGCGATCGCGACACAGGGGAAGATGACGGCGGCGAAGATAGCCCAGCCGGCTGCACCGAGCACGAAGATGAGCCCGGGGAACGTCGCCGCGAGGAGCCCGGCGGCGGCGAGGATGGCGATCGTCGTGACCCGACCGTACAGGACCTCCTGACCGTCGGTGAGGTCCCGGTCGAGGTGTTCGACAAAGTAGTCGTGGACGACGGCCGCCGAACTCATGTTGAGGAACCCGTTGCTCGTCGACATGATGGCGGCGATGACCGATGTAAGGACGAACGCGACGACGATGTCCGGCGCGAACTCGACGAGCGCGAGCGGCAGCGCCGCGTCGGGGTTCCCGGGATCAGGGATCTCCCCGCTGAGGATCCCTGCTCGGACGAACGGCGCGGCAACCCAGTACAGCGCGGTCAGCATGTAACTGAAGGCCGTGATCAGCGCGCCCCACTTGAGAAGCGAGACGTCCTTGATCATGTAGAACTTCGTCGTCGCGTGGGGCTGTCCGGCCACGGTCAACTGGATGACGATGACGGACAGCAAGAGTCCAATCCCGGCGATACCGTCCATCCCCAGGAGCGTGAAGTTGAAGAACTCGGGCTGTTGCGTCGAGATGGTGCTCACCATCGCGTCGGTCCCGCCCGGATAGTTCGTGATGATGAAATAGGCCGTCAGGATCGCTCCCATCACCATCATGGCCCCCTGGATCGCGTCGGACCAGATCGCCGCGAGCATACCGCCTACGACCGTGTAGAAACCGACGATGACGAGGCCGATCAGCAACGCTTCGAAGAAGTTGACCGGGAGGATGAGCGCCCCGATAATCCCTAACGCCGCGTACTGGGCCGCGAGGTAGCCCATACTACCGAGGATCACCGACGCGATACCGAGGAGACGCACCCGTTCGTCCTCGAACCGGTAGTACATCGCGTCCGGGGCGGTCATCGCGTTGCGGAGTTCGCCGAGCATCCGCATCTTCCGCCCGAGCAACCAGTACGAGAGGACGAACCCGAACGGCGTCCCTGCGGCGACGAGCATCAGGTACTCGGGTCCGAGCAGCGAACCGGTTCCGGTCACGCCGATCATCCCCCACCCGCTCTGGATCGACGCGAACATCGACAGCGCGATGACGATGAGGCCACCGCGGCGACCGGCCGCGAAGTACTCCTCCTGGTTCGTCTGGTACCGGGAGGCAACGATGCCGATCCCGATCATCAGGAGCGAGAAGATGACGAGAAACAACACGGCGGTCTGGGAGTAGTATTCGACTCCTATCTCGCCGCCCCAGGTCTGAAGCGGCGCGAGCGACGAGGCCGTCATCCGCTCACCTCCGTGACCTGCTCGTCGTCCTCCGGGCCCTCCGTTCGGTCTGCCGTCTCAGTCCTGTCGACGTCTTCGAACGTGAGCGCGAAGTAGAGCGCGAAGGCGATCACCGACCCCGCGAGCAGCAGATAGATCTCCAGAACGGGAGTCGGAAATCCGAGCAGATACAGCATCTTCATTGACCTCCGAGCGAGCGCCGCGATTGTTTGTTACGCCGTGCCGGATAATGACGACAGTCAACGTTTACCATACAGTTCGAGAGACATAATGTATATTAATAAAACTTCCTCCGTTATCAGGCCAGAGTATACGTCCATATGGAAAATTGCCCAGGTTTTCCAACCCAATAGTGGTGTTAGTTCAACATTTCTCGAACAGCGCGTTCGCCCTCGTGGATCGCTTCCATGATCGTTCGCGGCGCGGCCGCGTCGCCGATGATCTCGACGCGGCGGTCGTCGAGTGCACGCCAGAGGTCGTCGTTCGCACGGTGAAAGCCCGCGAGGACGACGCTGTCGACCCCGTCGATCCGCACCGACTGCCCCTGTTCCTCTAACAGGACATCGGGCCACTCGATCTCGCTCACCGTCGCGAACGTGTGGAGGTCGACCGGGTTGTCCAGCGAGAACAGATCCGCGTGGAGTTTCGACTTGGTCGGCCCGGTCAGATCGCTCGCCGGTTCCGCGCCCGGCATGACGAAGTGGACGTCGCACCCGTCTTCGGCGAGCGTCTTCGCCGTCCCGATACCTTTCCAGTGGTGTTCGCCGTCATCGACGACGACGACGCGGTCGCCGGGGTCGCTCGCAGCGCCGTCCCCTTCGCCGAGAACGTCGGGACTGTGGAGGATCCTCGCGTCGTCCCACCCCGTAACGTCCGCTCGTCTAGTCCCGAAACTCCGGTAGCCGCGGGGGAAATCAGGCGGGCTGGATCCCGTCGCGACGACGACTGCGTGAGGGTCCTGCTCCTCTACTAGCTCCGCTGTCACTTCGGTTCCGGTTTCGACCGTCACGTCCTCTCGCTCCAGCGCCGTCTCCAGCCACATGATCGGTTTCTCGAACTCCTCGCGGTTGGATATCTCCTTCGCCGACCGGACCTGCCCGCCGAGTTCGTCGTCGCGCTCGTACAGCGTCACCCGGTGTCCCATCCGCGCGGCGGCCTCCGCGGCTTTCATCCCGCCCGGACCGCCGCCGACGACGAGGACGGACTTCGGGTCATCGGTGTGTGAGAGCGTCCCCATTCCGAGTTCGTCCTCGAACCCCGTCGCCGGGTTGAGGACGCATCGACACTCCGCACCGTCGTAGATGCGTTCGATGCATCCCTGGTTGCATCCCATACACTCGATGAGTTCGTCGAGTCGGCCCTCCTTCGCTTTGTTCGCGATAGCGGGGTCGGCGATGTGACCGCGGGTCATCGAGACGAGATCCACGCTCCCCTCCGCGAGGAGACGGTCCGCGTCTCGCGGGTCAGTGACTCGCCCGACCGTCGCGACAGTGACATCCGGATAATCGGACTGGACGGTCTCGGCGATCTGGTTCGCCAGCGGCGCGTACAACTCCTGTTCGTGTTGCATATCGGGGATGATGTAATCCTGTCTGAGATACGTCCCCGCTTTCACGACCAGATAGTCGACCTGTCCGGTGGCCGCGAGTCGGCGAGCGACTTCGGTGTACTCGTCGACATCCATCCCGCCAGGTGCGAAATCCTTCGCGTTGATCTGCAGTCCAACGACGAAGTCGTCACCGACGCGCTCCCGCGTCGCATCGAGCGTCTCGCGGACGACCCGAAGTCGGTTTTCGAGACTCCCGCCGTACTCGTCGTCGCGGTCGTTGGAGTACGGCGAGATGAACTGCGAGAGGAAGTAGCCGCCGTAGCCGGAGTGGATCTCCACGCCGTCGAAGCCACCCTGCTGAATCACTTCGGACGTACGTGCGTACGCGTCGACGATCTCACTGATCTCGTCGGAAGTCAGTTCGTGGGGCATCTCCCCGTTTACAGGGCCGGGGATGTCGCTCGCCGAGAGCACCGGTTGCTCGGACTGGAGACTCGTTATCTGTCTGCCGTAGTGGAGGTTCTGGCAGATGATCTTCGCACCCTCGTCGTGAACCGCGTCCGTCAGTTCCCGTAGCTGCGGGGCCATCGTCTCGCCGTCCCACCCGCAGATCGCGCTCCCGCTCATCGACGACGGATGGTTGGCGAGATAGGCCATCACGATGAGACCGATACCGCCTTTCGCGCGTTCGACGTAGTAATCGATCAGTTTGTCCGTTATCTCCGTGCCGCTGGCGTAGTTCGTCGTGTGTCCGGTCATCATCAACCGGTTCCGGAGATCGACGTTCCCGATAGACGTGGATTCGAAGAGTTCCTCGAACTCGTGTTCGTTGGGGGTATCGTCGGCTAATACCGCCTGATCACTGTCCATAATCGTTCGAGATTCCACGACGATCTTTAATAGTAGTTTGGGACACGGCAACAGTCATCAATGAGACGGAGCCGGATAGAGAGACAAGGACACGGCACCAGTATATTCGAATAATACGGACGAACAGGGGCGGATGAGAGAACGGAAACGAAACAGATCAGACTACCAAAGGCGTTCGGAAGGAAAGTATATCGCTCGATACTGCTGATACGGCACCTGTCAGAGCGAACGAAGCAGAGTGTACAGACGCGGAATTCACATTCGAACACCCGAGAACGACCGGATCAAAGTTCAAGTAATTCGAATAGACTTATGCAAGAGGAAAACGATCGGTTACCTATGACGACAGATTCGGGGACCGGTCAACGCCGCCCGGTCAAGACGGTCGAAACCGCTGTCGGGATCCTGGAACTCATCAAGGGACGGGACGGGGCGACGCTACCCGAACTGACGGACGAACTCGACATGGCGAAAAGCACCGTCCACCGCCACCTCAAAACGCTGGAGAACCTGGATTTCGTAGTGGAAGGGGACGACGGATATCGTATCGGCCTCCGGACGCTTGATTTCGGGATCTACGCTCGGGACCAACAGTCGGTGTTTCACGAAGGGAAAGACAGAGTCGAGGAGTTAGCCGACGAGACAGGCGAGAAAGTGTGGCTGATAACCCACGAACGCGGTCGGAGCGTCCACCTGTTCAGCGCGACTGGGGCGCGCTCGGTGCGGACGCCCGCGCGCGAAGGTAATCAGGGGTATCTCCACCAACTCGCCGCAGGCAAGGCAATTCTGGCGTCCTTTTCGGAAGAGCGCGTGCGTTCGATCGCCGACGAGTACGGGCTTCCCGCTGAAACAGAAGCGACGATCACTGATAGGGACAAACTGTTCGACGAACTCGCGAGCATACGGGAGCGAGGGGTCGCGTTCAACCGCGGCGAGTCGATACCGAAACTCAACGCCGTCGGCGCACCGATAACCGATAGCGACGGGGAAGCGATCGCCGCGATCAGCGTTTCCGGACCCTCGAACCGTGTCAAGGGAACGTATCTCACCGAGGAACTCCCCGAACGGCTCCTCGGCGTGACCAACGAGATCGAGATCAACCTCAGCTACGCCGAATCGTAACGGTCAGGGACAGTTCGGCCATCACCTCTCTCGCCGGATTCTCCGCGGCGTCTCGACGGCGATTCAGGCTTCCAGAACTTCGACCATGTTACCCTCCGGATCGCGGAGGAACAGTATCCGGGTGCCGCTTTCCGTCGTCTGCGGTTCGCTCACCGTGTCGATGCGGTCCGGTAACTCGTCGTAGAACGCGTCCAGGTCCGAAACGGAGAGTCCCAGATGCTTCGCGCCGGCCTGGGTGACGTTCTCGGCGGTAGCGTTCTCGTCTGTCGGGCCGTACTCGACCAGTTCGACCCGAGTCTCGCCGGCATCGAGATGCACGAAATCCCCTGAAGCACCATCGACGCCGACGCCGGTCGCGAACGCTTCGCCCGACACGGAAAACCGGTCGATTTCGTCCAGTCCGACGGCGTCGCGGTAGAATTCGACAGCGCGGTCGAGGTCGGACACCGTAATGCCGTAATGGTTTGCGCTGAGTGCCATCGTATCTGGTTTTGAGGTTGTCACGGGCAAATACTCTTCGAACAGGCCGCCTTTCGCTCGCAGCCGGTTTTACAGAGGTAGAACTGTAACCTTTTCTCGGGATCGGACCGTTCGGGTACTTTATATTCGAATTACTCGGACAGCAGTAGCCGCCGCTATGCCGACGGACTGGCCGGGGTAGCCTCGAATACAGCCGGAATCGGTCTCTCCCGTGATATGTACCGAACACGTCCGGCTAAGGTTCTCCCCGCGTGTTCCAGGCCAGAACGATCGCGGTACGATTAGATCAGTAAAACGGATAGAAAGTTCTATTTCATTCGAGCCTTCCGAATATATCCACGAACCCACGCGTACTGTTCCGCAATGCCCCTATAGCGCGGCGACGGCGAGCAGGGACCCTTCGTCGACTGTGTCACAACTTGTGATTTCGTCCCACACCGTCGAAAACCCCTTTTACGAGCGTGGTAACGTATGGCCTGATGAAGTTCGACACTCCACCCGCGCTGTCGCCCGGAGATTCGGTGGCCGTTATCGCGCCCTCTAGCGGCGGCGCGCGGAACGCGCCGCACGTCTTCGAACTCGCGCTGGAACGACTCCGGTCAACGTTCGACCTCAACCCGGTCGTCTACCCGACGGCTCGTCAGAGCGACGAGTTTCTGGCTGCCAATCCGCGGGCCCGCGCAGCAGATGTCCACGACGCGTTCCGGGACCCCGACATCCGGGCCGTCTTCGCGACTATCGGCGGCTGGGACCAGTTGCGGATACTGCGACATCTGGACACGGCGGTCCTCCGCAAAAACCCGACCCGCTTCTTCGGGATGAGCGACAACACTAACCTCTCGCTCGCGCTGTGGAACGCCGGTATCGTCTCCTACAACGGGGCGCAACTGATGAACGAACTCGCCGTCCCCGGCGAACTCCCCGACTACACCGAGCGATACTGCCGACGGGCGTTCTTCGAGGACTCCCTCGGAAGCCTAGAGCCCTCCGCCGAGTGGACTGACGAACCGAGCACCTGGTGGACGAACCCCGACGAACTGGAGACGCCGCCCACGTACGAGTCGAACCCCGGATGGCGGTGGGCGGGCGGCGCGGAACCGGCCGAAGGACGGATCTGGGGTGGCTCTCGCGCGATCATCGAGTGGCAGCTCGCGACCGATCGGTATCTCCCCGACCCAGCGGACCTCGACGGTGCCGTTCTCGCGTTCGAGATGGCCGAGACGATCCCAAGTCCGTCCGAAATCGCCGCCACGCTGATGTGTCTGGGCGAACGCGGCCTCCTCGGACGGTTCTCGGCCGTTCTCGTCGGTCGGCCGCCGGGCCGAAGCTACCTCGAAGAACCGCCGCGCGAGGAACGCGAGTCCTACCGACGGCGGGTGTACGACGCCATCGTCGACGAGGTCGGGCGATACAACCCCGACGCACCGGTCGTTCTGGGACTCGATTGGGGCCATACGAATCCCGTCGTCCCGCTCCCGGTCGGCGGCCAGGTAAGCGTCGACCCGCAGGCCGAGGCCGTGACGTTCCCGGAACGGGACGGCTGAACCCAGCGGAATTTCCGGCCGCGAGCGCGCGGTGTCGAGACACGACACGAACCGCGTGACGTTCGGCAGGAATATCGTTCGTCAGCCATATTGGTCTGATTCCAATAATATATTTTATTTTTATAATAGTGAGTTTTGAACGTCCGTGTATTGCTCTCGCCGTTCCCCCGCGACGGCATAGGTCCCAGCGGCAGCGATGTTCGGGACGACCGTAGCCACGTCGTCTCCGTGGATGATATCAGATATTCTGCGGCATCATCTCTGCCGGAGGGATTCGCACATAATCGCGGTTTTGAAACCACTATGGGCGCTTTAGCTTCTTTTCCGTCCACAACAACGATCGCTCTATCGGTAGAATATTCCGTGCTTTTCGGCGATGAATCGCCGTGGATGCTCTACTAGTACAGGCAGTGACTGCCGCGCTAGCCAGGTCCCTCTCGGGTTCGTTTCGAGACGCTATGTATAGAGAAGACACGAGAATTCGAATCCGTATATACTGGTATTTCTTGATAGTGATAATTAATATTACTATTGAACCAGCAGTCGGTCACTGGGTCGAAACTCGTCTCGCAGGCGTCGGTCGCTCCGTCGGAACCGAGGTGTCGATCAACTCGGTCGGTCGCAAACGAAATACCCGTAGTTTCAGTACGGTCGAGGATCGATCTGACGGTATGGCAGCCAAAATGGTCATTCTGGCACAACGCGAGGACGGTTCGTCACACGAGGAGTGCATCGAGTACATGGAAACCGAACACGCGCCGCTCGTCGAGGAGATGGACGGCGTCCAGACGTACACGTACTCTATTCCCTTCGACCCCGACCGTAGCGGCGTCGACTACGTCGCTCAGCTTCACTTCGAAAGTCCGGCGGCCATGGACGAAGCGTTCGGCTCTGACGCCGGCAGCCGCGTCCAGGACGATGCCGCTTCGTTTCTCGACATGGACGCGACCGAAATGGTCGCCGTCGGCGAGGAAACGACGTATCTCGACCGGTCCGAGTGAACTTCCCGTAAGCGCTCATCGACAGCGGCGGGCAACGGACGGTGGCGCTTCTGAGGCCGACACCCCAACGGACGGCGACGAGTGTGAGCGACAGGTGTCCGTCTCCGACCGGCGTCAGTCCTCCGAGATTCGACTGCCGCCAGGAGGGAGGAAATGCTGGATCCGGTCGGGACTGGCCACCTTGCGGACGAACGACGTGTCCTCGAAGCGTTCGCGGAACTCGCGGTACAGCTTCTTGCCCACGTCGGCCTGCGCGTACTGGCCGGGTTCCACCTCGACCCACGTCTCGGCCTGGTCGCGGATGGTCGACGGCGGCCCGCCGATCACCCGCGTCGAGGGCTCGCAGGTGATGCCGACCGCGACGCCGACCGCAACGTCACGGAAGTACGTGCGGTCGCCGCGGATGGCGAATCCGCCCTTCTCCAGGAACTCGCCGCTCTCCGGCGTCTTGCTCACTTGGTCCGGGGTGACCATGTACGCGTCCCCGGCGAAGCGCCCGTCTTTCCACACCGAGGAGTACGAAACCGCGAACTGGGCCGCCTCGTCTTTGCTCTGCTGGGGGATATCGACGTTTTTCCCGGACTCGCTCGGCCCCGTCGCCTTGATCACCGTGACGGGGCCGCCGTGGGCCTGCGCGTGGAAGAACAGGTCGCCGGGTTCGAGGTACTTCTTGACGAGTTCCTCGTTCTGGTCGGCGTCGCGGCCGCCGATGACGAGGAAGTCGTCGCTCGTGTAGAACCAGCGGAACCGCTCGTACCACTGTTCTGAGCGCCGGACCGGGATCGAGGGCCGCGAAAGCCAGTCGATGTCTTCCGTCTCTTCCTCGTCCTCGGTCCCCTCGTTGCCCTCGTCGTCGCTTTGCTTCCACTGCTTTTTGCGTTCGCGGACTTCCGCTAACGCCTCGCGGGTGTCCTCGATCGCGGCCTGCGCGCCCTCTTTCTTCTCCTCGATGCGTTTCGCCTCGGTGTAGAGGCGGTCGGCGTTGTGTTCGACGCCCTCGCTGGCGTCGAGTTCCACGTCGGTCCCGTCCAGGCGAACGGTCACCGTTCCCTCGTCGCCGTTTACGTCGACGACTGCCTCGGCGGCCTCGATGCCCCGGTCCGCACCGTCTTCGAAGGTGTCCGCGATCTCTTCCCACGAAGTGTCGCGCTTGCGGGCGTCCTGTACCGTCGAAAGCACGTCGTCCACGAGACCGTAGCGTTCGTAGAGGAGTTCGGCCCGTTGCCGTTCCTCCTGTGCCTGTTGCTCGAACCCTTGGATCGCGTTCTGTTGCTGTTCGATAATACGCTCGTTTTTCTCTATCTCGGACTCGAAGTCGGGCGAGTCGTCGACCGCGGGTTGGTCGTCGTCGTCCGAGCGGTCGAGTTCGTAGAAGTACTCGTCGACGGCCGCGTTGAACGTGTCGGCCGAACGGCTGTCGAGGCCTTCGTACTCGCTGAGCGGGAACGGCGTCACGTCGACGTCCTGTCCGTCTTCCTCGTAGATCCGGGGGTCGAGCTCGGCGTTTTCGAGTTGTTCGCGGAGGCGCTCCGCGGCGTCGAACAGCGCCTCGTACTGCTCCTCCGTCGCGTCGGCGATGTCCGTCCCCTTCTCGACGCCTGCGCGGGAGCAGAGCTCCTCCGCGTACAGGCCGCCGAGGTTCAACTGCGTCGCGAGCGTCCGCACGATGTCCGAATCCGACTGGTCCATCGACGCGGCGAACTGTTCGAAGTCCATCCGCAAGGGATTCCCCTGTGAATCGGGGAACTCGTACTGCGAACCCGGCGCGACGGTCCGGGACTTGAGACGGACGGTGTCGAGCGAATCCACGACCTCGTCGTTCGCGTCGAGAACGGCGACGTTGCCGGGGCCGAACAGTTCGGCGATTATCGTCGTGTTCTCGTCCCCGCGCTCGAAGTGAAACTCCAGAATCCGGTCGAACTCGAACTGCTCGACGCCCGCGAAATCAGCGCCGGACAACCGGTTTCGCAGCATCATCGCGAAGTTCGGCGGCCGCCCCGGCGCGTCCGGTACGTTGTCCGGATCCGCGACGTGTGCGCGCTTGACGTCTCCGACCTCCACCAGCAGCTCCACCCGCCCGCGGTCGAAATCCCGCATCTTGAGGCGCAAGAAATCGTCGCCGTAGAGGTAGGCCTTGTCGACTTTCGCCCCCTCGTAGCTCCCGAGTTCGCCGACGAGGGCCGCGAGGTCGACGCTCGTCAGTTCCCGCTTTTGCTCCATGTCCGTTCTTCTCGTGGCCGCGGGAAAAGGCTGACCGATCGGCTCTCCCGGTATCGCCTCGGATCACTGTCAGACCGGCCGCCACGCGGGTTTTTTACCGGGGCGATGCGTTGCCGTTCCCATGTCGTCGCTCGGCGAAGTCGTCACGGTCGCCCTTCTGGCGGGAAGCGCCACCGGCATCGGCGCGCTTCCAGTCCTCGTCACTTCCCGCATCAGTCACAAAATGTACGACTCGGCGCTCGGGTTCGCCGCCGGGATCATGTTCGGTGCGGCGGTGTTTACCCTCGTCGTCCCGGGACTGGAACTCGGGTCGATGACGGAGGTACTTGTCGGCCTCGCCGGCGGTGGGCTGTTCCTCCTCGGCGCGAATCGACTCGTCCCGCACATCCACCTCCTGTTCGGGCGGGAACGCGGCGAAGGCAAGGGACAAGACGCGACCCCGATAGATGCCGAAGCGGTCGTCGACGTGCCGAAGGAACCGGACATCGACGACAAGATGCGGAAGGCGATGCTGGTCGGCAGCGCGATCACGATCCACAACATCCCAGAGGGCCTCGCCGTCGGCATCGCCTTCGCCAGCGGACAGGAAGGGATCGGGTTCGCTATCGCCGCCGCCATCGCCGTCCAGAACGTGCCCGACGGGTTCGCGATGGCTGTCCCCGCGAGTCAGGCGGGCGTCTCGAAGGCCAAGACCGTGCTGTTTACCACGCTGTCCGGCGGCGTGCCGGAACCGGTCGCCGCCGTCATCGGGTTTTTGCTCGTCGAGTTCGTCGTCGATGCGTTCCCACTTGCCGCGGGCGTCGCAGCGGGCGCGATGATGGCCGTCATCTTCCGCGAGATGATCCCTGAAAGCCACGCGCACGGGTACGCAGACGCTGCGACGCTGACGTTCATCGCGGGGTTCGCCGTGATGACGTTTATCGATACGACGTTTACGGTATGAACGGCCCGCACGGACGCGATTTTTCCAGTTCAAATTAATTAGACATAATCCTTATCCGTATTCGCAACACCGTTCTGTACGTGTGGCTGCAAGAACCGGTCACCGATCGGATGGCACCCCGGAACGGTGAGGACGACGGCAGATGAGAGACTCGGATAGGGACACTCCCGACTCCGACGGAGACACCTACGTAGTCTATCACGACTGGGACGAAGACGATTCGCTCAGTTCGACAGTGGTCACTGCCGTCGCCGCCATCAGAAACGTCGAACCGACCGCTATAGATCCGTTGAACGAGGCGGTCGACCCTGACGCGTTAAACACCATCTTCGAGAACAGACACGGCGGGGCTGAGCGCTCGGGGGCGACCCTAACGCTCCGCTTGAACGAGTGTTCGGTGACAATACACGGCGACGGCCGCGTCGTCGTCGGAGCGCCGGGCGAGGCGGCCAGCGGGGGTAACAACGTGCGGTGAAAGACGGTCCCACCGCTGCTTCTCGGCCTAGTCCGCGTGCCCGACCGCTCGGGTCGCTCTCGGACGCTACAGTCGTTTGCTAACGTACGGCCCGTCCTGATAGTAGCCCAACTTCTCGCGGTAGTACTCCCGCGCGCCGATACCGCTGATAACGCTCACCTTCTCGTAGCCGGCGTCGGCCGCGATGGCCTCGGCCCGTCGGAGGAGTTTCCGGCCGTACCCCTTGTGCTGCCAGTCGTAGCTCTCGTTTCCGACCTCTACCATCGGTCCGTACACGTGGAGTTCACGGACGAGCGCGGCGTCGTGCAGTTCTTCGCGCTGGGTGTTCCCGGGGAACCGTAGACGACAGAAACCGATCAACAGGTCGTTGTCGGGGTCCTCGTAGCTGATGAAGTGTTCCGTCCCGCCCCCGGCCTCGTACGTCGTCACGTCGAGTTCGACGTCCTCCGGGGCTTCGTCGTTCATGCCGACCTCGCGACAGCGGATGCAGTCGCAGGTCCAGCCGTGTTCGTCCATCTTCTTCCGGGCGAGTTGCCGGAGGTTGGACTTCCAGACGCCGGCGTCGATGAAGTCCGCGGGAATGTCCCGCTGGACCCGCTGGAGGCGCGTGTACTTGGGGATCATCGACTTGATCTCGGCGACCAGTTCCGCCGCCTGTTCGTTGCCGAGGGGGTCGTACTCGTCGTTGTGCCACATGTCGTACGTCTGGGTTCCGCGGACGACCAGAGTCGGGTAGATCTTCAGGTAGTCAGGCTTCCACTTCTCGTCCTCGAACAGTCGCCGGAAGTCCTCCAGACACATCTCTTCGGTCATGCCTGGCTGACCCGGCATCATGTGGAATCCGACCTTGAACGCGGCGTCGCGCAAGCGGCGGTTGGCATCGATAGAGGCCTGTGCGCCGTGGCCCCGGTGCATCTCGCGGTTGATCCGTTCGAAGGTGGTCTGGACACCGACCTCGACTTTCGTCCCGCCCAGGCGGAGCATCCGGTCTATCTGCTCCTGGTCGCACCAGTCGGGCTTCGTCTCGAACGTCGTCCCGATGTTACGGACGTCGGCCGTCTCGTTGCGGGCGATCACGTCCTCGACGTACTCGAAGTCGTACTCCTCGGGTTCCTGAGCGAAGCTTTCGCCCTGGGCGGGTTCGGGCTGTTTGTCCACGTCGTACTCGTTCATGGCCTGTAGCGCCCGCTTGACGAACCACTCCTGGTAGTCGTGGCTCCGGGCGGTCATCGTCCCGCCCATCAGGATTAGCTCCACTTTGTCGACAGGATGGCCGATCTCCCGTAACTGCTCCAGGCGGAGGCGGACCTGTCCGTACGGGTCGTAATCGTTCTGTACGCCGCGAGCGGCGGCGGGTTCGTTGCCGGTGTAGCTCTGCGAACTGGAGAACTCCGAGTCGGGACCGCCTGGACAGTAGAGGCATTTCCCGTGCGGGCAGTTGTGCGGGCTCGTCATGATGGCGACGGGTGAAACGCCCGACGCCGTCCGGACCGGCTTGCGCTGTAGCACCGATTCGAGTTCCTCGCGGCGCTCCTGGGGAGCGAAATCGAGGATCTCGGAGTTCTTCGGCACCTTCGGCGAAGAGTGCTCCGAGCAGACCTCCAGTTTCGCCTTCTCGACGTCGTCGCGTTCCAGGTCGCCTTCGAGGATGCGGTCGACCAACTCCTCGCAGACACGCTCGAACGCGTCCGACTCGGTGGCGTCCGACTCGATACTCATTGTGGATAAATGGCTCCGTCGAGCGGTTAAGCGTGTCGCTCGGGGGAGACGGGCGTATCATGTCATCACCGTTTTGTGATTTCACTGCGTATCCTGGATCATGAACGTCGTCCCCCCACGAGACGATGACGCTCCGTTCTGCGTCGTAGCCACAAGAGAAACGACCTCCCGAACCCCGGCGGAAGGTACGCGGATCGGCTCGACACCACTGCGGGCTCGTTCCCGGAGCGGACGCGGATGGTAGACGTCCTGTTCTCGGCAGCGCGTCTCTTGGGCGCGTTGTTGCTGGTGCTTCTGAACGGGTTCTTCGTGGCCGCAGAGTTCGCCTACGTTCGGGTCCGGTCGACGGCCGTGGATATGCTCGTCGAAGAGGGGAGAGCGGGCGCGGACACGTTGCAGGACGCCCTCGAGAACCTCGACGATTACCTCGCGGTCACCCAACTCGGGATCACGATCGCTTCCCTCGGCCTCGGCTGGATCGGGGAACCGGCCGTAGCGGCGCTCATCGAACCAGTCCTCGCTCCCGTCCTGCCGTCGTCAGCCGTTCACCTCGTCGCGTTCGCGGTCGGGTTCGGCTTCATCACGTTCCTACACGTCGTCTTCGGTGAACTCGCGCCGAAGACTATCGCGATCGCGAGAGCCGAGCGGATCGCCTTGCTCGTCTCGCCGCCGATGAAGTTCTTCTACTTCCTGTTTGTCCCCGGTATCGTGGTGTTCAACGGTACGGCGAACTTCTTCACCCGCATGGTCGGCGTCTCGCCAGCGTCCGAGACGAACGAGACGCTTCAGGAAGAGGAGATACTAACGGTGCTGACTCGCTCCGGACGGGAAGGCCACATCGACAGAGAGGAGGTCGAGATGATCGAGCATGTCTTCGAACTCGACGACACCTCCGTCCGCGAGGTCATGGTCCCGCGGCCGGACGTGGTGACCGTCTCCGCCGACCTCCCCCTGTCCGACCTACGCACCCTGATAACCGAGGCGGGACACACCAGATACCCGGTCATCGAGGCGGACGGGGAACAGATAACCGGATTCGTCGACGTCAAGGACGTTCTGCGGGCGATCGACTCCGTCGACGGGGACGCCGTCACGGCCGGTGACCTCGCGCGCGATATCCCCGTCGTTCCGGAGACCGGGCGAGTCAACGACCTCCTGACCGAGTTCCAGACCGAACAGACCCAGATTGCCGCCGTGATCGACGAGTGGGGGTCGTTCGAAGGGATCGCGACGGTCGAAGACGTCGTGGAAGTGATCGTCGGCGACATCAGGGACGAGTTCGACGTAAACGAGCGCGAACCGACGATCGACCGTCGCAGCGAGGGGACGTACGCCATCGACGGCGGCGTGACGATCGCCGAGGTCAACGAGACACTGGACACCGAGTTCGAGGCCGACGAGGTCGGAACGATCGGCGGACTGGTGCTGGACCGACTCGGCCGCGCTCCGGAGATCGGCGACCGGATCACGATGAACGGCTACGACCTGAAGGTCAATGGGTTAGACGGGGTTCGGATCTCGGAGGTCGTCGTTCGAGAGAAAGAGCCCGACAGCGAGGCGACGAGCGAGTCGGAGTAGCCGGCGTCGCCGCTGTTCGGAGAGAACGACGGAAAACGCGGTGGCGTCTATTCGCCCAGTTCTTCGGCGACGGCGGTGACGACGCCGTCGAGGACTTCGTCGCGCTCGCCGGTCAGGAATTCGAGATGGCCGTCGCGGCCGCCCACGACGGAGATACCGGCATCGTCGGCGTACTCGCTCGCCGTCTCGGCGACGGCGCGAACGTCGACTGCCTGGGTACTGCGGAGGTGGATCTCGTCGTCACCTGCACCGAGAGTGACGAACGGTTCGTCGGCGTCGTCTCGGCGACGACGGTGGAGTTCGTCCAGTAGCAGCGTCGTCGGCGGGAAGTCGAAGCGGTGGGTGAAGTCGTCGGTGTCGAGGACGGCGAAGGTGACGCCGTTCTCGCCGCGGACCGAGAGGTTCCGGTCGGCCGTTTCGACTTCGGTGTCTAACTTCTCTCGGAACTGCTCGCTCACGTGGGCGGCGAGGCTCTCCGCATCGCCGGGAGCCTCGGCCTGCCCGAACAGGAGGTCGGCGACGAGTTCGCGCTTGTCGTCGTAGGACTGGTAGTACGCCTCCAGTGCGATGGCCTCGCGCCGCTCTCGGAGGGCCGTCTCGTCGTAGCCGGCCTCGTCGGCGAGGGCGGCGTACTGTTCGGGTGCGTCGCCCCAGTAGCTCACCGCCGGCAGGTGTCGAAGGTCGTCGCGGATGTCGTCGCGGACGTGCGCGGCGACGTTCGCGGCGAGCGCCGTAGTGGTGAGGTTGTCGTCGGTGTCACCGTCGGCCAGACCGGGGTTGACGATGGTATCGACGTCGTCGACGATATCGTCGTCGGGATGGCTGGCGTCAACGACGACGCGGTGAGCGCCGTACACGTCGAGGAGGCGGTAGCCGTCGCTGGATTCCAGGGTGCTACCGGCGTCCACGAGGACGACGAGCGGGAGCTTCTCGCCGTGTCGCTCCTGCGCTTCGAGCATCTGGGTAGCGTCGTTCGTCGCGGCGTCCATGTCGTACACTTCGCCGTCGAGCGGACGGCGTTCGACGTAGTGGTACTCGGCGTCAGCCTTGACGTGTTCATCGCGGACGAGCGGCAGGACCGCACGCTCGATCGCGGCACCGGCGGCGTAGCCGTCAGCCGTCGCACTGTGGCGGACGATGACGGGTCGCGCTTCGAAGACGGCGCGCCGGACCGCCTCGGCGGCGTCGCCGATCGCGGTTTCGACGGTATCGGCGGGGTCGTCGGCGGCGAGCAGGTTGACTTCGCCCAGGCGGGCGCGGTCGGTCATCGCGGCCGTCAACCGCTCGTCGACGGCGGCGGCCTCCTCGTCGTCGAGGACGACCAGCGATTCGGTTTCGACCTGCAGTTCGTCGCGTCGGAGTTCGACCTCGCCGTCGAGGCGGACGTGATCGTCGGTTTCGACGTCGGGGTAGGCCCGGACGCCGGCCTCCTTGAACGCGGCACATTCGACCGTGCTGGTCTCGTCGCGGAGTTCGAACACCGTGGGACCGGAGGTCTGTCGAACGCCGGCGACCTCTCCCTCGATCCGGACGCTGTCACCGACCCGCTCCGAGAGGGACTCGATCGTGACCCGCGACGGGTCCGATTCGGGTTCCTCGTCGGTCGCTTCGGTCTCGGCCTCGTCTTCGACCGAGTCGGTCGTCGCTACCGCACTGGCGCTCGCTGCGGCCGCACCGCCTCCTGAGGGCTCTGCGGCCGCGTCTTCATTTCCCGTCGGACTCGCCTCCGGCGCATCGGCGTGGGGGTCGTCGACGAGCGTTCCGCGGAACTCGTCTTCGCCCTGTCGGATCGACCACCCAAGGTCGACGTTGCCGTTGTCTCGAACGTCCGTCACCTGGACGTAGACGGTGTCGCCCGAGTCCCAGTCGAGACTCTCCAGGCGCTTGTCGAGTTCACTCTTGTGGAGGAGGCCGGTGACGCTGTCACCGACGTCGACGAACACGCCGAATTCGGCGAAGCCGTCGACGGTGCCGCGGTAGTAGCGGCCGGGGGTCAGTTCGTCTGCACTGTCGCCTCTGAATTCGAAGAGGACGTCTTCTTCATGGCTACTGCAGATCCGCCCGTCGGCGGGCGTACCGCAGATGATACAGGTACCCATTTGACAGAGATAAATATCCCTGGCCTAAAACGGTTGTCGAAACGAACTCGCTACTCGAAAACCGGGCTATCGTCCTCCAGCGCCTCCACGTCGTCGACTATCGATCGTACGTCCTCCGGAAACAGCGCCACTTGCACCTCGTTTCCGTCCTCGTCCTCGAAGACCAGTTTGACGCGCTTGTCCCCGAACTCCCTTGCCTCCGCGTCGGTCACGTCGAACAGTTTCGCCGAGGCGGACTTGTTCGACGGACCGACGTTCTTGATAGCGCCGTCTTTCAGTTCGACCATGAAATCGTCCAGTTGAAGCGTTAGCACGAGAGACCGTTGGGGAGACATCGCTAAAACGGTACGCACGAAAACCGCCGGAAGCAGAATCAGTTCGCCGTCGTCGTTCACACGTGTCGGTGGGTAATACGTATCGGCAGGTAGATCCGTGTTCACACGTGTCGAGTGGCAGACTCCGGTCGTTCGCGCCCGTCTACCGCAAACAACCACTGTCTCCGGTTTCTCCGTCCGCGTTTCAGGGTTCGCTCCGCCCACGTTTAAGTGCAGTTCGGACGTATGTCCGGACGACTATGGAACTGACCTGGCACGGCCACGCCACGTGGCACGTCGAAGTCGGTGAAACGTCGCTTTTGATCGACCCGTTCTTCGACAACCCGCACACGTCGCTTGACCCGTCGGACGTCGAGCAACCCGACTACGTCCTGCTGACGCACGGCCACGCGGACCACGTCGGCGACGCGGGTCACTTTTCCGACGCAACGCTGGTCGCGGTACCGGAACTCGCCGCGTTCGCCGAGGACGAGTTCGGCTTCGAGGACGCCGTCGGCGGGATGGGGATGAACCTCGGCGGCACCGTGGAGTGCGGCGACGCGTACGTGACGATGCACCGCGCCGACCACACGAGCGGCATCAACACTGGCTACGAGTACTCCGCCGGTCCGCCCGTCGGCTACGTCATCAGCGACACGAAACCCACGCAGGTTTCGGACGAGGAGAGCGAGACGTTCTACCACGCGGGCGACACCGGCCTGATGACGGAGATGCGCGACGTTATCGGCCCGCACCTCGAACCGGACGCAGCCGCCGTCCCGGCCGGCGACCACTTCACGATGGGACCGATGCAGGCCGCCATCGCCGTCGACTGGCTGGACGTCGACCACGCGTTCCCCATGCATTACGACACGTTCCCGCCGATCGAGATAGATACCGACGACTTCGTCAACGAGGTCAAAGGAACCGGTAGCGACGCCGAGGCCCACGTGCTGGACGGCGACGAGACGTTCGACCTGAGCGAAGGGTACTGATACCGACGGCTGTACCCGACTGCGGATCTCCGCCAGATTGGTCGGCGGCGTCTACGCCCGCGTCCTGCTTTACGCCGTTGTACACGGCGACATGCGGCCGTTCTTTCCCGTCGAGGCGAGTTCCGCTCCTCGGCGTTCCCTCGGTCGGTCCCCTCTACGCAGGGTGTGTCACCGCCGGAGGGTCTCGGTGCCATCCTGTGGGTCCGTCGTATTTTCCGAGTGAGCAACGCTTACGACACCGGCCGTTGATGTTGCAGTTGCAATGGCAAAAGAAGTCCACAGCGTCTCCGAAGAGGGGTACAGCACGACGAATCAGATCCGCGATTTCGAGACGACCGTGGACGCAACCGGCGAGGAAGCACCGGACACGCTGGAGGCCCTGCTCGCGGCGTACGCCTCCTGTTACGTTCCCGCTCTCCGCGTCGGAGCCGAGCAACGCGACGCCGGCGACCTGGGTCGCATCGAAATCGACGCGACAGGCGACCTCAACGACGACGACAAACTCGAATCAGTATCGTTCGACGTCACGACTGACGCCGACGTAGACGACGACAAGAAGGAAGCGATCATCGAGCGAGCGGACGAACTGTGCAAGGTCGGCGACGCCGTCAAAGGCGACCTCAAGGCCGAAGTTTCGATCCGCTAAAGTCGGTTCGCCGGTTTCCTGGCGGTTTCCGACCGCATAACGGCGTACAGCGGGGGAAACCCTGATACCGCTTTGTTACTAATCGACTGGTATGACAGACAGCGAGTGGACCGACCGTATCGTCGGCGACCGAATGGCGGTCGATCAGGAGTTCTCTCGGCACGTTCAGAACTCCCGGTTCTCGAACCAGGAGTGGGGGATGATCATGACCGCCGTCGAACTGGACATAGAGAACCCCGGCGACCCGGAAGCGGCGCGCATCGTCGCCGTTACCGACAACATCGATCAGGTGATGCCGGCGATCGAAGAGGCCCGTTCGAAGATGGGCGGGATGGGCGCAGGCGGCGGTGGCGGTCCCAGCGGCGGCGCTCGCTCGGGATCATCAGAGGGGTTTCTCTCCGGAATCAAGGACGCGCTCGGTCTTGGCGGCGGCGAGAGCGGCGGAGACGGTGAACGCGCCGAAGCCGCCGCAACGTTGGCACAGGAGTACGCCGACGAGTTACAGGCGCACCTCGAACAGAAGGGGAAGTGGGAGGAGGTCCGGACGGCTGCGCAGGGGTAGAGTAGCCATCGAAACGGTTTACCCATCGATCGCCTGCATACGGGTGATCGAGGGTGAAACGACTGTTAATCGCCGCTCTAGCCGTCGCCCGACCGAAACAGCGTCAGCTCCTCGGCCTGGTAGATGTTGATGAGTTCGTTGACGAGTTCGTCGTAGGATTCGTCGTCGACGCGAAGCGCGTCTAACCGCTCGACGGTTTCCTCGTCAAGATCGACCTTTGGCATGGCAGAACCAACGCACGCAAACGGCTTAAACATGAGCCGTCAGTGCGTCAGGTGACGGGCCGTCAGTGCGTCAGGTAACGGCGTCTCCGGACGTGCGTCCGCTCGCGTCGACACGGACGGACTGACGGCGTTAGTCCTCGTCGCGGAGTTCTTCCAGTTCCTGTCTGGTCTTCTCGCGCCCTTTCCTGAACTCGCCGATGGCTTCGCCGCTTGACCGTGCGAGTTTCGGGATCTTCTTTGCGCCGAACAGCAGGCCGACGAGCAGCAGTACTGCGACGAGTTCGAGGCCGCCGGGCGCGAACAGCGGTGTTGCTACTGGCATCGTGTAGTACACCTGTTCGAGTGTTAGGTGCGAGAATAGTAATATTTTCTCGTCGTTCCGACTCCGCGGGAACGACCGCCTGCAGAACGGCCACCGTTACCAGCGGTCTCGATGTCGTCAGCGCCGGAGAGCTACGCTCAGAGGCGGTCGATCACTGCCTCTGTGACGTCCGACGTAGTCGCGTCGCCGCCGAGGTCCGGTGTTCGCGGCCCCTCGTCGAGAACGCCCTCGACGGCGGCGCGCACGCGGTCGGCCTCGTCACCGTATCCGAGGTGGTCGAGCAGCATCGCAGCCGAAAGGATCATCGCCGAAGGGTTAGCGATGCCCTTCCCCGCGATGTCCGGCGCGGAGCCGTGGACCGGTTCGAACAGCGCGTTCTCCGAACCGACGTTGGCGCTCGGCAAGAGACCGAGTCCGCCGACGAGCCCCGCCGCGAGGTCCGACAGCATGTCGCCGGCGAGGTTCGGACAGATGACGACGCCGTACTCCTCAGGATGCATGACGAGATGCATCGCCAGCGCGTCCATCAGCGCGGTGTCGTACGCCGCGTCGCGCTCTTCGGCGACGGCCTCGGCCGTTTCGAGGAACAACCCGTCCGTCTCGCGCATTACGTTTGCCTTGTGGGCGACGGTGACATCATCGTAGCCGTTGGCCGCGGCGTAGTCGAAGCCGAACTCGGCGATGTCGCGGGACGCGTCCTCGGTGACGACGCGAGTGAGCGTCGTCACGCCGTCGGCGATCTCGCTCTCGATACCGGAGTAGACACCCTCCGTGTTCTCGCGGATGAACACGATATCGGTATCCGGCTGGACGGCGTCGAGTCCGGGGTACGAGACGGCCGGGCGGACGTTCGCGAAAGAGCCGACCACGTCGCGGAGCGGGAGGATGACGTCCGCCGCCGTCTCGCCCGCTGCGCCGAACAGCGTTGCGTCGCTGTTCGCGGCGATATCTCGGGTGTCCTGCGGCAGCGCCTCTCCGGTCTCTGCTTTCACGGCGTCGCCGGCATCGCCCTCGACGAACTCGAAGTCGGGGGCCAGCGCCTCTAGTACGTCGACTGCGGCGGGCGTCACTTCCTGTCCGATACCGTCGCCGGGGATGACGGCGATCTGGTGAGTCATAGCTACCGAAACGTAGCGGTGGTTGGAAAGGGATTCGGTACCGGTAGGACTTCTCCAGAGTTCGGCCGCTGGTTCGCGGGGCCGCCGGGCGTGCCGAACGGTGTAGCCGCTGAACACCTCAACAACCACCCCAAGCTATTTATCCCCGGGGAACGAATTATTAAGTAGAGACGCCGCGCGGAATTAAATCGGTAGCTTCTTGTATCGGTTCCCAGTATATTCTGTTCCGACGTTTGACCCCAGTAACGGCGCACTCTGAACCGTATCCGTATCGTGAGGATGCGACCGAAACCGACCCGTCACCGCCATCGGTCAGCCCGTTCCGTCCCATTGGCCGACCATCCACGCGCCGCTTTCGGGGAGAGACGCCGGAAAACACCCATCCGAGAGATCGGGTCCCGATCGAAACTGCACCGACACCCGACCGAAACCGCACTGGCACCCAACCATCGCGACACAGATCCATACATGCAAGACCGAACGACAGCAGACGACGCACTCGAATCAGTGACCGACCCCACCGCGTTCAGCGACCGCGAAGCTATCGACGAAGTCACTGACAGCTTCCCCCACCCGGAGCAGGACCACTGCGAGGCCGACTACGCGGGACGAGCCATCGTCGGCGTGACGAACGAGGAGGGGGAGACTCTGATCATCGTCGACCGCGATGCGGGCGCTGCGGTCCTGCCGAGCCCGAAGGTCGAGACCGACGGCGACTACGTCGCCGCCGCGAAGGAAGAGGTCGCCGACGTGGCGGGTATCGACGTCGAGATAACCGGGGTCGAACGCGTTCGACACGCCGAACACGTCGTCGAGGGCGAGGACGACCCCTTCGACGAGACCACCCATCTCGTCTTCTCGGCGACCCCCGCCGACGAGTACACCGAGGCGTCCGTCGACGGCGACGAATCCTGGACGGTCGAGTGGCACGACACCGTCCCTGCTGACCTGCTGGACGACGACGCACCCCCGAGCGACGACGTGCGACTGTTCGTCGACTGACCGACCCCTTCGCAGACACACACCGCGACCAGCGACACGCGGCACCGAACGCGACCAAACCCAACAGACAGCAACAGCTATGTCCGACCGATCTGCACGACACGATCCGAGTGTGACTGGCGACTCAAGTGCGACCGGCGACTCAAGTGTGACTGGCGACTCAAATCCGCCTCACGACTCAAGCACGTCCGACAGTTCACGCACGACCGACGGTTCAAGCACGACTACCGGCTTCGCAATACGAGCGCCAGCGACCAGCCCGAACGACGAACCGATCACCGTCAGGATAACGGGTGCGACCCCGAACGCGACGGTCGAGTTCGAGGCGGCGCTGGTCGACGACGACGGCGTCGAGTGGCGCTCCCGGGCGACGTTTACCGCGGACGCGGAGGGCGTCGTCGACCTGACCGAACGCTCGCCCGAAAACGGAACCTACGACGGCCTCGATCCGATGGGCTGGCTGTGGTCCATGACGACCGACGCCGACGCGCTGATGCCCGAACTGAACACCGATCCCGCGGTCACGGTCAACCTGCGAGCGGCGAGCGGCGAGCGTCACGCCAAGCGAACCATCACCCGGCAACTGTACGACGACGGGATCACGTCGCGGCCCGTCAAACGCGACGGCCTCGTCGGCACGCTCTACGAACCGGCGGGTGACGGCCCGCATTCGGGCGTGCTCTCGCTACACGGATCCGGCGGCAAGACACCGGTCCGAACCGTACAGCTACTCGCCTCGCACGGGTACGCTACGTTGGCGGTCCAGTACTTCGGCGAGGACGATGCGATCCCCGACGACCACCGAAGTATCCCGCTGGCGTACTTCGACGAGGCGGCGGACTGGCTCCGCGAGCAACCGGCGGTGAAAGACGCCCGACTCGGCGTCGTCGGCGGGTCCCGCGGCGGCGAGCTCGCACTCCTGCTGGGTGCGCGCCGCGACTGGGTCGGGGCGGTCGTCTCCTACGCCGGAAGCGGCGTCGCGTGGGACACGCCGAGCGGCGAACCCGGCTGGGTCGACGGCGGCGAGGCCGTCCCGCACCTCGAAGGCAAGGACATCCCGCGGGAGACGATCCGGGCGGGACTGGAAGACGAACCAGTCGACGCCGCGTCTATCGCGGTCGAGGAGACGCAGGGGCCGGTTCTGCTACTCTCGGGCGGCGACGACCGGCTCTGGGACGCGAGACGACTGTCGAATATCGCGCTGGAGCGTCTGAAAGAGGCTGATTTCCCGCACGAGTACGCTCATCGAACCTACGACGACGCGGGCCACCTCATCTCGGTACCGTACGTTCCGACGACGGGCTTCGAGAAGGGCGGTGGCACGCCGCGTGGGACCGCACACGCGGCAGCGGACTCGTGGCCGACGGTGCTTGACTATCTCGAACGGGGACTCGACGCCACGGAGGTGGCGAACGACCGATGAAGAAGACGGTCATCGCACCCGGTCAGGGTACGATAGAGTCCGACGAACTGGACGAACCGCAGACCTCCCTGGCGGTCGCGACCCATCTCGAGGACTGCATTCACGTCGAGTGTAACGGGCTCGTCTATCCGGAGGGCGACGTTCGCGAGCAGACTCGCGAACTGTTCGGCCTCGTCGAGAAGATGCTCGACGACCTCGACGGCACCCCGAACGACCTCGTCAAGCTACGCTGGTACGTCGAGACGGGGGTGTACTCTCCGTCGACGCGGGGGACCGTTCAAGAGGTGCAGTCCGAGTTCGTCGACCGGCCCCACTATCCGGCAGGGTGTGTGGTCGAGACACCAGCAATACCTGTTTCGGGAGCGGTTCTCGAACTCGACGCGACGGCGACGATCCCCGACGACGGGTGGACCGTCGAGACGATAGCCGGGGAAGAAAAGTGAACGGTCGCAGGCGCAGCTAACTCAGACGCGCTTGCCGTCCTCGACGTACGGCAGTCGTTCCGCGGTGTCGCGGATCGCCTCCTCGTTCGATTTCATCAGCGCGGTCGTGTCCCAGACGCCGTCGACCAGCGCCTTCCGCTGGGCGTCGTCGACGGTGACGTCGACGGTCGTCTCTCCGTACGTCACCGTCTCGGCCTCGACGTCGACCTCGATGTCGCCGTCGGGATTCTCGTCAACCCAGTCCTGCAGCGCCTCGATAGTCTCGCTATCGGCCGTAACTGTCGGGATGCCGAGCGCAAGGCAGTTTCCAGCGAATATCTCCGCGAACGACTCGCCGATGATCGCGTCGATGCCCCAGCGCATCAGCGCCTGCGGAGCGTGCTCGCGGGACGACCCGCAGCCGAAGTTGGCGTTGACGACCATGACGTTCGCGTCCTGGTAGCGCTCCTCGTTGAACGGGTGGTCCTTCTGGTTGTCGTCCTCGTCGAACCGCAAGTCGAAAAACGAGAACTGGCCCAGGCCGTCGAACGTGACCACCTTCATGAACCGCGCCGGGATGATCTGGTCGGTGTCGATGTCGTTGCCGCGGATCGGGACGCCGGACCCGGAGACGTAGTTGACCTCGGGGATTTCGATGTCGTCGCTCATGCGGAGGTCACCTCCTTCAGGTCGCGGACGTCAGTGACTTCGCCGTTGACCGCCGCCGCGACGACCATCCGGGGGTTCATCAGGACGGTCCGACCGTCCTTGCTTCCCTGTCGGCCGACGAAGTTGCGGTTCGACGAGGAAGCGCAGGCTTCGTCGCCCTCTAGCTGGTCCTCGTTCATGCCGAGACACATCGAACAACCGGCGTTGCGCCAGTCGAATCCAGCCGCCTCGAAGGTCTCTTTCAGCCCCTCCTCCTCGGCGGCCCGCTGGACGCGCTGGCTGCCGGGGACGACCATCGCGCGGACATCGTCGTGGACCTCTCGGCCTTCGACGATGCGCGCCGCGCGGCGCAGGTCGGGCAGGCGAGCGTTAGTGCAGGAGCCGAGGAAGGCGACGTCGATGTCGTACCCTTCCATCGTGTCCCCGGGTTCGACGCGCATGTGTTCCTGGGCGCGCCGGGCGGTGTCTCGTTTCTCCTCGGGCAGGGATTCGGGTTCCGGGATCGGTTCGGTGACGCCGACGCCCTGGCCGGGCGTGGTGCCCCAGGTGACGACAGGTTCGAGTTCGGAGCCGTCGATGGTGACGACGTCGTCGTACTCGGCGTCCTCGTCCGAGCGAATGGACTCCCAGTACTCCGTTCGCTCCTCGAACGCCTCGCCCTCTGGGATCTCGTCGCGGCCTTCGAGCCACTCATAGGTGGTCTCGTCGGGGTTTACGTACCCCGCGCGAGCGCCGCCCTCGATCGACATGTTGCAGATGGACATTCGGCCTTCCATGTCGAGGTTCTCGATGGCCTCGCCGGCGTACTCGTACACGTATCCGACGCCGCCCTCGGTGCCGAGGCGTCGGATGATCTCGAGTATGACGTCTTTCGCCTCGACGCCGTCCGGTAGTTCTCCCGTCACCTCGATCTTCCGGACCTTCTGTTTCTCCATCGCGATGGTGCCCGTCGCGAGCACGTCCCGGATCTGGCTCGTGCCGATACCGAACGCCAGCGCGCCGAACGCGCCGTGTGTCGACGTGTGGCTGTCGCCGCAGACGATAGTCGTTCCGGGCTGGGTGAGGCCCTGTTCCGGGCCGATGACGTGGACGATCCCCTGATCGCCCGTCGTCGGGTCGGAGAAGTCGATGCCCGCATCGCGGACGTTCTCCTCCAGTTCGGCCATCATCTCCTCGGCGGAGTCGTCACCGTAGGGCCGTGACTGGTCCGATGTCGGGACGATGTGGTCGACCGTCGCGTGTGTCAGTTCGGGGTAGGCGACCTCGAGTTCGCGCTCGCGGAGCATGCCGAACGCCTGCGGGCTCGTCACCTCGTGAATGAGGTGGAGGCCGACGAACAGCTGGTCCTGACCCGTCGGGAGTTCGGTCACCTTGTGGTTCTCCCAGACCTTGTCGTACAGCGTGCCCTGACTCACGCGAACCACCCGGCTACAGCGAGCGTGTGGTCGGCCGAGGCTAGACTATCGGAACTCATTCTTCGGTCACGTGCTCCGTTACAGCCTCGTCCTCGTCGTCGTCGGTGTGTTCCCGGCCCCGTTCGAAGACGCGGTTCGCACCCTCGCCTTCCGGGTCGTCGTGGCTCACGTCGCGCATCTGGTTTTTAGACTGTTCTTCCGTTTCTTCCGGCTCCGCCTCCGCTTTTCCTCCGTCCGCCGCGACGGTGGGGCCGCGTCGGAACAGTTTGCCGGCTGTGCGGTCGTCGTACGGATGCGTGTGGTCGACGTCGTTCATTTTAGTCATCTGCTCTCACCTGTTCTTTATCGGTTTCCTCGGCTTCGTCTTGGGCTTCGGCCCACGCGAACAGGTCGCGCAGGCGCTCGCCGACGTTCTCGACATCGTGGTTCTTCTCGGCCTGCCGAAGCTGGGTGTAGCTCGGGCGGCCGGCCTGGTTCTCCGCGATCCACTCCCGGGCGAACTCGCCGGTCTGGATCTCTTCGAGCGTCGCCTCCATCTTCTCGCGGGCGTGGTCGTCGACGATCTCGTCGCCCTTGACGAGGCCACCGTACTCGGCGGTGTCGGAGACGGAGTCCCACATCTCGCCGAGCCCGCCCTCGTACATCAGGTCGACGATGAGTTTCAGCTCGTTCATGCACTCGAAGTAGGCCATCTCGGGACTGTACCCCGCGTCGACGAGCGTTTCGTAGCCGTGCTTGACGAGGCTGGTGACGCCGCCACAGAGGACGGCCTGCTCGCCGAACAGGTCAGTCTCGACCTCCTCCTGGAACGTCGTCTCGATGACGCCCGCACGGGTACAGCCGATCCCCTCGGCGTACGCCAGCGCCTCCTCCTTGGCCTCGCCGGAGACGTCCTGATACACCGCGATCAGTCCGGGCGTCCCCTGATTCTGCTCGTAGTTCCGGCGAACGAGGTGGCCCGGCGACTTCGGCGCGACCATCGTCACGTCGACGTGCTCCGGGGGCTGGATCTGATTGTAGTGGATGTTGAACCCGTGGGCGAACTGCAGGGTGTCGCCCTCGTCCAGTTCGTCCTCGATGGCCTCGAAGACGGCGGGCTGGACGGTGTCGGGCACGAGGACGGAGACGATGTCCGCCGCTGCCGCCGCGTCGTCCGGCGTCGCGACCGTCAGTCCCTCGTCCTCGGCGGCCGCACGCGAGGAGGAGTTCTCTCGCAGGCCGACGACCACGTCCACACCGCTCTCGTGTAGGTTGAGCGCGTGGGCGTGGCCCTGGCTACCGTAACCCAGGACCGCTACGGTCTTGTCGTCGATCGCCGCACTGTTCGCATCCTCGTCGTAGTATACCGTGGTGGTGAATTCCTCTGTCATTGGTGTCGGTGGGGGGTGAACGCGTTCGTCATCTCGTTTCCTCCGCGCCCCGTTCGAGCGCGGCCGTGCCGGTGCGGACGACCTCCAGTATCTCGAACCGGTGGAAGGTGTCGACAGCGGCCTCTATCTTCTGTCTGCTTCCCGTTATCTCGACGGTGACCGTCTCCTGGCTGACGTCGACGGCCTCGCCGCCGTACATCTCGGCGACGGACTGGACCTGGTCGGGCTTCTCGCCCGACACCTTGATCAACGCGAGTTCGCGCTGGGTGGCGTCGGTTTCCAGTTCCGTCACCGAGACGACGGGGATGAGCTTCTCCAGTTGCTTTTTCGCCTGTTCGATGCCCGGTTCGGGCTCCTCGATGACGAGGGTGATCCGGGCGCGGTTTTCCTCCTCTGTGGGCCCGACCGTGAGGCTCTCGATGTTGAACTGCCGCCGGGAGAACAGCCCCGAGACGGCGGCCAGCACGCCTGGCTCGTGTTTGACCGTCGCCGACAGCACGGCGCGCTGGGCCTCCGGCTCTGCCTCGACCGCGGGGTCGATGCGAGCGCCCTGAGAGTTGCGGCGGCCGTCGGGATGTGGCCGCGCACCCGGATCGGGTCCGGGGAGCCCTCCGGTCATCGTCTGCCCTCCGTTCGAGCGATTTCGACAGTCGTCAGCGGTGGTTCGGCGTTCGTCATAGCTGGTCCAGATGGTCCGTTTGCAGTGCGAACTTCCCGTTTTTCCCGCCGCTGGGAACCATCGGGAAGACGTTCTCCTCGGGGTCAATGTGGAAGTCGATGACGGCGGGCCCGTCGTACTCGACCGCGGCTTCCACCGCGTCCTCGACGCCGTCGTAGTCCGCGACGGTGAACCCGCGCGCGCCGAATGCCTCCGCGAGTTTCGCGAAGTCCGGACACCACGAGTACTCCGAGGCCATCCGTCGGCCTTCGAAGAAGCCGTCCTGCCACTGTCGGACCATCCCGACGTACTCGTTGTTCAGGACGGCCACGGTGATATCCAGGTTCTCGCGGACCGCGACAGACAGTTCCTGCACCGTCATCAGGAAAGAGCCGTCGCCTTCGAAGCAGACGACCGACTGGTCGTCGTCGGCCGCGAGACGAGCGCCGATGGCGGCCGGCAAGCCGTACCCCATCGTGCCCAGACCGTGCGAAGAGACCCACGTCCGGGGCTCAGTGTAGGTCCAGAACTGGAACGCCCACATCTGATGCTGGCCGACGCCGGTGGTGACGACGGTGTCGTCTTCGGTCGCCTCGTCCAGCACTTCGACGACGAACTGCGGCTTCAGCGGCTCGTCGTCGGGTGTGGCGTAATCCATCGGGTACTCTTCCTTCCATGTCCCGACCTGCTCGCGCCACTCGGCATAGCGGTCGGCGGGGTCGGGGCGGTTATCTAACTCGTCGTCTAGCTGGTCTATCACACGCCCGGCGTCGCCGATCAGCGGGTAGTCCGCGTGGATGTTCTTCGATATCTCGGCCGGGTCGATATCGACGTGGATGACCTCGGCCTCCGGCGCGAACGAGTCGACGCCGCCCGTCAGGCGGTCGTCGAACCGCGTGCCGACGCCGAGCAACACGTCGCAGTGGGTGACCGCCATGTTGGCGTACCCGGTGCCGTGCATGCCGGCGACCTCCAGCGAGAGCTCTTCGTCCTCGGGGAACGCCCCGATTCCGGGCATCGTCGTGATGACTGGGATCTCGTACTCCCGTGCGAACGCCCGCAGTTCGTCGGTCGCCTCGCCTTTTATAACGCCGCCGCCGGCCAGGATAACGGGTTTCTCGGCGGCCGCGAGCGCGTCAGCGGCTGCCCCGACGGTTCCCTCGTCGGCTTCCTCCGGCGGGTTGTACGTGTCCGGCGTCGTCGTCTCGCCGGAGTTCGTTTCGGTCTCTTCCTGCGTGATGTTCTTCGGCAGGTCGACCAGCGTCGGCCCCTGTCGACCTTCGTCCGCGACGGCGAACGCCTCGCCGACTACGTCGCCGATGGTTTCCGCGTCGTCGGCGAAGTAGTTCGTCTTCGTGATCGGGTCGGTGACGCCGGTCGTGTCAGTCTCCTGAAAGGCGTCGTTACCGACGAAATCCGTCGGAACCTGACCGGTCAGCGCGATCAGGGGGTCTGAGTCCATGCTCGCGTCGGCGATGCCGGTCACCAGGTTCGTCGCGCCGGGACCGGACGTCGCCAGGCAGACGCCCGGGTCGCCGGAGACGATGCCGAACGCGTCAGCGGCGTGGGCCGCGCCCTGCTCGTGGGCCATTGTGACGTGGTTCAGGTCGGAGTAGTACAGAGCGTCGTAGACGGGCATGATCGCGCCCCCCTGGACGCCGAAGAGGTGTTCGACGCCCGCGCTTTCGAGGGTCGCGACGACCGACCCCGCGCCGGTCGACACGGCCTGTTTCGCTGCCGCTTCAGCGTCCTCAGCGTCGCTCGCTTGCGCCTCCGCCTTCGTCTGAGTGGTCGGTGGAACTTGCTCGGTCATCTGGTCCCTCCTCCGAACGGTGTCGGTCGGTACGGTCCGGACTCCGCGGTTGCCGGTTGGCGGTTTGCGAGGGATGTGGTCGTCGGGCGATACTGTGTGACTGCTGTAGGTGTACTGGACATGGTTGGGGCAGGTGCTGGGTCGAAGGTCGATACGAACGCCGGTCGAGAATGGAGTAGTGTAGGGGCTAGTGTGCCCCTACAATAATCTCGCCGAGAAGAGCTACCAGGACAGCCCCGCCGCTCCGCGACTGCACGGGAGCGGAAGTCAGTGACTGTCTCATTGATAGTGAGGTAGTGAGTTCCGGCAGTATAACTCTTGTGCGAGTCGCAATGATTGCTCACATCGGGTGAACAGTAACACACTTCGCGCGAGCGATGAGTTCCCCGCGGTGCGTGGTGAGTCCGGCGGTGTGAGTAACGACTCCGGCAGTGCGAGTTGTTAGTCCGGCGGTGTGAGTGGTGGACCCCTCGGTTCGAACAGGTGACCCCGAAGGGGTGATCGGATGCGCCCGAGTCGCGGACTGTCCGCTGGCCGATATCGTCTACCTGCCGCTGGCGGACGGGGGCGAACCGGGCGGGCATCATCAGGCGTGGACCTCCTCCTGTTCGCGGTCGACGCCCTCCTCTCGGGCGAACTGTTTCAGGTCGGTCATGGTGACGCGCTGTTTCTCCGCGCCGTAGTCCTTGACGCGTCGAGTGACGGCACGTACCTCGTCGTCGCTCGGGTCGAAGCCCGCGTCCTGCAGGCGTTCTCGTACCGAGTGATTGCCGGTGTGCTTGCCCAGTACCAGTTCCCGCTGTGCACCGACCATCCCGGGCGTCATGACGCCCGGCTCGAAGGTGTCGGAGTTCTCGATGACGCCCGCGGCGTGGATGCCGCTTTCGTGAGCGAACGCGTTGTCGCCGACGACGGGCTTGTTGCCCGGTACGTCGACGCCCGACTTCTCCTCGACTAGCCGCGAGAGCGCGGTGATACCGGTCGTGTCGATGCCGGTGTCGACCTGATAGACGCTCTCTATCGCCATCACGAACTCCTCGTAGGCTGCGTTGCCCGCGCGCTCCCCGATGGAGTTGACGCTGACCTGCGCCTGGTCGGCCCCGGCCTCGATGCCGGAGATGGCGTTCGCGGTCGCCATCCCGAAGTCGTCGTGCGTGTGCACGTCGACGCGGGCGGTCGTGTGCTCACAGACCATCTCGATCAGGTCGTGGAACCGCCGCGGCGTCGCGACACCGCAGGTGTCGGGGACGTTGATCCAGTCGGTTCCCGCCTCGGTGACGGCCTCGATTATCTCGACCAGGAACGCCTCGTCCGTCCGCGTGGCGTCCATCGGCGAGTACATTACTTCGACGCCGGCATCTCGCAGGCGGGAGACGGCGTCGACGGACCGTTCCATCACCTGCTCGCGGGTCGCGTGCATCGAATCCTCTATCTGTACGTCGCTGGTGGACGCGAACACGTGCACCATCTCGACGCCAGCGTCGAGGGCCGCTTCGATGTCCTTGTCGACGACGCGGGCCAACCCGCAAACCGTCGTATCTGTGCTTTTAGCGATGTCGCTTACGGCCTCGAACTCGGCGTCGGAGTTGACGGGGAACCCGGCTTCGATGACGTGAGTTCCCATCCGGTCGAGTGCCGTGGCTATCTCGCGTTTGTCCTCATAGGAGAATGACGTGCGCGGCGACTGCTCCCCGTCACGGAGCGTCGTGTCGAAAACTCGTGCGCTGTCTATCTCGCTAGTGGAATCTAACGTGCCCTGGAAGAACTCGATCCCCCCGGCTTGTACCGGAGGACGAATCCATGGACTGCGTATTGCGCTCAGGCATGGTATCTGTGTAGGGGCCCTTTCCAATATATAAAGGTGTCCCTGTGACAGGTTTCGGCGTATATGTTTCGAACATGATAACACAGTCGTATTCGGCAAATCGCAAGACGTAGACGGCCTTGTTTTCTACATATTCCTTATACACTACGGAAGGCACGGAGGGAGATGAACGACGTCATCGATAGTGATATTGAATAGTTTCCGCCTAGAGCCGTAAAATAATCCGTGCGTGAACTCGCACGCGCTTCGAGCGGTGCAGAGTGATCAGTTGCGGACTGTCGATGACAGTCCGGCCGTCACGTAGAAAACTGTCGGAGACACTCGCTCCGACGCTCCGGAGGAAGGACCGAATAGGGTAGGACGTGGCCAAACGGTGGAGGGTTGGCCAAACGGTGGGGGTTGGGCCGAACGACGAGTCCGTTTTGATTGAGCAGTTGGCCCGTTCAGGCCCGCAACTAAGCCGCTGGATGTGGTACGTCCGTGGGGATGACGAGCGATCAGGTAACGCAGTTACTCAGAAAGGCGTACGGGGACGAAATCGAGACGGTGATGAACTACTTGACCAACTCAATCGTGCTGGACGGAGTCAGCGCCGAAGAGGTCAAAGAGAGCCTGGAAGCGGACATTCAGGAGGAACTCGACCATGCTCGGATGATCGGCCAGCGACTGAAGCAACTAGACCAGCGGCCGCCGGCGTCGATGGACTTCCAGGCTAACCAACAGAGCCTCCAACCGCCCGAGGATAGCACGGACGTCCTCTCGGTTATCGAGGGGGTTCTGGAGGCCGAGGAAGACGCTATCGAAACGTATCGCTCCATCATTACCGCCGCCGAGGATGCCGACGATCCGGTGACTGAGGACCTCGCCGTCACCATCCTCGCTGACGAGGAGGCCCACCGAACCGAGTTCCGCGGGTTCCGGAAAGAGTACCGGAACGACTGACCCAAATCCCCGCCGAACGGTTCTGTGGGGCGAGGATTTTTCTCATGGGGGGACGACCCCGAAGTATGAGCGACTTCAGTCTCGACCTCAGGTCGGTCGAGGACCACATCGAGGATGAAGACGACGGGATGGGGGCCGCGCGGATCGAACTCGGCGTACTCGACGGGACGACGCCGGACGAGGAGTGGATCGAAACCATCGAACAGGGAACGATACTCGTACTAAACGTCGAGGGAGACGTGAACGAACTCGCCGCCGGGTTCGCACGCGACGTGAGAGACGAGGGCGGCGAACTCGTTCACTTCAGGGGGTTCTTGCTCGCTGCGCCACCCGGCGTTCACATCGACACGGACCGGTTGGAATAGCAGTCGACCGTTCGTATCGCGACGGCGTCCGCCGGTGCCTCGGTCGGACTGTCGGATTTCGGTATCGGTCCGTGGAGCTCTGAAGCGGTGCTGTAACGTCGACGTGGTAGGGGTGTCGACAGGGTAGGAGGCGTCGACGTGGCAGTAGGTGACGACGTAGTAGGAGGATCGATGCCGGGCATCACTCACGGTGTGGTTTTTTCCAGCGTCCGCGCGTTCGTGTTCGTACAGACATGGACGCCGTTGTTCTCGCCGCCGGGGAAGGGTCGAGACTCCGACCGCTGACTGACCAACGACCGAAAGGACTCGTCGATGTCGCCGGTAAACCGCTGTTGACGCACTGTTTCGATGCGCTGGTCGACATTGGGGTCGACGAACTCGTCGTCGTCGTCGGCTATCGCAAGGCCGACGTTATTGACCACTACGGCGACCAGTACGGCGGCGTACCGATAACGTACGTCCACCAGCGGGAACAGTTAGGACTGGCGCACGCACTGTTGCAGGCCGAACCGTACGTAGACGACGACTTCGTGTTGGTCAACGGCGATAACGTCTTTCGCGCGGATCTGACGACGGTGGTTGACCGGCATCGAGAGAGTGAGTCGGAGGCGACGCTCCTCGTCGAGGACGTTACCGAAGAGAAAGCCAAAACGACAGGTGTCGCGGAAACCGGGGCGGACGGTACGCTCGTTTCGCTGGTCGAGAAACCGGACGATCCGCCGTCGACGCTCATTCAGACCGGGTTTTTCGTCTTTTCGACCTTGATATTCCACGCCTGTCATTTAGTCCAGCCGAGCGACCGGGGGGAGTACGAACTAACCGACGCCATCGGCCTCCTGATCGGAAGCGGCAGGACGGTCGAGACGGTCGAACTCGACGGTTGGCGGGTGAACGTCAACACGGAGTCCGACATCGAAGGGGTCGAACGACAACTCGGCCAGTGACCCGACGAAGCTTTTGCTATCACGTCGAGCGCTTACACTCGTTCGACTGCTGACACTCGTTTGAGCACTCACCCCGTTCATCCGTCCTATACTCGGTAGATTTGTAGATGCGGCGGACCCGAACGAGTTGCTACGTTGCCTTCGGGACAGTCTCGCGGATCTGGACAAGAACACGATCTGGCCGGACACGAACTCGAGTAGATAGCTGTGACGATCCCTCAGACACCCACCCCACGTTTCCGATGCTTTGAGAGAGATAGAGTGGGGGTAGCGGAGTTCTTCGGCCGGGAGTCGACGAAAGATGTTCGTTTCTAGCTTACCGCCGAATAATCTGAATATTATTTAGAAAAGCTTTAATATGTCATGTTGGAAATAGTCCACTAGCCGAATAAAAGAGCCCAGATGAAGATCGATCTTCGTGCGGATCTGACGACAGTGTCAGTGGTTTCAGTGTTCTTCGACGCGAGAGAGAATAGAGTAACTCGCGTTAATCCGGTCGAGCAAAACACGGACGCTCTCTCGGATACCCTTCAGGTAGAAAGACGAGAATGGTGGGAAAAACGAGAGCCGATGCAGGACTATCGGGACTTACAGGACTGAGTGTCGGTCTACTAAGCCTGATTCTCCCGCGATTGGTGGACTGATATCCTCGAAAGCATCGGAAACGAGGGGTGTGACAGTCAAGGCATTCGATACGATGGGGATTCGTAACTGACCGATCTTCCCCCCGGCCTTCTCGACCGGAAGCATCGGAAACGTGGGGTGGGTGTAACTGGTTCCCGTACCCACTATCTGTGACCCGGTAGCATCGGAAACACGGGGTGGGCCTCCAGTTCAGGGGAAAATCCCGATCCAGAACCGATCCGAACCGTGAGATCATCCGGCGTGTTCTGTACGCCGAAGCATCGGAAGTCCGGGGTGGGCGAAACCGCGTAGTTTATCAGTGACCCATCGATTGAGGGATACGATGGGAAGTCGAGAGTCAGCGGACATCGCGAAGGAAGTGTTCGAGCAGGAAGACCAGATCTTCGCGAACAAGCAGCTCTTGAGCATCGGGCACGTCCCCGAACCCGACCGGATCGTCGGCCGCGACGACGAGATCCGCGACCTGGCCGAGCAGTTGCGCGGCGCTATCGAGGGGTACTCCCCCGACAACGTCATCGTCTACGGGAAGACGGGGACCGGGAAATCGCTCGTTTCGAAATACGTGATGGGACGTGCGCAAGACCTCTCGGAGGACGACGTCTCGGTCGGAACCGCGTATCTCGACTGCTCCGAGGACAACACCGAAACGCAGGCCGTCTCTTCGCTGGCCAACACGTTAAACGAAGAGATCGAAACGGACATTTCCGTCCCGCAGACGGGTCTCAGCACGTCGAAATACTACAAGCGCCTGTGGCAGATACTCGACCGGCGCTACGACGTGATGATGGTGATCCTTGACGAGGTCGACCTGATGGCCGACGACGACCTCCTGATGAAACTCTCCCGCGCCGAGGAGGCGAACAAGGTCGACTGCCACATCGGCGTCATCGCGATAAGTAACAAGATCCAGTACGCCGAGAACCTGAACGAACGGGTCAAATCCAGCCTTCAGCACAAGGAACTGTTCTTCCAGCCGTACGACGCGACGCAACTCCGCGAGATCATGCGAAACCGCGCGGACGCCTTTCAGGAGGATGTGCTCACCGACGACGTGATCCCGCTCTGTGCGGCGTTCGCCGCACAGGAACACGGTGACGCCAGAAAGGCGATCGACATCCTTCGGCACGCGGGCAAGATAGCCTACAAGAACGGCTCAGACGTCGTTACCGAAGAGCACGTCCGCGACGCCCAGCAACTCGCTGAGAAGGACCGCTTCCGCGAACTCATCGACGGCGCGCCAACCCAGGCCAAAACTGCGCTCCTCTCGCTCGCTGAACTCTCTCTCAACAACGACACCGAGGCGTTTCCGACGCGTGAAGTGTTCAAACAGTACCGCGTCATCTGCGGTGAGATCGACATGGACACGCTCTCCGAGCGCCGTTTCCGCGATATCCTGAAAGAGCAGGCGTTCCTCGGCATCGTCGATGTCGAAAAACTCAACCAGGGTCTGGCCGGCGGTGTGACCCTGAAGAACCGGCTCATCGAGGATCCGGACATCGTCCGAGAGATCCTGCTTGAAGACAACCGAATGACGCAGTGGGCAGACGACGCCGCATAGTCACAAACCGGTCGCCTCCACTACTGCGACTGACAACCCCTCCACTACCGCAAACGGACGGTTCCAAGCGAGTACCGGAGATGTCGCCGCAAGACAGCTATCGCCAACACTGACCGACTGGTAGTCACACTTCGAACGATTCCCGGTCGAGTGCGACTTTCACGTCCCCGTCGAACCGCCCTTCGACCGCCGCTACCATCGCACCTTCCTTTCCTCTGGTCCCCGGATATAGATGTGTCAGATACACCGTGTCGATGTTTCGTCCGGCGAGCGTCCCGGCTAACTCTGATGGTGACGCGTGGTCACCTCCACCTTCCCCGTCCGGATGCGCGCAGTCGTGCACGAGTACCGACGAACCGTCCGCGAGTTCCGCGACGCTCTCGGTCGCTCTGGTATCGCCGCTAAAGGTGATGCCGTCGGTCTCGGTATCCGACCCATCATCGTCGAACCTGTATCCTAACGTCTGCACGGAGTGGTCTGCCTCACAGGCACGCATCTGGAATCCGGCGGCGTCGAACTGCCCGGGGCCGATTTCCCGAACCGTCAGGTCGGCCCGTTCTTGGACGTTATCGACCGCCAGTAGGTGATCGAGCGTCTCGTCCGTTCCGTTCGGTCCGACGATCTCCAACTCCGAAACTCCGGAGAGTACTCTGGCTTTCACCAGCGAGGGGAGGTCGGCAACGTGATCGAGATGTGTGTGGGTTAACAGTACGGCGTCGACCGACTCGTATCCTGCATCTGTGTCTGCGAGGCGATGGAGAACGCCGCTCCCGCAGTCTACCAGTATCCGTCGGGACCGGTCAGCAGATTCCACAAGCGCACCGCTCTGGTATCTGTCGCCCGTCGGTAATGCGGTGCCAGTCCCCAGGAGAGTAACGCGCATGCGTTGGGTCACTTCCACGGAGACTGGCAAAAGTCTGTGGCCCCGAAACGTGTGTGTGTGGAAAACGCCGTTTCCTCGATCACGACTCTTCATCGGAAAACCTTAGCTCTTCATCGGAAAATCATAGCTCTTCATTGAAATCCACGGCTGAAAGAGAACGCCGACGCGGATCGCGTTTGACCGGAAGCGGTATCACACAACGGAAGTTCAGCAGAACTGCAAGTGGTGGTTGTCGGGGTCGGTGATCCTGACGTTCTCGCCGATCATGGTGACCTTCGAAGCGCGGTTAAGAACCGCGTCGACGGCCACGCCGGGGCTGTCGTCAGTGTCGAAGCCGAGGTCGACGTGAACGCCACCGCGGCCGTCGGCGATCCCCAACTGTGGTTCCCACAGTTCGAGATCGACCGGCCCGCCGAGACGGACTCGTCTCCGGTCTTTCCCGCGGTCTACAGTCTCGAAACCGAGCGACGTGTAAAACTCCTCCGCGCGGTCGAGGTCAGCCACTTCCAGAACGACTTCGAAGATCCCGCAGATACCGTCGCCGTCGACCGGTCGCTGAGCGAGTTCGACGCAGTTACCGTCGGGATCGTACAGGTACAGTGATTTCCCCGACCCGAACTGTCGTTCCTGCAGATCGAACTCTCGACTGAGTCGGTCCCACCAGTACTGGTATTCGTCAGCGGGAATAGCGAACGCGTAGTGAGTGTGCAGACCACCGCGGGGTATCTCCTGCGGACGCCGGAGAATCAGAGTACTGTCTCCTGCCCGCAGTTCGACCTCGCACTCGCCCTCGCGTTCGACCGTCATATCAAGCGCCTCGGCGTAGAACTCCCTGGCTCGGTCGATGGATTTCACTTCGAGGGCGAGCCACCGCAGTCCGCTGAGCATACCGTCACTACTTCCGGCGGTGACTTAATATCTCGGCAGAGATTCAACAAGCGGCCGTTACCGGGCTGAAAGGCGATTTTGACGACCGTTTATACACCTCGAATCCCTGTGTCCGTGTATGTCGCCTACAGGTGACGGCCGAACGAGCGGCTTCCGAGAAACTGACCGCTGGAACGGTGGCGTCGGGTGGATCGCTCACCCCGACGAAACCATGCAACGGGCCAGTCACGCACTCGTAAACGACGGTGATGTTTGGCTCGTCGACCCAGTCGACTGTGACGGCCTGGACGACCTGATCGCTCCGTTCGGCGACGTGGCAGGAGTCGTTGTCCTTCTCGACCGACACACGCGCGACGCCGACGCCCTCGCATCCCGCCACGACGTGTCGGTCCATCTCCCGCGAACGCTCAGCGGCGTCGCCGAGGATATCCACGCGCGAACCAAAACGTTCGATAAAACGCTTGGGAACACGAACTTTCACGCGATATCCGTCGTCGATAACCCGATCTGGCACGAAGTGGCGCTGTACGACGCCGATTCGCGAACGCTCGTCGTTCCGGAAGCCGTCGGGACCGTCGACTACTTCCGGACCGGGTCGAAACGCCTCGGCGTGCATCCGATGCTTCGCGCACTGCCGCCGCGTGACGCACTCAGCGGCCTGGTTATCGACCGGTTGCTCGTCGGTCACGGCGAAGGTGTGTCGAAAGACGCCGAGAAAGCTCTGGACGCCGCGCTCCGCAACGCTCGACGGACAGCGCCGGAACTCTACCTCAAAAACGCCAAGAAACTACTGCCGGTGTAACAGACGCCGTCAGGGTCCCGCGCGGCGTCTCCGATTACGTCGTCGAGTTCTCGGACACTTCGACGGCCGTACCGTTTACCACCGCCGCTTCGGAGACCGTCACGGTTCGTCCACCGACCGAATACTCGCCCGGCTGGGTGATGACGACGCTGAACGTGCCGTTCTCGACCGCCGCCGTCCGTTCGTAGTCGACCGACGTTTCCCCGAGGTCGACGTCTTCCGTTCTCGAAACGTTCACAGTGTCGTTCGACGACGTCGGTCCGGTTACCGTGGCCCCGGAGACGAGCGTGAAGACCTTTCGAGTGCCGTCGTCGGTAGCGTACACCGCGCGGTAGTGGTCGGTGTCGACGCCATACTCCTCGTGAAGTCGGTAGTACATCGCGTCCTCGGAGACGCTATCACCTATCGTTCGGTCAGCGGTAACGACGTACTGGACCCGACCGTCGAGTCGTTCGTACCACTCGGTTCCGTTCGTCGCCGCGAGGAACCCGTCGTAGTTCGAGCGTGCGAACCCGTACGATCGGGAGTCACCGCTCGCGAACGCGTTGTACATCCGGTTCCGGTCCCACTGGCTGAACACGTACCGTTCGTTTTCCGCCAGTCCGCGCTCGGCGGCGTCGCCCTGGATCCACGTCGCCGCCTGATAGGACTCCGATTCGACAGTGAGGTCGTTCGTGAGCAGGGGCGTCAGGAACGCGCCGAGACCCGCTATCAGCACCGTTACCGCAAGGAGTAGCCCGAGGCTACGGCCGTCTACGTTGCCGATCTGGACTGTCGAACGACTCGCATCGTTCCGGTTCTCCCCGAAGTCCGAACGATGATTGTCGGTATCATCGCTCCCGGAGAGACACGCGGGGCGACGTGCGAGGTCGACCACGCTCGCGAGGTGGACGAAGCCAACGCCCGCGAAGACGGCGACTGGGACCGCGAGGGCCCCCGCGAACCGGACCTGAAGGGTTCCGAGGACCAGCAACAGGCCCACGAACGTCGACGCGGCCAGCCAGTCCGGACGGTCGCGCGATTCGGCGACCCACACGCCCCAGACCGCGTAAGGCAGCGCCAGAAAGAGCACGAGACCGAAGTAGAAGATCGGCGCGAACGGCCCGCCGAGGTCGGCGTCGAACAGCGACGCCGTCTCTACGATCTCGCTCTGGCCGGCTTTCAGCGCGAGACGCTCCGTCTCCTCCCGGAACTCCGTTGCGAACTCCGGGAACTGCGTCCACGCGATGGCGAAGACGCCGACCGACGCGGCGGTTAGAGTACCGCTCGCGGCCTTCCACGAGAGGCCCGCTCTGTGACTCCCCTCGCCGACGAGCGCCGCCGCGAGCCCACCTCCGAACAGGAATACGGGCGTGAGCGCGACGTAGCTCGCTTGCCACTGCCACGCCCCGTGGGCGGCCCAGACCAGTGTGGCGGCCAGGCCGGCAGCGGCGAGCGTCGGTGCGACGCCGCGAAGCGGCGACCGGCCGGCGCGCAGTTCCAGCAACGACCGGGCCAGCAGGTAGAGTCCGGCCGGCAGTATCAGAAGCGGTCCGGCGTTCCACGCCAGCACCTGCGCGGCGAGCGCTCCTCCGAGTAGAACCGCCCAGGGGGCGGCACGAGCGGTAAGCGACCGCGGCGACAGGTCCCTGTCGACGCTCGCGAGGCCGACGAGGGCGTACAGCGACACGGCGACGATCATGTAGTCGAACGCGTGGTGGTCGCCGAAGCCCACCGCAGACCGGTAGGCGTGAATCGGCATCACGGCGAGCAAGCCCGTCGCGGCGAGTCCGATCCGCGCGTCGTCCGTAAGGCGGACGGTTGCCCCGTACACGGCTAGCCCCGTGACCAGAGCAGCGACGACTGGATACCACGCGAGTACGAGGTCAACCGCGCGGGCATCACCGCCGACAGCGAGCGTCGCGGTCCAGAGGACGGCGACGAGCAGGGGCTCGCCGTTCAGGACCCCCTCGGGAACCGCGAACGGCCCCGCGCCCTCGGCGACGAGTTCGAGAAGCCAGTAGCGGTAGAAGTACGGATCGTTCGCGAGCAGAACGATGTCGCCGTCTCGGAACACGCTCGGATAGGCGACGAGACGGAAGGCGGCGACGAGAGCGAGTGCGGCGACGATCCCGACAACGGTGTTGCGCGACGGCGACGGAAGACGCTCGCGAAGCCTCGATAGCTCGTCCGCCACGCCGCGTCCGTTCGCGGCCGCGTTCGTCCCCGCAGTGGCGCGGTCTCCGGTCGACGCCGACTCCGAACGGTGCGAACCCTCTGGGGACGACTCGCCGTCCAGTGCCGCCCGGACTGCCGTCGGGTCGGCCAGTCGATACTCGTCGCCGACGCGTTCGACCACGTCCCGCGAGACGAGTTCGCCGAAGGTCCCGGAATCGGCAGAAACGTCGTCGAACGTCCACGTCTCCCGACGCTCGTCGACGTCCAATATCTCCCGGAGGGCGGACTCGAACTCGGGGCGGCCCGCGAGGAGGTCGGATATCTCCTCACGCGGAGCAGTCATGTTCTGCCGGAGAGTTCACACTCGCATAAATCCAACTACTCCGCGTCGCGACCCGCGACGGTAGTCCGCGCTCCAGCTCGGACGGTGTTCCACCCCGTACTAGGCGACACAGGGGAACCCCGACATCGTAGCCAGTTCACTCACTCAGAGCCGCCGAACACGCGTCGGTTTAGCGTTCCGACGATGAGCGCCACGAGGAGCGCGACGCCGAGTACGGTCGAGTCCGATGAGACGTAGAGGTTCGGCGACGGCGGGTTCCACGGGACGGGGTACAGCCAGTCGCCCGCCCGTCCGTCGGCGTACTTCCGCATCCCGTCGAGGACGAGCGCAGAACAGCCACCGGCCACGAGAAGACAGTACGCGCGATATCGTCGCTCACCGAACAGGAGCGCGATCGCGCCGGCGACGAGGAGAACGCCGCCGAGCGTTCCGACGGCACTCACGTCGAACGGGACGCCGAGTACCGTCTCGATCGTCCCGCTACCGACCACTATCTCGACTTTGATCAGGTCGGGATCGCCGCTCCGCCGGTGCCGACTGCGATCCACTCGTCAGTTAACCAGTCCGCCTGCCAGCTCGCGACGGTGAAGGCGGCGTACGCGACGAGGACGTGCGAGAGCAGATCAGCCATCAGCGGTCCCCCCGATCAATCACGGTTTCTCACCTCGAACGCGACCGTCTCCAGGTTTATCCGCCAGTGTCGGAAGAAGAGGCCGAGAACGAGCGCCGCTCCGGCGACCGAGACGGCGTACTTGTACAGTTTCGAGCCGCCGCTCTCGTTGACGACGACGGTCCGCGAGACGCGGAGCGTCCGCTCGGCTTCGAGCGTACCGTACGCCTGCACCGTGCCGCCCGGTTCGACGGTCGTGCGAAACTCAGCCAGCGTCATCGTGAACGCCCCGCCGTCGTGATCCACCCGGAGACGCGCCGTTCCGGCGTCGCGGTCGACGCTCTCGACGGTGCCGATCAGCAACGCAGTCTCCCCGACGTGCCGGTCGTAGTCGGCATCGATATCCTCAGCCGCGGGGTAGGGGTCCCGCTGGTCCTCTGTGACCTCGTAGTGGACGCAGAGCCCGCCGATCGCCCCGACAAGGAGCAGAAACATCACTCCGCGTCGGATCGGTGACATACCCGACGTGTCGTGAGAGTCGAAATGAGCCTGTCGGTTTCATAGGGCTGTTAGAACTGTGTCACGATATTCGCCGCCCCCGCGTCGGCGAAATACTGAACTGACGTACAACGGGCCCTATCAGAGCAGGAGTACGACGCCGCCGAGCGTCGCCAGACTGCCGAGGCCGAGACAGACGGCCCAGAAGTCGACGCGTTCGACGACGCGCATGAGGGCGTCGATGGTCAGGTAGCCGACGATCGCGGCGGCCGTCAGGGCGACGAGCGCGGGGAGGGGGTCGACGCTTGGGATCCCGCCCTCGTCGAGAACCGTCAGCGCGCCAGCGCCGAGGGCGGCGGGCACGCTGAGCAGGAACGAGAGGCGGAACGACTCGGGACCGTCGTGGCCGCGCAAGAGTAACGCCCCGACGGTCGTCCCGGACCGGGAGACGCCAGGGAGGACGGCCAGCCCCTGCAGCGCGCCCACGAGTACCGCGTCAACGAGTGTGGGGGTCGTCCGCGTACTGATCGGTTGTTCGTCGGCGAGGCGCTGGAACACTCCGGTCGCAACGAGCAAGACGCCGACGCCCGCGACGAACAGGCCACCGCTCAGTTCGCCGACCACGTGGTCGAGCGTGAGATACGCGAGAAGGCCCACGCAGAAGGAGGCGAACGTCGCGATCACGAGAAAGGAGAGGTCGGCAGTTTCGCCGTCGAACGCGTCGGATGCTCGCCAGTCAGGAGCGAGGCGTACCGCTTCCAGTATCTCTTCGCGGTAGTAGACGGACGCCGAGAGCGCGGTCCCGACGTGTAGGAACAGGGAAAACTGGACGGCAGCGCCCGGTGAGGAACCAACGGCGGTGAGAAAGACGGCGACGTTGCCCTCGCTCGATATCGGCAGCCACTCGAAGATCCCCTGAAGGATTCCGGCGACGAGCGCGACGAGCGTGGCGCGGTCCATGCGCTACTCCGCTCACCCGTCGGAGAAATGTCTTCGGATCCTCGGTGAAAGCGGGACATCACTTCCGACGTGGGCGCGATACCGCTTCCAATGCGTGGGGAGATCCCCCGACTGCCGCGCGAGAACACCTCTGACTGCTGCGCGATAACGCCCCTGGCCCCCGTGCGATATCACCGCCGGCGAAATCACGAACCGGCGATACATCTTTGCCGCCTGCCGTCCGAACACGAGTGTGGTGTACGTTACCCGCGGTCTCGTAACGGTCCTGCTCGATATCGCCCGCGACGCGGAGCCGGGGTCCGTCACAGCGAGACTGGCGGTCACGGACGCAAGCGAATTGACGGGGGCGGACGACCTGCCGCCGGAGGCACCGGTGTTTACCGATTTCTATCTCCCGGACAGCGGCCGGTCGGTCACGGCGGTGTTCGGAGTGGACCTCTCCACGCCGTCTGGCCAGACGCAGGGCCGGTTCGTCTCGCACCCCCAGGGGGATCTCGAAGTGTCCCGAACGGACGACCTGGCACAGGTCGTGTTCGTTGCAGTCCCGCCCTGGGAGGCGGAGACCCTCGCTGCGTTCGACCGCCGGGGCCGCCGCCAGGAACTGACGATCGTCGACGCAGAACCGCCGCAGGACACGATAGCGTGACCGTCCGATCGGGCGCAGCGTGATGCGGCGGTAGTCGGATGCGGCTCACTCCGTATAGCTGGGACCTTGATTCTCTCCAGACAGCCGAGAACCTCGTTCACTCCAGATAGCCGAGATCCTGTAGCTGGTCCGTTATCTCGTCGAACTCGGCCTCCGTCAGTTCCCCCTGTTGCTGGTGCTGGATGACGATGCTCCGGAGGAGAAACCGGACGAGGTCGCTCGTGCTCTGGAAACTCGTCCCCTCGATGGTCTCGTCGACGCGGTCGGCGAGGTCTTTCGGGATCGAGACGGTCGTGTAGTCAGTCATACCAGAGATGCGGGTCGGCCGACCGAAAGGTTTTGCGTCCCGCAGAGGGCAGGTCCGGCGTTTCAGCGAACTTTTTTGCCGCGGCGTTCGTATCCGCGAGCATGGGAGTACGACCGCCCGCGAACGACGACGGTGACGAACCCGACGCGGTCGAGTTCGGTATCGCAGCGGTCGACGCGAGACTCGACGGCGTGGACGTGACGTTCCCGGCGACCAGAGGCGACATCGTCGGTGTGCTGAATCACCCCGACGTGCCGTACGACGCGACCGGGCGCACCGTTTCGCTCGCAGACGCCATCGAGGAGACGGGCCGACGGGAGTTCGAGTCCGAACAGGACCTCCTGAACGCTCTGCATCCGGTCTTCGAGAAACACCGATCGTCACCCGCGGGCATCATCGACCAGGTGAAGGCGATGCTCCCCTTCTAGTCGTCTCCGGGTTCGGATTCGACGTGTTCGCCTTCAGGTTCGGATTCGACGTGTTCGCCTTCAGGTTCGGATTCGACGTGTTCGCCTTCAGGTTCGGACTCGACGTGTTCGCCCACTGGGTCCGTTCCCGTCTGTGCGGGTTCGTCACGCATCCCAGGCGAATCAGTCCGCTTTTGCTCAGTCTCGATCCGCTCTAACCGGTGCATCTGGTCGCGATGTAGCGTCACCATCACGTCCGATAGGACGCCGAAGATGAGCAACTGGACGCCGAACAGGACGAAAAACGCGGCGACGATGGCGATCACTTCGTGGCTCACGCCCCGAGCGAACCATTCGTAGCCGACGTACGCGGCGAGGCCGCCGCCGATCAGACCCCCCGATAGCCCCACGCTGCCGAAGTAAAACAGCGGGTTGTTGGTTTTCGCGAGGCGATACAGCGTCAGGATGATCGTGCCGCCGTCCCAGAGTGGGTGGAGGTTCGTCTCGGACGATTCGGGCCGAGCAAGATAGCTGATCGGGACCTCGGTTATCTCGACGCCGTTTTTCACGCATTCTACGGCGAGTTCCGTCTCGATGCCGAATCCCTCGGAGTTCAGACGAAGGCGGTCGACCGATTCGTGGGTGAACGCCCGGTAGCCGCTGAGGATGTCGTACTGTTCTTTCCCGTGGATGTAGTGGAACGCGCGGTCGATGATCCCGTTTCCGAACTGGTTGAGGCTAGTCATCGCTCCCTCCTCCATGTCGGCGAAGCGGTTGCCGATGACGTGTTCCGCGTCGCCCGCGAGCAACGGTTCCAGCATCGTCGGCGCGTCCTCCGGGCGATAGGTGCCGTCACCGTCGAGCATCAGTACGTATTCGCTGTCGATGTACGAGAGCGCTTCCTGGATCGCCTGTCCCTTTCCTGACCCGGACTGCGTTACGACGCGAGCGCCGTGCTCTTCGGCGATCTCTCGGGTCCCGTCCGACGAATCGCCGTCGATGACGAGGATGGTGTCGAGTCCCTGGTCGCGAAACCCGTCGATGACCTCGCCGATAGTAGCCGCCTCGTTCAGTGTCGGGATCAGCACGCATACGTCCCGGTAGTCCGCCATTACCGTGACTCCGATCCACGGGCGCAAAAGGTTTGCTTTCACAGATATCGGTCGTCGGGCGAGTCCGTCCACTTCGATAGATCGCTCGACAGAGAAAGATCGCTCGGCAGTTCATCAGTAGCGCACTCGCCGTCACCATAGAACGTTCCTAGGCAGTCGCCCGGTGTACAATCGAACCTCGTAGAGTCGTCAGTCGTAGAACCGTCTGTCGTAGAACCGTCAGTTGTCAGCCGTAGAACCGTCTGTCGTAGAACCGTCAGTTGTCAGCCGTAGAACCGTCAGCCAGACAGTCACCAGTCGTACATCCGTCTGTCCGTCGTGCAGTCACCGACCGAACGTCCGGTTAGTCGTCCGCCGCCTCGCGACGCTCGCTCAGGTGTTCCCAGATCTCGGTACACCCGCATCCGTCGTCGACGTCGTCGAGGTGGTCGTCGACCCTGCACGCTTCCGGTTCGTCTTCGGGTGTACCGTCGGACATAGTTACTCAGTTCGTGAGTAACAAATGTGGAGCGGGACATAAACCTTTGGGAGCAACGGCCGATTTACGTGGGATGGGTCTCAATCGGTGTCTAATGGCCGCACGTGACCCAACAGAACTTCTCGAACAACTCGATCTGAAAGAGTACGAGGCGACTGCGCTGTCGCATCTGCTCTCCGCCGGCCGGACGACTGCGCCGGACATCGCGGAGGCGACAGGGATTCCGAAGGCTCGCATCTACGGCGTGCTCGACTCGCTCGCGGAGATGGGATACATCAAGGTGTATCCCGGTCGGCCGAAGGAGTACCAGCCGAAACCGCCGGAAACGATCCTCGAACGGGTGAAGGAAAACCGTCGCCAGGAGTACGAACGGTACTGTAACGAGGTAGAGGACCTCCGCGACGAGTTCCTCGCGGAGTTCCGCCCGCGGTTCGAGCAAGCGGACCAGGACCGTTCGCCCACTGCCGAACTGTTCTACGTCGTCGACGTGGGCGAGCCAAGCGAATCGGAGACGCGGCAGCTGTACAACTCGGCGACTGACGGCGTCCACGTCATCACGAACAGCTTCGAGTACTTCGACGGGATCGAATCCGCCTTCAGCGACGCGGTCGACCGCGTCGGCGTCGACGTTCTCTTCCTTCACCCGCGGCACCTCCCCGAGGAGAAACAGGAGATCCAGGCGGACATCGTCGACCGGATCGCCGAGGAGTACCCGCAGGTCGACATCCGTTTCTCCGAGGAACGGCTCCCGTGGCGCGGGACGTTCGTCGACCCTAGCATGGAGTACGACAGCGGGAAAGCCCTCTTCCTCGTCGAAGAGCGCGACGTACCGAACCACAGACGGCAGGCGGCGATCACCGAGAACGGATCGTTCGTGGCGGGAATGAAACGGTATTTCGACCTCATCTGGGAGTACGAGAGCGTCACCGAGTACCCAGAGTAACGGTCCGCACTGGTCGCATACGGAACGATTTCCCACGGACTGATTCTCGTATCGACCGCCGCAAGCGCTCGGCCGAGAGTGTCTCGACTGACGAGGTCGCATCGACTGTGGACCGTATTCCTACTGTCGAGTGTGCACCGTCTGTCGAATACGCATCGATTGCCGAGCCCGTACCGACTGCTGGCCGTAGACCGGCTATCGAGGACGCACCGTCTGTCGTCCACTATCGGGTGATCTGCGGCCTCAGCCCTCGAAACATTGTATGGCAGACAAAAGGCTTATGAACCAAGTTACTCATATCCTGAGTAACTATGACGGTTCTCGTCACCGGTGCAGATGGCTACGTCGGTTGGCCGACCGCTCTCAGACTGGCGCGACGACTCGACGAGCGAGTCGTCGGCGTTGACAACCTCGCACGGCGCGATTGGGTAGAAGACGCGGGGAGCGTCTCCGCGGTCCCTGTCGACGACCCGGAACATCGTTTCGCAGCGGAACCGAACCTGAGTTTCGTCTACGCCGACCTGGCGGACCGTGACGAAGTGACGCAGTTGCTCGACGTTCACGAACCGCACACGGTCGTCCACGCGGCGGCCCAACCGAGCGCGCCGTACTCCCAGATCAACGGCGAACGTGCGCTGTACACGCAGCGCAACAACCTCTCGATGAACGTCAACCTGCTCTACGGCCTGAAAGAGGCCGGTCTGGAGGACACGCACTTCATCGAGACGACCACGACCGGCGTTTACGGCGCGCCCGAGTTCCCCATCCCCGAAGGCGGCGCGACGATGGAGAACCAGGGCGAGCGAGACGACGTGCCGTTCCCGGCGATGGGCGGGTCCTGGTACCACGTCACCAAGTCCTTCGACAACGCGAACGCGCGCCTCGCCAACACGCAGTGGGGACAACCCGTCAGTGACGTCCGTACCGCTATCGTCTTCGGGACCGAAACCGGGGAGACGGAGGAACTCGAACTGCCGACCCGGTTCGACTTCGACTACTACTTCGGGACCGTGGTCAACCGCTTCTGCGCTCAGGCCGTCGCGGGCTACCCGCTCACCGTCTACGGCAAGGGCGAACAGCGCAAGCCGATGGTAGGCCTCCGCGACACGGTCGAGAGCCTCGCGACGCTCGTCGAACGCGGTCACAGCGACAGCGGCGACGTCGACGTGTACAACCAGGTCGCACGCCCCGTCTCGATCATCGAACTCGCCGAGACCATCCAGGAGGTGGGCGAGGAGTTCGACCTGGACGTGGAGATCACCCACGTCGAGAACCCGCGCGACGAGGACGAGGAACATAAGATGGAGATGGAAAACGAGGAGTTCGGTGACCTCGTCGGCGAACCGCAGTCGCTCGAAGCGGGGATCCGCGACGTGTTGACCACGCTGACCCGCCACGACGGCCGGATCACCGCACACGAGGACCGGTTCTTGCCGGAGGTGTTGCTCGATTAACGTCCTCGTCACGGGGGGCGCAGGCTACGTCGGCAGCGCCCTGTTGCCGGTGCTGGACGAGGAGGCCCACGAGATACGGGTCCTCGACGACTTCTCGCTGTCCTCGCCGCGAAACCTGCTCGACGCGCCCGCCGTGGAGTTCGTCCGCGGCGACGTCCGCGACGAGGAACGGGTGCGAGAGGCCATGGCGGGCATCGACGCGGTGATCCACCTCGCGGCGATCACCGGCGCGGCCCAGACTCACGACATCCGGGAAGAGACGTTCGACGTGAACCTCGGCGGCACCGAGACGGTCCTGCGGGCGGCGGAGGACGCCGGCGTCGACCGGGTCGTCCTCGCCAGTTCGTGCAACGTGTACGGCGAAACGTACGAGACGGACCTCGACGAGTCCTCCCCGACTGACCCCGGAAACCCCTACGCGGAGTCCAAACTCGCCGCGGAGGACGCCTGTTTCGACGCCGACGTCGAAACCGTGGCGCTCCGCCTGGCGACGAACTACGGGTGGAGTCCGGGCGTCAGGTTCAACCTCGTCGTCAACTCCTTCGTCTTCCGCGCCACGATGGGCGAACCGTTGACCGTCTACGGCGACGGTCGGAACTGGCGGCCGTTCCTCCACGTCCAGGACACCGCCCGTGCGTTCGCGGCTGCCCTCCACTGGCCGGAAGGCCGATACAACGTCGGCGAGGGCAACTACCGTATCGAGGACATCGCCGCGGCGGTGGCCGACGCGGTCGGTACCGAAGTGGAAACGGACTACCTCGAAGACGAGGACCCGGGGCCGTCGTACAGCGTGACGTTCGACCGCATGGCGGACCGAGAGTTCGTCCCCGAGTACTCCCTCCACGACGGCATTACGGACCTCTCGAACAGGTTCGACGGACCGGCGAACTGACGAACCGTACGACGAAAACCCACAGAAGGCCTTTCCGATACCACATTGAGAACCCATACATGACAGAAACGCACACCGTAGGCGTGACCGGGGCCGCGGGCTATATCGGCTCCCGCGTCACGAAGATACTGCTCGACGCCGGCCACGAGGTCGTCCCGATCGATGACTTCTCGACCGGCGACGTCGAGGAGATAGACGGGCTACCCGTCGAGAGCGTCGACATCCGCGACCGCGACGCGCTCCGTACCGCCTTCAGCGACACGGATGCGATCATGCATCTGGCCGGCATTAGCGGCGTTCCGGACTGCGAAGAGAACAAAGAGCGGGCGTTCGACGTCAACGTCGGCGGCACCGAAAACGTCGCGTGGCTCTGTCACGAGTGGGGGACGCCGCTCGTGTTCCCCTGCAGCATGGCGATCATCGGCGACCCCGTCGAGTTCCCCATCTCGTCCGACCATCCCCGGAACCCGCTTAACTTCTACGGGCGGAGCAAGGCGCTCTCCGAGGACGACATCCATCAGCTCGCCGACGGGCAGTTCCCCGCACACGTGTACGTCAAATCGAACCTCTACGGCCACCACGAACTCGGCGGCCGCGAGATCGGCAAGAACACCGTCATCAACATCTTCGTCGACAAGGCGCTCTCCGAGGAACCGCTGACCGTCCACGAACCCGGCACTCAGGCCCGCGACTTCATACACGTGAAAGACGTTGCCCGGGCGTACGCCCACTCGCTCGACGAACTCGTCGGGAGCGACGACGGCGCGACGACGTTCACGCTCGCGAGCGGCGACGACCGGAGCATCAAGGACATCGCGGAGGTCGTCCAGGCTACCGTCGCCGAGGAGCGCGGATACGAGGTCCCTATCGAGATGGTCGAGAACCCCCGAGAGAGCGAGACGGACGTGAGCGATTTCACCGTCGACACGAGCGAGGCCGAGACGGCTATCGGCTTCGAGGCCGAGTACGACGTGGAACGCGCGGTCCGGGAGATGATACGATGACCGTCGACCGCACAGTCCGAGAGGTGGCGCGATGAAAGCGGTCGTCGTCGCCGCCGGCGAGGGGACGCGGATGCGGCCGCTGACCGCGAACCGGCCGAAGCCGATGCTCCCCGTCGCGGGCAAACCCATGCTCGAACACGTCATGGATGCCTGCGAGAGCGTCGTCGACGGCTACGTCCTCGTCGTCGGCTATCACGCCGACGCTATCCGCGAGCACGTCGGCGACGAGTTTCGCAACCTCCCGGTCGACTACGTCGAACAGGATGAACAACTCGGAACGGCCCACGCCATCGGGACAGCCGAACCGCACGTCGACGAGCGGTTCCTCGCGCTGAACGGCGACGTCGTCTTCGACCCCGGCCTCGTCCGACGCCTCGCGGAGACCGGGACGACGACCATCGCCACGATGCGCGTCGACGACCCCACCTCGTACGGCGTGGTCGGACTGGACGGCACCGGTGCGGACGGTCTCAGGCACGCCGACAGCATCGTCGAGAAACCCGACGACCCGCCGTCTAACCTGGCGAACCTCGGCCTGTACGCGTTCGACCCGGCTATCTTCGACTACATCGAGCGGACCGGAATGAGCCAGCGCGGCGAGTACGAGATAACCGAATCGCTGGAGATGCTGCTGGATGATGACCATCAGGTCGCCGTCGTCGAACACGACGACCGCTGGCTAGACGTCGGCCGGCCGTGGGAGTTGCTTGACGCCACCGAGGCGAAACTCGACGACCTGGAGAGCCGGATCGACGGCGAGGTCGAGGAACGAGCGACGCTGAAAGGCCCCGTCGTCGTCGAGGAAGGGGCTCGCGTTCGCGACGGCGCGTACGTCGAAGGGCCGGTGATCATCCAGTCCGGAGCCGACGTCGGGCCGAACGCCTACGTTCGCGGCGCGAGCGTCATCGGGCCGGACGTCCGCGTCGGCAACGCCGTCGAGGTGAAAAACTCCATCCTGATGGCCGGCGCGTCCGCCGGCCACCTCTCGTACGTGGGCGATTCGGTGGTCGGCCGCGACGCGAACTTCGGGGCCGGGACGACCGTCGCCAACCTCCGGCACGACGACGACAACGTGAAGATGACGGTCAAGGGCGAACGCGTCGACACCGGCCGTCGCAAGCTCGGCGTCGTCTTCGGTGACGGGGTAAAAACCGGGATCAACACGAGTCTCAACCCCGGGACGAAACTCAGTGCCGGCGCGATGACGCGGCCGGGGGAGTCCGTCATGGAAGACAGAGGTGATTCGATATGAATCCGACCGGTGAGTCACAATGAGAGGGACCGTGCTATGAAAGCAGTTATCCTCGCGGCGGGCGAAGGCCAGCGGCTCGAACCGCTGACGAACCGCCGACCGAAGCCGATGGTTCCCATCGCCAACCAGCCGCTTCTGGAGTACGTCATCGAAGCCGTTTCAGACGCGGGGATCGACGAGATAGTCCTCGTCGTTGGGTACAAGCGCGAACGCATCCAGACGTACTTCGGCGACGGCCACCGCTGGGGCGTCGACATCGAGTACGCGACTCAGGGGAAACAGCTCGGGACCGGTCACGCCGTTTTGCAGGCCGAATCGGCCGTCGGCGACGATTTTCTGGTACTCAACGGCGACCGGATCATCACCGCCGGCCTGGTCGAACGGCTGGTCGAAAACCACGCCGAGACGGACGGGACGCTGATGGCCGTCACGCCCGCCGACGACCCGAGCGAGTACGGCGTCGTCACGCTGGACGGGGACGGCGTCTCGGGGATTACGGAGAAACCGCGCGCGGCCGCTGTCCCGTCCGATATCGTCAACGCCGGCGTGTACGCCTTCGACCAGTCCGTGTTCGAGTATATCCGCGCTATCGACCCTGGTTCCGACGGCGAGCGTGCGCTCACCGCCGCGATAGAGGCCATGATCGGCGACCGTCCGGTACGCGCAGTCCGATACCGCGGCCTCTGGGTCGACGTCTCCTATCTCTGGGACGTTACGGCCGTCACGGCGCAGGTTCTCGATGCGGCGGACGACCCGGTACAGAACGGCACCGTCGAGGCGGGCGCCCACGTCGCCGATAACGTTCGGATCGGGTCGGGGACCCGCGTCGGTTCCAACGCGACCATCAGGCGGGGAACAGCGCTCGGAAACAACGTCACTGTCGGCGCGAACGCCGTCCTCTCGAACGTCGTCGCGTTCGACGACGCCACTATCCACGACGGCGCGGTCCTCCGCGACTGCGTCGTCGCGGAGAACGCGACTGTGGGGCCGAATTCCACGTCCCCCGGCGGTCCCGCGGACGTGATCGTCGACGGCACGTACTTCGAGGATGTCGACCTCGGGGCCGTCGTCGGGGACAACGCGAGCGTCGGGGCGGGCGTCGTCCTGGACGAGGGAACGGTCATTGGCGACGGCGCGCGCGTCGGAGACGGGGTCACCGTCTCCGGGCGCGTTCCGCCCGACGCGGAGGTGCGGGGGGGATAGCATGTGTGGAATCATCGGCTACGTCGGCGATACGTCCCCCATCTCGGTCGTCGCGACCGGCCTGAAGAACCTGGAGTACCGCGGCTACGACTCCGCGGGGGTCGCCCTCAACGACGGTGCCATCGAGGTGTACAAGCAGCAAGGCGAGATCGACGACCTCCAACTGCCCGAGTCGACGGACGCGAAACTGGGTATCGGCCACACGCGCTGGTCGACTCACGGCGAACCGACCGACGAGAACGCCCACCCGCACACCGACTGCGAGGGGCGGATCGCCGTGGTCCACAACGGGATCATCGAGAACTACGACAGCCTGCAGGACGAACTCTCGGACCACGAGTTCACCAGCGAAACCGACACGGAAGTCATCCCGCACTTGCTGGAAGAGGTGTACGTCGGCGACGACCTGGTCGGCGCGGTACAGGCCGTTCTCGACCGACTGGAAGGGAGCTACGCCTTCGCGGTTACGGCGGTCGGCCACGACGGCATGGTCGCCGCGCGGATGGACAGCCCGCTCGTCGTCGGCCACGGAGAGGACGGGAACTTCCTTGCCAGCGACGTCACCGCGTTCCTCGAACACACCCGCGAGGTGTCCTATGTCGAGGACGGCGACGTCGTCTCGGCCTCGGCCGACGGCATCACGGTGTACGGCGACGAGGGTGTCGTCGACCGGGCCGTCCGGACGGTCGACTGGGAAGCCGAAGCGGCGGAGAAGGGCGGCTACGATCACTACATGCTGAAGGAGATCCACGAGCAACCCCGCTCGCTCCGCCAGACGCTCTCGGGTCGGGTCGACGCGGTCGGCGGAGATGTCGACCTCGAACTCGACATGCCCGAGCAGTATCTCCAGTCCGTCGAGGAGGTACAGGTCGTCGCCTGCGGCACGTCCTATCACGCCGGCCTGTACGCCCAGCAGTTGATCGAGGAACTGGCGGACGTTCGCGTCTCCGTGAAGGTTGCGAGCGAGTACGAGTTCACCGGCGGGCGCGACCCGTGGCGGACGCTCGTTGTCGCCGTCACCCAGAGCGGCGAGACGGCCGACACGCTCTCGGCGATGCGCGAGGCCGCCCGCGCCGGCGCTCGGACGATGGCGGTCACGAACACCGTCGGAAGCACGGCCGCCCGCGAGGCCGACGACGCTATCTACATCCGTGCCGGCCCGGAGATCGGCGTGGCGGCGACGAAGACGTTCGCCGCGCAGGTGACGACGCTGTCGCTTCTGTCCGTCTATCTCGGGCGCGAACGCGGTATGCTGTCGGCCGACGACGCGAGCGAACTGCTCGAAAACGCTCGCGGACTCCCCGGGGCTATCCAGCAGATCCTGGACGTCGAAGACGAGATCCGCGAGGTGGCGGAGGAGTACGTAGACGGCGAGGCGTTTTTCTTCGTCGGCCGAAAACTCGGCTGTCCAGTCGCGCTGGAAGGCGCGCTGAAACTCAAGGAGATATCCTACGCCCACGCGGAGGGGTTCGCCGCGGGCGAACTGAAACACGGCACCCTCGCGCTGGTGACGCCGAACACGCCCGTGCTTGCGGTTCTCACGGAGGGGGCGAACCCGAAGGCGACGCTCAACAACGTAAAGGAGGTCGAATCCCGCGGCGCGCCCGTCATCGGCATCTCCTCGTATGAGGGAGCCGAAAAGTTCCTCGATGCGACGTTCGACGTGCCCGAACTCGGGCGACTGGAACCGCTCCTGGCGAACGTCTACCTGCAATTGTTCGCCTACCACGTGGCGAAGATCATGGGGCGCTCTATCGACAAGCCACGGAACCTCGCGAAAAGCGTCACAGTCGAGTAGCCAGTAGTCCCCGCGGTCGGTAGGGGCTGAGGCGGTTCGCGTCCCTTCCGACGCGGTCGGCCACTGATAGGGACTGCTGTGAGTCATTTCGGCATCGACCGCACGTTCTCGTGCGGTCGTAGCGGGAAACAGTTATAGTAGCGCTTGCAACTGTTTACAGATCCGATCGCACGCAGTCGTGCGATCGAGTGTGTGATGACTTGCAAGCGCTACTATACAGTAGTCCCTCTCAGACGGCGAGACAACCGAAAGGCGGACCCGAACTGTCGGATTCGTCCGAAGCTAGCTACGTTGCACACCGGCGCTCGAACTGCCGACAAGATTTTTCACCCTTCCGCGTGAGGGTCCCTTTCATGGAGGAAGCGTTTGTCCAGTTGGTCTGTCCTGAATGTACCAAAGATTGGGAGTCGTCGCCGAGCGAACTGCCTCGCTACGACAGTATGTTCCACTGCCCGAACTGTCACGCCACTCGACGCACGGCAGAGTTCGCGCGGACCAATCGCGACCTGGAGACGTTGAAATCGCTCCAGTAGTCACGAACTGGTCGCCGAGCGCGCGCCGCAAGCCTCACACCGGAGAACCGGGACGCCCTGTTCGCGTTCGATCCGCGTATCGGGTAGGCCGCACTCGTCGCAGAGAACGAACTCCTCAGTGTACTCGTCGACGGCATCTGCGATCCGATCCTGGCCGAACTCACCAGTCAGTCTGGCCCGGCCGCTCTCGTCGATGTGGCCGCTGGTTCCGAGTTCGTCCTGCAGATATTTCACGACGTGGTCGTGGTCCCTGCCGAGCGTGTCGACCGTGTCCTGGAAGTTCTCGTACACGGTCGATTTCCCCTCTTGGCGTACGTCGGGTTCCGGAACGTCGAACCGGTCGCTGCTCCCCTCTATCTCCGGTGTCTTTTCGATGGCACGGTTCAGTTGATCGTCGTAATCCATACGCGTACAATGCCGATTCCTGAACAAATTACTGTCGGCTTTCCTCAATTGAGGGTGCTGATGGCCCCTGCATGGGGGCAACGGCGTCACTCGGGCCGGAGAAGTTGCACCCTCTTTGAGTAATATCACCGTCAGATCACTTCGTCGTCCAGGGCTTTGAACTGCAACGTACTTCGGGTTACATCTACAATCCGATCCGTGCAGAATCATTGGTATTAAGCCTCATACTCCGGCTATAGAGAGATATGTGTTAACGGGACTCAAGATAATAATATAACCCTCCAGTCGTAAGCAGTGGATGTCTATGAAAAAGCAGGAGCTCATCCACCTTCACGGCCTGCTTGCAGAGGTTTCCAATCACCACGAAGAGCGACACGAGGTTACCGTCGATCTGAGTGAATACGAGGCTCTCGGTGTACGACCGACATCGATTCACAAATCAAAAACAGACCACAAGGCCGCAGTCTTTGCACTGGCAAACGGCATTACTTCTCAGATGGAAGGCGACGAAGAGTCGGAAACGGTCCACGCAACCGCCGACTGAACGGTAACTCGCGTGCGTTCTGTGGCTCACTACACCCCGTAGCTACTGCGTTCCAGTAGAACTCACGTTCTCTTTCGTTCTCACTGCTACACCTCGGCGTTCGGGAAAACTGCAGAAATGTCGTTTCGTCGACGAGCGGTACGGAACGACCTGCGTTACTCGATGAGGTCCTCGAACTCGGGGAGAACCTCGTCGTCGTCGCTCTCGGACGCCGCCTCCTCGTCCGTGTCGGCGCTGTCGGTGGTCTGTTCCTCCGAATCCTCGTCGGCCGATTCGTCTTCGATGACTTCGACCTCGATCACCTCCAGCGGGATGTTCTCCAGTCGCTGCCCTATCTCCTTTCGGGCGATGCGAGAGGCGTGCTCTTCGCGCTCGACGTTGAACACCGTCATTTCGAGCTCCAGCGCGACGAGGCTCTCGTCGGCCGCGATGAACGCAGGGTCCTGTCCCTCACCGCAGTGGGGGCAGGTCCGTTCTCCCATATTTATTTCGACGTAGTTGAGATCCGGATTCAACATCTCGCCCGTTTTCGAGATGGCAATCCGGACGGCTTCGTCCGAACTCCCTACGTCGTACACCGGCACTGCCGCCTCAACGACAACTCTGCAGTTCATCTGTATATTGTTCTTCATTGGCCAACAGTAAGAAGCTTAGCCCTCCCCGAACTCGAAACCGACAAGCCCCGTCCCGCCCTGTACACGACCGATGGAATCGGGTGTTATCGACGTGGCGGCGCTCCCCGGCGGCTTCGATCTGCAATCGACTGTCGAGAGCGGTCAATCGTATCTCTGGCGGCGTGAAGACGGACGGATGTACGAGACCGACGACCCCTACGGCGGGTCGGATCAGTATTACACCGTGGTCGACGGCGAGGTGATCCGGGCGCGCCAGGAGGGGACCGAACTACGGTGGGAATCGACGACCGACGCCGAACCGTACCTGTTCGACCTCCTTCGACTCGACGACGACCTAGAGGCTATCGTCGCGGCGTCGCCCAACGACGACCTGATCCGCGAGGCGTACGACACCTACCGCGGGCTGCGACTCGTCCGGGACCCCCCGTTCGGCTGTCTCGTCTCCTTTATCTGCTCGGCACAGATGCGCGTCTCTCGCATCCACTCGATGGTGACTGCACTCGCCGAGGCCTACGGCACTCCCGTCGAGTTCGACGGCGGGACGTATTACGCCTTCCCGACGCCGGAGCAACTCGCGGGCGCGACCGAGGCGGAACTCCGGGATCTCGGACTGGGCTACCGCGCACCCTACGTCCAGCGCACCGCCGAGATGGTCGCCGACGGCGAGGCACACCCCGCCGACGCGCGGGACCTGCCGTACGAGGAGGCCCGCGACTACCTCACGCAGTTCGTCGGCGTCGGAGACAAGGTGGCCGACTGCGTCTTGCTGTTCTCGCTCGACTTCCTCGAAGCCGTTCCGCTCGACACCTGGATCCGATCGACTATCGAGGAGTACTACCCCGAGGCCGACCGCGGGAACTACGCGGACACCTCGCGCGCGATCCGCCAACGCTTCGGCGCACCGGCAAGCGCCGCGGACGGCGGTTCGTCAGGGTCGGCTGGCGAGGGGACGTACGCCGGTTACGTCCAGACCTACGTATTTCATCATCTCCGGACGGCGTGAGCGACGAGGACAACGGACGCCTGTCTCGAACCCCGATCTGGACGCGATAGCTTCTTACTGTGTGCAGTCGATACGCCAGCCATGAGCGACCGCTCGCGCGCACACGTGTTCGTCTCGGGCCGGGTTCAGGGCGTCTACTTCCGCGCGACCACCCGGGACACCGCCCGGGAGAACGGCGTCGACGGCTGGGTTCGTAACCTGCAAGACGGCCGCGTCGAGGCCGTCTTCGAGGGTCCCGAGGACGCCGTCGAGGAGATGGTCGAGTTCTGTCACGAGGGCAGTTCGAGCGCCGACGTGGAAACAGTCGAGGTAGAGTACGAGGAACCGGAGAGCGAGGACGGGTTCCGGATACGGCGGTAGCGGGTCGTGGCACCGGCTGTGACCGTTCACTGGTTTTTCCACTCTCCGGGCTCCTCACCGTGTATTTCGCCCTTTGCTTCGCGGTCGCTCGGCCACTTTGCGATCACGACGATACTGAGGTAAAACGCGCCGAGAATCACGGCCACGACGACTCCGCTAACGCCCGGTAATTCCGCCGCCTCGGTCCACCGCGCTTCCGGTGTGAACATCGTGACCTTCGCGACCCACCCGATGCCGAGAATGCCGAACAAGAGCCCGTATACGCGGTGAACGCGCCGAGACAACGCTTCGGTCACCGTCACTTTGAACGTCGGGTTTCGGAGGTCGTCACTCAACTCTTCGCGCCAGTTCGAATGCTCGACGCCGGTCGGTTCTAACGCGTTCGCGTAAACGTTCTCTTCCACGAACCGGACGCGCGAACGGTACAGGTCGAAAAAGCGGTAGCGACGCACTTCGTACGAGAGGAAGACACACAGTATGACGATTCCCACTATTAGCAGATACGCCGGCATATCCGGGCTTGAAAACACGACTGATAGCAGTGCGGCGATGAGGGTTATCGCCCAGTTCGTCGTCTGGTCGATCCGGTTCTGATTACTGGTCGCCTGGCTGATCCCGCCCCTGTAAAAATCGGAGAGGAGCGTGAGGAGAGTTTCAGTGTCGTCGGCGATTTCGGCGGCGATATCCTCGTCCTCTCGATGAAGCGGTCTATCCGTGTGCTCGTCGTCAGCAGCCATGCGACGACTGTCCACGGCCACAGCCATAGTTCCCGAACTCCCCGTGGCCGACGAGTCCGGCGGTTCCGTTCGGTACGGACCGGAGGAAACGAACAGGTTGGGCCAGCCTCGGCTGGCTTTCGCAACTGCAAAGACCCGTCGCCGCCGTTATCGTGGCATGTACGAGGCGGTCCACGCCCACCCGGACGGCGACAGCACCGTCGCCAGGCTCGCCCGAACGGCCGGCGAGTACGGCTACGACGGCGTGGTCGTCCGCAACCGGAGCGACGCACGCCCCGACTACGACGCCGACCGCATCGGCGACGAGTACGGCGTCGACGTGGTCGACGGGCTGGAAATCCGCGCCGACGGCCCAGAGCAGGCGAGTGGGTACGTCGGAAACTACCGCCGCGACGTGACCGTTCTCCTCTTGGAGGGCGGAACGCCCGAACTGAACCGCTTCGCCGTCGAACAGCCACGCGTCGACGTACTTGCGCGGCCGATGGCCGGTGACGGCGATTTCAACCACGTGCTGGCAAAGGCCGCCCGCGAAAATGGCGTCCGCGTCGAGTTCGACTTCTCGCCGGTCCTGGGCCTCACCGGCGGCCCGCGCGTGCAGGCGCTCTCCGACATGCGGAAACTCCGGGAGGTTGTCGACCAGTACGACGCGCCGTACGTCGTCAGCGCGAACCCCTATTCGCACTTACAGCTCCGCGCGCCACGAGAACTGATCGCGGTCGGCGAACTGGTCGGGTTCTCTCGGGAGTGGATGGCGGACGGCCTCCGGGAGTGGCACCGTCTCGCGGAGCGCAATCGGGAGCGCCAGTCCGAGTCATTCATTGAACCCGGAGTCAAACGAGGTACGTATGAAAAAGAGCCTTGAGGAACACGCAGCGCGGTTCAGCGAGATAGCCGACGAGTACGACGACGATAACTCGCCGGAGTACCGTGCCTGTGCGGACCTTGTGGTCGAACACGCCGCTCCCGAGGCTGACGACACCGTTCTCGACCTCGGTTGTGGAACCGGCGCTATCGCACTGGCGCTTGCCTCCGACGAAAGCGACTCCGGGGCACCGAACGGTCAGTCGGGAACCGCCCCGGCCGGCCGCGTGATCGGCCGCGACATCAGCGAGGGGATGCTCGAACAGGCCGAGTCCAAGGCCGAGGAACGCGGCCTCGGCAACGTCGAGTTCGGGGAGGGACGCTTTCGAGACCCTAACGCCCCCGCCGACGCGGACGTGGATGTCGTGACAACCAACTTCGCCATGCACCATCTGAGCGACGACGAGAAGCGAGAGGGGATCGCCGCAATCGCCGACTTGGAGCCGCGACGCGTCGTCATCGGCGACGTGATGTTCTTCGGGGAACCGAACCCGGACGTGCCGTTTTACAGCCCCGAGGTCGACGACCCCGCGACGGTCGGCGTCCTCGCTGACGCACTGACCGACTCCGGGTTCGCGCTGACGGCCGTCGAGATGGTCCACGACCAGGTCGGCGTCCTCGCCGCGGAACGCGTCCCGGGCGTGGCGGCCGACACTGACGGCGTCCCGTCTATCGACGAGCCTGACCGGGGCGCATGAAGCACCTCCCGAAACATCTCAGACCGAAATGGCGCTACCTCGCAGTCGGCATCGAGACCTGGCCTGACGGCGAGGTAGAGCGCGGCCCGTTCCAGCGCGAACTGTGGTACGCCGCCCAGAACCTCGTCGGCGATGCCGGGAGCGCGGACGCGGATCTGACGCTGCTCGACTTCGAGTTCGAGGACGGGTACGGCGAGACCATCGTCCGCGTCCGCCACGGTCACACGGACGAGGCGCGGGCGGCGATCGCCTGTATCGACGAGGTCGACGGTCACCCCGTCGGCGTCGTCGTTCGGGGGATGAGTGGGACCATTCGCGCCTGTGAAGAAAAGTATTTAGGACGGCGTGGGGAATTCTCAGCCCAGAGAACGGTCGCGTTCGAGAACCAGGAACGGACTGCCGTCGTTCGAAACGGCACCTACGACGTTCGAACCGACGGATCGTTTTCGGGCGCGACGGAACTCGATTTCGAGTGATACTATGCAGGGACAAGCTAAACAGCAGGCCTACGACCGCGGAATCACTATCTTCTCACCGGACGGCCGTCTGTATCAGGTCGAGTACGCTCGCGAGGCTGTCAAGCGAGGGACGGCGAGTATCGGCGTTCGGACGGCGGACGGCGTGGTTCTCGCCGTCGACAAGCGCATCCGCTCGCCGCTCATCGAGGGAACGAGCGTCGAGAAACTGCACAAGGTCGACGATCACGTCGGCATCGCGAGCGCCGGCCACGTCGCCGACGCGCGTCAGCTCATCGACTTCGCCCGACGCCGCGCACAGGTCAACCAGTTGCGCTACGGCGAACCGATCGGCGTCGAGATGCTGACGAAAGACGTTACCGACCACATACAGCAGTACACGCAGGTCGGCGGCGCTCGCCCGTTCGGCGTCGCCCTCATCGTCGGCGGTATCGAGAACGGCGAACCGCGCCTGTTCGAGACGGACCCGTCGGGAACTCCCTACGAGTGGAAGGCGCTCGCCGTCGGCGCTGACCGCGGCGAGATCCAAGAGTACCTCGAAGAGAACTACGAAGAGGACGGTGATCTCGACGGCGGCATCACGCTGGCGCTCGAAGCGCTCGCTACCGCCAACGACGGCGAACTCTCGCCGCAGCGGCTCGGTCTCGCGACGGTCGACGCTGAATCGGAGTCGTACATCGAACTCACCGACGACGAGATAGCCGAGTACCTTTCGGAGCACGACCTGCTTGCCGACGAGACCGGCGACGAACCCGCCGACAGCGAGGAGTCCGACGACGACGGCAGCGAGGAGTAATCTCGCTCGCTCGACAGAGAGTTCTCTCGCGGGAAACACCTTTTAACCGGGCCGCGTTACTGACGGATATGATTTCGCTAGAGGACGCGGTGACGGCGCGGCTCGAGTCCCACGGGGCGCGCTTCGAGGTACTCGTCGACCCCGACGCTGCCCTCGAGATCAAACGAGACGAGTTCGAGGGTGAACTGGAGGACGTTATCGCCGCGGAGGACGTCTTCGAAAACGCGAGCAGGGGAGACCGTCCCGCGGAAGCCGACCTCGAAGAGGTGTTCGGAACGACAGACCCACTGGAGATCATCCCCGAGGTGATACAGCGCGGAGAGATCCAGATCACCGCCGACCAGCGTCGGGAGATGCAAGAGCAAAAGCACAAACAACTCGTTCAGCGCATCGCGCGCAACGCGGTCAACCCCCAGATGGACGACGCTCCCCATCCTCCCGACCGCATCGAGAACGCGCTGGAGGAAGCCGGTTTCACCGTCGACCCGATGGAACCCGTCGAGAACCAGGTCGACGAGGCGCTCGACGACCTCCGCCCGATCATTCCGATCCGGTTCGACGAGGTGACTGTCGCGGTCAGCGTTCCGGCGGACCACGCGGGGAGCGCGCAGGCAAAGATCCGCGAGTACGGCGACTTAGAGCGCGAAGAGTGGCAACCTGACGGGTCGTGGATAGGCGTCCTGACGTTCCCGGCCGGACTCCAGAACGACTTCTACGACACTGTGAACGAACTGACGAGCGGCGAGGCGGAAACTCAGATCGTCCGTGACGAAGACGAGATCAGCACGCGCTGAGAGGGACTATCGTAATTCAGTTCGGTTTTTCGACGACGCGGTGACGGCGAATACCGGTACACAGTTGCAACGGTCCTTACGAGACGCCGACAGCGTACCGCGAGACGGTGGGAACCGCACGTAGACGCAGAAAAGTTCGGGGTCCGTTCGAATCGACTCCTTTCGGTTTCGAATTCCTTCTGAGCGGACTACCCCTTCTTGAATCCGACCAGGAAGCCGCCGGTGAATCCGACGCCGAGAGAGAGCGTGGAGATGATCGGCTGAATCCAGTCGTTTGTGTTCTCGACCGTGTCGCCTGTTTTCAGCAGACCCGCGGAGAGGCGGTTCCAGTCGACGAACAGGATACCCTTCGCTTCGAGGAACTTGAAAAGCGCCAGCTGGACGCCGACGATGATCGCGAGGATCTTGGCTATTTTCTTGGCCGCGAAGCCGATGACCGCGCCGATAAAGGCCCCGCTTCCAAACTCCAGACCCAGCTGTTGTGGGTCGAGTTCTATCATGTTCGATACGACGAGCGCTAGTAGTTATGAGCTTTGTGCCATGAATCGACAGGAACGGAACCCTGCCGGCAGGTATCCGTCACTGCAGATACATCAGCACCAGTATCTCTTGGACTCTGAACGCATCGCCGCGGGGCGGACCGGGTTTAAATGGGTCGAGCGCGTACTCCCGACAAAGGGTGACAGCGATATCGCACGCACCAGCGGACACACGATGAAGGCCATAATCGCCAAGCGCGTCGACTCAGGGACCGCAGACACCGAGGAGATCGCGGACCTGGCACGCGCTGGAGGATACACCGTCGTCGACGAAGTAACCCAGACCCGCGAGGAGGATTCCGCGCTGGAACTCGGGGAGGGGAAAGTCGAGGAACTCGCGGCGAAGGCGAGACGGACCGGAGCAGAGACCGTTATCTTCGATAACCGACTCGGCCCCTACCAGACGTTCAATCTCGGGAAGAAACTCCCCGGTGGGGTCGAAGTCGTCGACCGCTTCACGCTCATTCTGGACATCTTCGGCCAGCGAGCGCAAACGCGAAAGGCCCAACTTCAGGTCGAACTGGCCGAACTGCGGTACGAACTCCCGCGGGCCGAGGCGAAAGCCAGCCTCGCAAAGCGGGAGGAACGGCCCGGGTTCATGGGTCTCGGCGAGTACGACGAGAGCCGCGAACAGGACCTCAAGGCCCAGATAAGCCGTATCAAGGACGAGCTAGCGAAGATAGAACAGACCGAGAAACACCGGCGTGACCAGCGACGCGAGTCCGGGTTCGACCTCGTCGCTCTCGCCGGCTACACGAACGCCGGCAAGTCGACGCTGATGCGCCGCCTGGCGGAAGACCTAGACGTCGATGAGAACGAGGACCTCCACCCCGACCTCGACGAGACCGCGGAGTCGGAGGACCAGCTGTTTACCACTCTCGGCACGACGACACGCCGAATGGACATGAAACGGCGCGACGTGTTGCTTACGGACACCGTCGGATTCATCAGCGATCTCCCGCACTGGCTCGTCGAATCGTTCAAATCCACGCTCGACGAGGTGTATCAGGCCGACCTCGTTCTGCTCGTCGTCGACGTGAGCGAACCGGTCGCGGACATTCGCGAGAAACTCGTCACCAGTCACGACACCCTCTACGAGCGCAACCAGGCGCCGATCGTCACGGTGTTGAACAAGGTCGACATCGTCGACGACGAGGAACTCGACGAGAAGCGCGAAGCGCTGTCGGCACTGGCTCCGAACCCGATCCCCGTAAGCGGCAAGGAGGGTATCGACATCGACCGCCTCCGCGAGCGCATCGACAGCGAACTCCCGGACTGGGAACACGAGACGCTCGTCATGCCGATGACCGACGACACGATGAGCGTCGTCTCGTGGCTCCACGACCACGCCCGCGTTCAGGACGTGACCTACGGCGATGGCGACGTGGTTATCGAGTTCGAGGCCCGTCCCGCCGTCGTCGAACAGTCCCGCGCGAAGGCGTCCGACCTCTCGGTCGTCGAGTCGGCGTAGTTACTCGTTCTCGCCCGCTTTAGCGTCCCGTAGCAGACGTTCGCCGCGGTCGCTTTCGACGGTGAGGTCCGGGACCGTCGTCGGGGTTCCGTTCTCGTCGACGGCGACGAAGACGAACTGCGATTCCGTGGTCTGTTCGCGTTCCCCAGTCCGGGGGTTCTCACGGAACGCCCGGACCCGCGTCCGGACGCTCGTTCGCCCTGACCCGTGAACGTACGCCTCGATGGCGACGGTGTCGCCAGTCGGTACAGGGTTGCGAAAGTCCATGTTGTCGATGCTCGCGGTGACACAGGACTCTCCCGCGAAACGCATCGCCGACATCGCGCCGATCTCGTCCATCCACTTCATGACGTTTCCCCCGTGGACCGTCCCGTAATTGTTGGCGTGGTTCGGCTGCACTCGACTCCGGTTCTCGATATACGTGTCTATCAGCGTCGGCATGGGACCGCGTTCGGTCGGGGGGTCAAAGAGCCTTCGTCTCCCGTCTTCAGCGGCGCAAGCCAGCGGCTCGGTCTATCGCCGACTCCGTCTCGGCCACCAGTTGCTCGACGACATCGTCAGCCGACAACACGTCGTCAGTCAGACCTGCACTCTGCCCGGCAAACAGCGCCATCTCGTCGATATCGCCGGAGACATCTGGAGTCGCTAGCGCTTCCGAGTACCGCTCTATCGACGTACCGTCCGCGGACTCGGCGACGACAGCGTCCTCGCCTGGGCGGTCCCCCGGTTCAGGTTCGTCTGCTGCTCGCCATTGTCGGACGGTGTCGTTTTCGACGACACGGTGGGACATTCCCGGCCACCCCTTGTCGAACAGACCCGTGTAGACGGTTTCAGTTTCGTCGACCGCAGTTACCCGTTCGCGGTACCCGCGGTGCACGTTCGCCTCCTCCGTGGCCAGGAAACGGGTGCCGAGCCATGCCGCGTCCGCCCCGAGCGACAGGACGGCGGCGACCCCTCGGCCGTCGGCGATGCCGCCGGCCGCAACGACCGGAACGTCGACGGCATCGACCACCCGCGGTACCAGCGGAAGCGTCGCCACCTCGCTCTGCACGTGGCCGCCGGCTTCCCAGCCCTGCGTCACGACTGCGTCGACGCCCGCCGCCTGAGCCGTTCGCGCTTCCGCAGCGCTCCCGACCGTCTGGAGGACCAGACCGTCCGCGTCGTGGACCTGATCGACGTACGGTTCGGCGTCACCGAACGATAGCGAGACGATCCGCGCACCCGCGTCGAGACAGACCGACAGATGTTCGTCGGTCGGTCGCTCCCTCGTCGCATCGTCGAGGACGAGATTAACGGCGAACGGACGGTCCGTCAAGGCACTCGTTCGCTCGATCGCCCGCTGTGTTTCCTCCCGGTCGCGCCAGGTGACTGCGAGGTGGCCGAGACCGCCGGCGTTCGACACTGCAGCGGCGAGCTCGGGACACGTCGCGCTCCCGATTGGTGCCTGTACGACGGGGTGTTCGACCCCTGCCAGTCCCGTGAACGCTGTTTCCATGTGTTTTCCCACAGGGTTCCGAGATGAGTATTTTCCGGCAATCCGTCCATCAGTTTATACACCAGTACGGGGATACCGCCCACTGTGATCTGAGAACTGCCGCGGGACGAAACGCGGTTGCGCGACACGGCGTCCCGCGAACACGAGTGTCGCCTGTTCGCCCAGACCGGAGACCGAGGACGGCCCTACTCCAGCGGTCGCTTTGCCTTCTCGACGACGCTAACGTCATCGATTCCCGTATCCGGATACCCCCCGTCGTCGTCCTTCTCGGCGGCTTTCACCATGTCCCAGACGACGTTCAGCCCCGTCGTCACCCCTTCCAGCGCCTCCATCTCGCATCCGGTCTTCCCCGTCGTCTCCACCGCGACCGTCAGTTCGATACTCTCATCGCTCACGTCGAACTCGGTGTCGACGTTCGTGATCGGGATCTGGTGACACATCGGGATCGTCTCCCAGGTGTGCTTGACGGCCTGAACCGCGCCCACGCGGGCCGTCGCTAACACGTCGCCCTTCCCGATCTCGTCCTCGCGGACGGCGTCGACGGTCGACGCCTGAAGGCGAATCCGGCCTCGGGCGACGGCCCGCCGCGCGGTGTCTGGTTTGTCGCCAACGTCGACCATCTGTACGTCACCCTCGTCGTCGGTGTGGGTCAGTTCGTCAGTCATTTGTCGTCACCCCACATCGCCGGAGGGATGCGATCTAACAGGTCCGTCGGGAGTATCCCGTACTCCCGGTCCCCGACCGCGAGATCGCCAGCCCGTCCGTTGACAAAGGCCGCAATGCCTGCTGCTGTCAGGGTGTCGTGTCCGCTCGCCAGCGCACCGGTGATACCGGCGAGAACGTCACCGGTGCCGCCGACTGTCATCCCCGGATTGCCCGTTCTCCCTACGCGAGTCTCTTCGCCGTCCGAAATGATATCGTGAGCGCCTTTCACCAGCAGAGTCACGTCCAGTTCGTCGGCGTAGTTCTCGACGAGACTCATCCGTTCGCGCCAGTCGTCAGCGGTTTCGCCGCCCATCGATTCGAGTTCGCCCTGGTGCGGCGTGCAGATCAGGTCGGCGTCAGTATCGACCTTCGGAACTTCGCGAAGCGGGTCGGCGTCGACGACGCACGTCCCATCGTAGGCGGAGAGGAACTCCCGGGCGGCCGCGTTCGTCTCTTCGGCGTGGCCGAGGCCGGGACCGAACACGACGGCGTCGTGGTCGTCCGCCAGTTCGAGCAGTCGGTCGACGTGGCCCGGCTGTACTCTGTCGCCCGGTAACTCGCGGACGATGAGGCTCTCTTCGTACCCCTGGATCTCTCGGACGACGGTTTCGGGCGCCGCGACCCGGACGAGGTCCGCACCCGCTCGAAGCGCCGCCTGTGCCGAAAGCGCCGGCGCACCAGTGTACGGTCCACCCCCGACGACGAGCACCTCTCCGTGGTCGCCCTTGTGACTCTGTGGGTCTCGCGAAAGCGCCAGGAGGTCACCCCGTTCGACGAACAGTTCGGCGGCGTCGGGGATACCGATGTCAGCGATGCGTACCGCCGCGTCGAGACCGGCCAATCCCGGCTTCCGGTCGTGGAACGTGACGACGCGGTCGGCGTCGACGGCGACGCCGTCGGTTTCGCCGGTGTCCGCGTCAACTCCCGAGGGAACGTCGACGGCGACGACCGTCGCGTTGCTTTCGTTTATCGCCCGGGCCGCCGTCGCTTCGGGTTCGCGGAGGGCCCCCGTCGCGCCGGTGCCGAGCATCCCGTCGACGATAACGTCACAGTCGGGGATATCGACTGCCACCGAGTCGGTGAACTGGCGGGTGTCGCACTCGACCCGTTGTAACGCCTCCCAGTTCTCGCGGGCGATCTCGGTGCCGATGGTGTCGGCGCGGCCGAGGAGAACGGTCGTCACGTCGTACTCGTCGAGAAACCGGGCCGCGACGAACGCGTCGCCGCCGTTGTTCCCACGTCCCGCGACGAGAACGACACTGTCGCCTCGTTCCGCGATATCACGAACTTCGCGGGCGACAGCGTTGCCGCTCGACTCCATGAGTTGCTTTCGCGGTACGCCCAACGCCTCTGCGTTCGCGTCGATGGCGGCCATCCTGTCGCTCTGTATCATACGCTGCAGTTCGACAGCCGCGGGCGTTAACGTTGCGGGACCGGTCCCGTCTCCCGCGAATCGCTACTCACAGGGCATGTCTTCGTCTTCGGAGACGTCCCCGACGAGTACGAGGCCGCACATCGTTCCCCCGCCGTGGTTCGAACAGTAGTACTCGTATATCCCCTCGAAGTCGAAACTGTGGGCGGCGTTCCCGTCGGGCGCTAACTGGGGCGTCGCGTCCCACGACTCGGCATCGTCGTGAAACTCGGCGCTCGTCACCGTGTGTGCCTCGTCGGTTTCGTTGACCCACTCGACGGTCACACCTTCGGCGGTGCAGAGAACCGGACCGGGTCGAACGATTCATCGGTTATCGTGACCGTCTCGTCGGCAACGTCCTCTTTGCCGTCGCTTCCGTCGCTGTTGCCGTCACCAGAGCCAGCGACCAGGGGAGTCGATAGCGCGGCCGTGGCCGAAAGGAATCTTCGTCGGTTCATTGTAGCGTCGCCGTATTCGCGGCCTAGAACGGTCCCAAGCGACGCTCCTTAGTGGTATGTGGGCGACAGGACGGAAGCGATCCGGTCAGTCCCCGTTGGTCAGCGCCTCCCGCACGTTCTCGACGGCGGCCTCCTTCTTGGCCGGGTAGGCCTCAACTTTCGCCCGGAACGTGATCCCCTCGCCGAGTGCGGCGTCACCGCCGAACGCCGCCTGTTTATCGAGATGCATGAACAGTTCCGTGTTCTCGGTGACGCGTTCGTCGAGTTCGTCGACGACTGTCTCTATCTCGCTGAGTTCCATGATCCGGTCGAGGGCGTGGCGGATGTCGTCAGCGTTCTCGATGCGGGCCGACAACACGATGATTCGGTCGCCGTGGTGGCCTTCGCTCTCCGCTCGCTCGACTGGGAACTCCTCGGGCAGGAACGTCCGCAACGCTTCCTCGACGCGCTTCTCGTCCTCGGTCGCGTAGCAGAACGTACGGAGGTCGACGTAGTGAAACGGGACGTTCGACATCGAACTGCTGCTTACTCCTCTACGGATTCGAGCGAATCCTCAGGGACACCCGTCTCCTGACCGTCCTCGAAGCTGACGGTGTACGTGCTATCGCCGAACATCGTGTCCATCACCTGGGTGACTGTCCCCTCCTCGCCGTCGTGTTCGCTGTGCTCGTCGTGCAGGACCACGCGGTCGTCCTCTTCGAAGCTCATACGAGTCCGTTCCCTCGGCGTCGACAAAAAGGGATTGATCCGTCCGCCGATTCCGTCGCGGTTCAGTCGCCCGGAACCCCGTTCGAGTCCTCTCGGGGGACGTCGAGCGTCCACACCCTGTAGCTGACGCAGACACTGACCACGATCAGAAGACCGTACAGGGTGACGGTGGCGGTCGTCAACACTGGCGTGACGACGCTCATGACGCCTGCCCTGACGGGGTCGAGCGTATCAGCCATCGCGAGCACCCGGTCGATCTGGGCGGGGAGTACCGGAAACAGCATTGCCAGGGTGCCGATACAGAGGGTGCGCCGGATCGCGGGCTGTTTGATGCCGTACAACAGCGGAAGCAGCGGGACTAGGAGGTAGACGGCGTGATGGATCATCGTTGCCGGCGTGACGAGCAGACTCGCTGTCAGCGTCACGAGGAACGCTACCAGCCGGTCGATGACTGTGACGGTACGCATGAAACAGACCACTATCACGGGAAGGAACGCGATAACGGCGATCGCGACGTAGGCGTTCGGTGATAGCTCGGGGAACAGAACTGACAGCGGCCGGTGGAGCGTCAGCGACGAGTAGTTGGGATCGATCCCCGACGCGGCAGTTTCCAGACGGCTCCGCTCGTACAGCACGAAGTGGAGATATCTGCGGTGTGTCTCGACCCCGAAAACGGCGAAACTCGCGACGATCGCTCCGACACCAGTTGCTACGGCGGCGGCGACCGCGCGGTACGCGCGTCGGTAGAGCAACCACGCGCCCACCACTACGGGGAATAGCTTGATCACAGCCGCGACGGCGAACAGGACGCCAGCCCGTGTCTCACGCCCGCTCTCGAGGGCGAGAAAGCCCCCGGCGAGCGTCACACAGACGAGCGGATCGATCTGCCCCTGACCGATGACGACCGCGGAAAACGTGTTCGTGACGATGAACAACGTCAGGAGGAGGCGGTCGACGCGGGCGAGACGCTCCCGCCGGACCCGTTCGACGATCCGGATCACCAGACGAGCCGTGAGTACGAGGAGGCCGATGTTTACGATGGTGGCGGCCGCATACGCGCCTGTCAAGGACGGGAAGGCGGCGAATGGAACGAACAGCAGTACGACTATCGGTGGGTACACCCACCTCCCTCCGCCGACGGAGGGGCTCGCTCCGATGAACGGTTCACCGGAAACGAACAGTTCGGCGGCGTGTCGGTACGCCCGGAAGTCCCATGCGAGCGGTGTCGTGTCCGCAAGGAGGAGGTAATACAGGGGGACGAGCGTTCCGCCGACGATGCCGGCGAGCAACACGGCACGTACGAGCGTGTAGTCGGCGAGGCGGTCACGGATCGGCCGGGAGTCCACATCGAGGTCAGTTATCGTCGTCATCTTGGAGGCGGCTACGTGTCGTGGAGTTGGGGGACGTTTTCTCGGACACGATTTACCGTATAATAAACCCTACCAAGACACGTCTTTTCAACTTTTCGCAATGTTACCGGAGTAGTACGGTCTCACGATCCGACTCCGAGGGGTCAGGATTCCTCACAGGGACAGAACACGTCGCCTGTCCGATGACGGTCAATAGGCCGACCGAACAGTCGTCTCATGCTCTGACCGACGAGTAGATAGTCGCCTACGGTGGCGGAACGGAGCGCTACCCTGTCGTGTCAGCGGTTAACACACTGTAGCTTGATCACACGGCGATCTGATGGGTATCGGGTTTCACTGGTTACCTTCGGTGCCGTAACTGACGCCGTCCTTGGCGTCCGCCCGCATTCGGCGAAGGGTCGCCTGCGCGTTGCTGGCGTCGTAGCCGAAGAGAACGGATTCGCCGTACTCGTCGGCGACTTTGGCGGCGTGGACCAAGTTGTCGATGTCGACGTCGACGGCGTACAGTTCGACGCTGAACGGACGGTCCAGCGCGTCCTCGAACCCGCTGGCTATCGTTTCGAGCCAGTAGGTCGTCTCGTAGGCCATGTCGTACAGCGGGACGACGAACTCGTCGACGTGTTCCGCGAGCGCGCCGAGGTCCAGTCCCGCCCGCTCGTAGAGATGGCCCGGATACGGGTCCGGGTAGAGCGTGAAGTAGGTCGTTCCCGGGATCCGGTCTGCGGCCTCGGCGACGAAGTCCGTGATGACCTCGGCCCGCCAGGCGAACCGGTCGTCGTAGTCGCTTTCCGCGAACCGCTCGTTACACACCTCGCAGTAGCAGTATTCGGGCCGGGGGAAGCCAACGTCGTCCAGACGCACGTCGGGATTGACCGCGGCGCAGTCCTCGACTATCTCCAGTAACCCCTCGCGGTACTTCTCGCGGGAGGGGCAGACGTACCCCCAGTCGAAGTACGTCCGCTCGCGAGTCGCGAGGTCTCCATCCTCGCTGACTGGAACGAGATCAGAGTCGGCCTCGCCCGCCGCGGTGTCGCCGAAGCAGGAGATCATGTTCACACCTTCGGCGACGGGTTCCGCCGCCCGGCCAGTAACGTCTTTGACCTCGTAGAATCCGCGGTCGAACTCCGACCACGCAAGTTCTTCTTCGTTGCGCGTGACGACGCCGTACATACTCACCTGTACTGACCGAACTGGGTAAGGCGTTCCGCTCCGCTTCGAGAAGCGCTAGTCTTCTTCGTACTCTATCTCTGTCGGTGTGCTGTCGGTTGACAGCATCTTGAACGCGATCATAACCAGTGCCACGGCCAACAGGACCTTTACTTTCCTGGACATACCCTTTGTTACGTTCCGAAAGTATATAGAATTTCTGGGGCGTATCCGCTAGGCTGATCCGATGTGATCCGGAATCTTCTCGCGGATGATCGTCTCGCAGTACTCACAACGTACGCCGTCGGGAAGTACTTCGAACTTCGAGTCGACGGGTTCCTCGTCCGTAGTGATGCAGTTCCGGTTCGGACACGAGAGGACGCCGCGGACGTGATCGGGACGTTCTAACCGGTGTTTGTCGATCACTTCGTAATCCCGAACGATGTTGATAGTCGCATCCGGGGCGATGAGCGACAGTACGTCGACCTCGTCCTGACTGAGTTCTCGCCCTTCGACCTTGACGATGTCCTTGCGGCCGAGGCGGTCGCTGGGGACGTTCATTCCGATACTGACCTGTTCGCCGCCCGTCCCGTCGATGTCGAGGATGACGAGCACGTTCAACGCCTGGCCGCCGGGGACGTGGTCGATGACGGTACCGTCGCGGATCTTGCTGACGCGGAGTTCGTGGTCGCTCATTCGGAATCACCGAGGAGGAGATCGAGCAGTGCCATGCGCACCGGCACGCCGTTGTGCGCCTGCTCGAAGTATTTCGCGTGGTCGGTGTCGTCGACGTCGGCCGCGATCTCGTCGACGCGCGGCAGGGGGTGCATCACGGTCAGGTCGTCGCTCGCCGCCTCCAGCGTCTCGGCGTCGATCTGATACTCGCCGGCCACGGCGTGGTACTCGTTCTCGTCGGGGAACCGCTCGCGCTGGATACGGGTGACGTACAGCACGTCTAGTTCCGGCAGGATATCCGTCAGGTCGGTGTGCTCGCGGACCATCGCTCCCGACTCGTGCAGGTCGTATCGGACGCTCCGGGGTATCTGGAGGCTTTCGGGGCTGATGAAGTGCTGGTGCGCGTCGAAGTTCGTCAGTGCGTGGGCAAGCGAGTGGACCGTCCGACCGTACTTCAGGTCGCCCATGATACCGATCGTCAGGTCGTCGAGTCCGGCGTTTTCGCGGATGGTGTATAGGTCGAGCAGCGTCTGTGTGGGGTGGTGGCCAGCCCCGTCGCCGGCGTTCAGCAGCGGGACGTCGACGTACTCGCCGGTCAGTTTGGCCGCGCCCTGTCGGGGGTGCCGGAGGACGAGCGCGTCGGCGTACCCTTCGATCACCCGCACGGTGTCGGCGAGACTCTCGCCTTTCTTGACGCTCGAAGACTCGACCGATCCCATGTCGACGACGTCACCGCCGAGTCGTTTCATCGCCGTCTCGAAGCTCATCTTCGTCCGGGTACTCGGTTCGAAAAAGAGCAGGCCTAACAGCGCTCCGGGGTGGCGGTCGCCGTACGCCGCCGGGTCAGCGTCGAACTCCGCGGCCCGGTCGAGGACGGTTTCGATGTCCGCCCGCGACAGTTGTCGTGCCGTGATGAGATGGTCGTGCCGCATCGTGTAGGCTGGGACGCCCCGGCCTATTCAATTCTCCCCATCGGCTCCGGAGGTTGATAGGGGATGACGCGGCGAGGTGCCGTATGCTCGCTATCGCCGGGGGGAAAGGTGGCTGTGGGAAGACGACGACGGCGCTCGGCCTGGCACGGGCGCTGGGGCGGGCGGGTCGAACGGCTCTCGCCGTCGACGCGGACCGTGAAATGCCGAACCTGCACGCACTTGCCGGCGTTCCTGACGAGCCGTCAGTCACGGACGTTTCGGCGACGGCCGACCCCGCAGCCATCGCGCACCAGGACCCCGCCACCGCGGGCGTCAGGATCCTCCCTGCGGCCGGCCGAGACGACCCGGACGCGGCGCAGTCGCTTCGTCACCTCTCTCGGTGCGAGCGCCGCGTCTTGCTCGACTGTCCCGCCGGTGCAGGTCCCGACGCCGCCGACCCGCTACGCGTCGCCGACCGCGCTATCGTCGTTTCGTTGCCGACTGAGGAGAGCCTGCGGGACGCCGCGAAAACCGCCGCGATGGCTCGCGCACTTGACACCGCCGTCGTCGCGGGGGCTGTCGTCCGTACCGACGAAACCCCCGAGAGCGTCAACCGACTGCTCGGGACGGATGCGGTCGTCGCGGTTCCCGATGGCGGCGACGACCCGCTCCGGTCCTCGGCGACCGCGAGGGCGTACCGGCAGTTGAACGTAAAAGCCGGCCTCGCAGGCGACTGACCGGCCCGGGGGCGGTCGGCGTTCTCCGCTGGAACACGCTGTCTAGCCAAAGTATTATTTATACCCTGTCCAATTACTTCCCAGTTGAATGGCTGGCCGACTAGAGACCGGAATCGACGTCCTCGACCGGAAACTGAACGGCGGCGTCCCGCCCGGATCTATCGTTGCCCTCACGGCGTCACCGGCTAGCCAGGCGGAACTTCTGTTGTACGAACTCACCGCCGCGCGGGGAACGCTGTATCTCACGACGCAACGCTCCGATCAGGCCGTCAGAGACGCGGTGGAGGGGACGAACACCCAGGTCGGAAGCCCGACAGTCAGAGACGTGGGGGGAAGCGAACCGCTCGACGAGGCCAACCGACTGATCCGCGCGCTCCCGGAAGGCGCGAACCTCATCATCGATCCGGTGGACACACTGGAACGCCGCGAACCCGCGCGTTACCGGAACTTCCTCAACGAACTCCAGACCCACATGGTAAACACCGGCTCTATCGCCGTGTTGCACTGTCTGGACGGCCAAAACCCCCCAGAAAACAGGGATTCGACCCAGCATATGGCCGATCTGGTTTTCGACCTCGACACGCGCGTCGAGGGGACCGATATGGTGAACCGCCTCGCCGTTCCGAAGTTCCGGGGCGGCCGCGCGCTCACGGAGACGATCAAACTCGAACTGACCGAGGAAGTCGCCATCGACACCAGCCGCGACATCGCGTGAGTTATACTGTCGGCTGTACTCCCTTGAAGAATATCGGACTCCCCGGAAGCCCGAGTATCGTTCCGAAGGTACAGCCGACAGTATTAGTCCGACCGCGGGCCGCGGGTCCGCTGGTGGACGAACCGCATCACGCCAGTCGAGAAGGCCAGGCCGACTCGTGCAGTTACCGCCGCCGCGACCAGAATTCCGACAGGCCCGGCGTTCACCGCCATCAGCGTCGTCGGGATCGATAGCACGAGGACAGCGGCGAGATACTGGAGCGCGAACTCGAAGTAGGGACCGCCGTCGACCGCCCGGGCGTAACTTTCCCTCAGCGCGGCGACCACGGAGGTGTCGCGCGCGACGATCAGGTACGGCGTCGCGAAAAACAGGTAGTTCAACAGGAGAAAGAGAGGGAACAGGAGGAGGACGAGCGGTCCGGTGAGAACGCCGAGAACGACTGCCGCGAACACGACGGTCCACACCAGCGCGTTGTAGGCGACCAACCGGACGAAGTACCGTTCGACGGCGGCCGCGAAGTCGTACCGGCCGTCGTCGAGTCCGTCGCTGATACTGCCGAGGTACCCCGCCGCCAGCACGCTGTGGACGACGAAGATGATCGGAAGCAGCCACAGGGGCGACGTGACGCGGACGCCCGGTCCCACGGACGGCAAACTCACGAACGACCAGAGGTCGACGACGACAGCAGGAAACCGGATCGCGACGCCGGCGTGGAATCTGCCGGGGCCGGCCACGCTCAACGCCTGTTGGACCTTTTCGAACGCCAGCAACGCCGTGACCAGCGGGACGACCGCCAGGTGGATGAGGCGCTCGGACCGCCGCCACGCGTCGGCGAACCAGGTCGGGATGCTACCCATGGTTCAAACCTACGGCGGTCGGACAGCGCGGTTCGACGGCTATCGGCCGGTTGGAGCGAGTGGTTGACATAGGTTTTCCCCGTGTGTCTGGTGAGAAAAACCTGCTGGTAGGGGCGGAGAAAACAGAAAAGCGCCGCGGCGTTACTCTTCGGCGTCTTCGAGTTCGTCGACTATCTCGTCGGCGTCGACGTCGGCGTCTTCGAGGGCGTCCTCGATGTCGCCGCCGCCCATGCCTCCGCCCATCATGCCGCCCAGGCCGCCCATCATGCCGGCGCCCTCGCCGAGGGTCTCCTGCACGATGATGCGGTCGAGGTCGAGACGGTCGACCACGTCCTGTGCGACCTGCTGTTTCGACATCATCCACTGCTGGTTCATCGCCAGCTGGGGCGTGGACTCGATGTAGAGCGTCTCCTTCTCGACGGTCTGCGTCTCGAACTCGGGTTCGGAGTCATCGTCGTCGTCCTCGTCGTCGACCTGGACCTCCTCTTCCACTTCGTCGGTCTCGATCCACATGTCGAGGTCGACGTCGACGTACATGCCGATCAGGCCTTTCGCCTGCTCGACGCGGTCCTCGACGAGGTCGAGAATCTCGTACTCGTAGTCGACGGCTTCGCCGGCGAGCGGGTGGTTGAAGTCGACGCGGGCGCGGCCGCCGATGATCGTCTCGACGTGGCCGTGTTCGCCGTCGATGTTGACGTGCGCGCCGGGGTAGCGCTCGTCCTCGGGGAGCTTCTCGGCGCTGACGGTGCGGACCTCCTCGTCGTCGCGCTCGCCGAACGCCTCCTCGGCGGGGACGGTCACGCTACCGGAATCGCCGACTTCCTTGCCGTAGATGTCCTCCTCCACCGCGGCGAAGATGTGGCCCTCGCCCAGCACCACGACGCGCGGTTCGAACGTCTGGTCCTGGTCGTCAACGCCCTCTTCCTCGGCGACTTCGGGGTCGGTCGTGTCGACGAGCTGGCCGTCTTCGGTGCGAGCGGTGTAATCGAGACGGACGAAATCACCTTGCTGCAGTCCCTCCTCCTGTTCTACTTCCTCTTCGCTCTCGGTGGCGTCCGCTTCATCGGCCTGTTCGGCCTCTGGTTCTTCGCTCATACATTGTACGTCTCTCGGTCGGCATTTAAGAACCACGTTTTCACCGCGTCAGCGGTCCCGTCGGTCGCGCGAGACGTGGTGGAAGTTCGAAACGACGCTCGATCAGGGTCTATCGCCGTCTCCGTAAGCAACCCTTTTTAGCGGCCTCGCCCTCTCCGGGGGTATGTTCGAGGTCGAAGTGAAGGTTCGGGCCGACCACGATGCCGTCCGCGACCGACTGGAGGCGGTCGGCGCGGAATCGGTCGGAGCCGTCGTTCAGGAGGACACGTATTACGACGCCCCGCACCGAAGTTTCGCCGAGACGGACGAGGCGCTTCGTATCCGCCGCGAACGGTCGCCCGAGGCCGAGGCCGAGACCGCGCGCGTCACCTACAAGGGACCGCTCGTCGACAGAGCGTCCAAGACGCGCGAGGAGTTCGAGACCGGAGTCGACGACGGCGAGACGATGGCTGCTATCCTCGACGGCCTCGGTTTCGACCCGGCCGCGACGGTCAGCAAGGGCCGAGACCGATACACCGTCGACGGCTACGCCGTTACGCTCGACGCGGTCGACGGTCTCGGCGAGTTCGTGGAGGTCGAGACCGAAACGGACGAGGCGGGCGTCGAGACGGCCAGGGAGGGCGCGTACGACGTACTTCGGCGACTCGGACTCGACCCCGAGACGCAGATACGAACGTCGTATCTGGGACTGCTTCTCGAAGAGCCGAACGCGGGGGATAACTGATGAACATTACCGGTGTGTCGTAGGTTTCCGCAAGTTATAGAACAGCCGACAGTGAAATTTGGTGCAATGACCGAGCGGAACATCACCGTCGAGTCCATCGAGCGACTCGCAATCGAGGACCAGGAGGTTGAGATCGTCGAGCGGAAAGGTATCGGCCACCCCGATTCGATCTGTGACGGCGTCGCGGAGAGCGTCTCTAGCGCCCTCGCCCAGGCGTATCTCGACCGCGTTGGGAAGGTGTTACACTACAACACGGACGAGACACAGCTAGTCGCCGGCAACGCCGCGCCGGCGTTCGGCGGCGGCGAGGTGATCGAGCCTATCTACCTGCTCATCGTCGGTCGTGCGACGAAAGAGTACGGTGATGTGCGGATCCCGGCCGAGACCATCGCGCTCGAGGCCGCCCGCGACTATCTGAACGAGAACATCCCCGAACTCGACGTCGGAACGGACATCGTCGTCGACGTGAAACTCGGCGAGGGAAGCGGCGACCTTCAGGAAGTGTTCGGCGAGGAGGGACAGACGGTCCCGATGGCCAACGACACTTCCTTCGGCGTCGGCCACGCGCCCCTGACCGAGACGGAGCAGATCGTCCGCGAAGCCGAACGCAGCCTCACCGGCGAGTACGCCGACGAAAACCCCGAGGTCGGTCCGGACGTGAAGATCATGGGCAAACGCGAGGGCGACCACATCGACGTGACCGTCGCCGCGGCCATCGTCGACGAGTACGTTTCTGATCTCGATGAGTACGACGCTACCGTCAACGCCATCCGCGAGCACGTTCAGCGTCTCGCGGCGGACTACACCGACCGCGACGTGACGGTCCACGTAAACACCGCCGACGACTACGAGGACGGCTCTATCTACCTCACCGTCACCGGCACCTCGGCCGAACAGGGCGACGACGGCTCCGTCGGCCGCGGGAACCGCGCGAACGGGCTCATCACGCCGAACCGCTCGATGAGCATGGAGGCGACCAGCGGCAAGAACCCCGTCAACCACATCGGAAAGATATACAACCTGCTGTCGACGGACATCGCCGAGAGCGTCGTCGCGGAAGTGGACGGCATCCGCGACCTGCGAGTCCGACTGCTCAGCCAGATCGGCCGCCCCATCGACCGCCCCCACGTCGCCGACGCCCAGGTCGTCACTGAGGAGGGCATCTCCGTCGAGGACATCGAGGACGACGTCGCCGCTATCGTCGAGGAGAAACTCGCGAACGTCACCGACATCACCGAGCGAGTGATCGACGGCGAACTCTCTACCTTCTGAGAGGGACTGTTGTAACTGTGTCCCGGTATTCGCCGACCCCGTGTCGTCGAGCTACCGAAATGACGGACAATAGCCCTTATGACCGTAGATGGCGGGTGCGCCCGTCGCCCGAAGGCTGTTTATCTCCCCGCGGTCAACTGGTCGATATGAAACCCCCGGGAGCGGACACCGTCGTCGTGCGGTACGGCGACATCAACCAGAAGAGCGGTAGCGTCCAGCGCGACATGGCGGGACGCCTCGTGGAGAACGTCGAGGCGTTGCTGTCAGACCGCGACATCGCCGCCGAGGTCGAACACCGATGGACGCGTCCGCTCGTTCACACCGCCGAGTCCCAGGTCGAGGCGGCGACCGACGCCGTCAGCGACGCGTTCGGCGTCGTCTCCGCCAGCCCCGCGCTCGTCGTGTCGGCCGAGCGGGCGGCCATCGAGGACGCGCTGGCTCGCGCCGCACGGGAGCACTACGACGGGGGAACGTTCGCCGTCGACGCACGCAGGGCGGGCGATTCACTTCCGTTCACCAGCAAGGACGTCGAGGAGTTCGGCGGCCAGGCGGTCTGGGAGTCGGTCGAGGACGAGTTCGCGCCCGAGGTCGACCTCGACGACCCTGACCTCACCTTCTTCGTCGAGTGCCGCAAGGAGGGCGACGCGTTCGTCTTTCTGGAAAAGCGGGCGGGGCCGGGCGGACTGCCGCTCGGCAGTCAGGCCCCGGTCGTCGCACTCGTCAGCGGCGGCATCGACTCGCCGGTGGCCGCCTACGAGGTGATGAAACGCGGCGCGCCGATAGTTCCCGTCTACGTGGACCTGGGCGACTACGGCGGCCCGGACCACGAGGCGCGGGCGATGGAAACGGTCAGAACGCTCGCGGAGCGCGCGCCGAACTTCGATTTCCGCGTCCGGCGCGTTCCCGCGGGCGACACCGTCTCCCTGCTGGTCGACGAACTCGAACAGGGCCGGATGCTCGCGTTCCGACGGTTCATCTACCGCGTCGCCGAACGCGTCGCGGAGCGCGAGGGTGCCCACGGCATCGTCACGGGCGAGGCGCTCGGACAGAAGTCGAGCCAGACCGCCCGAAACTTCGGCGTGACGAGTCGGGCGACGGACCTTCCGGTTCACCGCCCGCTCCTCTCGCTCGACAAAAACGAGATCACGGAACGGGCGAGGCGGATCGGCACGTTCAGCGACTCGACGATACCCGCGGGCTGTAACCGCTTCGCGCCGGACCAGGCGGAGACGAACGCCCGGATCGAACCCCTCCGCGAGGCGGAGCCAGACGACCTGTTCGAGCGCGCGGAACGTGCCGCCGAGGCGTCGGAGTACGTCGACCCCTAACGGCCGCCGCAGCGGTCGCGTTCCTCGCGTCCGCCCGCTCTCACGCCTGCTGACTGATCGCGTACGGATGATCGACCTTCAGGTCGACGTATGCGAGCGCCAGATGCACCAGTACCGCCAGCATCAGCAGACCTTCGTTCCACCACGGCGAGTCGTACCAGACCAGGTCGATGAAGTACGGCCTGTCGAAGAACGGCCAGAACGGTTCGAGCGGTTTCGCGATGTCCGGCGCGGACAACGTGTCGGCGAAGAGGTGGCTCATCCCGCCGAGAAACAGGCCGCCTGCGACGAACAGAAACAGCGCACCCGGCGAAGCGCTGTACCCTCGCTCTTTTAGGAACAGTCGGTCGAGACGCTCTTTCAGCGCGTACTCGGTGATCGCGCCGACAATCACTGCGACACCGGTTACGAACACGATAGTGTGTGTCACGCCGTGGTGCGGAACCGGTAGGTACAGGTCGAGGTCGGGTAGATTTGCCGTCGCGACTGTGAAGCCGATGAACGCGAGGCTCACTCTCCCGTCCCAGAGCAACCAGGCCGGAACGGCAAACAGCAATGCCATTCCGAGGTGTCCAAGCGGAGCAACCATCGATCTGAATGCTGTACAACGCCGAAGCTTAATAACCGTCGCCGAAACGCTGCGGCCGAGGCGAAATTCACATTACTGCGCGAGGCGGATCAACGGACAGTGACCCGCGTCTGTCTCGTCGGTTCCGACGGCGTCGACCTCCGCTTCGAACTCCTCTCCAGGGAGACCGCTCGCGAGGCGCTGGCGACGTACGACCTCTCCCGACCGTACGAGAACACGCTCGCGCTTGAAACCGTCTCGGTCGGCGCGGCCGTCTCTCTGCTCAACGACCTCAACTGGTATCTCGTCCGCTTCGCCGACGCGGCCCTCGTCAGGGACCCGAGCGTCAGCGAGTCGGAGTGGCTCTCTCGCAACCTGGCGGAGGCGCTCCGCAACGACAGAGTATCGCCCGACGCGACCGACGAGTATCTCCGCCTGTACGGCGTCGACGACGGCGAACTCGTCGAACCGCTGTTCGTCACGCGGACGGACGGCGAGACCCCCGAGTACGACCTGCGCGACGTGACCGAGACGGTGACAGTGCGCGTAACGGAGACAGAGTTCGGCCGATGATCACCAACGAACACGTCCCCGCTGCCGATTCGCTGTACGTCACCGTCGACGACCGCCGTCTCCACTACCTGCGGGCCGGCGACTCGGGGCCGCCGCTGGTTTTCCTCCACGGCGGCGGCGTCGACGACGCGACGGTGTCGTGGAAACACGCCGTGCCGTATTTCGCCGAGAGGTATCAGGTGTACGCTCTGGACTGGCCCGGGTACGGAGAGAGCGACGACGCCGGGGTGACTCCGACGACGGAGTTCTACACCGAGACGCTCGCCGGGTTCCTCGACGCCGTCGGTCTGGACTCGGCGACCCTGGTGGGGATCTCGATGGGCGGCGCGGCGGCGCTCACGCTTGCCGTCCGCGATCCGGCCCGGGTCGATCGCCTCGCACTGGTCGACAGTTACGGCCTCAGCGACGCCGTCCCAGGCGGTATCGGGTCGTACTTCCTCGCGAACGCGCCGTTTGCAAACACGTTCGGTCGGTTCGCCTTCGGTGCTAACCGCGCCGCGGCGCGGACGGCGCTGCGAAACATCGTCTACGACGCCGACGCCGTCGACGGGGAGTTCGTCGACGACGTCCGCGACCGCATCCGCCGGCCCGACTCCGGCGAAGATTTCGTCGCTTACCTCCGCCACGAGTTCTCTCCGAGCGGCGTCCGAACCAGTCACGAGACGAACTTCGCGTCGGTTCGGATCCCGACGCTCGTGGCCCACGGCCGCGAGGATCCGTTGCTTCCGGTCGAGTGGTCCGAAGCGGCCGCTCAGTCGCTCCCGAACGGGGAACTCGCCGTCTTCGAGGAGTGTGGTCACTGGCCGCCGCGGGAGCGTCCGGGACAGTTCAACGAGACGCTCGCGGACTTTCTCGCGCGGACTTCCCCGCAACCGTAGCGATACCCGCAGGCGTCGTCCGAGTCCGCTCCCAACCGACAACATCTCCAGAATACGGGAACGAGCGCCGATACGGCCCTTCTCACCGATAGATCGAATCCACCGACCAAACATTTTACCGACCACCCTTACGTCCCCGAGGCGGTAAGGCAGAACTGAGTGAACACTCACAGTGATCGAAACCCTAGCTCTCCGGTAGACATCCTACTCGTCGAGGACAACCCCGGCGACGTTCGGCTCACGCGGGAGGCGTTCGACACGGCTGACTTCGAGGTGACGATTGACGCAGTCAGCGACGGAGCCGACGCACTGGAGTATCTGAACGACCGCGAGGGAACGGATTCGTCGCCGTATCCGGACCTGATCCTTCTGGACCTGAACCTGCGCCGTATGGACGGGTTCGAAGTTCTTGAAAACATCAGAGACGACCCAGTTCTCTCGCGGCTTCCGGTACTCGTCTTGACTAGTTCTGAAGCCCAAGAAGACATCATACGGAGCTACGAGCTTTCGGCGAACGCGTATCTCACGAAACCGAGCGGCCCGGACGAGTTCGTCTCGCTGGTGCGGGCGGTCAGAGATTTCTGGGTCGAGGCAGTGCATCTTCCGTGCGTCGATCCGTAGCCTCCGGTCGACGACCGACGCGGCGGTCCGTCGCCGTCTGCTTCGGACAGCCTCAGTCGAACAGACCCGTCGTGAGATACCGCTCGCCGCTGTCCCAAAACACCGTGACGACGAGCGGGCAGTCGTCGTAGTCCGCGGACCCCCCGCTTCCCGCCCGACCGGTCGACGAATGCGGTTCGCCCCCGTCGGACTGGACGGAGGGACCCGTCGCACCGGTCGGGGCGGGCGGGCAGTTCCGCTCCGGTTCAGCGATACGTTCCGCGACCCGCTTCGCGGCGATGCTCGTCGCGCCGCTCGACTGGCCGACGAGGATCCCCTCCTCGCGGGCGAGGCGGCGACACTCCGCCTCGGCGTCTTCGAGCGGTACCGTCTCGACGTCGTCGACGAGACTCAGATCCAGGTTCTCGCTGACGAAGCCGGGACCCATCCCCTGGTAGTCGTCGTCGCCGGATTCGCCGGTCGATAGAACGGCGTTTTTCTCGGGTTCGACGGCGACTATCTCCACGTCCGGGAACTCTTCGCGGAGGCGTTTCCCGGTACCCGACAGCGTTCCGCCCGTTCCGACGCCTGCGACGAACGCGTCGATATCTCGGTCCTCGACCTGTTCCAGTATCTCCGCGCCGGTCGTCTCGTAATGTGACTGGGGGTTCGCCGGGTTCTCGAACTGTCCCAACTGAACCGCGCCGGTTTCGGCGACTAACTCGTCGGCACGCTCTCGGGCCGTTTCCATCTCGCCGTCGACGAGTTCGAGTTCAGCGCCGTACGCCTGCATGATCCGACGACGCTCCGGCGATTTCGAGGCGGGCAGTACGATAGTGATGTCGTAGCCCCGCGCGGCGGCGACCAGGGAGAGGCCGATACCGGTGTTGCCGCTCGTCGGTTCGACGAGGTGGTCGCCGGGTTCGATCAACCCCTCGCGTTCGGCGGCCCGCACCATCGCCAGCGCCGGCCGGTCCTTGGCGGACCCCCCCGGGTTGAACGATTCGACCTTCGCCGCGACGGTCGCCCCCTCGGGGGATCCGATCTGGACGAGGGGGGAGCCGATAGCGTCCAGAATGCTCTCTTTCATTGCACAGTCCTAGGTGACTCCACGGTAAACTACTGCCGGACTCCGGCAGGACGTGCCGCCGCCAGCCTCCGGGAACCGGGCACGTTTCGACGCTGCCGCTACAGTTCGACAGCCCCGATCCATCGCTCGTTCCCCTCCACGTCACACCAGTCCGTGTGCGCATCGGCACAGCGGTCGTGGAGCAGTCGACCGCAGTGACACAGGACGCGCTCTTCCCCCGACCCTATCACCTTTCGACAGAGCGTACATCGCTGTTGCATCGTTTGTGGTGTACAGTTTGCACCGCAATAAATCGTGTAACGATTCTCTCGACAGGTGGCCCTGCGCAAGAAATAGGATTATATTGCCGGATTTCGGGGTTCGCAGGGAGCGCGGCGGTTAAATCGCTGGAACGCCAACTGCGGTGTATGGAACTCGACACGATGCAGCCGACTCCGACGTTCGACGAGACGGCGTACGAGGACACCGTCGACACACTGGCGGCTCACGACGACCTGACGTACAAAGTGTGGGGCGGCGACTGGTGCAAGGACTGTCGCGCCGCACTTCCCGACTTCGCCGCCGCGCTGGACGCCGCCGGGATACCTGACGACCGGATCGAACACTACCCCGTCGAGCGCGAAGACGGCGAGAAGGTCGGTCCACTCGTCGAGGAGTACGGGATCGAACTCATCCCCACGATCATCGTCGAGCGAAACTCGACGGACAGTCAGAACTCCTCGGCCGCCGATGACGCCGTCGAACGCGATGGCGACGAGGTCGCCCGTTTCGTCGAAGAAGAGGACCGCCCTGCCGCCACGTTCATCGCCGAACAGTTAGAGGAACTCGAAACGTCGCCGTAACTACAGTAGCCAGTGAAAGTCATTGCACACTCGATCGCCTGCTATCGGGCGATCACTGTGTGAACCGTTTCACCGGCTACTACACCGCCCGGCACTGTCGGCCGGATCCGACCCCTTCTCTCTGGTCCGCGTGCCTACTTCTCTTCCGTGATAGTGAGGATGCCGTCGTTGACGGTCACGTCGGAAGCGTCGTCCGGTACGTCGAACTCGAACTGGCTCCCGTCCACGACGACGATGGCCGTGCCGTCGACGATGTCGACCACCGGTTTGTCACCCGTCGGTCCGAAGTCGACGACGACGACGCTCTCGTCGTCGTACTCGCGTTTGCCGATCTCGATTGCGTCCCGTTCCCCGGCTACTTTTTCGAGTGCTGCTGGTGTCTCCATACCGAACAGAAAGGGATTGACGCCCGTAAGCGACATCCCAAAACAGTTGCCTCCCACCCGCCTCCGGGGCCCGAACCGACCTTCCGTTCGCTCTACACTCCGTCTCCTGTATCCGCCGTGCCCGGCACGAGATCCTCCGCCCACTCCATCGCCGCGTCCACGTCGGTCTGGGGCGGCGAACAGGTGAACGAGCGGCAGACATACAGCGTCGCCCGTCCGCCGTCCTCAGTGCGGTTCGTCCAGATCGGCGGCGCGTCGTCGAGGTCTAACTCGTCCAACCACTCTGCGAGGCCGTCCTCGGTCGGCGGGCGGCGAGACAGGATCCGGTTCGGGAGGTACTCGCCGGCGAACCGGGCGCGCCAGGACTCGGGCACGTCGTCGGCGACGACCGTGAGTTCGAGGCCGCCCGTCTCCACGCGGTCGGCGGCCATCGCCAGCGAGGAGTACTCGACCGGACTCGACCGTATCCGGTCGCCGTGCGTGCCGACGACCGCCTCGGCTATCTCCGCGAAGTCGTCGTGCGGGACGAAGTGGTCGAGCGAGAGCAGGAGGTCGAGAGCCACGCCGACGCTCGAAGGTGTCGACTGGTCGCGGAGTTCCTGCGGGCGCGTGACCAGTTCCTCGCCGCTCTCCGGCGTGTAGTACAGCGTCTCCGCGTCCCCGTCCCAGAACTCCGCCTCGATCGCTCGGGCAAGGTCGAGCGCGAACCGGAGATACTGCACGTCGCCGGTCGCCTCGTACAGGACGAACGCGCCGCGGCCGAGGAAAGCGTAATCCTCCAGGTAGCCGTCGCCTTTGACGTCCTCACCGGGAGACTCCGTCTCCCGAGCCTCCGAGTCCGCGGACTCGGAGACATCCTTGTACCGACGGCTCAGCCGCCCCGTCTCCTCGTCCCAGAGATGCTGGCGGACGAACGACAGCGCGTCCTCGGCGAGCGTCGCGTACGCCTCGTCCAGCACGATGCCGCCTTCGGCGAGCGCGGCGATCATCAGGCCGTTCCACCCCGCCAGCACCTTCTCGTCGCGGCGGGGGCGCGGCCGATCGGCGCGGGCCCGAAACAGTTCGTCGGTTCCCGCGTCGAGTTGCTTCTCCACGGCGTCTGGGTCGATGTCATACTCGTCGGCGAGGCTCTCGACGCTCTCGCTGATCGTCAGCACCGTTGTTCCCCCCTCGAAGTTGCCCGACGGCGTGATCCCGTAGCGGTCGCAGATCAGGTCCGCCGTCTGCTCGTCGAGGACGGCCCGGACTTCCGCCGGCGTCCAGACGTAGAACGCGCCCTCCTCGTCGCCCGGTTCGTCGTCGCGTTCGTCGGCGTCCGGAACCCGACTCTGGGGGACGGCGCTCTGGGCGTCGAGCGTGCTGAAGAACCCACCTTCCGGGTGGGTAAGCTCCCGTTCCACGAACGCGAACGTCTCGCGGGCTACCTCGGCGTACCGCTCCTCTCCGGTCACCTGGTAGCCGGCGAGATACGCCCGCGGGAGCTCCGCGTTGTCGTACAGCATCTTCTCGAAGTGAGGCACTGTCCAGTCGGCGTCCGTCGCGTAGCGGTGAAACCCGCCGCCGACGTGGTCGTACACGCCCCCGTCCGCCATCGCGTCGAGCGTCTCCTCGACGACCTCTCGATACGTGTCTCGACCGGTCCGGGCGTGCGCCCGCAGGAGGAGGTCGATGCGCTGTGGCTGCGGGAACTTCGGTCCTCCGGAGCCGAACCCGCCGTGTTCGCGGTCGGCGTTGCGGAGCACGGCGTCGGCGGCCGTCTCTAGTATCTCGCTCCCCGGCGCAGCCCCGCCCGCACCCGGCGTCTCCTCCAGTCGGTCCGTCGCCGCATCGGTCCACTGCTGTGCCCGGTTTTCCATCTCCTCGCGGTCCGTCTCCCAGGAGTTCGCGATGTTCTCCAGCAGGTCGCCGAACCCGGGCATCCCGCGCTTTTCCTCTCTCGGGAAGTACGTCCCGACGTAGAACGGCTTTCCCTCCGGCGTCAGCCAGACGGAGAGCGGCCACCCGCCGCGCCCGCTGACGAGTTGGCAGACAGTCTGGTAGATGCTGTCCAGATCGGGCCGCTCCTCGCGGTCGACCTTTATCGGGACGAAGTCCTCGTTGAGCATGTCGGCTATCTCTCCGTCCTCGAAGCTCTCCTCCTCCATCACGTGACACCAGTGGCAGGCGGAGTAGCCGACCGAGAGGAAGATTGGAACGTCTCGCTCTTTCGCCGCTTCCAGAGCCTGTTCGTCCCAGGGCTGCCAGTTCACGGGGTTGTCCGCGTGCTGGCGCAAGTACGGGCTCTCCTCCTCGTCGAGGCGGTTGCGGTCCGTCGGTGCGCTCATGGCCGGACGTAGTGTCCGGAGACTCGTAAACCCCAAGTCGTCGGTACGACTGCCGCGTATCGGCGGCGTCGGCAGTTCCCGTGTTATATCCACGGACATGCATTATACCCCCGGCGCGAAAAGAAAACTTTACACCTCCGTGCTCACCACCAACGTCTATGACGGAGACTGTCCTGCTGGTCGGCGGCGGCGGCCGCGAACACGCTATTGCTCGCTCGCTGTCGGAGTCGGACTGCGACCTGTACGCCTGCGCGGGCAACCGCAACCCCGGCATCACGCGCATCGCCGACGGGTTCGAGAGCCTGGACACGACGAACGTCGACGCGGTGGCCGACTACGCGGAGTCGGTCGACGCGACGCTCGCGGTTATCGGCCCGGAGACGCCGCTCGCCGCGGGCGTCGTCGACGCCCTCGAAGACGTCGGCGTGTACGCGTTCGGCCCGAAACGGGCCGAGGCACGCATCGAGACGGACAAGCAGTTCCAGCGGGAGTTCATGGCCGACCACGATATCCCCGGCTGTCCGGATTTCGCCACGTTCGACGACCCCGAGGACGCGGCGGCGTACATCGACGAGTACGACGGCCACCTCGCGGTCAAGCCCACCGGACTGACGGACGGGAAGGGCGTCCGCGTCACGGGCGACCAGATCACGAAGGCCGAGGCGATGGAGTACGTCCGCGAGAGCGAGTACGAGGAGTTCGTCCTCGAAGAGCGTCTCGTCGGCGAAGAGTTCACTCTGCAGGCGTTCGTCGCGAACGGCGAGGTACGTACCACGCCCGCCGTGCAGGACCACAAGCGCGCCTACGAGGGCGACGAGGGGCCGAACACCGGCGGTATGGGGAGTTACAGCGACTCGATCCCGCAACTCCCGTTCATGAACGAGGCCGATTACCGCGAGGCAGTCCGGATCATCGAGGCGACCGTCGACGCGCTGGACGGCTACCGCGGCGTCCTCTACGGCCAGTTCATGCTCGGTGCGGACGGGCCGCGCGTCGTCGAGTTCAACGCCCGGTTCGGCGACCCCGAGGCGATGAACACGCTACCGGTCCTCGAAACCGACTTCCTCGACGTGCTGACCGCCGCGCGCGACGACGAGTCCCTGCCAGACCTCGATTTCGCCGAAAAGGCGACGGTCTGCAAGTACGCCGTCCCTGAGGGGTACCCGACGGACCCGAAATCCGGTGCGAAAGTCCGGGTCGACGAAGAGAGCGCGGGGGAGGCGTTGCTGTACTACGCTTCAGTGGATGCACGTGATGACGGTATCTACACCACGACGTCCCGGTCGTTCGCCGTCGTCGGCGTCGGCGACACCATCGCCGACGCGGAGGAGATAGCGGAGGACGCGCTCGCCGTCGCCGGCGAGGAGGGCCTGCGGATCCGCCACGACATCGGCACGGCCGACCTCGTTCAGAAGCGCATCGACCACGTGAACGACCTCCGCGGGGCGTAAGCCGCCCTGCGGAACGCCCCAGGTGCGTTTATATCCCGCCGGGACGAACGCCGAGCCGTGACCGACGACGACACCGAGACGCCGGCGGAGTCTCAGGGGACCGCGACCCGCCACGACCGCGTCACCGCACACGCGACACCCGGCCCCTTGAACTCCCTCCAGCACTGGCCCGAGGCGAAACCGTTCCTGCGGGTCGCGTTGAACTACGTCGTGATCTGGATCTGTCGGGTGTCGCCGAGTCTCCGGCTGAAGAACTGGCTGCTCCGTCGGATCGGCGTCACCGTCGGCGAAGGCGTCTCGTGGGGGCTGGAGTCGACTCCGGACGTGTTCTGGCCCGAACTGATCACCGTTCGCGACCACGCTATCGTCGGCTACGACGTCACCGTCCTCTGTCACGAGTTCCTGCAAGACGAGTACCGCACGGGCGAGGTCGTCGTCGGCGAACGGGCAATGATCGGGGCCGGCGCGATCCTCCTCCCGGGCGTCCGGGTCGGCGAGGGTTCAAGCGTCGCAGCTAACTCGCTTGTCACCGAAGACGTACCGCCGGGCGAGACGGTGGCTGGGGTGCCGGCACGGCCGATGAACGGCGACCAGTTGGGCGACGATTAGTTCCGCATCCGGACGATACCTTCCTCCAGCACGCGACTGTTCGGGACGATGAACTCCTCCTCGTCGTTCTCGATATGGGTGACGAACACGTCGACCTCTTGGACGATTCCCTCGTGCTTGCCGATCCGAACGTTGTCGCCGATGCCGTACGGTTCGTTCAGTAGCAGATAGACGCCCGCCGCCCCGGAAGCGAGGAAGTCCTTGAACGCGAGACCGCCGAGAAAGACCAGGCCGAACACGTACACTGCGAGCAGGACGATGAGCGCGTCGGTGTTGACCCCGATCTGGCCGAGCGCGACCAGCGAGGCGATGTAGAGGACGCTGTACTTGACAACTTTCGGCAGGATCGACACTTCGGGGAGCTTGACGCCCCGGAGCCGCTCGCTGATGACCAGTTCCGCCTTGTCGGCGACGACGAACCCGACGATCAACACGAGCGCCGCAATGAACAGCTGCGGGACGAAGGAGGTAACGCGTAGCCAGAACGTCTGTGCATTGACAAGCCGCGCGATGTGGATGGCCGTCAGGACGGCGACGCCGTAAACGAACCAGGAACTCAGTCGCGCGACGATGGTGACCGTCGACGTTCCGAGACTCTGGGCGGTCCGCTCGAACGGCGTTCCCTCGATCGCACCCGGGACGCCCGCGGCGGTGAGCAGGCGCTTGTTGAGTTTCCCGACCAGATACCCGAGTAGGATACCGACAGCGAGTACCGCGGCCGCCAGCGCCGCCGGCTGGTCGGCGACCATTCGCCACTCGACCATCAGTAGTCCTCCGGATCGAGTTCGAGCACTAGTTCGCCTCCTTTGAATGCGCGAACGAGCCCGTCGCTCTCGCTCAGGACGATAGCGGTCGCGTTCGTGTCACGGGTGACGGCACCGCCGGCCATGTGGCGCGCGCCGAGGCCTTTCGGGATGTCGACCCCCTCCGCAGAGGGTTCGAGATAGCGATACGCCGACACTATCTTCCCTGAGTCGCTGATGACGAACGCCCCGTCGAGCCGCGAGAACTCCTTGAGCATCACGTTCACGATGGGGTCGCCGACGTGGACGTGAGACTTCTCGAATGGGTTGTACGACAGGGGGCGGGATTTGTTCATCACCTTCCCCGCGTCGCCGACGACGAACAGCGCGCCGACCGGTTTGCCTTTCTGGCCTTTCTGCCCCAGTTCGATAGCCAGTTCCAGCACGGCGCGAATAACGCTCGCCTCGGCCCGGGAGTCCGAAAACAGGTTGTAAATCCCCGACTCCATGGTCTCGTCAACGCGGACGCGTGTGACCGTATCTATTTCGTCGCTGAACATGGTTACCGCGCAGGCGACCACGTCGCCGTCCTCGACCAACCCCTGTTCGAGCGCTCCCTCGATGCCGAACCGTATCCGGTCTGCCACGTCGTCGAACTCAAGCGGGAGTTCGACGAACTCCTCGGCACCAACGGCGTTCTCATCGGACACGACAAGCACCGGCACTTGCGCGTCGGCAATCACGTCTTCGTAGTACGAGCCGCTGGGCGAGAACAGCACGACGGCGTCGACGTCCGGCAACAACTCCGCGAACAACTCGCTTGCCTCCGGCATTGCTTGATTCAACTCACCCTCAACGAAAAAGGTTTGCGTCGCGTCATCCGCCCGTCAGACGCCGTTCTCCCGACATCTGTCAGGCCATATCAGCGGTGACAGTCTTATCAGCGAGCTGTCGTAACGGCGCTTCCACGACGTATCCCGGTGTTTCGACGACGATGGGGTCGCTCAGGTCGACATCGATAAACCGGAGCGTGACGCTAAAGCGGCCGTCAGAATCGATGCTCGTCGCCTCGCGCTGTCCGGACGGCTCGTGGCGGGCCCAGATGTCCTCGCCGCCGTACCGGGCGTCGGTTCGCCCCCGCACGGCATATCCGAACGGCGTCTCGGAGAGGTCGTTCCCCGCCATCGCGTAGTCGCGTTCGTGCCACTCCCAGAACCCTTCGTCGATGACGTACACCTCCTCGTAGCCAGCGTCGATGAGCGACGCGGCGCGGACGGAAGACAGGTGATGCGGACACCCGCAGTAACAGACGATCCGGTCGCTTTCGGGCCAGTCGCGCACCGGGTCGGAATCGTCCTGGTTCCACGCCGGTGACAGCGCCGCACCGTACACGTGGGAGGTGTCGAACTGCTGTTCGCCGCGGGCGTCGGCGATCCGCGCTTCGCCGCGCCGGTACCAGTAGTTGACGACATCGATGGGCGCGAGCGGTACGTCCACGCCGTTTTGCGTGTTCGTCTGGAAGGCATCGGTGTCTATGGACCGTTTGTTCGGTACGTCGTCGAACTCCGGCGGATAGCCGTCTGCAGGTGTCTCGTCGGGCGGGAAGTCGCCGTTCGTTTCGTACTCGCTGTTTCTCTCCGTCGACGCGGTCGTCTCGGTGTTCGTATCGTCGGTCGACGTATCGTCGTCCGACCCGAGACAACCCGCGAGGCTGGCCGTGAACGCCGCGCTCGCGAGAAACGTTCGTCGTCTCATACAGTTTCTTGTCCGATCATATCTGTTTAATGTTCTGCTCGCAGTACGGTCGAAACTTGCCCGCGAAGGCAGTTTCGCCGCTTACTCCGGTCGAGGCCTCGGAAGCGCGCGGTGTCGGCGCGGCGGAACCAGGAAGTTCCCGCGATGTTTCACGAAGATGTACTCTAGGATCCCGTTGTTCACTCGCTGACGAACCGAGGGGCTGTCGACGTCGGTTCCGTTCATGGCCTGACGGACCCGTTCGAACTGGGCGATATCTTGCTGAAGCGACGGGAAGTGAAGGCTCACTTCGTCGTTGTCAGTCGATTCGACGTGGCGGCGGAGCAACAGGGGATTTCCGTCGTCGTCACGGTTCGAACGGGCCATCTTCTGTGCGTGCCCGACCCGGCCGAACTCGCGGGCGTGGTCCGGCATCGCCTCGGTCGTCTCGGGCGTGACTCCGCTGTGGTCTCCCAGTTCGTGTCCGGTCGACTCGACCAACCCTTCCTCCGAGTGGAGCGGACTGAACATCTTCTGAGTGCGTTCCTCGAAATCGTTCTCGACGTACCAGTCGCTGAGCCGCTGGCGGATCGTGGCCAGGTGTTTCGTCGTCCCCTCGGCAAAGGGTCCCTCGTCGATGCTCACGTACTCCTCGGTCGCCTGGTTGCCGACGAAGCCGGCTTTGAACCCCATAAACAGCGGCGACTCCTCGGGGACCGGCTTACTGTCAGGAATTCCCTTGACGTCCTGGCGCTCGGCCGGCATGCCGTCGCCGATGAACCCCGTCCGGCGGTCAGCGTCCGTGACGACATCGAACAGGGGCGTTTCCATCTCGACGCCGTTAGCCTCGACGTTCCCGCGAAGCGCCTCCTCCGCTTCGAGAACCACGTCCGCGCGGTCGCTCGACATGTGTAACAGGGCGTCCTGCGTATCGAGTTCCGGTTCCTCGAATGACGAGAGCCGTCTCGGCTCGGGCAGGTTCACGCTGTCCGGGAGCGACTCGTCGAACCGGTCGAAGTACGACGGTGAGTACGCCACGGAGTAAATGAGCCCCTCGTTCGAGCGCTCGTACGCCCGGTCGAGCGTAGCGAGAGCGGACGCGACCGTCTCGCGGGCCTCCTCGCTCGGTTCGCCCGACTCGTCGAGGTTCAGGTAGAGGAAGACGTGGTGTCGGGGTAACACGGCGTTGCCGTGTTCGTCTTCGGGCAACTGGTCGTTCCAGCCGTGCTGGCTGGCTGGGAGGTCGGCTGGGTCGTCGACCCCGGAGGGGACCGGTCCGGCCGTCGTCTCCGACTCGCCCGACTCGTCATCGCGGTCGAGACACGCGGACAGGGCCGACGCCCCTCCCATCGCGACGGCCGCTTTCATGAACTCGCGGCGCGACTGGTCCGGGGACAGCGTCATCGTCGCCCCCTTGGGTCCCCGAGCAAATGGGGGTTCTGGTGCGATTCTCGAAGGGGGATCCCGCGCTCTCCAACGGTCATCGCCGTCTCCCCGCCAGTAGCAGTCCCAGCAGTACGGCGACGACCGTTCCAACGACGCCGACTGCGGGCGTATCCGTTTCCTCGCCGCCCGACGTGCCGTCGTTCGCGTCATCGGACGCTCCCGTCGTATCGTGGCTCGTGGCCGCCCCTGTTGTCGTCGGTTCCGGCGTGTTGACGCCGACGGACATGTCCGATTCGGTCGCGTTCAGTTGCGCGACGATCCGCGACTGTACCGGCGACCCGGCGACGGTGACGGGGTCGTCGCGTTCGGCATCGAACGCCCCGTCGCCGTCGTCGTTGTACACCGACACCCAGAGATACACTGTCGAATCATTGCCGGTGAGCATCTCCCGGTCGACCGGAACGGTTGTGTTCTCGTGCGTCCCGCCTTCGAGTCGCTCCCGGCCGATTACCTCACCCGGTTCGCCCTCCTCGTTCGCCCTGACGACGAGATACCCGTCGTCGGCGAGTTGGACGCGCGGGACCGTCACCGAGTCCTCGACGGCGTGTCCTTCGAACGAGGTCGCGACGACACTGACCGGCTTATCACCCTCCCGAACGTCGAACTCCGCCCCGGCGAGGCTTCCGAACGCGGACACCGGCGTGTCGGCGTCCGGGTCGAACTCGTCGCCGCCTTCTGCATCCCGGTGGAGTACGGCTACGAGAGATTCGTTGTCCGCGGCGGTGTCCCACCACGACTCGTCGAGCGAAACGGAGACGCCCCGGTGGTAGCCTGATTCGATCGCCACGTGTCCGAGTATCTTTCCGGGGTCGCCGTCGTCCCTCTCGTGGATGACGAGGTAGCCGTTTTCGAGGATGAACAGTTCCTCGACAACGACTGTTCCGTCAGCGGCCACCTGCGACCCCGCTGTGACGTGGTTTCCGTGCGCGTCGGCCGGCGCGGAACCGATCCCAAGAAGCGGCGCGACGACCAGCATGAGTGCGACCACGACAACTGCCGACCGTCGGCCGTTCATAATGTCATGTCCACTGTCGGCGTGTCCAGAAACGCCGTTTCGTACCCCTGGTGGCGGGCGACCTGCGGCGGCACGTCGACGGACAGCGAGAGTTCGTCGCCCGTTGCGACGCCGTCGACGAGCGCTCCGTAGTGGTAATCCAGTTCGGGGTCGAGCGTCCGTTCGAACGCCCCGTCGTACACCGTTTCGCCGTCCCGAGTGATCGTTCCGGATAGCCCCATCGCCGGCACCAGAAGGGCGTTGTACCGCGTCCGGGCGGAGACTGCGACGTACGTTTCGTCGCCGAACCGCTCGTCGCCGATACTCGTGACGACGTACGTGATCCCATCGGCTGTGGTCGATCCGAGTACCGTCCCCGGCAGGTCGGCCGGGTCCTTCGCCCGACCGATCGGAAGCATCCCCATGTCCATCGGTTCGACCGCGCCGGGATCACCGCCGGCATCGATGTCCTGCGTGGTCAACTTATCCCGCTGTTCCTTCGTGAAATCGAAATCGACTGTCGCGCTCGCAGGGTCCTCGAACCGGCCCTCGAACGACCCCGTTCGGCGGAGATCAGTTCCGCCGATACTCACTGTCACCGAGTACGTTCCGTTGTCGCCCAGCTTGAAGTTCGCGCCGTAGTGAAAGCCCATCCGCTGGGAGAACATCGGATAGATGACCTCCTCGGAGACGAGGTCGCCGTCTCGAGTGATCTCGACCGAGAGGCCGGTGTTGGGCAGGACTGTCTCCGTCTCTGAGTCCCAGACACTCGCCATCAGGTGGAGCGAATGGTCGTCGCTACGCGGTTGCTCGGACCGCTCCGTCCCGGTCACCGTCCAGAACTGGTGCGGGAAGGTGTAAAACACACCGAACTCGTACTCCCCGCTCGCCGTCGTCCCGGCCGTGAGCATGTTCTCGACGAACGGTTGCACGTAGATGCCGTCGGAGTCGGGCGACCCGGGTTCGGTCGACGTGGTACTGTCCGTCGGTTCCGCGTTCGTCGTGTCGCCGTTGTCGGTCTGACCGTCTAAACAACCGGCGAGGAGGGGGACCGACAGGCCGGCGGCGAGATACTGTCGACGCTTCATTCGGCTGCAATTGGGGTCGAAACAAGAAAAGTCTCCGGTTCGTTTTCTCTGCCGACATCGATCCGCTGCTCTCGGACCTTCCGACGGGGTGCATTGTGCGGTCTACCGCCGGTCGACCTCTCTTCTCACCGTCTCTGTTCCGGTTGCATACATTTATACTACTCCGAAGTAAAATGACATCTATGGTTCACTCACGACGCACGTTCCTACGCGCAAGCGGAGTGTCCGCCCTCTTGGGTCTCGCCGGTTGTACCGGTATCCTGGAGGACGACGATAGTCTCACGCAGGCTGGCGGTCAGCCCGAATACGCGTCCTGGCTGTACGACCCCAAGGACCTGCTCGGGATCGACACGCGGGGGTTCGCGTCCTACGACGTGGAAAGCGTCATGGAACAGCGCGACGAACTCCCGCAGGACCCGTTCGAGGGTCTGGAACAGGCCAACGAGCAGATAGAGGGCGTGGACCTAACCGAGATCGCAGAGTTGACCGCCGTCGGCGGTAGCACGCTCAACGTCGAGCGCGACGACGCATCCTCCGGGGCGTCGTTCGTCGTCGAAGGGTCGTTCGATGTCGACTCGATCCAGACCCAGATAGAGGAGGAAAGTGACAGCGACGCGGAGTATCAGACCGGCTCCTACGAGGGGTACGAGCTGTACTACGGCGACGATGGCAACCAGTACAGCGACATGACCGTCGCTTTCGCCCTCGACAGCGAGCACATCGTCGTCGGGATGATAGAGGACGCCGACGTGACCGGCCGCGATGCTGTCGAGAAGATGATAGATGCCAATAAGGGCAACGCGGACCGGTACTACGACCAGAGCGAGTACGCCGAACTCCTCATCGACAAGCTAGGCGAAGCGACAGTCGTGATGGGCGGCCAATTCGACCTCGGATCGCCCGTCCGCGACCAGATCTCGGACCCGCGCGCCCGGACACTGGTTGAGGGGCTCTACGGCGCCGGTATGTCGGGTACCCTCGACGGCGAAACGACCGACAACGAGATCATTCTCGCCTACGACGAGGAGACGGAGGTTCCCGTAGACACCGCACAGGACCTCGTGGACGAGGCCCGCAATCAATCGCCGCGAGCCTTCGAGAACATAGAGGACGTATCCGTCACCGGCGGTGAACGGACGCTTACTATCTCGATGACTCTGGACGCCGCGGCGTTCTGGGAGAACTATTCGGGGATGACGGGAGCCACCAGCATGTCCGGTTCGGCCAGCAGTAGCAGACAGTCGGAAACCCCGATGGTGTCGTGGGAGGCCGATTGGGAGGAGACATCGAACGGCGGACTGGTAACTATCACGCACCATGGAGGAGACAACGTCGACGCTGACAACCTGTCGATCGAAGGCGACATCCGCAGCACGTCGGAGTGGCAAGGATCCAGTGACGGCCGGATCACCGCGGGGAGTTCCATCGAGGTCGAGGTCGAATCCGGCGGTTACGTCGAACTCGTCTGGGAGGGCGATTCCGGATCCGAAATGGTGCTTGCCTCGTTCGTGAATCCGAACTAGCGGCGGTTTCTACCCGGTTTGTGTGTGACGAGGCCGCTCTCTACGGCGTCGGAACGCTCGCGACGTTTTCCCGGTCGTGTCTTGGACCTGTTTCGTCGAGTCGGGTTCTCGTTGCTGGACTGTGTCCCGCAGATTATTCACAACGGATAACTCCCCGTGAACAACGGGTTGCGAAACGATTTTGGGACAGGAATTTAACATAATAGCCACGGAGAGTACAACATATTGTCATTCCAGCTCGGTCCCTCGCGGTGAGAAATAGAACTGAACCACCACTAACAGTTACACCAAATTATGTATAAGAAGACGAAACTCCTCGCGTTGGCTCTCGGTATCGTCGTGGTCACAAGCGTTGTCGTTGCCGGCACCGCTCTCGGTTCGATGCCCGTACGTGCGACTGACGGTGGCCACGAGTCCATCGACGCCGCGGTCGGATCGTCCGGTTCTCCGGGGTACATCTCGGGACAGGTAGTCGACGAGGAGAACAACGCGATCTCGGGGGCCTCGGTAACTGTCGAAGACGACTCCGGATCGGTCGTCGCGTCTGAGTCGACGTCTGCTTCAGGCGAGTACACCGTCGAGGTCGCTCCGGGCGAGTACACGGTCGTCGCCGAGAACGACGGAACCGAGGGACGAACCTCGGTCACCGTCGAGTCGGGGTTTACGACTTCGGCGGACATTGTCCTCGTGACCGCGTCACCGGGATACGTATCGGGGACTGTAACGAACGCAGGCAGTGACCCGATTTCGGGGGCATCAGTAACCGTCGAAAACGAGACCGGTTCGGTCGTCGCGTCCGCGTCGACGTCTGCTTCAGGCGAGTACACCGTCGACGTCGCTCCGGGCGAGTACACTGTGTACGCTGAAGGCGATGGAACGGAGGGGCGAACCTCGGTCACCGTCGAGTCAGACCAGACGACGGGAGCAGATATCGTCGTTCGTCCTGTGACCGAATCCGGGTCTATCACGGGCGCGGTGGTCGACGAGGAGAACAACGCGATTTCGGGGGCGTCGGTGACTGTCGAAAACGACTCCGGATCGGTCGTCGCGTCTACGTCGACATCTGCTTCAGGCGAGTACACCGTCGACGTCGCTCCGGGCGAGTACACTGTGTACGCCGAGAGCGATGGTACCGAGGGACAGAATTCGGTCACCGTGTACTCTGCGAAGACGACCACTGCGGACTTTGTTCTCGACGTCCCTGACCGTCCCGGTGCCATCACCGGCACCGTATTCGACGGCGAGAACGACTCGATTTCGGGAGCGGTGGTGTCTGTCAAAGACACGTTCGGACTGGTCGTCGCAGAGACGACGACAGACGCAGAGGGAGACTACACAGTCCTGATCACTCCGGGCGAGTACACGGTTGTCGCCGAGAGCGACGGAAACACAGACCAGACGGCGGCAGTCAGTGTCGAGTCCGAACGGACGACTGAGGCGAACTTCGTCGTTTCCTCTGGGTCGGACCCCGGAGAGAACGAGCCGCCAGCAGCGTCGATCACGTGGACGACAGCGGACCCTGTCCCCGGTCAAGAGGTGACGTTCGACGCCTCGGCGTCCGCCGATTCCGACGGCGAGATCGCGAGTTACACCTGGGACTTCGATGGCGACGGGCAGGCAGATGTACAGACGTCCAGCCCGACAGCTACCCATACGTACTCCGAGGCGGGGACCTACACCGCAGTAGTGACAGTCACTGATGGCGACGGCGCGACGGACACCGCATCAGAAACGGCGACGGTCGAGGGTGGTGACTCGTCTGCCGAACGCCATCTCGAATCCACGCAGATAGCACCCGGGGGTGAGACGACGATCACCGTGGAAGCCACCGCACAGAGTAACGATCTGACCGTCAGCGAATCGTTCTCTCCGGAGGTCGCGGCCGCGTCGATCGAATCTGTTACTGTCGACGGGGAGTTGCGGTCCCCGGTCGTTGAGGTTGCCGATCCCACAGGTGCGCTCGTCGCCGTTGGCGGAGTAAACCCGGGCCAGACAGTTGTAACTGAGTACACGGTCGAAGCGGGCGAGAACGTCGATCCGGGAACGACCTACTCGGTCTCGGGATCGGTGACAAGCGACAGTGAGGTCTCTCTGGGGAGTGACGATATCGTCGTCGTGGAAGGGAGCCCCTTGGACGGCGTATCGGGTGAATACGACGCGGATAACGACGGGGAAATCGATCTCGGTGAACTCTCGCAGGCAGCTACCCAGTACGCGAGTGGCGCGCTCACTCTCGCCGAGTTAAGCGAAGTTGCAACCGCCTACGCTAGCTGACTGTCTCGGCCGCTCGCGAGTCCCCTCGTTCACGACTGGACTGCCGCAACGCGGTGTTTTGACCCGGTATTGACTGAGGGCGATTCAGGTCTGCTTGGCGAGATTCGAAAGGGAACTGAATGGAAAACGATAAATCCTCGTCAAGTGCAGGAAGACTCAATTGATTAGTTCCGTTCTTTCTCTGCGTTCTCAACCGCTTCCTTGGCTTCTTTTGGCGCCCCGGGTCCTGCTCCCCCTAACTTGCCACAGAAGGGACAGTAAGGAACCGGATCATCTTCCCATTCCCAAGCCCACCCGCATTCACAATGAAGCATTGTTTCTCACAGACGTAGTTGGAGTGCCACGTTCAATACTGTTCGGACGTCTGAGAGGAAATCACCAGACGGTGATCGGGGGTTTCACCCATCGGGGCGGGACAAGTTTGATGAGGCGTCCGGAACCCCAATCCGCCTCTAATTCATCGTCACAGCCTTTCGTTGGGTTCGCCTGATATAGTTGCTTTGACAGGCTGAAAACCGCAAGGAGGCTCCGGGTTATTGTATGCGCGGGACCGGATTTGAACCGGCGGACCCCTACGGGACAGCGTCCTAAGCGCGGATGTGCCGTAGGCACGTTAATGCGCCAATTTTGGGGTGGCAAGTCCCGATTTCGGCCTGCCTACCGACACAATAGCCGCCTTGTATATAAAACACCGACCAAGACAGCGTTAAGTGCGTCTCTTTCTACACGATGAGACTGTCTGAATCCTTCCCCCGTATTATTATATCTTTGACATCAATATCAATCATCTCACATCAAATGGGCCAATAGAGGATTCGTGAATTTGATTTTGTCTTGTATTTCATTCGAATTTATCTTGATTTGACTTATCCTGATGGTTATGTTCTGATTGGATCCGACTTGCGAGAGTATGATTGTTAGTTTGACTGGCAGATCGTTGCTGTGATCTGGCTGATGTATTCGTCTCGTCCATTTGTCGTGATTCTGTCTCCTTATCTATCTGCTTTGAAAGACTGTTTATCTGAGATGATGGCGGTGGTCCACTATTCTGAGGTTCCGAGTCAGACCGGGACCACAGTATTCCGCTGATGACTGTAAGGAAAAAGCCAAAACCAATCGCTGGTCCACGCGCCGGATTTGGTGCCTCATATGTTGTTTGGACGCAATCTTGCCCATAGGTGTAGGGCGAATTCATGCAAGTTTGCGTTGTTTGAGTTTCGGTAGCTGGCATCGCCAGTCCACCCAGCAGCACGATGATCCCGATTACAGTGAGTATTGCGTATTTGTTCATTTTAGATTGAGCTGAGATGTTAGATCAAATCGATGACATCATCATTATCATAAACACAAAAACCATCGCAAAAACTACATACATGAGCCAATTTCCACTTGATTGGTTGCTACTATCGGTAACTTCTTTTGTTCCATTAGCAGTCATATGCTGGTCGGCCAACTCCACAATTTCGGACATTGGACGATCCTTCAGATTATGTATGTTGGAAACAAAACGACGGACGTACTTGTCCGGGTTAGCTGTAATATTCGTTGAAACTTCTTTTTCACCACTAACAGTCATTACCGTCTGAGAATTGTCCCCGCCAGCATTTTGGCATTCGACAATTACCTTTTCACCGTAACTTCCGAGGCCAGCGCCAGTTTTACCGATTATGTAGTTTCTTTCCTGATAATATGTTTTGATCCCAGAAGTATACTCAAATGCCAGCTTTGCGATATCTATTGCATCTGTTTCGCTGGCTTTGAGTTGTACTGACTCCATGTGGGATAGTCGCATCAGAAATGACTTATAGCTTACTATTACTCACAAACAAATAATCAAGTAACCCCATATTTCATTCCTCAATAAAAGTATATTGTTGGGGGAAGTGGATATAAATATATTTGGAGTGTGTGCGGCAGGTTGTATCCTAATTGAAGATAGGGGCCTATAGACATCCTGATTATTACAAAACCAAGTGACTGGGACGTTATATTTGGTAATCTTAAACGCGAAAACCTCGGTTTTACCACTCCCAGGATGAATTCCTGTTGTCTTAGACAAATAACGCATCTCAGACATATTATTGGAAATTTCGTTGTTCCAGTGGATTTCGACCACTGAGACGTCATGTATAGTTATCAAAAAATATAGTATTATTAAAAATGGACTGTTCGGAGCGAAAGCTGCAATCTGAAATCTAAACAGCGGGTGAATCAGGGGCGGGAATTTCGGCCTATTGGCAATAGTTACTCGGTGAGTGATTTCTCAATCTGCTCTCGGATTTGATCTGCTTCTTTTCTGGCGCTCGGAAATCTCTCTTCATCTTCCTCTTCGCGTTTCATTTCTTCTTTGATGAAGGACCGCTGACGTGGACTAAGTTCCATAGCGGTCCTTCATTATATATTAACTTATACATCCGGGATAAGTTTTTGCTACTCTTATCATCGTACTATATTAGGACTTGTTTAGACGCATGATTTCACGGTCATGAATGGCTGACGCTGGGTTCGATGTTTCTGACTGCGCATTTCAAGACGAGTTCGCATAGGTCTTTGATTATCCGGCTCAGTTTGTTGGAATCGTAGCGATTCCCATGCCCAGTGAGCCAGAGTTTGTCGGTATCCTGGTATTTCGGTTGGTCCGATCGTTCGTCTATCCACTGCTCTAACTTGGCTGAACCATCTTTCGGGATGCGTAGCAGGCCGTTCTCGGATTCACACTAACCTACCCGAGCGTTCCCAACCTCTGGACGAAGTCCAGCGTCAAGGCTCGTCCAGACGAGAGACGTAAATTTCCAACTGTCGGGATCGGGTTCGAGAAGGTCTTGGACGGTTTCGTAGTTGGGAGTACTGTCTTTCCCGAGCGCGGCACGGCGACTCTTCCGACGCTTCGGTTTCGTGAGAAAGTCACGGGGACCGTTACTACTACCACCGGATTGGAAGTTCCTGGCAAACTCCCACTCGTCACGACTGAACTTGTACTGTAGCCATTTTGAGTACCGCCCCAGTTCTTCCAGAATCTTTCCCTTGGTCGATTCAGTAACGTCTCGAAACGTCACTTGTTCTATGTAGACTCTGGCGTCGTCCTCATCTGGTGGTGTTTTGTAACCGCCACGGTTCTCCCAGGCCCACTTGTCGAAGCATGCAGTGCGGTTTGATGTGTTACTGACCGTGCATGGTGAGTATTGCTTCACTTTCTTCGGGTTCTTGCCCATTCGAAGCAAGTATGCCAAGAATGGTTGTGGTACTCGTGGTAATCCACAACGACCTTATCGCTTAAGAACTCGCGTTGGTCCTTGCGGACGATTGTAATTGTTCGACTCCATCATATATGAATAGAAACTGTCACAGAGTTTCAGCGTATTCGGCTTTTCGAGCGTCATTTGGGGTCTTGTCGTTGTTGGACAAGCCGAAAACGAGCGGTAGCGAGTGCGCGGGACCGGATTTGAACCGGCGGACCCCTACGGGACAGCGTCCTAAGCGCTACGCCTTATAAGTGCTCGCTTTGGCGGTCACGGTGGCGCGCGCCTGAAATCACACGGGATGCGCGTTCGCGGTGTGCGCGGGCTCTTGCGGGCGTCTGGCGGACCCCTGGCGTCTCGCGGTCTTGCTTGTATCGCCAGCGTCTCCCCCGCGAACTATAAAAGTAATGCGCGGCACAGCGTTCTGCGATACCGACGTTGAGCCGTCCGCTGTCCCGTAGGAGTCCCCCGGTTCCAATCCGGTCCCGCTGTCTGTATTGACAATCCCTCCCCGCAGCTATTCGGTGAGAGTGCGAGAGGAGAGTGTCTGGTAACAGTGTGTGATCGAAGTTATGGTACAGGGCTCCTACTCTGCGTTGGTGGTCGTTCATCGTGCTCGTTGGGGGCGATAATCTTGCGCGATAACATTTCTTGGCCACTGTGGGCGGTAACATTGTCCGGCCACCGTGGTTGCTCACCGTGGGTGGGTGCTTGGGGAGACCACTAATCCTGACCGCAGTTGTTGAGGGTACAGGCCCACCCACCATCGTTAGCGGGTAGTATGGTCGTGCTGGCAGGACACCCCGACTGTTGGCAGTGCGGTCGTTGACAGTAACACGTGTCCCGGCGGTCAGTCGGGATCGACCATCCCCTGGTCCACCATGAACTCCCAGCACTCCTCACCGCGGTCAGTCAACGCGTACAGTCTGCCTTTCGTCTGTTCCTCCGGGACCAGCAACTCAACCAGTCCCTGCTCCCGAAGATCGTCTACAGCGTCAGAGACACGCGAATACGGGCGGTCAGTATCGTTCTTAATCTCCTTCGGAATCGCCGGTGATTCCGCTAATCGGCGTAACACCGCCACGCGGTGCTTCGACCCTTTGATGAACCCGGCGTCTGCTGCTGCTGTTCCGCCCACGTTGGTACGTCGGTTTACCCCGCCGTGGCTTATCACTGACTACAGGATACCTCGATGAGATTCGATATACTTACACCCCGCGGCAGAGCATAGAGACTAAGATGGCACAAAAGAACCCACAGATAATGAGCTACGATCTGATTAACGGGAATTCCTTCGAAGTTCTCGAAGAGGAGTTCCCAGATGACTATTTCCATGCTGTCGTCACGGATCCACCGTACGGGGTGATCGAGTTCGCTGAGGAGAACGTTGAAAAGATGCGGGACGGCGTCGGTGGTGTCTGGCGCATCCCGCCTGAGCTGGACGGGAATGAACGGAAACCCTTGCCGCGGTTCACTGTTCTCACCGAGGATGACAAGGAGATGCTGCAGGAATTCTTCAAGAAGCTCGGTGATGTTCTCGAATCTAAGCTACGGCCGGGAGGGCACGTGTTCATCGCCTCCACGCAACTCCTGATGCACTACGTCTCGAACGGGTTCGATGATGCCGGACTGGAACGCCGTGACGTGCTCGTAAGAGAGACGAAAACACTTCGCGGCGGCGATCGGCCGAAAGGCGCGCACGACCACCCGGAGTTCAAAGACGTGTCCTCGATGCCCAGAGTGTACTGGGAACCGTGGCTACTGTACCGGAAACCGCTCGAAGGGAAACTCACAGAGAATCTCGAAGAGTGGCAAACAGGCGGTCTCCGGCGTGAATCCGATGAACGGCCATTCACCGATCTACTGGAGGATGGGAAAACACCGAAGGCAGAGACTGATATCGTCCGTGAATCACACCCAGCTGGTGCTGATGAGGAGAAAGAAGCACATCCGAATCTGAAACCACAGTATTTGATGCGGGAATTAGTGCACGCGTCCCTCCCGCTTCAAGAAGGAACGATTCTCGACCCGTTCATGGGATCCGGGTCAACGATCGCGGCTGCACACGCGCTCGGGTACGATGCGGTCGGGATCGAGTTAGATGAGACGTTCTACAGCATGGCAGAGAACGCCATCCCTCGCCTCGCGGACGTCGACACTCCCGTTGAGGACCGCCCGGACTTCGACCACATCGAAAAGGAATCGGCGTCCTTGACCGACTTCAGCTGACTCTAATCACCGCACTTACCGCGGCTCCGGTGCGATGACACGCCACGGTCGTTCTTGAAGAACCGTCCACACCCGTCACACACGTTCGACCCGTCTGACTTTGGGAAGAGCGTCGGGTTCGACTCCCGGAACTCGGCGTCGAAGAGTGCGTGAATGCGCTTGTACAGTGTATTCCAGTCACCGTCACGTGACTGCGGGATCCCGTCCCGCGTCTGATACACCGGGTTCTTCCGGAGCTCATGCAGCGCTTCAGTCGGGAGAGTCGTTGTGTTCGTCCGATTCGAATCTTCCCCGCTCGGTTGCTCTTCCCAGTCATCCTCGTCCATCGAAGCGACCCGGACACTGAGAATCGAGATTGGAACGACGTCATCCGGTGTTCTGCCACGGGCGTTGATGTTGTAGTGAATCCCCAGAACCCACCCTTCGACGTTGTGATGGGCGGTGATCGTGCCGTCACGGGAGGCTTTCACTTCGACTCCGGGTACGGCTTCGTCCTTCGCTTTCTCCGGGAAATCGTCCGGCCATGTCCGGTCCCCTCTCGTGTAATGGATGTCCGGATATCCGTCGTCTGCCGGGTTGAGTTCAAGCCCGTCGTTCGGGTCCACCAAGGCGCGCGTGACACGGTCGCTGACAAACCCGCCGATCGCGTTGTTTGCCCTGAATTGCTCGTGGAACCGTCCGTATCCGTTTTCGATGTGCCACTCGTTGACTTCGTACCAGTAATCGTAGACCGACTGGATTGCGTCCGCGACTTCCTCCGCTGTGAGGGAGTACGGGAGCGTGGCTTTGTCGTCGTTAACAAGTTCGCGGTCCACGCGCGGCCGTTCCATCAATCGTCCCCTAGCTCGGTTTGCTCGGTCACGTACTGCGGGTTGTTCTCTGCGAATACCGGGTCGAACTCGGCGTGTTCCCGGCGGTACCGTTCTCGCGGTTTCGCGCGCCCGGTGATGTACTCGGGATCCTGGTAGATCGGGTTCGATCGGAGCTTGTCCATCCCGCTCTTGATGATGGATGACGTGATTGTCCGGCGAGAATCACCGGAACGGCCGCTGTGACTCCAGTCGTCTTCGGTGAGGTTCGCGGCGAGAACCTGCACGAACCGGATCGGGGCCATGTCCTCGATGTCGTCTTCAGGGTCCCCGCGTTCGTACCTGAACACTACGAACCAGGCTTCTTCGTTGTTATGCGCTTGCCACCCGCCGTTCGATTTCGAGCATTTCGTCTCAATGCCGTGTTCGCCGTGGTGTACCTCGAAGTCTTGCTCGGCGTACGCGTCGTGGTTCGTGGGGAGTAGGTCGGGGAATCCGTCGGGTTTCTGGTTAACGATGAGCGCGTCGCTGGCGTTCGCTAACTCTTCGGTGGCTGCGTTGCCGATGAAGTCGCTGAGGGCGTTGTTGGCGCGGAGAACAGTTTCGATACGACCGTGGTCCTCTCGCATCAGGAACCTGTTCAAATCGTCGTAAAAGTCGTAGAAGCCTTTGATCGACTCTCGAACTTCGCCGGGAGTTACGCCGTAGGGGAGTTCCGCATCTTCGTTGAAGAAACGTTCTCTGAATTCCGGTGTTTGCATCTACATATCTGCCCGATGGACTGTTGATATACGTAGATTAATACGGTATACACCGGTGTAACGCGGTTTAGAAACGATTTACTTACACATCGAGTCGCGGGGTGACACCTGGTCAGAAGAAGATTCGTTTACAACTTACGCGGGCTCGGGTTCGACGATCGTCAACTTGAACCCGAGTCGTGCGCCGTCCGCAACAGCTTCGTACTGCTCGCGCCGGTCGATGAGTTTCCCGATCGTGGGGAGAGACCACGGGACGTCCTCTTCGATGTCACGGTATGTTGCGCCGTCGTCTCGCAGCTCATACACCCGTAACACGGTATCGAGTTGCCCATCAACTGGTTCTAAGAAACGCTTGTCGTCGTCGTACTGCAGTGCAGTCGGGGCTTCACCGATATACCAGTTTTTCTCCTTTCGCTTCTCCATCTCAGACTTCAGTCGTTCCACTTCATCGCGCTTCCCGTGGTCGTCACTCATGGCTTTGAACACTTCCATGAGGAAATCGGATGGGTCTTCGGGGTCTACGTACCCGCGGCTCACGGTGTGTAGTTCGACCCCCCATTCATCGAGGTCGAAGAACCGCCGGATTCGCTCGCGCTTATCGCGTCCGAATCGGCTGCCGTCACGAACGATGAGTGCGTCGAACTCCCCGTTCTCGGCGTCCTGCAGCATGTCGTTGTAGTCTTCGCGGGTGCCGTCCCATCCGGAGACGCGTTGTCCTTCGTTGTACACGCGGTCTACGTCGAATCCTTGCCGGTCGGCGTACGCTCGGCAGTCTTCGATTTGCCCGTCGATGCTCCGGTTGCTCCGGTCGCTGAGGCGGACGTAGATTCGCGCTGTGTCGGTCATCGGATCACCTTGACTAAATCTTCTAACTGCCCTGTCTCTGTGTCACCAGCTCCCGGGACTAGTTGTGCGTAGCCGTGGCTGAACAGCCGGATGTTGTAGGGTGATTCCGGGATTCGGCATTCGATTGCAGTTCCTTCTCGGATCGTTGAGTCAGTGACTTCTCCTACCACTACGTCACAGTACTGCCGGCGGCTCGTTTCGATTGTGATTGTGTCGCCGTCTGTGATGTCGTTGAATTGTTCCATCCACTGGTCCATGTCGATGGGGTCGTATTGTGGAACGATCCCGTCGCCACGGTGGATGTTTTCGATGGCTTTGGTGGTGGTGCTCGGTACTGGTGCTGGTGTGAGTCTGGTGAGTGGCATTATTCTTGGTGGATGGTGAGTTCCATCTTGTTACTGGCACTCCCGGCTGACCACTCGATTCCATCTCCCTGTGAGAGATCGAAGAACTCGGCCATTTGCTTGGGAATGGTGACTCGGTACTGTTTGGTTTCGCGGGTGTCTCCATCCGCGGTGTTTACCTCGGATTCAGTGACTTGGACGGTTGTTCTGGGCATTACTCGGTTAGTGTTATGTGTTGCACTAAGTATAGTGTTACGGTGAGGTGTTAGAGGGGTACTCCGAGCGCTAACGCTGTTCGTCGTCAACAGTCGTCCGCCAGGTGTTGCCACGGCGGTGTTCGTGTAGATGCTCCCACTCTTCGTCATTGAGGTACCGGATCGTCCGGAGTCTGTTGACAATCTCGTGTGGTCCGATCATGTCTTCCAGTAGGGGTGACACCCGGATAAGAGAGGATACATCCCTTGACGGTATGGAATAGATTAGGTTTCCTTACTCTGTTCCCACCAAGGGTTCGGGTCGATGAACCGGGAAACGATGAAACGGTACCATGCCAACCCCAGTGCTGTAGTCACGCTGAATGAGACGATGAGGACTCGGAACCCTTCACCCCCGGTCATCGGTCCTCACCGTCTGTGCCTCGCCAGCCCTGCATCATCAACCACATGACCGCGTATCCGATGGCACCGAAGAAGACTGCGGCTTCAGGGCCGAAATGACACCAAGACCGACTTGCTAAGGGGACGATCCCGATCATCGGTCCTCACGTGCGAGCTGCACCACTGGTGGGCCCTGCACGGTGAACTCTGCTCCGCATCCTCCGATCCCCTCATAGCACTTGACACGGTCGTCGCCCGGTTCGAACTCGATGAGGCCTTCGCACTCTGGGCACTCGGTCTGGAACCGAGGGGCGGGCACTGTCGTGACTGCAGCGTTCTCGATGACGGGGAAGTGATCTGCGTCGTTTGCGCGCCGTGCGATTTCATCGTCTGCTGGGTCTTGCATACCCGATACTCGGGGTTACACCCATTTAGGAGAGGTAACACGGGACTCAGGGACGGGGGGTGTCCGGAACTTTGACTGGTACTTGGTGACCGCGGATACCAAATGAAAAAACCGGCGTACATAGACGCGTCCGTGTCTGTGTGCGTCGTCGTGTACACCGCGGTGTACGTGCTTGTGTACGTACGTACGTACGTCCGCGAACGTGTACGGACTTGTGTGCGTCTGTCCGTCCGGGTCTACGGGCCGCGGCGTGGGCGGGCGGACCCACCACAGTCCGCCCGAACCGGGGTGAACACACTCTCTCAACCGCTCGTACCCTGGCGAGCGGCATTCAGTCTACGTGTTTTACCCACTTCATTCGCCGGGATCTCACCCACTGGGTCGCTCGATCGCGCTCGCGCACACTATGCACCAACACTCGTTTGGCGTAATCCACGCGGGCGTGTCGCACCGAGGACACCTGACCGTGCTCGCGTCCACTGCAGTGTCGTGCTCCTCGATGCAAGTTGCACCTGTCCGCGTCTCTGTGAGGCTCATGTGTCACTGTAGCGCGAGCACCCATTTAGGAGAGGTAACACTACCTGAGGGGGGAGGGGGTACACCCACCCCTATGCGCGCCCGCGACGCGCGCACGCGAAGCGACCGCCGTTGACAAACAAGCTCTTGCCGTCACTTACCCCGGGGTTCGTGGCTACGTGAGCGGCTCCTCCGCCCTGCAGAAAAGATAGTGTTACTGGTGAGCGCGTCGCCACCGAAGTTCGTCCGCCACCGCGGCTGCGAACTCTCGGAACGACATCGAGGACTCCAACGTCTCGATGTCCTCCTCAGGCCACCCGTGGTCCGCAAGCCGCTCGCGTGCCTCTGCGTGTCCTCGAAGGCACGCTAATTCCTGGTCGATACGGTCGTCCTGCTGGTCGGTGTGTCGTGTCATGGTTATGCTGGCACCGGCGTGTTCTCAATCTCTTCTGCAGTCCACCCTGCCTCGTTGAGGAGATAGTCACGCGCGTCCTCGTCACCCTCTTCCTTCGCGTACCGCAGCGCGCTCTTCTCCTGTTCCGAACGGAACTCCTCGTTCGACGTGTTCGCCGTATTCCCTTCGTTCTCGTCTGTCCTGTCACCCACGATCGACTCGCGGTTGCGTTTCGCTGCTCCACGCGCCTCACTCTCCGTTGTCAGATCCTCTGACCAAACGCTATCTAACCAGCTGCTCGCCGGGATCCCTTCATCGAGGATCGCGGCTTTCGCGCGCCTCGCGGTGAACGTGTCCGTCTCTGTGAAGTCGATTTTCTTCCGTTCGTCTTCCGTGAGCGGGGCTTGCCCCGCTGATGAATCGAGATCCTGCTGGATGTCCGTCGAACGCTCAGACAGCAACTGCTTGACTGTCGCTGGGGCGTCTTCAGCGAGCTCAACCGTGGTCGTTCGCTTGTCGTCCCCTGGTGCGAACACGTCTTCATCGAAGCGTTCAGCCATGTCTTCGCGGAACGCGTTCGCTAATTCCTTCTTGTACAGGTCTGCCTCTGAGCTCTCTCTGTACCGTGCGAGACCGAAGTTCTCCTCGCGGAGCTGGGCGATCTCGCTGTCGGTGAGGGGTTCACCGTTCGCTGGGGCTTCGGGGTCCAAGCTGCCTGCGGGCCCGAGATACGTCCAATCGTGTTCGTCACCGTCCCATTCCACTCGGTACGCGTACGGTCCCGACCCTTCCGGCCCGGGGACCTTGTGTGTCTGAATTGATGCCATTGTGTTTCGTGTCGCGTTGTCGTTTACAATTCGGTCGTGTTCGATGCGTTTCTGTGGGCGTGAACCCCGCTTTCAGGCGGGAGGATCGGTGTTCTCCGTGTCCGATTCGATGAGTACACGGGCCATTCGGTCGGCTTCATCGTCATCGAGGTCACGCGGGTGCTCGCGCTGTAGTGCTGCAGCGATTAGCTCTCGGTCACGATCGTCGCCGTCACGCTCCCCGGTAGCGGCTTGGAGTGCCGAGAGGGCGTCCTGCGCGCCCTGCGCGGCGTCCCGACCGTCGGCCCGAGTGTCTACCCTCCGCGCCTGCGTTGCCGGTGTCACGGGTGTCACGCGGCGTGTCACCGGGAGTGAGGCGCGGGTCCGGCTCGCCATTCCATTGGCTCCTATGGGCGTGACAGTAGCCACTCTCGTGCGTGACCGTCGCACCGCAGTCACCACCATCTGCCTTCTCACCTCTGCACTCTCGGTACTGGGCCGCCTGCTCGCCCGCGTTACCGGGGTCATCGCCGTCACCGTCGTCATCCTGGTACTCTTCCCAGTTCTCTACCAACTTCCCCTTCTGGATCTGATTCTCTGGGTCATCCAGATCCAGATCGAACGTAGCGAAGTAGTTCGTCGAGAACCCCCACTGAGACGACGACGGGACGTCCTGCAGGCCACGGACACGGAACCAGTGGTCATCCTCCGTGTAATCCTTCCACCCCTCGTACACAGTCGCACAGTCGATCAGACCGTCATCCTTCTTCCCATCAGCCTCAATGACGACGTCAGACTGGTTGCGAAGGATAGCTGCCAGGTCAGTGTCGTGCTCGTGCCCGATCGCAATCAGGCGCGTAGACCCGCCCTTCCCCTTTCGCAAGGCGTTGATAAACCGGGCGAAGATCGCGCCAACCTGCCCGCCACCGTGCGCGTGAGCGTTGACAGTACTCGACCACTCGTCACCAATCACGAGTTTCTCGCCGTTCGTGTCACGCACCCACTCAAGCATCCCGCTGATCGTGTCTGCGTAGTCCACTGCAGGGTGGTCGTCCGGCCCCTCGATATTCGTCAGGATCGAGAGTTCGCCGTCGAACTCGTGGTACAGGCGCTTCGCTAAGTCAATCGCCTTCGTGGACTTACCTGATCCCTTCGGGCCTTTGATGAGCGCCTGCTGCGCGGCCGGTTTGAGGGCATTGACAAGCAAGTCGTACCCGGTCGCCTCGATACTCGATTCGGAGAGACCGGTCGCAGCGTTCAACGTGGGGACGTGTCCTTGCTCGCGGGCGTCTCGAAGGGTGTGCGTCCTCGATGTCCGCCCGAGAATCGACATGAGCGGGCCGTCTTCGTCAAGCCCCGCGCGTTCGGCTGCGAGGACCATGTTCGCAACTGCAGTGTCACCGGAGAGTACGCCGTCGATATTCGCGTCGACGTCGCCTTCGCGCATCTTGTCCGCTGCGTCCGCGGCGTCGTACCCGCCTCCTCCGCTCATTGCTCATCACCTTCGTTTTCGTCGTCTTCTCCGTCGTCACTCCCGGGGTTCAAGCCGTTAACAACTTGTTCTAACCCGCTCTCCTCTTCGTCTTCGTCGCCGTCATCGTCAGTGTACATCCCTTCAAACCGCGTGTCCTGTGCAGCGCGGTTGAGGAGGGAGTCGATGGGGTCACTGTTCACCGTAGCGAGCTCACGGATCTCTTTGTCCACGGATCGCATCGCGTCGGTGTCACTCGCCGTAGCGATTGCCGGGAGCGCGCCGATGAGCGTTCGCAGCATCCGCGACTCGTCCCGTAACACTTCGCGGTTCCCGTCGATCTTACTGCGTTCAGAGATGAGTTCGACGTCGTTCGCCGTTCCGGGCCACGTTCCACGCGCGGCATTCCGCTTCGCATCGAACTCTTCGACAAGATGGCCTTTCCCACCTGGTGTTTCGACTTCGGCTTTCTTCCCGTCCACACGCATCTTCCTGACGCGCTCAGGACTTCCGCTGTAGACACCGACGACGTCCATTTCTTCTTTCTCCTGCAGTTCATCAGCAACGTCCTCGATATCATCTGCATCTAACGCTAACCCGCCATTGCTGCCGAGTGACGGGTCTAACACGTCACGTGCATCGATATCGATCACGAACTCCTTGGCAGGCTCCCAGACTCGCGTCACGATCGCGTACGCGGGGAGGAATCCGATCACAGTCATCGCGCCTGCAGCGGTCGTAACAACGCGCTGTGAATCGGTCATATCTCCCCACACTGCCCCGATGCTGGGGAGCATCCCGAGTCTGACTGCAACGAGATATCCAACGATTGCAGCTGCAGTGAGCAACGCGTACTTGTGACGGGTGAAGAACCGTTTCGCCTTGCCGAGAACCCCGTCTACGGGGTCCTCTTCAACGCGGATGCGTTCTTCAGAGAGGAGTTCTTTGTAGGTATTCTGGTGTTTGCGGCGAAGGAACCCGGCGGCAAGACCGGTGGCGACTAGCACTCCGATCCCCCCGCCGATCGCACTCCACCGGACGACGTCCACGGTCGGGCTCGCGGCCATCACATCGACAGTCCCACGTTCGCCGCTCGCAGCCATCATCTCCCCGCCCTCCTGGATCGTGATGAGGGCGTCATCGGAACTCAAGTGGAATCGAAGGACGTGTTGTCCCTCAGAGGGCCTGTATACCTCGAACGGGACGCTTGCACGTTCGTTGCTCCCGATATCGACCGCGCCAGAGTCTGTGACGGCGATCGGCCCGCTGTGACGTTCTGCAGTCACCGTGATTTTGACAAGGCCGTTGTCGGCGAATTCGACTTCGTGAACGGTTACAGTGCCGAGTTCGCCGGCGATTTGCGACGTATCGATATCGCTGGCGTTGACAGCGTCGTCACCACCGGTGGTCGTAGTCGTGTTCTCCTGCGCGGCTACAGGCGCTGCTACACCGGCTGTGACCGCCAGTAACACTGCCAGCGTGAGGAGGGCGGCGCGTCTCACTCCCCACCACCCTCCCCATCATCATCTGCGACTAACCCTAACCCGAGGATGCCCGCGATCCCCCATGGAAGCCACTCCAACCCTGGACTGTCCGACGACGTGACACCGCCGCCGATCGGGTCCTCCGGCGCGCACGACCGCGACGGCGTCGCCTGCAAGACAGGGTAATCCCCGTTCACGGTGCCCCACACGGAATCGAAGTCGAACTCTGCGAGCGTATCCTCCGCAGTCGTCCCGGAGAGGTCTGCCGTCGCCACGCCCGTAACACCGGACATCCCGCCATCAACCGGGGTTACACTCACGCCTGAGCTCTCGAAGTACCCTGCAGACACCGTCGGGACAGTCGTTGCGACTACACCGCCGACAGCCCCGTCTGCAGCGCTCACTGTCCCGCCAGCGTAGTACGCGCGCTCGATCGTCGTCCCAGTCACCGGCGCGCCTGCGATACCCGCCGTCTCACTGAGACTGCCGGCGTTCGGTGCTTGCACGTCACACCGGGAGTACGCGTCACTGAGGCGCGTTGCGGCGTTCGCATCGTCCGTCGTCCCGACAATCCCACCGGTCGCAGTGCTGCTGGACGTGTTCGTCACAGTGCCGTCCGCGGACGTGTTACGGATTACACCGCGGTCATCGCCTGCCGCGGACGGGTTAAGCTCCCCGACCACACCGCCCGCCACCCCGTGGCTGGTTATGGTCACGTCCGTCTGCACGGTGTCGATGAGACCGCCGGCGAGCCCGACCGCCCCACCGACGATTGCCGCGCCGTCAACGTCTCCTGCGGGCTCCAGAACCCCTGCAGCGAACGCATCGCGTAACACTGATGGTCCGAGTAGTTCGCCAGCGACAACCCCGTGATGGACAGCGTTCGAGGCGGGGTTGACAGTGACACTGGACGCGCACAGAGTCTCGATGGTCGTGCTTGACGCGCTCCCGACTACACCGCCGACTGCCTCACGCCCGGTCACAGTCACGGTATCGAGTGTAACGTCAGTGATCGTCGCCTGCCACGCGTACCCGGCGAGCGCTCCGACGTAGTCACGCCCTTCGACGTCCGCGCCGGACAGGGTGACACCCGTGACTTCGCCGGACTCTCCGATATACGCGAACAGTCCGGCGTAGTCTGTCGATGGCTTGCTGATCGTGAGACCGTTGACAGCGAAGCCAGCGCCGTCGAACGTCCCGGTGAACCCGTTCGAGGAGGTGGCGATTGGCTCCCAGTTGTCAATCCCGCTCGCGTCGATGTCACTGGTGAGCTGGTAGTGCGCGGTGAGGTCGTTCCTGACTTTATTGAGGTCTTCGACCGTCTCGATGAGGTACGGGTCGGCTCCGGTCCCCGACCCGGACAGCCCGTCCGTGGTCGTGCTGGTTTGCGCTGACGCGCTTCCAACCATGTTACTCCCCACGATCGCTGCTGACAGTGTCACCCCGCCTCGCAGCACATCACGTCGCGTAACACCCGTGTCCTCGTCGTCGTTGACAATCCGTCCGCCGTCGTGTTCTGTGTTTTTGCTTGTCATAGAAGCTTACACCCCGATTGCGTCCGCGCCGAGCGCCTTCACGATCGCCTCAATGAGGCTCATAACGAACTCTCCAACAGCACCGCCAACCCCAGTCACCAACCACTCAACCAACCCTACAACCGCCTCAATCAGCACACCAGCCTGCGACAGGACTGCGAGCGCCAGCGCTGCCGCGGCTACCAGGATGAGGATCTGACCGAGACTCCCCAACGCCTTCAAGCCGAGTAGCGGGAGCATCAGTCGTCACCCCCCTGCAGGCCCAACGCGGCGAGCGCTCCCGCGCCCGCGGCTGCACCCCACATCCACAACCCACTCCCACCACCGTCACCGCCTCCCCCGCCACCAATCGGCTCATATTTCCGATTGTGGCGCGTGCGCTCCGCTGCCGTCCAAATCTGCCGGCGCATCAGCTCTTCTGCACCGTCAGTGGACAACTCTGCCTGACGGCCATCTCGCATCCAGAGGGCATCGATTTCCTCACCCTCCGCGTTCGTGACGGAGTGGATGTGGATGCCCTGTCCCGGGTCAGTCAGGCTCCGCCAGAGACTGTCGTAGTCCGCCACGACAATCTCCGCGGACACGTCGTTCGGATCTGGGATCCGGTACGTCTCACCGACAAACAGCGCCTCATCGACCGCTGCGGTCACGGACTCGATGTCACTGAGGGAGTAATCTGAACTGTCGAGTCGAAGGTAGAATGACGCGGTCCACTCCCCAGGATCGGAACTGGACATCCACTCCCCGCTCGTCATCACCTTCCCGTACTCGATTACCTGCGTGGACCCATCGGCGAACGTCACCGTGTGCTGACCGTTCGCTGGTTGCCCGCGGATGTGCAGTTCTGGGCCCTCAATGCGAGCGTCTTCACCTTCGGTGAGGTCGTACTCAACCGTCTTCTTCGCTCCCGGCACCCATCCTTCGTCACCGCCAAGGACTGGGATCGTGTCGTCGATTCGCTGCCCTTCCCCGACGTTTTCGTCGGGCTGCAGGACTTCGACGTCCACGTTCATCTTCGTATTCGCTCGCATCCCGCGCTTCAGGGCGGCTATGAGCGCGAACCCGGTCGAACCGGTCCGCGCCCAGTCCATCCCGAGCTCCCGCCGGACAGCCGCGTTCGACAGTTCGCTCATCGGGATGCGGTCTTCGCCCGCGTAGTAGGTGTACATCGTCTCAACGTACGCGTCAATCTCTGAGTCGAACGTTCTCACCAGATCCCACAGCTTCGTGTACATCTCAGACGCGAGATCCGCGAGATTCTGATTGTACTTCCCCAGCTGGTATTCGCTGTCGCTCAGGAAATCCGGCGGGGCGTAGTTGACCGGCGGGATCGGGTACGTCTTATCGTCAGGGACCGACGGTACCCACTCCCATCGACCCTCAGACGCGATTTGATCGTGCAGCGGGTGCACGATCATCTCCGGCGTATCCTGTTCAGGAACCAGCTGCATCACACCGGTTTCGAGGATTCGCCCGTCCATCAACTCCAGACGCGCGGGGTGCATCGACGGCTGATGCAGCGTGAAATCACTGTGCGTGAGTTCCGCCCCCGAGTTGAAGCTCCAGTAGTTCTTCAGCGAATCGTCTGTCAGCTCGCTGGCGACACGGAAGAACACGCCGTTAATCCTGATGAGGAGCTCCTCAAGCAGGATTAACAAGTTCACTTCGCTCGTGGAGAGGAGGTCTCGCACAGCGAGTGACGCTTCATCTTTCGCCTCGCCCATCGACTTCCCCGAGTTGAACGATGCGCGTGTAACGAGCTCGATTTCACTGTGCGCAAGCTCTTCGTTCGCCGACAGACTGTTTGACCACTGCGTAATCATCCGCTCTAGCAACTGGTGTGCTTCAGCCAGATCGTACCAGGCTTGCTGCAGCACCGTCGATTTCCCCGCCTGCGCGAAGTCGAACGGGTCGAAGTACATGTCCGCGAGCACTGACCGCCCGGCTTCGAAGAGGTCCTGGTCAGTGGTTGCGTACTTGGTTATCGTCCCTCCTGCGGCGGCTGCTTGCCCGTAGAGCGGGGTGTATGCCAGCATGAGCTCGCCAACACGGCCCGCGGATGGGACGCCAATCAGGTTACGGTGATTGTCCTGAGCGATGTAATCGCTGTAGTCCTTGTCCATCCAGTACCGGTCGTCTGGACTGTCTGGGTCTACGACGTTCCCGTCCTCAGTCGTCGTGGTCATGTCTGTAGTGTTCGTCTGCGCGGCCACGGACCCCGTGAGCGATGACCCTGCGGTCGCAGTGACACCTGCAGCTGCTAGTCCCTGCAGTAGTTGGCGTCTCGATACCGTTACACTGTCACCGCTGTCCGCGTTGACAGGTTCGCCGTCGCCGTCTTCTGTATCCTTCATGTTTGTATGAAAAATCGGTTAGCAGGTGTTACTCAGCGCGCGCAGCAAGCCCGATGAGGAGCAGCACTACGAGCACCCCAGCGATTGCGATCGGATCGCCAGCTGCGTCACTGATGACACCACCACCGATCGGTGCATCCTCAGTGTCTACTGTCAGCGGTGCGGTCGCTGACGTGCTCGCGTAGACCACTTCGACAGTGTAGTTCCCCGAATCAGGGACGTCTCCCGGGGCGACAGTGAACGACTCAGTCGCCGACGTACCCGAGGACAGCGTGTAGTCGTCCATCGTCTCCGAATGCACGACAGAGTCGTTCCTATCGAGAACCACGAACTCGACCGGGCCAACCCGATCCTGCCCGCCCGCCGACAGGGTCGCGTTAACGGTCGTCTCGCTACCGTTCACACTGTATTCCGACTGGTCGAGTGTAACGGACTGGTCAGCGACCGCGTTGACCGTCATCGATGACGTCGCCGTCACCCCGTCAACGGTCGCTTCGACCGAGTAGGTCCCCGGGTCAATCCCCTGCTCAGACGGTGACACGTCAATCGTGACCGTCTTCGTGCTGTTCGCTGCCACGTCCACCTGCCGTTCGTAGGTTGCGACGGCGGTTTCAGCGGACGTATCGACCACAGCCATGGACACCGTCTGATTACTGAGTCCTGCTGAGTCAGCGGTCACGTTGATCTCAACGGTCGCTGTCGTCGTCTCGTCCACGTCGTAGTTCGTCGCTCCGAACGTGACGTTGCCTGCTGCTGCAGCCGCTGGGCCGACCGCGAACGCGCCGAGAACGCTCACGAGAAGCATCGCTGCGAGCGCGGCAGCGCCTGTTTTGCGTGTCACACCTCGCATCGTGATTAGTCCCAGGCGTCGAACTGTTCACCAAGATCGTACGCGCCTGCGAGCGCCACGATCGTCCCGATCATTACTGCAACCGAGCTGCCGAGCGACGCGAGGGGGTCGAACCCCATCGTGTAACCCAATACCGCGATGCTCGACAGGCTAGTTACTGTGTTCGTCGCCAGCGCTGGCATGTCCAATGACATGCCCGTATCTAAGGGTTACAAGCCCGTTACCCCTAGTTTCTGACACTCAAGAAACGCGCGAAACGCGTGAATCACAGAACAGTGTTACCTCTCTCTTACCCCTACACCCCATACCCTCCACTGATGACATCAGTAGGAGACAAACACACCGCGACAATCAGCGTCAAACCGTCCGGGTCAGGGTCGATGAACGTCCCACAAGACGTCCTCGAAGCACTCTCCGGCGGAGAATCCACCACTGTCGTCTTCGTCGTCCGCAACGGAGAGGTCCGACTGATCCCGCTTGAAGGAGTGTTACTCGGCGATCGTTGACAGACTCGACTGGGCCGCGGTCAGGGGACGTGTAACGGGGGTGTTAGTAGACGTTCCCCGCCGGGACCGTGACACCCGAGCGGAACCACGGTGTCGTCACGTCCCACTGCGACAAGTCGTAATCCTCGAAGGTTGACAACCGAGCCTGCCCTGGGTGCCGAGCGGCGTCCTCACGGCCGTCGTCACCGTGCATGCCCTTCAGCGCATTGACAACCGTCCAATCCGGCTCATACTGCGACTTGATCGCTTGTTTATCGGCTTCGTCACCCGTCAGTGTCGATTGCACCCGCCGTGACGGAGGCGCTGGAGTGTCGTCAGTGAGGACACGCGAACTCCCCGACTGAGGTGGTGCATCGAGGGTCTGCTGTCCCGTCGCTTCCACACCGACCGGTTCCTCGTCACCGGCTTTGCTGATCGCGTAACACCAGAGGTCCATCGACGTCCGCCACTTCTCACCGCCCGGCGCGCGCTTGATGAGCCCCTTGTCCTTCAGATAGTGTTTCATCGCCGTTGACAGTCCCGATTCACCCCACGACCATGCGACAACCGGGGGTGCGAGGTACTGGCGGATCTCGCCCCAGTGAGCCGCGAGCTTGCCTTCCGTCCGCTGACGGAAGTCTCGCGCGCGGTCCGACTGCCACGTCACCGTCTCGTTCGATGTTGATGTTGACAATCTTGTTCACCTCGTGTTAGACGGTTCGCAGCCGGCCTTCCGACGGTTCGTACACGTCGCCCTTCGTCTTCAACTTCGCCAGTTCGTGATCGAACTTGTCCTCACTCAGCCCGGCTTCAACAGCCTGCTCGCGGACTTCACCGACCGGGGCACCATCCTCGTGTTCGTCTTCGACGTTCTCGATGACGTCCTTGAGAGCCATCACGCGGTCGCGCTGCACGTCTGCATCGATGGACTGACCGTCACCCTCAGTGTCACCGCCATCCGCCAGAACACTCTCCTGCTGACTCTCACCGTCGTCTGACGCGCCGTCAAGAGTCCCCTGTCCGTCGTCAGGTTCTTCGCCTTCAGTGAACCCCACGCCGGGCTGAATCGGAGTGATGGTTGTCCCAGCATCGAGGTTCAGCTGTCGCGCACCGTCGTATTCACCGATGTACACGTCATCAATCCGTACCGTCTCACCGGCTTCTAAGTGTTCACTCCCGTCAGCAGCATCACCGTTGTGATCGAACGCGACGATATCCACGCGACCGGTCGTGTCGGACACTGACCCCGCTTTGACAGGGCCACCAGCATCAGCAACACCGTCAGGGGTTTCCCCCCATTCAATGACTTTGACCGTCACCTCGGTGTAGTTGTGATCTACCTGCCCGAGCGCACCGACCGGAACTGGGCCATCACCGTCACCGCCGTCACTATCGCTGTCATCGTTGACAGTCTCTTCACCGTCGTCGCCTTCATCTTCAACGTCAACGAACGACTCCCTACTGAACCCGGTAATCTCGTCAACAGCGCGAGCCATGTCAATCCCGGTACAGCGGGCGATCGGTGGCGAATTCTGCTTCGTTCTCTGGATGTACGTATCCTCTTTTTTCAACTCGTCGAAGTTGTTCTTGTAATCCGATGCGGACTGCAGTAGGTCAGCGTTCAAGTCGTGATCTCTCACGTACTTACTGACCGAGTCGAAGGCTCGCGTCACGTTCACGCGTAGTTCCTCGTTCGTCTTACCTTCGTACACGACTTTGTAGAACCCGTTATCCGACTCGGAACCACTCATCAAGTACCCGGCTGCAGCGGCGCGCGACACTAAGCTGAAGAACTCGTCCTCGTGGGACTGCCGTCCGTCGCCGTCAACGTCAGCGACGTGTGCAAGCGCGTCCTCAAGCGCGTCCTCGCCTGGAAGTTTGGACACGTCTGCCCCCATCGCGTTGGCGAACGCGATCATCTGCTTCCATCCGAACACAACCGTCTGCAGCGCCTGAGTCTCAGTGTCACCCAGGTCTAAGCCCTCGTGTTGACCGAGGAATTCCGCGACGTGTCCGCGTGCGTCAAGCCACGAGTCGCGGAACTCGTCCTCGCTCATGTCCGCAACCCACGAGTAGTACGCGACTGCGTGATCTTGCAAGTTGTACTCAGCTTCGGGGAACTCCACAGTCGTCTTGTCCCCTTCATCATCGACTTGCACGTCGCCAACCAGGTCTTTGAACGCCTGCTTCATCCCCTCGTCTTCTGTGGGTGCTGACGTGACGTTCACGTTGACAGTCCGCCGACGTTCAGCGTTCGACCGAATCTCTGACTCCCCGGACACAACAATCGGTGAGCGGAAATGCCAGTCGTCAGTCCCCATCGAATGGTTCCCTTTCGGCAAGATGCCACCCGTTGCGCTCTTCTTGTAATAATCGTGGAACCTATCGATTGCGTAGTTTGCAGTCTTCTCCGGTCGGTACTCGTCGAACCACACCGGCACTCCGCGACTGGCAGCGAATCCTGTGAGCACGGCGTGCTTGGTTGCAGAGACTGACTGTGGCTCTGTGTCCATTCCCCACATTTGGTTGAGCGCTGCAAGCGTCGCCGTCTTCCCGCTACCTGATCGGCCGATGACTGCGAGCGGGTTGAACGTCCGGCTAACATCGAATATGCGGGGTCTGTGAGGTGCCGAGTACCACCACCCAAGGATTGCCGTGATGCGAGCGGGGGCCCGGGACTGGGCGATGAGCTCGATCATCTCCGCAACCTCGTCAGTGTCGATGTTGTCGTGGTCGTCCGAGTCCGCGGTGAACGACCGGACTGTCGCGTTCGTCTTCGACCCGCGCTCAATGTGTACGGCGTCAGGGTCGTCAGTCCACCCGTCTGCGGTGATTGACCCAGTGGGCGTTACGAACTCGGTACCGTCTTCGTTGAGTCCCATCTCGTACTGTGCGGCGCGAATCGGAACGTCCTGCTCAGCGATCCAGTGCCGAATGGAGTCCAGAACCTCGCTGTGCGACCGGTCGTCCTCGATCGTCGTTGAGTACACGCGCGACAGGATCTCGTCCTTGAACCGGCGGACGTCGTTGAACACCTTCGGTGGAACATCCAGCTCGAATTCCGGTTCGGACTCTGCCGGCGGGTTAATCTGAACGATGCTCGAACGACCCTGCTCATCCGGGAGGTCGAGGATCGAGTCTACGTCGAACTCGAACGACAGCACTGGCTTCGTGAACATCCACCGTCTATCTGTCCACGTCACGCGCATCAGCTGGCCATTCTCGTTGACAAGGTCACCGTACTCGTGCTCGTTTGCGAGTTCCCAGTGCCGTTCAATCCTGTCACGAGTCCGTCCGACCCACTTGTCAATCTCGTCAATCCGGGCTTCGAACGTCTCTTCATCTAAGTCCCCGACTGCATCGGCCAAGCGCCGCACATGGTCGTCGGTGGGGTCGGGGCGTTCGTCGTCCGGGTCACGGGTAGCGACCGGCGGGTATTCATCGATGAACCCGTCAACGGTCTGTTCCGCGAGTCTAACGGTCTTGTCCGGCATCTCCCACCCGTTCCGCTCCGCAACGTGGAGGAGCGTCCCGATCGTGACGTGCGAATCGGTCTCCGCATCACCGTCGAACCCGGCGCGGATGATGTTGAACGCGTTCTCCTCCGCCTCACGATCCCACTTCTCACCGTCCTGTGACCAATCTTCGAACGTCTCCAACGCCACATCGAACGCGTCGTCGTCCAGATCCCTGTCCACGCGGCGGAAGTACTCCGCGACCGCGAACCCGATGTTACGCCACTCCGAATACCCGACGTCCGGGTCGATGTGACTGAGCGCTCCCTGCACGTCCGCAGGCTGCAGCCATTCATCACCGGGCGAGTAACCGCCCCCGGACGGCGTGTCGGGACCGCTCCGCGGATCCTCGCCCGTAATCGTCTCGTACAAGTCTGCGAGGGCGTTCCGCAGCCACTGGTCGTCGCCGGACACGTCAACGACTGGGAGGTCACCGTCGCACGCACCGGTCACCGTGCAGAACTTGTTATCGAGGACGTCAACGCCTTCGTGCTCTGCATCTTCGAACGACTTGTCTGCCCACCACTCCGGCACGTCGAACCCGGTCACTGGGAGGTGAACCCCGGTTTTGGATGGGCTGAGTTCCTTGTAGTACTCCGCAATCTTCTTGCCGAACGATTCCGGAACCCACCATTCCCAGCGGAAGTTCTCTTCGAAGAACTCGCCGTCAGTCCGCCGGCACCCGTCAAGGTCGATGACGGAGACCGGGGTGTCCGTGGTCACGAACCCGATCCCCCAGCTGGGATTCGATTCCGCGGCTTCCAGCGCTTCCTCGAAGGTGTGCCACGCGTCCGGGTCGTTGTAGGAGATACTGAAATTTCCCTTCCAGTGCGGGCGGCGCGGTGTGTCGTTCGATGAGTCCCACAGTAACCAGTGGTCGTGGTCTTTCAGGATCTGCGGGATGTTCTCCGCGTGCACGTTTACAACATCGTCGTCGCCGGTGTCCTGCTGACCTTCGTCTACCAACTGTCTTCACCCCCCTTCGTGTTGGCACTGCCGTCCGTCACGATCTCTCCGTCAGCCGTACCGTGCGGACCGTCGTTGTCGTTCTCACCGGTGACAGTGATTTGATCGACCGGCGCGTCAATGAACGATAACTTTCCGCCGTCGTGGCTCTCGGGGCACAGATCGCGCGCTGCGTCGGTTCGCGGTTCTAGGCGCGCCATCCCAACTTTATGGGTCACACCGACAACGGTCCAAGACTCACTGCACCACTCAACCGTGTCATCCTCTGTGACTTTGCGGTTGCAATCGTCGTGGATGCGGTCGATATCCACGACCCTTTCGCGCGGGATTTTCCGGTCAACGCCGGGCTTCTCCGCGCGGTAAATGATGACCCACCCACCGCGGGTGTCGTGATCGGGGGCGTGAATGATTTCGCCGTTCTCATGAATGATGGCGGCGGGCTTTGCGTCGCTGCGACCACTCGATGTGGTGTGATTTTTAAGGTTTCGTTGCGTAGTTTGCATTGGTACTCGCGGACTGCATCGATTGATTTGGAGAGTCGATCCGACTCGCATCCGCACATCCATCGAGGTCAGGTGAACTCCGCGATACCAGGGCGACAGGGTGGTACCCTGTCGCCCGTCCTTTCATTCAGACACTGGTTAGGTGTCCGTCCAGGGCCGCGTGTCCACCGCTTATCCCCTGTTAAGGACCCGGTGCGTATAAGTGTTTGGGGAACAAACATAGAGATAGGAATGATGACCCAACACCCATCGCTGCTCGATACCGATCACGAACTCCTCGAACTCCTCCACGAAGAAAGCCGGCAAACACCGAGCATGCTCCTCACCAAAGTAGAGAGTACAGACTCGAAACAATACGTCCAAAACCGCCTCAAACACCTCCGCGACAACGAACTCGTCCACCGCCCCGATCGCGGAATTTACGAACTCACTGCACGTGGTGAGCGCGCAGCTGCTAATCTCGACCTGTACAGTGAGGATCGAGATGCGTTCTGGACCCGCGTTCACTAAGCCTGATTGGGACTGCATCGATTGCTGGCACAGATTTACAACTTCCTGTCACTCTTAAAACCTCGCAGAGTTGCGACGCCCATCGACTCCGGCACCTGCTCCAGTCACTAACGGAGTTTACAGCGTTTAACACCGATTTTACATCGCGGTGTAAAACGATAACCGGTAGTACAGCCTCTGAGAGGGGGTGATTGGTGGTGGTTTTACGTATTTTACGCATTTTACAGTATCTCTCGGGATAGTGTGTTCACTGTCCCTCCTGTCGTTGTCCCTGTTGTTGGTCACAACCCCCTGAGAGAATCCGTAAATTGCGTTAATCGCGTAAAATCGGGGGTTCACCCTGTCGCCGTGTTGCGGTTTTCACTTTACATCACCGATGTTAACTGCTGTAAAACTCGTGTTAGCTGGGTTGGTGTCGATGGGAGGGCGCGGCGGCTGCCGCGCTCGTTGTGGACGGTCGGTGCTGGTGTGTCTGGATCGATGGTCATGGTGGTCTCTGCGGTCGCGTGCGTGCGCGTGAGCGTGCCGTGGCTGTCGGTGAGGGGATTGGTGCGTGTTCTGTTGCGGGAGTGTTACGCGGCGTGTGAGCGTCGTCTGAGCCGCGTCGTCGTTCGTCGTTCGTGGTCGTGTGAGCACTGGCGGCGTGTGAGCGTTGACAGTTTCGCGGTGCTCGTTGGTGTCGATCGTGACTGCCGGGCGTCGTCGTCTGCACCCCAGGGGTGCGTGACACTTCCCCGTAACACTGGGCGGACTGCTCTTCGAAGCCCAGCGGCGTCTGAGTGACCACCAACCCACCACTTCTCTCCGGAGGGTAAATCCCTCTATACCCCACCCACACCTTCGGACGAAAAAACGGTGTCATTTACCGATATTCACCCCCAGTTACGGACGCAAAACGCACGAAAAACTTTTTCGTTACCTTAGCAGCCCCGGCTTAGAAAACACCGATATCCCACCCTGGCAACCCCGGATTCCACCCCGATCTGACCACCCTCGAATCACCGTAATTGATTCGTGTTATGAGATATGCCCTGAGCGGTGTTTTTCGCGCGTTTCGGAGCGCGTTACACTGTCATTTTCGTTTTTCACATGTTAGGAACCCCTGTCACTTATGTTTCTGGAAGTGTTACGTTCTAGTAAGATGCCACAGAAACACAAACCAGCATCGACCAGCATCTACGTCACAGGCAACAGTGAGAGTGAGCGAGCTGAGAATCTCAAAGCCTGCCTGGTCCACGCGTCGAACCGGTCCGGAGAAACCTGGCTTCGTGAACTCGATATCAATCAAGCTGTGAGCAGTGCACTCAATTCAATGGAAACCTCGCAGCCCGGCGAAGTCACGACACTCCGTGAGCAGGGGCTCGAAGATGAGCTCAATAAGCTACGCATCTACCACGATCGCATCGGGACCGCTGCGGGGCTGCAGTCTCTCGTGATTGAGACTAAGCGTGATGACCACGTTCTGCACGTGGTCACGCATGATGTTGACGCGCTCGTTGACAGTTCCGTCGGGGTCGGTCATGTTGACGCGCTCGTGACTGATGGGGGAGTGACTGTGCACACAGCTTCACAGAAGATTGCGTTGCTGTCGGGGCGTCCTGTTGAGGGTGCACGGAAGCGTGTGGTGACGACGTTGGCTGATTCGATCCATCCGCGGGCTGAGGGGGAGAACACGTATCAGCACACTGGCGGTCGTCCTCCGTTGGGCTTCGAAGCGAAGGATGGGCGGCTTGTTCCCGCGGATGATTACGATCGTGTCTGCACGATCCTTCAGCAGGTCAGAGATTCGGGGACGTCGAAGCGTGAGGCAGCTTCGATGTTGGGGTGCGTGCGAGCGACAGTGCTGAACGCATTGGACCGTCCTGAGATGTACAACCTCCGGTGAGCGCGGGACTGGGGTGCCTGCCTCTCTCCCGCGGTGCTCAGAATTTCTCTAACGCGTCTCTACGGTCTTCCACTGGAACCTGATCGTACTTCATCGTCGTCTTCGCCGACTTGTGCCGTAACTGGTCCTTCGTCGCTTTCAAATCCCGCTCTGCAGTCATCAGGGTGCCAACACTGTGTCGAACGGCGTACCACGTGAGACTTCGTCCGCCTGAGTCGATTCCTGCATCGTCGCACAGTCTGGACAGTAACCGGGAGAGTGACCGGGACCCGTACGCGGTTGCTTCTCTGGTTAACCAGAGTTCGTCACGATCGTCGTACATCGAGTCGTCGCTGCGTTCCTGCAGCCAGTGTTCGAGCGCGGTCGCCGTTCGACTCGTTAGACTGACGCGCCAGTTATCGACGTTCTTCGATGAGTCTTCGCGCGGGATTCTGAGTAGCATGTTCTGCGTATCAACCCACGCAGGTCGCGCTCGCGCGACTTCTACGGGTCGTAACCCGGCATCGAGGCTTGTGAGAACGATTGATGCGACGCGCCACCCGTCGCCCGTTTCGAGGGCTTCCTCGCGCACCAGGCGTCGCTCACGCCGGGTCAGGTAGTCACGCGGAGCATCGCCCCCGCCGGAACGGAATCGTTGTTCTCGGTTCCACTCGGCGACGTGAGACGTCCCTGATGCCCATCGGTAGTACCGCATCAAGGCCTCCTCCGTCTTGCCCTTCGTCGCGTTCGTGACGTCACGGTATGCGACGACGTCGTCCATGTACTCCGTCGCCTGCTCGGGTCGTGGCGGGACGGTGTATCGACCGTCTTCACCCCATGTCCATCGATCGAACCGGGCGGTCTTGTACGCGGTCTCGTACACGGTGTAATCTGAGTACCCTTCGCGCTTACCCGGGTTCTTCCCTTTCGATCGTAGCCATTCGATGAACTCGGCGCGGTGCTCGCGGTAGTCCACGAGCTGCTTATCGTTCAGTGCGTCACGGTTCGGTTCCGGGACTAATCGGATCTTCCGCCCGGACTCGATTCGAATGTCGCAGCGTTCGTTTTGCTTGGCTGTCATGCTTGTGTGCACAAGCAAAACCACGGGACTGCGTGAGGATCGAGTGCGCGGGAGGAGATTTGAACTCCTGGACCCCTACGGGACAGCGTCCTAAGCGCTGCGCCGTTTCCTGGCTTGGCTACCCGCGCTCGTCCCCACGTACCCGTGTCTGCAAAAAATACCTGTCGTTCCGACCGCGCGCTTAAGTTCGCCGGACCACAATCACCGCTCATGTATCGGGCCCGTGATAGAGTCGATAACGAGGAGTGGATCGAACAGCTCCACGCCGCGGCTGACCGCCTCGACCTCGGATCCGAGGCGCGGTCGACGGCGACAGACCTCTTTCTCACGGCCATCCAGACCGAAGACGGGTCCAAACGAACGTCTCTCGCGGCGAGTCTCTACGCCGGATCGTTGATCGCAGGCGAGGAGCGGTCCCAGGGGGCAGTCGCGGATGCGGCCGACGTTTCGCGGCTGAGTATCCAGCAGCGGTGGAAAGACATACTGGAAAACGCCGGACTCGAACCCCCGGGCTGGTAGATACCGGGCGGATACTGTCGGACAGAATCCCGAACGCTATCGGCCCGGGACTATTCGGGGTCTAAGCGACGGCTGCCGAAAGCGGCGTCGTAAGCAGCCTCGTCGATTCGACGAGTTCGGACGGAACGCTGACACCGTCCCGTACACGACCGCGTCGACATCGGGATCGGTTCAATCATCACCGAGGGTGCGAAGTCGATGGAGTCAGCTATCCTGTCGTTCGCGGCCCTCACGGTCCGGCGTGAGGGTCCCGTGTTCGTCTATCTCGCCGCGGACGATGCGGGTACTCGAGATGATGTCGCCGTCCTCGGCGCGGGCGTACTCGACGACTTCGATGGTAAGCGGAGCGTTGCCACATTCTTCCCGTATCTCGTTTATCCGCTCGGCGACGTCGACCGTCTCCGGCGAGACGATCAGGTAGTCGAACTGCGGTTCCGTGGCAATGCCTGTCGGTTGCGTCAACGTCCGTATCTCGTACTCGCGGTCGTACTCCTCGGCGAACGAGGCGAGTTCTTCGTCGAGGTCCGCTTCTCGTTCGGAGAAGGGTCTGACGTAGCGGTCCTCCTTGCGGGTCTTCGGCGCGAGTTCGTCACTGGTGAGACCGACGGTAACGTCGCCGAGTTCGAACGCCCGTTCGAACAGCGATCGATGCCCGTCGTGCACCGGGTCGAACGTCCCACCCAGCGCTACCTTCATATCGTCGTAAATCGGTTCCCGGTGCTTAAAAGAGTCGGGTTACGTCTCGGCGTCGTCGTCCCGAGACTCCTCAGTGTCGCTGTCCCTGTCGTCCTTGACGGTGATAGTTACCGGGTCTTCCGCCTCTTCGTCGAGGACTGACTCGGTCTCCGAGAGGTAATCGTCTAGGTTGAACACGGTGTTCAGTTCGCTCTGAACCTGTCCGACGATGCCGCCGACCAGGTCGCTCGGGGCGATAGCGGTGTACTCGTACGGGTTGTTGCCCGCGCCGTCGCTCTCGCGTTTGCGCCGGTTCACTATCTCTTCCTCGTGGAGTTCCGCAAGCGCCTCGCGGACCGTACTCGGATACAGACCGGTCCCGCCGGCGATCTCTTCGCTCGTGCTGCCCGGATTCTTTCGCAGGTGGACGTATATTCTCGCGCGAGTCTCCGTGTCGAGTATCCACGAGAGGAGATCGACGACGCCCTGGTCGAACCCGTCGACTGCACGTTGCGTGGTGCTCTCGGTCTCCACGTCAGTGTCTTCGTCAACGACGGTGGTCTCGTCGTCGCCCTCCGAGACGGCCACTTCCTCGTGAACGTCTCCCTCCTCGTCGACTTCCAGTCGTTCCTCGACCTCCACGTCCTCGTCGACGTCGACCGCCGCTTCCTCGACCTCGTCGCCTTCGACCGTCACGTCGTCGTTGTCGTTTTCAGTATCGTCGTCCATTGTCCTTTCTGTAAGGACGGAATACCCCAACGGTGAAAAACCTTGCTTAGAGGAGGAGCGCTTCGCAGAGCGCGTCGAGACCTTCCGATTCGCGAAGTCGGCGCTGCCGATTGGCCCCGCTTTCGGACCCGTAGATGTCGCGGATACCCGTCACGCCGAGGCGCTCCGATTCCCTGTCGACGAGTTCGCCGAGGTCTATCGTCTCCGCGCCGTCGCGGGTGACGAACGCGGCGTCGTGACCGCGCCGGAGTGCGCGCCACTTGTTCTCGTCGAGCAGTTCGCGTCGCAGGCCCTCGGTCCCCACGTCTCCGCCCGCGATATCCGGCGGCTCGGGGTTCGCGCTGTCCTCGTATCGTTCGGCCAGGTCAAACACCAGCGCACGCGTGTACTCCACGAACGCCATCACGCGCTCGGGGTCAGCCTGTCCGTCCGGCGTCCGCACCTCGACGGTCCCGTGTTCCGTGTGGGGCCTGACCTCGTGCCAGAGCTCCCCGCGGTCGTGTATCGACTCGGTCGCTAACATCCGTTGCTCGAACTCGTGGTAGGCGTCGAAGTCCTCGAACGCGGTCGGCATCCCCGTGTTCGGCAACCCCTCGAATATCTTGGCACGGGCGGACTGCAGGCCGGTGTCGAACCCGTTCCAGTACGGCGAGTTCGCCGATAACGCGAGCATTACGGGCAGGAACCAGCGCAACTCGTTGGCTATCCACGTCGCCTTGTCGGCATCGTCGATGCCGACGTGAACGTGCAGGCCGGCCGTGGTGTTGCGGTGTTGAGGGTACTGTATTCGGTCGAGCTGAGACCTGTAACGCGGCTTTTCGGCGTGTTCCAGTTCACGCCACTTCGCCGTAGGGTGGAGGCCCGCCGCGGCGATTCGGTACCCGTGTCGCTCCGCGTGGTCGACGAGCGCCTCCCGAACCGCGCCCAGCGACTCTTCGGCGTCACCGAGCGACTCGACGGCAGGCGTCTGCGTCTCGATGACGCACTTGAACAACTCGTGGTCCAGTCGACCGTCGAGTATCTCTGGTGGGTCGTGCCGGTAGACGAGGTCGTCCGTACCGGAGACGGGACGGCCCTCCTCGTCGACGACGTAGAACTCCTCCTCTATCCCAAGCGTCCCGAACTCGTCGAACCTCTCGGCGGCGGCCCGGTCCATCGCCCGAGAGTTTGCAACCCGCGAATAAATAGGGTTTGGAGTCGGCAGGCCTGCCACCGGATCGTCTCAACGCCGGCGAGACGGGCCAGACGGTTGTCCGACGGGTCGACCGTTTAAGTGCTTCTCGCGACAAGGGGTCATAGTAGAGGATTCTGCCTGAGTTCACTCCGGGAAGCGATGCGCTCGTCAGTCGCACTGACGGCGTTTCTTTAAGTGCTTCTCGCGACAAGGGTTCGTAGTGAAGGATTCTCGGGAGACTATCTGTCTTCGAGCGTAGCGTCTCTCGACCGGCACCGCTGGCCGCGACTACGGATCTCACGTGAGGCCATTGACCCTTTAAGTGCTTCTCGCGATAAGGGTTCATTGTGAGGAAATGCGTCGGGTTCTGCGGTCCAGTTTTCTTCCGACAGAGTCGGCTGTACGCCAGTGAAAAACTCCGGCACCCCAAGTATCAAACATCGTTCCGACGAGACAGCCGACAGTACGAAGCCATGCCTTTCTATACCCTCGGGAGCGTAAACCGCACGAGATGAGTGGCGGCCCGCCGCAGACGTCGACCGGACCACCCACGAGCATCGAACGGGCGTGGCTACGTAGGGACATTAGCACCGGCCCAGGCGACGGATCGCTGTCGCGGTTAGATGCCGTCAAGGACGAACGCATCAGGCGATGGGACGTAGTGACGCCGAGCGCGACGCTCATCGGCCGTGCTGACCGTCCGGACGCGGACGTGGGGGAGAACCTCCGCCGACTCCACGACGAGCAACACCCGGCGATGGACGGTCACAGCGCGCGGATGCATCGACTGGAGAAGGCTCGAATCACCCACGCCTTCTGCAGTACGCTCTCGCTCACCGCCTGGGAACGCGACCGCGCGCTCGGGATCATGGTCGATCTCGACCTGACGGCGTTCGGAAGCCAGCGCGCTATCGAGAAGGTCGCACTGGTCGTCGTCCAGTACGTCGTCGACGACGAGCGACGACGGCAACTCGGCCTCCATGACCAGGGGTGGGTGAGCGACCAGTCGCCGGAGAGGCTCGAATCGCTGTACGAGCGCTTCGAATCCATCAAAGAGAACCCCGAGTATCGAGAGTTGCTGGCGGCCCACGGTCTGGACACGACCAGCGTGAACCGACTGAACCGGACGCTACGGGAGCAACTCGACGAACAGGACCTCGAAGGGAGCGTCCTCGGCCGCTCCCCGTATCGGGACCCGAGCATGCCGGTTATCAGGGACCGCTCGAACGGTGACGGGGACGCCCCCGACGGCACTGAGTGAGGACGCTCGCCCGACAGAGGGTCTACCGCGGCCGCGCGACGACGGCGAGGTGGTCGTCGTGGAACGGTTCCAGCCGCTCCGTTTCGAGCAGTTCGTACGTCTCTTCCAGTTCAGAGAGGACACTGTCGAAGACGCTGTCCGGGTCCCTGGTGACGTCCTCGCTGCGCGCCTTGACTGCGGCGATCAGCCGGCCGTCGTCGTCGAGGAACCGCCGGTTTTCGGCTGCGACGCGGGCCTGCCCGCGCGTCGCAACGTCTTGCACGATAGCGTCCAGTTCGTTCTCGACGACGTGCGCGTAGGTCTCCGGCTTCCGGGCGTCCTTGAGCAGCGGAAACAGGCGCTCGCGGTCGCGCGCGACATCTAACAGGTCCCGCACCGGCCGCGCAGCGAACTCCACGGCGTACGTCGGCCCGGCGAAGTCGGCGACGTGGCTGACGGTCGTCCCGCTCGCTGCGCCCAGATAGAGAACTGCATCGCCGTCCGACAGTCCCGTTTCCATACCGTTCTCGAACATCGCACCGAGTTTCGACCGGCGGGCGTCCCACAGCCGCCACTCCCCGTCGGTCGGCTCGCCGTAGACGGGCGCGCCGCGGGTCGCGAGCCGTTCGGCCCCGTCGATAGTCCGCCGGGCGACGCCGTCGGGACGGCTCATTCGTCGCCACCCCGCGAGCGGATAGACGCGATTCTGTCGTCCAGTTCGTCGTCCAGTTCAGGTTTGCGCTCGCCCGAGTAGTGGTCGACGCGGGCGGCGATAGTCAGTTTCCCGGCGAGCGCACGCGACGCGGACCCGCGCTGGTCGGGAGCAGTGTTGCGGACGTACTCGTGCGTGTAGATGATCCCGTGTTTCGGCGAACTCGCCTGCCCGCGCAGGTGCGCGAACAGCGCGTCCTCGGCACCGAGAACCTGAACGGTGCCACTCGGCATCTTAGCGAGCGACCCCAGGCCGCCCGCGAGTGCGATGAGACGCGCGGAAAGCACCGGGCCGGCCATCGCAGCCAGGTTCGGCGCGACGACGCTCGCCTGTTGCTGGACGAACGTCCGGAGTTCGTCGCGCTCGTCGGCCAGCGACGCCACCCGTCGAGCGAGGTCGACGACCCGTCGCTCGGTGGGGCCGTCAGGGTCACTCTCCGCGAGCGTCCGTGCGTACTCGACGCCGGTCCCAGCATCGTCGAACAGCGTGCCCGCCCACTCCGCGACGCGCTCCGCCAGTTCGTTTGCCGTCCGCTCGCAGTCGTCCATGGCTCGAACCGCGTGTGCGAGCTGGCGGTCGTCGGCCCGCTCGGCTTCCTCGACGGCCGCTGCCGTCGCCGCGAGCGTCGCCTCGCGGAGCTGGTCGTAGTAGTCGTCTTCACTGTCGGCGAAGCCGGCCTCGACCGCTTGCACCGGCCAATTCAGGGGCGCGGCCGCGCTACCATCGCGTATTCCAGTGGCGGCTCCCTCCACGTCGCCGGGATCTACGCTCTCGAACCATCCCGTCCCGGAGGGGATCCTATCGTTCATACTCACCCGTTAGACGCCGGCCTTGTATATGCGTTCTCGATACGGTGGTTCGGTAATCGGACTAGAATCTCTAAATCACTGTACACCGAGCCCCCTATATTGCATGCCGAAATCAACGTTACAAACACTGACCGGGCATTCACCAGCTACCACTACTACGCGGCGTCGTCTACTCAAAGGAACGCTGGGCGTTGGAGCTACCGTCGCCGCTCTCCCGGCCCTGAGCGGCGTCGCGGCAGCGCACTTTCCGCACGAACTCAGTATCGATATCCAACCGCAGAACGCGGATAACTTCATAGACCTACACACCAACGAGTCCGTCTCCGTTGCCGTCCACCCCGTCGAGTTCCTGAATGAGGACGGCGAACGGAAAACGTTCGACCCGACAGACGAACCCGTACGCTATCGCTTCGGGTCGCGGTTCACGGTGAAAGACGGCGAGGGAGCGCGCCCGATGGACAGCGGGACGGTCACTCAGGTCGAGAGCGGACACGGTGACGGTCACGACGCGCTCGTACTGGAGTTCCCGGTCGACGAAACCGGACTCGACGGCAAGGAAGAAACTGCGTGGCTGTACTGGGAGCGCGACGAGTCCGGAGAACACGGCTACTCGGGCGTCGACTCCGTGAGAGTCTACGGATCGGAGTCATCCGAACAGAACCTCCGTGGCCTTCTCGGACGGTTGTTGAACGCACGGTCGACCGGCGAGTGACTGTCGACTAACTGGTTTCTCGTCGCGATTTGTACGACTGCCGCGTCTGTCACCGCTCGGAGTCACGTGACGGAAGCGGTCGACTCAGTTCGGTCGGCTGATAAGATCATACCCAACAGACACATCACGGACGCGACGAGTTTTATGTTCCCACAGGCGGACCGTGAGATACAGTGGGAGTTCCAAGTGACCGTGGCGCGCTAAAAATCGCCTCAGTGTATGCGCTACTCGGCGTGCTGTGGGTGACGATGTCCGACACCGTCGTTGTTCAGTTAGTCCCTCAGCCGGAGTCGGCGGTCCGCTTTCAGATCCTCAAGGGTAGCGTTTTCGTCGCCGTTTCCGCGGCGTCGATCTACTTCCTGACGGCCAGAAGTTTCGAATCGCTACACGAGTCAAAGGCGGACCTCGAACGCTCCACGAAGCAGGCACAGATCCTGCGGCGGGTACTCCGACACAACGTTTGCAACGCGACCAACGTGATCCACGGCCGCGCGGAGATGATCGTCGACGAAGTCGACGACACGCAGGCGCAAGTGCACGCGGAGGCGATGCTCGAAACCGCGGAGGACCTCCTGCAATTGACCGAGGAAACCCGTCTCCTCCGGCGAGTGATGAACGATCCGGACCGCCCGAACACGCCTGTCGACGTGGACGAACTGGTATGTAACTGCGTCGAAGAACTGGCTTCCGACTACCCGACGGCAACGATCGCCACGGAACTCGCCGGCGACTCCCGGGCGTTAGCTGACGAGTACGTCGATGTCGCCATAGAGAACGTGGTCGAATTACCGCTGCGGTACACGACAGCGTCGTCTCCGTCGGTACGGGTCGTGACCGAGCACGATGGAAACGACGTGGTCATCCGCGTGACGAGCGACCAGATGTCCGTACCCGAAACCGAACGCACAGCGCTGGAGGACACGCCTGAGACCCCGATCTCTCACGCCGAAGGTCTGGAACTCCGCGTCGCGCAGGCGGTCGTCGCCCGTTCGGACGGCGATCTATCTATCGTCGACGAGGGCGAGAAGACTGTCGTTCAGGTGACGTTGCCCCAGGTCTGACGGGCCGACAGGTCAGTCTGTCGCCGAGACACGCTTTTATACCCGGCGGCACGGACAATCAGGTAGCGAATGGAAGCGAACAACGACCCCCCTGCAAACCAGGAGGAAGACAGATACTGCGCGTACGAGACTGAGGACGACCGCTTCGTGGTGTACGACGCGGACAACGACGAGGCGTGGATTCACTCGTCGGAAACGGTTGCGGTCGAACGATAGACCCGACCGCTTCGTACCGATCTATTCGTATTTCTCGAACGGCTTTCCGAAGACGTTACACGTGTGGAAACGGACGGAGCGTCGGCTACTTCGGAAGCCTGTACACTTCGTCGCGGTAGTGTGTCCGGCCAGTCCCGTTAGATGTCGTCCGGGTCCTCGACGATGCGATTGACTTCCACTCGTTCCCGTTCCCGGTACGCCCGGCGCATCTCGGCGTGGAGGCCGTCCCAGTCGTCAGTGTGATTCTGGGCCCGCCCGCCGACGTCTGACAGGCCGTTTGCGGGAGCAGTTCCCGCTTCGATAGGGAGTCGGAGGCCGTTCGATTCGAGGAACGGTTCGACCGTCGCGAGCCACTCCATGTGAACATCGTCGAGTCCCCTCCGGCGTACGCCCAGGTCGACGATGTCGGTTTCGACGTTCTCGTCGACCGGTTCGAACAGCGTCAGCGCGTGCGGGAACAGACGGTCGACGGCGTTTTGCAGACGCTCGCGGCCGCGCTCGCCCTCGGCGAGTCGTTCGAGGCAACTGCGGGCACGCTTGCGGTGGTACTCTTCCTCGCCGCGAACCTTCTCCAGGCGGTCGGCGATCGGCGGATAGGTCGAACTCTCCAGCGATGCCAACCGCAGGTCCTCGGCGACGTCGTAGAAGTAGCCCCGCACTACCGCGCCGGCCCAGTTCCCGTCGGCGAGCCGTAGCTCCGGGAGCGTTGAGTGACGGAACTCGCCAGGGTCGCGTTCGTAAATGAGAGACAGTTCCGAGTGTCCGAAGTCCTGTAACAGGTCGTACCAGAGGCGTGCGTGGCTGAATTCGTCTTGAGCGATAGTGGCAAGCGCTAGGCCTGACCTGAGAGAGGGCGCGCGGGCCTCCCACTGGAAGTATCGCTCCGCGAGGACGAGTTCGTCGTCAGCCAGGCGGAACAGCAGGTGTTCGACTGCGGTTCGTTCCCGGTCGGAAAGGTCGTCTGGGTCGAGTGTGGATGTCATGGGCCATCAAATAGCTGTCATACCGTCTCCGCGGCCACCGGTCGACGAGCGATAGGTGTTCGGTTCGGGGGTTGGCTGGTGAGCGGTCGCACCGGAGGCACGCCCACGACCAGACCGATAGAGGGGGATCTGTCTCGTCCGCGGGGTCGCCTCGGACCGAACCCGAGTTCGGGTACTGTACAGGCCGGATCTCCGGAGGGCGACCCGTTCTCCGAGCGCGTCTTCGTCCATGTTCGTCCGTTATAGTTACTCGCCCATACTAATTACCTTGTCCATGTCTGTTTTTAAACACAGATACTGAATGAATCATCTCGGCCACGAGTGTTCCGAGGGCGAATCGTCGCCTCGTTCGTCTCCCTCGTCCCGCGACGGGCGTCGCTACTCATTCGGTCGGCGTTTCTCGAACGCTCTCAGCGAGAGCAAAGGAACTCTTCGAACAGTGGGTCGTCTCAGCCCGTTTTGTACACGCCGCGAGCGTCAGCGACGACAGTACCGTCCTCCGCGATCACGTCAACGTCGACGACGCCAACGTCGCTCCCGCAACGCACTACGTCGGCCTCCGCCCGCAGGTCCCCGGTCCCGGCTTTGAGATAGTCGATCCGCATGTCGATTGTCGGCACAGGCTGGTCCACGACGGAGACAAGCGCCGCGCCCCCGACGGTGTCAGCGAGCGTGAACGTGACGCCGCCGTGGGCCATCTCGCGGTCGGCGTTCCACGAGAGGTCTTCGCGCATTTCGACGCGCCCCTCGGCGTGGCCGTCGTCGACCTCGGTCACTTCGACGCCGAGCAGTTCTGCAAACGGCATCTCCTCGAAGAAAGACTCTACGTCCATGCGGCGGGCTACACAAAGTAACTAATTAAACCCTCAGGATATAGGTCAGGTATGCACGTATCTGACGAGGACGGCGTCCGGACCGTGACGTTCGACCGCCCCGATTCGCGCAACGCGATGACGAGAGAGATAGCGAGCGACCTGGCAGACCGGATCGAGGACGTGTCACACGAGACGTTCGACGCCCTCGTGTTGACCGGTGAGGGCGAGGCGTTCTGCGCCGGCGGCGACATCGAGTCGATGGCGGAACGCGAGATGTCGACCCGCGAGGCGTACGAAGAGGTCCGAGCGACGTTCGGTCGAGTCGTCGAAGCGGCGCTGACGGCGGACGTACCGATCGTCGCGAAGGTAAACGGCGACGCCGTCGGCGCGGGCCTGGCTCTCGCCGCAGTCTCTGATTTCGCGTACGGTGTGGAGTCAGCGTCGTTCGGATGCGCCTTCGTCCATGTCGGACTTATTCCGGACACGGGCGGGACGTTTCTCCTCCCGCAGTTGATCGGACTTCGCGCGGCGAAGCAACTCGCGTTCACCGGCGAGACGTTCTCCGCGGACGCCGCCGCCGAACTCGGCCTGATAAACGAGTCGGTGGCCGACGACGCCATCGATGGGGTAGTCGAGGAACTGCTGTCGACGCTCGCGAACCGGCCGACGCAAACGATCGGCCTGACGAAGCAGGCGCTCCACGAGAACGCGGGGCGACACTGGCGGGAGGCGCTCGACTACGAGAACCATCTTCAGGCGCAGGCGTACGACACGCCGGCCCACGAGGAGGGCGTCGACGCGTTCCTGGAGGGGCGTCCGCCCGATTTCGACTGAAGGGAAGTCGACCCGGGGTCACGCGAGGCGGTTGGTCGCGTCCCAAACACGTCGGCAAAGGGTTCATGTCCGTGGGGGAAATAGCCACCCTACGATGCCTCGCATAGAAGTGACGCTACCGGACGACGTGGAAGTCCAGCTCGATCAGATGGTCGACCAGGGGAAGTTCGTCAACCGCGAGGAGGCGATAGAGGAACTGTTGTCGCTCGGGATCAAGGAACACCAGACGGTCGCGGAAACCGAGGAGCGCGGCGAAGTCGGCTTCGAGGAGGAGATGATGGCGACGGACGAACGGTCGATCGGCGATGACGACGACGGGTACGCCTTCTAACCGGCCAGGAATACTACAGGCCGAGGAACCGCTCCGCGTTCTCCCAGAGGATCTTTCGCTGAACGTCTTCGGGCAGGTCCAGTTCCGCGAACTGCTCCAGCCACGGCCCGGGATCGATCATCGGGTAGTCAGTTCCGAACATCACCTTGTCCGATAGGAGCGTCTTCGCGTAGTGGATCACCTGGTCGTCGATGTACCGCGGCATCCACCCGGAAAGGTCCATGTAGACGTTGCCCTTCTGCTGGCAGATGGCCAGTTGTTCTTTCTCCCACGGGAACGCCGGATGCGCGATGAGTATCTGCAGGTCCGGGTGTTCGGCGGCGAGGTCGTCTATCAACATCGGATTGCCGTACTTGATCTTGAGGCCGCGTCCGCCCGGGCTACACGCACCGAGCGTCGAGTTGCCGCCGTGGAACACGACGGGGACTCCCAGATCCTCGATGGTGGAGAACAGTTCCTCGTGGGCCGGGTCGCTCGGGTCGAACCCCTGTGCGATCTGCTGGAACTTGAACCCGGAGAGGTCGAGGTCTTCGACCGCGCGGCGGGCCTCTTCGGCGCAGTCGTCTTTCAGCGGGTCCACGCCCGCGAACCCGACGAAGAAGTCGTCGTACTCGTCGCGGACCTCGGCGACGTAGTCGTTCGGCACTGGCGGGTTACCCGTATTGGTCTCGGCGTCCCATCCCAGGAGAACCGCGTTTCCGACGCCCGCCTCCTCGTACTCCGCGACCATCTCGTCGTAACCGTGAGTCTCTAGATCCGTTCCGAAACGGTCGGCGGCGTCGCGCATCATCTGTCCGCCCGCGTCGTGGAGGAACTCGGACGTCGGCTGATGGGCGTGCGTATCGATAGCACGAGCGTCGTCCGCGAGTAGGTCCGGCAGCGTCATAGGTGTCTCAACGGCGGTCCCCCCGAAAAATCCCCCCGGTTAGCACTGACCTCGAACTGACGAGACGACCTGTCGAAACTCCGACCGGGGGGTGAGCCATAAAACGGTGGTTCGTCTATGAGAGTAGCCGTGTTCGGATGCACACCCCTGCTCGGAACCCGTGAGAGGTTGTATACCGGGGATAAATACGGTATGTGTGAAAGAGTTACAAGGGGAAGATTATTTACATATAACGGCGTATCATTCGAAGAATGAAATATTACACTGCGGGAATCAAGCGTTCTCCGAAGCGCAACGGACTGCTCCGAGGAGGGGTGTGACGTGTTCGACCGCGATAACCGGCGCGGACAGTCTGCCGTGCTCGCGGTCGTATTGCTGTTCGGTCTCGCGGCAACGATCACTGTCGGGATCCTCTTCGTCACAACCGAAGCCGTTAGCGATTCGAAACAGGCCGCCGAAACCGAGCGCGTCGAACAGGCGTTTCTTCACCTAGACAGCGAAGTCGATGCCGTCTCGCGGAGCGAGACCAACGTGTCCCGCTCCGTCGATATGGACCTCTCTGGGACCGAAGGTGCCGTTCGACAGTCCGGGACCGGCCGCATCGTCATCAATACGTCCGGCAGTTCAGACCCCGTAGTCGACCAGCCACTCGGCGCTATCGTCTACGAACAGGACGGGACGACGTTTGCGTATCAGGCCGGTGCGGTCTGGCGTAACGAGGGCAACGAGACACAGGTCATCTCCCGACCCGACCTCAACTATCGGACCAACGGCTCGAACGTCGACCACACGCTGTCGCTCCCTATCACGAGTTTCGAGGGTGACGAACACCTCACTGGCGGGGAAGTCACCGTCACCAAGCAGGAGACCGTGTCACCGCTCTCGGACATCTCGCTGGTCGAGGGAGAGGTAGTTACCGTCAACATCACCAGCCCGTACTACACCGGCTGGGCCGAATATTTCCGCGAGAACGTCGACGATTCGGCCATCCGAGAGCTAGACCACGACGAGAACCGCGTCATCGTCGTACTCGGACAGCGTGAGATCGACGGTAACTTCGATACGGGACTGGTGGCCTCAGGCGATGTTACTGTCGGTAATCGGGGTAATCCGGACGTGACGACAGAGATATCCGCCGGAGGTACCGTCGTCGGAAAAGGCAACGTCGACTGCGACGCTGGAACGGGTACCGACTGCGTTACGGAAGGCGATTCGATGGAAATGATGGCGCTCGACGGCGTCATCAAACAGCGGATGCGGTCAGTCCAGAACAACAGCACTGTCGTAACGTCGCTCCCGCCGAACAACGAACTCGACGAGGGGACGTACTATCTTGACGACGATCTCCATCTGAGTAGTCAGGACCTCGAAGTCGACGTGGGGACCGGAAACGTCACCTTGTTCGTCAACGGGAGCGTCGCTCTCGACGGCCAGGCCATCCGCGTGGTCAACGATACGGGGACCGACACGGCCCTGAGAGTGTACATGACCGGCGATATGGCCGTCTCCAACGGCGGAGGTGGAGCGTACGTCGACAGCGGTAATCCGGGTCGGTTGCAGATCTACGGCACCTCCCAGATGCACTTCGCGCTCGGCCAGGGTGATTTCACCGGAAGCGTCTATGCGCCGCGGAACACGCCGGCGACCGGGACGAACGAGGCAGCGGACAGATACGCGTCTTCGGCCACGTCCTCTTGTCAGACCGGTATCGACGTCTGCCTGGCGACAGGCGGCGGAAGCGTCACGGGATCGATCATCGCGGGACCGATGGAGGTCGCGAACATCGGCGAGTTCGAATACGACGACCGCCTGGAAAACGTCGAACCGACTCTCCCGACCGCGGGAGTCGTTCCGCCACCGATCACGTACCTCCACGCCTCGGTCCACAAAGTCGAGATAGAGAACTCAGCCTGACCGTCCGCGGGTTTTTGCCGGCCGCATCCGAGAACAGGGTATGGACGGGGAACCGAGCCCAGATATCGACGATTTACTCGACGAACTCGAAGACCTCGAGGAGTCCGTCGACTCGACATCGGAACGGGAACAGGTCCGCGAGACGATGCGAATGGCCAGGCGGGTCGACACCGGTTCCGGGGTCTTCGGCAACGTTATCAAGGGGTTCGACCGCGGCGACGTCGCGGAGGCGCTCGTCGGAAGCGTCGTGTTCGGCATCCCCATGCTGGTCGAGGGCGGAACGCTGGAAGTGGGCGAGTTCATCGCCACCCATCCGGCCTACCTCGTGGGAACGCTTACCTTCGGAGTCGCCGTCGTCGTCGGGATACTGTACGTCGCAGATATTCAGGACGTCCGGGTGCACGAACCGCTGTTCGGGCTGATACCGCGCCGGCTGGTCGGCGTTGTCGGGGTCGCTTCGGTCACGGCGGTAGTGGCAATGACCGCGTGGGGCCGCGTCGATTGGTCGGACCCGCACGTCGCAGCTTCGCAAGTGACTGTCTGTTTCGTGGCGATGGCTATCGGTGGTGCCCTCGGGGATATCCTGCCCGGGAGCTAGTGTTCGATTCCGGTTATGTTCGTGTACGTCTCCGGTTCCTCGTCGACCATCTGCGGGTAGACAGCGATTGGAATGACGATGTCCCCGTCGTGGTCCGTCTGTCCGACGTGGATATACACGGGGACTTCGGTACCGTCGAGGTCGGCGCTGCCTTCGAATTTCGTTATGTCGACGGTGGATCCGAGGAGTTCGGTTTCGCGGGTTCCGACCTCGTTGCCGACAGTGAGACCTTCGTACTTCCCCTGTGCCTGTTCGATGAGTTTCTTGTTGTCCATTTCGCCGACCGGATTGAGCGTTTTGCCCAGTATCTCGACTTCCGGCGTGGAAAAGGCAATGAACACCGCGGCGCGTTTCTCCTGGCCGAGGAATTCGACGGTTTTCTCGTACTGGCTGATGTAGTTGACCGCGACGATGTCGCGCTCCTGTCCCCCACCCTCCACAGTTCGTTCGATCCGCATCTCCTCGGACTCCGGTTCGCTCGCCTGTTCGTAGCCCGTCTCGCCGCTCGCCTCGGCACTGATGGTTGCGGGCGACGCTTCGAACTTCTGGGCTTCGTCACCCAAGATAAATCCGAGACAGCCCGTTCCGGCGACGATAGCACCGCTCACCAACCCACCGAACGCTCGTCGTGTAAGAGTCATGAACTGGTGTTCCGGGTCAGAACATATAAGGTTCGTGGCCTATCTTCAACGCCGGAATGTCGGTCCGTCGTCGCTGTCTTCGACAGTAACGCCGAGGCGTTCTAGTTCATTCCGCAGATCGTCAGCGCGCTCGTAGTTGCCGGCCGCGCGTTCGCGTTCGCGCAGGTCCAACACGAGTTCGATGGCTTCGTCGGCGAGGCGGGCGTCACCGTCGGCCGCCTCAGCGCCGAACGCGAGACCGAGTACGTCTCGCCCGAACTCGTCAAACGTCTCGATCGCCGCGTTGAGACTCCCGTAGTCGTATCGGTCGTGTTCGTCGACGTGGCGGTGGACTGCCGAGGCCAGTTCGAGGAGTGCGGACAGCGCCTCGCGGGTGTTGAAATCGTCGTTCATCGCCGCGGGGAACGCGTCTCGGGTCTCGACGACGGCGTCGCGGAGGTCGTCGTCGACTACCTTGGTCCGAGCGTCTGCGCTGTCGGCGGCGGCGGCGGCCCTGTCGTACGCCCGGTCGAGGCGCTCCCAGCGCTCGCGGGCCTCGTTCAGAGTCGCTTCGGAGAATGTGGCGCGGTTGTGGTACGCCGTCGAGAGCAGGAACGTTCGGACCACGTTCGCACCCTCCTCGGAAACGAGGGTCTCGACGGTTGCGAAGTTCCCCAGCGATGACGACATCTTCTCTCCGCTGGTCTCTAACAGTCGGACGTGGACCCAGTAGCGGGAGAACTGCTCGCCCGTGGCGGCCTCGCTCTGCGCTATCTCGTTTTCGTTGTGCGGGAACACGAGGTCCTGCCCGGCGACGTGGATGTCGATAGTGTCGTCCAGATGCGTCGTCGACATGGCCGAGCACTCGATGTGCCAGCCCGGACGGCCCTCGCCCCACGGCGACTCCCACGTCTCGGCAGTCTCGACGGCTTCGTCGGCCGGTCCGGCATCGTCGTGACGATGCTCCGCGATGTCGCTCTCGGCGACGCCGTTTGCCTTCCAGAGTGCGAAGTCGGCCGAGTTTCGCTTCTCGGTCCGGTCGCCTTCGTCGCCCTGGGACTCCATCTCCGAGATGTCCTGATTCGAGAGCTTTCCGTAGTCGGGGTACTCGCTCACGTCGAAGTAGACCGAGCCGTTCGACTCGTAGGCGTAGCCCTTCTCGATGAGCGTCTCCACCATATCGATGATTTCCGGGACGTGCTCGGAGACTCGCGGGTAGACAGTCGCCCGTTTCAGGTTCAGCGAGCGCATGTCCTGCAGAGTCTCGTCGACGTAGTTCTCGGCGACATCGGCCTCGCTGTCGCCATCTTCGCCGACGCGAGCCACTATCTTCTCGTTGATGTCGGTGAAGTTCTCCACGTGGCGAACCTCGTACCCCTCGTGTTCGAGCCATCGGTGGATAACGTCAGTGTGCGCCCACGCCCGGGCGTGGCCGAGATGGGCCGGGTCGGAAACCGTCAGGCCACAGAGATAGAGGAGAACGGAGTCCGGGTCCTGTGGCTCGAACGGTTCCTTCTCGCCGGTGAGCGTGTTCGTCACGTGTACCGTCATTGCCCGCCACTACTTCCCCGCTCCCTTTGAAATCGTCGGAACCGCTTTGCGGCGTCGAAACCGGCGGTAATCCCGCGTTGTGTCTCGGAACACACCCATTGCGAGAGAGAACTGTAAACAACTGTCTCTCGGATTTATTCTCGTAACGGTAGCAGTTTCCGGTGGCAATGACTCGAAACGACTGGAACGGTGCGTCGCGGCGTGACGTACTCAAGTATGCGGCAAGCACCGGCGCTGTCGCCGGGATCGGTGGCGTGACAGCAGCACAGAGTAACGCGTACCGTCAGCAGGGGTCGTACGAACTGCTCGGGGTCGTCGACGGCTGGGAAGGCCAGTCGCCGGAAGAGATAGCCGGCGAGACGAACCCGACGCTCCAGTTCGTCGTCGGACAGACCTACACGCTCACCTGGGAGAACGGCGACGGAGCCCAACACAGTCTAGTCATCGAGGACGCGGACGGGAACGAACTCGAATCGACCGATACGGTGAGCGAGGAGGGCGAAACGGCGTCTCTCGAATTCACCGCGAGCGAGGAGATGGCCGAGTATTACTGTAGCTTCCACCCGACCTCAATGCGCGGAAGCATCGAAAGTTCGTCGGACGGGGGCGACGCCAGTCAAGCTACCGGACAGATACGTCCCGCGTTCGGTTTCCCGGCGCTCTCCGACGACGTCGAACCGCCGGTCGAACCCGACAGAGAGGTCGAACTCTACACGGAAATGCGGGAGGACCGCCCGAACCCCGAGTTCTTTTTCGACCCGACCGGCGTGTACGTGGAACCCGGCGACACGGTGCGGTTCTCGTTAGTTTCGCCGTTCCACAACGTGATGGCCTATCATCCCGGGTTCGGACAGACTCGGCGCGTGCCGGAGGACGTTCCGCCCATCTCCTCGCCGCTGTTCGCCGAGGGCGCGTACTGGCTCTACACGTTCGACGAACCGGGGGTGTACGACCTCTACTGCGGTCCGCACGAGTTCCTCGGCATGGTCGTCCGCGTCGTTGCGGGCGAAGCGTCGGGCCCCGGTGCCGAGGAAGTTCCGGAGCCGGCGTTTTCCGCCAGTCAGGACGCCGGAGAGGGCGTTCCCGGAAACGTAACGGCCGAGAACGCGACAGCCGACGCGAACGAAACCGTTGGCGGCCAGGCGGACAACGTGTCGGCCGGGAACGAAACAGCGGGCAACGCAACTGCGGACAACGAGACAGCGGGTGACGGCCAACCGTCAGAGGAACAGGAACTGTCGCCGCCGTCGGGCCTTGCAGCGACTGTCCTTCGCGACGACGCTCTCGACCCGGAGAACATCATCGAACAGGAGACAGTCAGTTGGGACGACATCGCCGACGAGAGCAAGGAGATCCCGGGGGGAAGTTCGTAACGTTCCAGTTTTCGTCCGCTAAGCCTCGCTTACTCGTTTCTCTCGTGCCGAAACCGTCGACCGTGGCCCCGCTATTGCCGCTATTTCGCGGTTTCGCCTTCGCACCGGTACTCATTCAAACGCGGCTCGTAACGATCTATTACCGGGGCTAAGAACGCGTTTCCGAAGCAGAGGCCCCAGTAACCAATGTGAAACGGTTCTAAAGCGTGTTCTACGTTTATCTCCCCGAGTCGGCTACGGTAGTTCGCTCCGCGACGGACGGCTAATCCGGACGTACTGACGGCGGCGCGGAAACGTCAGAGTACCCTGCTACTCGGCGTGGAAACGTCAGTATACCCGGCCGCTCCCGCTGGCCGCCCGCGGACAGCATCCCTATACCATGACGACGCTGATAGACACCGAGTACCGACGCTCACAGCTACCGAGTCGACTGACGACGCTCTTCGCGGGCCACGTCCGCAAATCGGGTGTAGCCGTGCTGGCTGTCCTCTTGGTTCTCGTCTTCGCTGGACTGCCAGCCGCGGCCACCGATAGCGATGTGACGAACGAAACGACGGCGGAACCTCAGGATGACGGTCTCGCTGAGACGACCGACGACCAACTCGACGATCAGTGATCCCGGTTCGGGACGGCCTCCAGCGTGCCTTCCACCGTTCTGACGGCGTCTGCACCCGAACGACGGTCCACGACGACCAGTAGCACGTCGCCCGCGGTCCCCGCCGCTTCGACGGTGACGCCTGCCGTCGACAGTTGCCGAAGCACCGCTGCGAGCGCCGCGGCGTCGACGTCACCTGTCGCTAACACGCCCTGAAGTGATCCCCCTGTCGGCGCGAGGGCGGTGTCGCCGACGACGAACAACGCGTCGCCGCGGTCGGCGACCTCGCCGAGACCGCCCTCCATCGTCACGCGAGCCTCGCGCTCGGCCGTTTCGTACGGCGGTAACTCGTCTGCGAACCGACGGAGCGCGGTCGCCACGGCATCGACATCGCCCTCCACGTCGAGAAACCGGGCGACTGCCGTGTAGTTCGCCACGCCGGCCCTGAGTGCGTCGACGAGAAACGGTCGGTCGGCGACGGCCTCGCGCGTTCGAGCAGCGAGTGACATGAGCCTGTCACGCCGCTCCGAAGGGATAAAACCGACCCCTATTTGGGTTCGAGGTACGGTACCGTCACCCTGGGATCCGCTGTATGCTGACGGCCCTGGCGAAGTCCCTAAGTTGCTTTGCCCCTTCGATAGACGTATGCAAGCGCTGGTTATCGTGGCACACGGCTCTCACCTGAATCCGGACTCCAGCACGCCGACCTACCGTCACGCGGACACCGTCTGCGAGACGGACGCCTTCGACGAGGTCGTCACCGGGTTCTGGAAGGAACAGCCCCACTTCAGGGAAGTGCTGCGGACGGTCGAGAGCGACGAAGTGTACGTCGTACCGCTGTTCGTCAGTGAAGGGTACTTCACGGAGGAAGTCATCCCGCGGGAACTCCGCGTCGACGACGATGTCGGCCTGGACGACCCCAACCCCGGATGGGAACCGCGGAGCGGCACGCCGGACGACGTCGACAAGACCGTCCACTACTGCGGGCCGGTCGGAACTCACGACGCAATGAGCGATGTCATCGTCCAGCGAGCGGAGAGCGTCACCGGCGACGCGGACCTCAGTGACGGCGTCGGACTGGCCGTGGTCGGCCACGGCACGGAACGCAACGAGAACAGCGCCAAAGCCATCGAGTACCACGCCGACCGCATCAGTGAGCGCGGCGAGTTCGACGAAGTCGAGGCCCTGTTCATGGACGAAGAGCCTGAAGTCGACGACGTGACCGACTTCTTCTCCTCGCCTGACATCGTCGTGGTACCGCTGTTTATCGCGGACGGCTACCACACGCAGGAGGACATTCCCGAGGACATGGGGCTTACTGACGACTACAGAACCGGCTGGGAGACGCCTGCTACAGTCGATGGGCACCGCATCTGGTACTCCGGTGCGGTCGGGACGGAGGACCTCATGGCGGACGTGATTCTGGAGCGGGCAGCCGAGGCCGGCGCTGACATCGGCGATGCCGTCGAAACCGTCCGCGACCTGACGGGCGGCACAAAACCGTTTGCAGACGACTGACTGGACATTCGAGCGCTGTGTGGCCCGGTTGCTTCGGTTTTTCTCGCTCGGAAAGTACTCGGGGAATTTAAAACGGAACTGGCCGTTGCTCGACACGTGAGTGAGGATCGGGAACTCGATGACGTGCTCGATCTCATCAGTGACGAGTACGCTCGTTCGATCCTCGCGGAGACCAGTGTGGAACCAATGTCAGCCAAAAGGCTCAGTGACCGCTGCGACGCATCTCTCCCGACGATATACCGACGTATCGAACGGTTAAAGCAGCACGAACTCATCGAGGAACAGACCAGAGTTGATCCGGACGGCGGCCACCACAAGGTGTTCTCCGCCACGCTGTCGTCTGTGTCGATAGAACTCGAAGACGGAGCGTACGAGGCGCGGATAGAACGCACGGAACGCGCTCCGGCGCTCGACGCCGACGACACGGCTGACCGACTGACGTACATGTGGGAGAACCTCTGACTATGTCACTCGCAACGTCCCCAATCCAGTGGGCCATCCTGGCCGCCTCGTTCGCCTCGACAGTCGTCGGACTGTACGTCGCCTATCAGGCGTACCGCGGCTACCGCCGCCACCAGAGTCGGCCGATGCAGTATCTCTCGCTCGGCCTCGTCATTCTGATGGGTGTCACCTTCGCTTCGGCGTTCGTTGGCTCCTTGTTGCTCCGCGGCGGTGTCGTTCCGGTTGACTATCGGCCGGGCTTTACCCTGCTCGTCAGACTGCTTCAACTTCTCGGCGTTGCGTTCATCGCGTACTCGTTGTCGCTGCGTGCCTGATCGGTCGCCCGCTCACAGTCGACCGAGGCGGTGACACCGAGAACGGCCGACCGGCTGGCGTTTCGTCCGGTGACGCTGTACCGCCGTCCCCCACACTCCCAGACCGCTATCCGGACCGACCCGAACTCGGTGTACTGTACCGTCCGTCCGTCGACCGACACGCGTTCGGCGTCGCTGACTCCGCTCGACGTAGTCCGATTCATCTTCGTGACGGTGAGTTCAGACGGCCCGTTAGTGTAGCTTATCGAAACCGAGCGATAGGCTCCGCTCAACCGACGGAACGTTTCGGGTTCGAATCCGGACGGCGGGTCAGGGTCGGGAACAGTCATTTCAGCCGCCTCCGCGAGTGCCTCTCTGGAGTCGTACGTCGTCGTTTCCGGGAACGACTGCTCGGTGACAGTCACGTTCTCCGGCGGATCGAACTCGAACGTTGACTCGTCGAACCCCGGATCGAACGTGACGTTCGAGTACGTCACCCGGGTTTCGTAGCGGTCGCCGTTCATCCACCAGCGCTGGTGGTACTTCAGCGGGAAATACCGCTCCGCGTCGATCCACAGCGTCTGTGTCATGTTCGTCATTCCGAGGCTTGACCCGTTACCCGCCGCCAGTGTACCGTTAATCCGGACGACGTGTGTTTTCCGCTCGTCGACCGTTCCAGTCCCGAGGTAGGTCACCTCGTAATCCGTTTCGTTCGCTGCGGGAGTTTCGATCGACGCCGTCGTCGACTGGGGCGACGATACGACTGGCAACGGTGAGACGCCCCGATCCGTATCGTCCGTGTCGTCCGCCTCCGCCGCTCCGCGTTGTTCGTTGATCCGCGCAAAGATATCGTTTAGTTGGTCCCGCGTTCTCGAGGACCGTTCCATCTGCTCCGGGAGTTCCTGCCGGATCGCTTCGCCCGCGTCACGGTCGTACAGCCACATGACCGAACCGTTGGTGTATATCTCGGTCTCGTTCCTGCTATCGTCCACGGTTCGCTGGTAGAACTGCTGAGTCCCGGGCCGCTCCTTCGTGACCATCACCGACTGCTCGGAGGTGTTCGGACCCTCGAACTCGGAGGTGACGGTTGCGGCGACGCCGTCTATCTGTGCGTACTTCTCCGAGGCGTTCTCTCCTATCGGCTTCGTCTCCGACGCGCCGGTGTCGCCGCCGAACGCGACGAATACGCCCGCAGAGATCAGGAAAACGGCGAAGATACCCACGATGGCCCGCTGGAGAGGGGACTCTATGAACGGCATACAGTTCGGACGAACAGGGAGACGAAGCAAAAATCCTTGCATCTCGGCGAGAGAACAAGTTCGAAACGAGAGAAAGAAGGGCGTGGCGGAGGGGAAAGCGTCAGCGAGAGTGCCGTGCCCGGGTGGCGGCGGCAGGGAGCTATCGGTTCGGCGGTCTCAGTGACAACCGATGGACTCGGCTATCTCGACCAGTCCCGTCTCGTCGAACGGGCCGTGCACGGAGTAGGTTTTGCCGTCGCAGGACCACGTGACAAGCCCTCTGTCGTCGAAGTCAGTGTACCGAGCTTCGTTGCCGTCGATGGTGACGTTCTCGGCGCTACCGTCCGCCGTTTCGTAGGTGGTGTTTATCGCCGTAACGGAGAGTTGTCGGTCCCCGTTGGTGTAGGTGATAGACACCGATTCGGTAGTCCCCTCGACGATCCGTCCGGTTTCGAACTCGTACCCTGTGGGAACGTCCGGTGCCGGAACCGACAGGTTCGACTCTCCCGTCATGGCCTCGCGGGAGTCGTAGGTCGAGGTGTCGGGCGTGCTGTACTCTTCCCACTCAACGTCTTCCGGGAGGTCATCGAACGTAAACGTCGTGTCCGGGATCGTCGGATTCAGGCTGACGTTCTCGTACTCGATGGTGGTCGTCGTGTTGAGTGCGGAGGTCGAACTGGTGGTCTCGACCCGTTTGGGGAAGTACGTCTCGGCGTCGAGCCATGCGGTCATCTCAGCCTCTGCGTTCATCGTACCGTTCGGAACGAGGGTAACGCGGTACGTCCGATCGCCGTCGATTTGCTCGGTCGCCTCGTACTCGACGGACGCCTCCCGGAGACTGCCGACGATAGTCAATCCGGCCGCGGATCCGCCGTTAAATTCGCGGTCGTACACCGTCACCTTCTGCTCGTCGGCGTCGTATATCGCCATCCTGCTCTCGTTGAGAAGGGACACGTCGCCGGCACGGGACTCCGGAGCGAGCGTTTGACTCCGCATCTCGCCCGACTCCGGGCGGAGCCACACCTTCGTTGCGGCCTTAGTCTCGTCGCCGTCGATGACGACCGTCATCCGCTGGGTCATCGTCAGGCTCTCGATCTCCGACATCCGCTCGTTGAGCGTGTCGGTCAGTTCCTCGTCGCTCGGGGGTGCGTTGTCGTCGCTGTCGTCAGTATCGTCGTCGGACTGTTCTTCCGGAAGATCTGTGGGCTCAGCAGTCGTCTGGTCCGCGTCCCCGCTGCCGGGAGCGACGGTGCCCAAACAACCGCTGAGCACTAACATGCCGACCAGCAACAGGGCCGGGACGGAGGACCGAAGTGAGTCGGAAACCATTGCATTTCTTCCGTGTCTCCGTATCTACATAAATGGGTCAGCGCGCTCTCCCTATCGGAAAGGCGGGGAAAAACTTATATACTTCATCTGTTCAAAACGGCGAGACGGCGCTTCCGTGGTCGAATAGCCGGGCTTATGCCGTCCCTGTCCTACGACGTACGTATGCAAGCCGAGCAGATCGAGGCGCTCCGCGAAGCGGCGTCCGACGGGATCGCCCTGGACGGCCTCGAAGCCGAGTACGACGGCGACGTGTACCGGTTTGCGGTCCCGGACGACGAGCGGACCGGCCTCTCGGAGTCGGCGTTCGTTCAGGCGGCCGAAGACGCCCCCGCCTACGTCACGAACTGGTACTTCTGGGCGCAGATCGCTCCGACCCACAGCGCCCGACGTGCGTTTCTTCGGTGGCTCGAATGGTCCGACGCGGGTGACGTTCCGACGCGGTACGACGAACTCGCTGCCGGCGTCAGTCGGACCTGGGGCGAACTCGAACTTACGGTGACGCTCGGCGACGACGGCCGCCGAGCGTACGACGTTCGCCACGAGAACGACGCCGGCGCGCCGGTCACGGACCTTCGGACGTACGAAGACCCGACCGATGCGCGCGAACTCGTCAAGTACGACCGAAAAGAGCGATACCGACCCCTGAAGACCGCCCCGTCGCTCCGCGACGGGTGGGTGTTTCCCGATCTCACTGCGCCGGAACTGGTCGAAACCGTTGGCGTCGTCTATCCCGCGACGATACCGAACTGGCACCGAGAGCGTGAAGGCGAACTCGACATCTCCCACTGGCGCGAGACGGCGGAGCGACAGACCGGCATCTACGACATCGTCGACGAACTCGACCCCGAGGCGGTCGACCGGATCGCCGCAACCTGTTGTGTCGACTCGCAGTGTCTCAAACGCCGAGAGTGGGAGTTCGACGAGGACCGCGAACTCGATGCCGACGGCGGAGACGGGCAGTTCCCCTGTCGCGAGCCGTGTTCGCTCGTCGTCGCCGCCGCGCGCAAGTGGACCACGCTGGAACGCGAGGAATCGCGCACCTACGAGTTCGACCTCACCCCGAGCGAGAAAGAGCAGATAGAGGACGTGATCGACGCCGTCGCCGACGGCAGGACCGACGATATCCGCGAGGCGGACGTGTACGAGGGAGCGAACCGCTATCGCACCCGCTACCTGCGGGAGAAGCTATTCGACGAGGAGGGACGACTCTGCGGCGTGCCGACCGAGGAAGAGTAGCTACTCCGTAACCACGACGACCGGACTCCCTCGACTAACGAGACAGTCGCATCTGTTCGCGCAGTCGTGCATGCACACTTGGCCCGACTTCATTCCGTCCCTGACCACGTTCTGGACCGTCCGTAACCGTCTCGACGTCGCACTGCTTTACGACGAACGTTCAGCCGCGAACCAGAATCGCACCCGCTGCGAAGACACCGACGAGGACGACAGCAAGTCCGAACAGGGCGAACATGGCGTCGACGACAGTCGCGGCGAGCAACGCCACGAACAGGGCGACGCCCGCCAGCGCGACGACTGGCGCACTCTTCGCAAGCGGTGTCGGCAGGAGCGAACGAGCGTCCGTCTGTCGGTCCACATCCGTGTCGGCGGTTCCGCCCGGCTCGGCGAGCGTTTCGTCGATGTCGACGGCATCGACGCTGTTCTCGGCTTCCCTGGCGGTCACGTCGACGTACGCGGTCTCCGCGCCGTAGCCCGTGACGATCTTTAGCTTGCCGCTGGCCGGGAGCGCGCCGTCCACGACGTCGAGAGCGACTCTCCTGACCGTCTCCGTTTCGACGAAGTGGTTGGTCGCTTCGAGCGTCGCTCCGCGTTCCAGCCCCTCCATGAGATTGAGGTGAACGTGGACCGCGCGGCCGTGGTTCACCAGTTCGATGTCGAACGCCCCCGCCGTCTCGAACGACCGCGTTTCCACTGTGATGGCGTGGAGAGTCTCGTCATTCACGTGGACCGCCAGCGTCCGGGGCACGGCTACTTCGTCGGACCCCGGGAGCAAAAACCTTCAGGCTGGGGCCTCGTCTCGCATGTCCGGCGGAAGGAGGTTGGGGATCCCGTCCTCGATGGGGTAACTCTCCCCGCATTCCGTACAGACGAGTTTCCCAGACATGATCTCGCCGTCGTCTCGCTCCTCGTCTTGCAGTTCGAGGTCGTGTTTGTCCATCGGGCAACAGAGTATGTCCATGAGTGATTCTTTCACGACGAACTCACCTGATAGTCGACACCACGGCTCCCCCGGCAAAAAACGTGCCGGGTCGTCCCCGTGCTGACACAAGCTATTTACTTTGCTCACTGCGTGTGAAACTATATGCCCGGAGACAAGTCACTGTACCACGAAATCGGCGGTGAGGAAGCGATCGGAGCAGTCGTCGACGAGTTTTACGACCGCGTCCTCGCCGACGAGAAACTGGCTGGGTACTTCTCGGAGGCGAATCTCGACGAACTCAGGTCGCACCAGACGGCGTTCATCTCCGCGGTGACTGGCGGACCGGTCGAGTACGACGGTGACGACATGCGCGACGCGCACGCTCACCTCGACCTGACGAACGACGATTTCCGGCGGGTCGCCGGTCACCTGCGGGAGAGCCTGGAATCGTTCGACGTTCAACCGGAACACGTCGACGCGATACTCTCCGAAGTGGCGGCTCTCGAATCCGATATCGTCGCGAAGTAAGCGCCCGTCGGAGAGAGCGACGACGGTCCGCGGTTCGCTCCGTGGTCGCTGTCGGTTTCAGGTGTTAGAACGGCTCTTCGACTACGACCGTGTCGTCGCGGTCCGCACCGACTCCGACGGCGTACACCGGCGTGTCGAGTTCGTCGCTTACGTACTCCAGATACGTCTGGGCACCGTCCGGAATGGCGTCGTAGCCGTCCGCGGCGACGGAGGACCAGTCGACGTCCGGCCAGCCGTCGAACGACCGGAAGTTCGGTTCACAGCGCCGCCAGTGTTCGGTCGTCGCCGGCATGCTGAACGTTTCTTCGCCCTCCATGTCGTAGGAGTGGCCGACTTTCACCTCGTCTAGCCCGGAGAGGACGTCGATGTGATTGACCGCGAGCCCGGTGAAGCCGCTCGTACGGGCGGCGTGGCGGAGCATCGGCATGTCAAGCCACCCGACGCGGCGGGGGCGACCGGTAACCGTACCGTATTCGCCGCCCTCTTCGCGGATGTACGTCGCGAGTTCCTCGTTCTCGCCCTCGCCCTGCTCGTCGTAGCCGGGCGTGTCGCCGACGACTCCGCCGAGTTCGGTCGGCATCGGTCCGCTCCCGACCCGCGTGAGATACGCTTTGACGATGCCGATGACCTCGCCGCCACCGACGACGCCGGGGCTGAGGCCGGTACCGGTCGCCGCCCCGCCGGCAGTCGGGTTGGACGACGTGACGTACGGGTAGTTTCCGTGGTCGATATCGATGATGGTCCCCTGTGCGCCTTCGAGCATGACGCTCTCCTCCTCCTCTATGGCGTCAGTGAGGAAGGAGCCAGCGTTGACGGTCATGTCCTGGTCGTCGAGACGGCGACCGAACTCCCGGTACTGCTCGAACACGGCGTCGATGTCGAACGCCTCGGGGGCGTCGAGGTCCGCAACGTCGAGGCCGTACACGTCCTCGACGAGCGCGCGCTTCTGCGGGACGGCGTATTCGAGACGCTCGCGGAGGACATCGGGTTCGAGAAGGTCGCCGACGCGGACTCCGCGACGGCCCGCCTTGTCCTCGTACGTCGGTCCGATGCCGCGGCCCGTCGTGCCTACCTCCTGGTCCGACTCGCTCTTTATCTCCTCCTCGATGCCGTCTAACACGCGGTGGTAGGGAAGGATGACATGGGCGCGGCGTGCCACCCGAACGTCCGGGTCGAGGCCGCGCTCTCGGAGGTCGTCTATCTCGTCGAACAGCGTCGCGGGGTTGACGACGCACCCGTTGCCGAGCACCCCCACTTTGCCGCGAACAGCCCCGCTGGGAACCAGCGAAAGCTTGTACTCGGTGCCGTCTTCGACGACGGTGTGGCCGGCGTTGTCGCCGCCCTGGTACCGGGCGACAACGTCGGCCTCGTCGCAGTAGAGGTCGACAATGCCGCCTTTCCCCTCGTCGCCCAGTTGGGCACCGACGATGGTAACGGTCATAACAGGGTTCGATTCTCTCTACCCCGGTAAACCGATTACGATAGTGACGCTCGTCACCGGAGAAGTACCCCACGTTCGTGTATCGCCCGGACTGCGAACGCCGTCAAGCAAGCACTTCCGTGATTACGGCGGGTGCTACCGCGTGACGCGTACGCAAATCCGAGTATCGGCGGCGCTCTGCGGTACGAATTCTACTGCGAGGATGATCCACCGGATCCGAGCAGTCGGGACCGTCGTTCGGACAAGCCGGCCTGCGGTCGCACGTTCCCGTTCGGGTTCTATCGCGCACGTTCCCGTTCGGGTTCTATCGCGCACGTTCCCGTTCGGGTTCTATCGCGCACGTTCCCGGTAGCAGCCGCGATCACCGACTGTGGCTCCGATCCAAAGTGTTAACCTTCATCACGGGAAACGTCTGAGACGTATTCGACGCACCGCTCTGAAGACAACTTTTAAAACCCCGAAAGACAAGTTAACAAATGCCATGATAGACCGACTTGAGAAAGAGGTCGATATGCTTGAACGTCACCTCCAGGTTCTGAAGATGGTCATCGAGAGCGAGCCCATCGGGATCGTCAAGATGTCCAACGAAACTGGTTACCCACATCACAAGGTTCGATACTCCCTTCGCGTTCTCGAAGAGGAGAACCTCATCGAACCCTCCAGCCAGGGTGCCATCAAGACGGAGCGTACCGACGAGTTTGTCGACGAACTCGACGAGAAGTTAGACGAGATAGTCGACAAACTCGACAGTATGAAGATAGACGAGAGCGCCGAAGTCGAAAGTTAGAGTTCCGGCACGTTGAGGTGGAAGTCTCTGCCGCGTGATTCGACGAGACAGAGGTGATAGCCTTTCTTACGGGCCAGTTTCACGAAGCTCTCCTTCGAGTCTCGACTCAGGAAACTCCCACTCGTCGCTTCGGCCGCGGTCTCCAGCGCGCCCGGTTCGAAGAAACTCGACGTGACGACGAACGCCGAACACAGGCGGTCGTTGGTCTCTTTGACCTTCGAAGCGCTGTTTTGAAGCCCGGCCATCCCGTCCTGCGTGACGGGTTGGCGCGAGTCGTTCAGGTCCGCGACGACGAGCGGGTTCCCCATCCGGTCGCGCAAGACGATGTCGAACTGCTGTTGCTCGCGTACTTCGTCCCCGTTTTCGGTGTAGACGAGGCTGACGTTGCCCTTTATCTCGGCGCGGTCGATCTCGGGGATCGCGTTGTAGAGGTCTTCGAGCGCCGTCGCGTGACCGGTGTCGCGGATCTCGTACAACAGACCGCCGACTATCCAGTCAACGAAGTTGAACTCTAAGGTGTTCGTGAGGAACTCGTCGAACGCTTTGCCGTCGACTGCCACGTCGTCGGTTTCGAACTGCGTGTGATGTTCGAGGCGCAGGTTCGCGTTCACCGCTTCGGCGTCGGCTTCGCCGGCCCTCGCGTCGTCCAGCGTCGCGTCTCCTTTCGAGCCGTAGCGGACGAACAAGTTGGTCCCCTGAAGCGCCTCCGCCGGACTGATCCGCTGACTGGCGTTCGGCGTGTCCCCTGCGGCTTGGCGCGCGTCCTCGACTTCCGTTTTCAGGCGGTTGACCGTCTGTTCGAGGCGCTCTATCTCGGATTCGAGCTCCTCGACTTCCCCGCGGAGCGACTCGTTTTTCCCGGCGAGGTCGTCGCGCTCGGACCTGAGCCGGTCCCGTTCGCCCTGGAGGTCCGAAACGCGCTGTTGCAGTTGGTCGATCTTGTCCTCGCGTTCCAGCACTTCCTGTTTCAACGCCTCGCTGTTCTCGGTCGATCGCTGCGTGCTGGACCCGTTATCTCCGGTTCCACGGGCTTTCGCCCGGTCTCGGTCGGCTGTTTGTCCCTGGGTCCCTGCACGGTCGCGATTGGTCGGTCCACCTCGATTCCTGGCCTGGCGACCCGAAGCGCCGCGTGTTCCGGTTCCCCGGGCGCTGCTTTGTGCCTGTGAGTCGCTCCGTCCTCCGTCGTCACCGGTCGACGTGCGGTCGGGGTCAAGCGCGGGGATCGTCTGGGTCTCGCGCCACTCCGCCTCGTCTTCGTTGCCCGGATCGGTCCGTTCGGCCTCGGCCGACGCCGCGTCGTCTGACCCGAGGTCGGTGTCCCAACTCTCCTGTTTCGGACTGTCGTCGGCTCTCTGGCCGGGTCCGGCTGTGTCCGTTCGGTCCGCGCCGCTATCGCCCGCGTTTGCCGGCGTTTCAGGCTGTTCCGTGGAAGCCGACGCGGTGTCACTGTCGGGTTCGGGTTCCGTTTCGACCGCGGGGTCAGCGTCCGTCGGATCCGTCGCGTCACCGGCGGCGGTGCCGAACGACTCCCGTTCGGTAGGGTGTGTCGGATCGAGGTCTGGCTCCGAACCGGACGGCGATTCTCTAGTGGTCTCCTCGCTCGGCATCGGATCCGAGGCGTCCTCGTGCGATACCGAGTCCGCGACTCTCTCGGTCGGGGCCTGATCTGCAGTGCTCCCGTCGGTTCGCGCCGCATCGTCACGTTCCGGGGAAGTCGTTACGTCGTCTTCCGGGGAAGGCGTCACGTCGCCTACCTCGGTCGCCTCGCTCTCGCCGGTCGAGGTCTCTGTTCTCTCCGTGGCCGTCGTGTCGGGGGACACGTCCGACTGCCGGTCGGTGTCTGCGTCAGTTGGCGGGGTTTCCACACCGCTGGATCGCTCTGAACCGGACTGTCGCGCGTCGGTCGTCCCCGTCGTCGCGGCGTCGTCGACGGTCGATGACCCACCCGTTCCGCTACCGGCATCGATGTCGTCCGTCACCCCGACACCGCCGGCCTCGTCCGTCACGCCGGTTCCGGCGCTCGAATTCTCAACCGTCGTGCCCGTGCCGACGCCGGTTCCCGTCTCCGGTTCGGCGTTCGAATCACTGTCGGTCGACCCCACGCCGTCCGCATCGCCGTGTGCGTCGCCGGTTGTACCCGACGCGGACGGTACGTCGGTCACCTCGATATCGACGTTCCGAACCTCGTAGATGCCGACCTCGTCGTTGGCGCGCTCGAACGCCTCGTCGCCGGTCAGGAGGTCCTCGCTGTTGCCGACGAACGCGCATTTCATCGAGCGTCCGCCGTAGTAGACGACGTAGTAGTCGCCGCTCAGAACGTTCTCGCTGAGTTCGATGTAGCCGGTGAACGAACCGGAAGAGAGCGTTCCGTCGGCCTCGGCCACGGGCGTGTCCTCCGTGTAGTATTTGGCCTGCTGTTCGCCGCCCTTTTCGAGCATGGTAAACAGAAGCGGGAGAGAGGGATCCGGTGCCTTGTACGGTGTCGCAGATGCAGACTCGAAGTCCTCTATCTCCCCCTCGAACACCCCCACGATGCGGCCGTTTAGCATGAATAACCACGTGCCGCGCGCGCGCACCGCACCCGAGAATCCGTCGTCCGCGAGGTCTCGTAACCCATCGTACCCCGTCGTTGTCGGACGGGTACTCCAGTCATCCACCCGCTCCTCCGTGCGCGTTTTCATGCATGGCAAAAGCCACATGCGAAACATATACTTTCCGCCGCTAGCAGAGAATGTGTCCCGCCGTGACAGGTCAGAGGTGGACCTGCGAGCGGCTAGAAGCTACCGCCGACCGAACTACTCGCCTCAGATCTTCTGTTCGGCGTCGTCGGCGAGTTCCTCCATGCGCTTACCGATACGGCCCGCGGAGGAGAACTCGTCTTCGCTCATCGCGTTTGCGAGCGCGTTTCCGAGCACGAACACGGCGTGTTTGTGCTCGCTTTTCGATTTGTGAACGTGAGACGGGTCGACGTCTAGCTGATAGTACGGGTCGAACAGTTCCGGATCGACTTCCTCACGCTCGGCGACGTTCTCCATGATCGTCACCATCTGCTCGTGTAATTCGAGTAGCTCGTCCTTATGCATGGATCCCTCTATGGGGGGTCCGAATTTCAACCTTTTGACCGTGCCACCCCCAGTTCGGTGGAAAATCGGTGACCTGACCCTCCATCGGCGAGTTCTTCGACGGAACCCTTTTTGTCCTCTGTGTGGGAAAGAGTGTGCGAATGAGTACCTGGCGACGACGAACGATACTCTATCTCCTCGGACTGGCGGGTATCATCCTCCTGTACGCGCTCGCGTACCACTTCGGGATGGGGATCTTCGAGAATCGGCCGTCGACGTTCCCACACTCGCTTCAGGTCGTCGTCGAGACGTTCACTACGACCGGGTTCGGGTCGGACGCCCCCTGGTCCTCGCCGTGGATGAACGTCCTGGTCATTCTGATGGACCTGACCGGCGTGTTTCTCATTTTCATGACGCTCCCGGCGTTCGTGTTCCCGCTGTTCGAGGAGACGCTGGCAACCGCCGCACCGACCGCAGTCAAGGACCTCTCAGACCACGTCGTCGTCTGCGAGTACACGCCTCACGGAGAGGCGCTCGTCGACGAACTCGAAACGCGCGGACAGGAGTACGTCGTCGTCGAATCGGACGAACCGACGGCGACGGAACTCCACGAGACGGGACTGTCAGTGATTCATGGTGACCCGGAATCGACCGCGACGCTCCGGAACGCGAACGTCTCGGGGGCGACTGCGGTCGTCGCGGACGCCGACGACGAACGTAACGCCAGCATCGTCCTCTCCGTCCGGGAAGTCGACGACGAGGTACAGACGGTGACGCTCGTCGAGGATACCGCAAACTCGGGGTATCACCGGTACGCCGGTGCGGACCACGTGCTCTCTCCCGAGCGGATCCTCGGCGAGAGCCTCGCCGACAAGATAACGCGGACGGTCGACTCCCGGGTCGGTGAGGCCGTAACGGAGGAGTACGAGATAGCGGAACTCATCGTCCAGCGAAACAGCGCTCTCGACGGCACGCGACTGGTCGACAGCGGTATCCGGGAGGGGACTGGGGCGAACGTCGTCGGTATCTGGGAGCACGGTGAGTTCCAAAGTCCGCCGTCCCCCGAAACCGAACTCTCGGAGGGGACGGTCCTCCTTGCCGCGGGACGCGTATCCAACCTGAAGGCGCTCCGAAGACTGACGCGGTCGAAGCGCCGCCGGCCGTCGCGATCGGACGTCGTCCTTCTCGGTACCGGTGAGGTCGGGTCGACCGTTGTCGACGTGCTGGCATCAGCCGACATCGATGCGACGGTCGTTGACCACCGGGACACGTCTCTCACGGACGTGGTCGGCGACGCGACGAGCGAACGGACGCTTCGGGAGGCAGGCGTTCCCGACGCGACGACAGTGGTTATCACGCTGGGGAGCGACACGGCGACGACGTTTGCGACTCTCGTCGTCGACCAACTCAATCCGGACGCCGAGATCGTCTGCCGGGCCGAGGAGGACGAGAGCGTTCCGAAACTCTACCGGGCCGGCGCGGACTACGTGCTAGCGCTGTCGACGGTCAGCGGTCGCATGCTCGCATCGACAGTGCTCGACAGGGATGTCATCTCGCTCGACACGCAGGTCGAGGTCGTGCGCACCGAGGCACCCGCGATCGCGGGACAGACGATCCGTGCCGCGGACATCCGCAACCGGACGGGGTGTACCGTCATCGCGGTCGAACGCGACGGAGAGACGATAACTGACCTCGCCCCGAGCTTCCGATTCGAGGTCGGCGACGAGGTCATCGTCGCCGGGATAGACGCCGACGTCAACGAGTTCACGGCGCTTGTCACGGAATCCGAGTAACAGTGTCGCCCAGACCCGTCGTGTTCGGACGTACCAGCCGTGCGGTCTGCTGGTCGGACGTACTGCCCCGCTGTCCGGCGACAGGGCGGGCGGTGACGTTCGATGGCTACTGTCGGAGCAGGCGGCGAGCGGTGGCGACCGTCCACACGCCGAAGACGGCCGCGCCTGCGAACTCCGCGCCAGCGAACCAGTCGGGCGCGAGCAGTCCGGCCCAGCCGATCCACAGCAGGACGTGACCGATGCCGAGCCAGACGGTCGCCAGTCCCCGTCGAACGTCGCCCGCGAGCGCCTCGCCGCTGCCCCACACCCACAGCGTTACCGTGGCGAAGAGGTAGTGGGCGATAGCGGTGATCCCGTGGCCCGCTCTCGGGAGGTGGAAGACGCCGACGAGCCCCATCGAGGCGGTCGCGAGGACGAACGCGACCGCACCCGCGGTCTGTACGGCGTTTTCCGCCCGGCCGTAGAGCGCGTACGCGAACGGCAGTCCGACGACGCCGGCGGCGACGAGTCCGCCGTTGAACAGTCGAAACGTGGGTTCGTTCGGCCGCCCCATGTCAGACAGCGCCGCCCCGCTCCAGGTGAACGACGGCGAAAGAAGCGTCGCCACGAGGATGGAACCCAGCGCCAGCGTGGGCGCGGCGAGTCCGGCCGCGGCAGTGACCCGGCGAGTTGATGGCATGGTTTCGTCCATCGAGCCGGGAGTGAAATACGTTCTCACACATCGCGGCTGTTTCTCCGCGTTTCACGCCGTCGCCCGCAAAGTCTCGGATCGCCGACTCCCGACATCAACTGGGCGACGGTCGATCCCCGTTGTTTTTGGCAAACCTAAAAACTCAAGTACTCCCGAGCGAAACCGCCAGTAATGAGTGTACGGGCAGATCGGGACCGCGACGACGGAGACGGGAGCGAGGACCAGTTCACCTTCGACGACCTGAGCGTCGTGATGGGGACGTACAACGAGGCCGAGGCCATCGGAACAGTGCTCGACGACGTCGCCGATGTGACGGACGGACGCGCCGAGGTGGTCTGTGTCGACAGTTCCGACGACGAGACGCCGGAGGTAGCGCGTGAACACGGCGCTCGCGTGGTCAGACAACCCCCGCAAGGGTACGGCGTCGCGGTCCGCGAAGCCATCCTGACGCCGGACCGGCCTCTCGTCGTCACCACTGACTGCGACGACACCTATCCGATGGAGCAGTTGCCGGAGTTCCTCGCCGCGATAAACGACGGGTACGACGTGGTCAGCGGGGACCGACTCTACCACGGTGCCGACGCGATGCCGGACCTCAACCGCCGCGGCAATCAGGCGTTTGCCCTGCTCGCGAGCGGTCTGATGGGCCAGCGCGTCCACGACACGACGACGGGGATGCGCGCGTACCGCCGGGACGTGGTCGAGTCAATCGAGTGGACCGAAAACACGGGGCTCTCGGCGGAACTGCTGATCCGGCCGCTGATGCGAGGATACGACGTGAAGGAAGTGCCCATCGCGTACCGCGAACGGAAAGGCGAGACGAAACTCGACCCGTTCTCGGGCGGCGTGGCCATCGCGAAGTCCATCGTCAAAGTCTGCCTCGAAGAGCAGTTCCGGTGAGCCTCTCGGCGTGATTCTATCGGGAGGATCTCCGACGAACAGTTCCATTCCCAAGAAACGATATGCACTGGACAATAGTGATACAGACCGTCTAGTACCCCGCTGTACGGCTAATATAAACCTATTCCTGTACTATTCGGGAATCCCGAGATGTCGATGTCCAGAGACCTACAACTCGGCCGGCGGGAGGTACTGAAGGTTCTCGGCGTCCTCGGTACACCATGGGGCGTGACGAGCGCGCGGAGTGACAGCACTGCAGGGGTCGACACTGACCCCACGCTGAACCGGTTCGCAACCACGGCAAGCGGTGCTGAGATCACTGGCCTCTTTCTCACCGACGACGGAACGCTGTTTTTCAACGTGCAACACCCGGACGACGACAACATGTGGTGGGGCTACCGACACGGGGGCGTCGGCGTCGTTCAGGACACCTCTCTCCACGACCTGCCGCGTGATTTCGGCAGCGTGCAGACGCCGACGTCCGACTCGTCGGCGGAGATGGTCAGAACCGCTGCCGGCACTCACTCCGTGCTCCGCAACGGCGGCGACGACATCGGCGACGGCGAACGGCTCGGCGTTCCCACGACGCCCGATGGCGAACCGCTGACCGACGCCGACACGCCGGATTTCAACGGGTTCATCCCCGCGAACGACGCCGGTGACGAAGGGTATCTGTTCACCAACTGGGAGACTCGTCCCGGTGCCGTAAGCAGGATGCACGTTCGGCGCGAGGGTGGCCGCTGGACTGTCGTCGACGCCATGAACGTCGATTTCCGCGACGTGGAGGGAACGTGGGTGAACTGCTTCGGAACCGTCTCGCCGTGGGGAACGCCGCTTACCTCCGAGGAGAACTACGCCCACACGAGCACAGCACACTGGAACGACCCCGAATGGGACTACGTCGGCGGTGTCGAGAGCCTGGAGCAGTATCTTGGCCACTATCCGAACCCGTACAGATACGGGTACATCGTCGAGATAACGGAGCCGGAGTCCGAGGACCCGACGCCGGAAAAGCGGTTCGCCATCGGCCGGTCCGCCCACGAAAACGCCGTCGTCATGCCCGACGAGCGAACCGTATACACCAGCTCCGACGGCACCGGGAAACACCTCTACAAGTTCGTCGCCGACGAGGCGCAGGACCTCTCGTCGGGAACGCTGTACGCCGCCAGTGCGTCTCAGGACGGTCGTGGCGACCCGGCGGATGTCGGCTTCGACCTGGAGTGGGTCGAACTCGGCCACGCGTCGGACGACGAGATAGCGGAGTGGGTGGCCGAATACGACGGCATCTCGCAGGCCGACTACGCGGACGGCGAGACGAGCTACATCACCGACGCCGAGGTAACGGCCTGGGCGAACGGAAACGCCGCCGACGACCGCGTCGCGTTCCTCGAATCGCGGAAAGCGGCCGAGGTGGCCGGTGCCACGAGCGAGTTCCGGAAGATGGAGGGGATCAACATCCGTCCCGACGCCGAACCGGGCGACTACATGTACGTCGCGATGTCCGCCGTCAGCGAGACGATGGCGGACGACGAGGGAGATATCCAGCTCCGCGGCAACGAGTACGGAGCCGTCTATCGGATGCAGCTACGACAGAACTACGATGTCGACCGAATGGAGCCAGTTGTCACCGGCGGTCCGGACGCCAACATCTGCGGCGGCTGTCCGTACGACGCCGACCCGAATTCGAACGAGTCCGTCTGCCAGGACTGCGGGTACAACCCTCAACAGGACGAAGAGGGCGCGTTCGGCTTCGGCGAGCTATCGCTCTCGCCCGACCAGGACCCCGAGAACACTATCGCGAATCCGGATAACGTCGTCGTGATGCCCGACGGTCGCGTCATCATCGGGGAGGACACCGGGTTCCACGACAACAACATGATCTGGGTGTACGACCCCGCGGACGGGTGAGCGGTTCGAACTGATACTGTCGGCTGTAATCCCTTGAAGAATATCGGACCCCCGGGGGTCCGATTATCTTTCCGAAGTTACAGCCGACAGTATGAGCCGTCGGACGGGTTGCCGGCGCGGTCGGCAGGCCAGTTCACAGACCGCCGACAGCCTCCCCCTCCTTCGGCCGGAGCGTACTGTTGATACTCGCGCCGTCGACGCGCGTCTCCGGCCGGTCCGGGAGGTAGGTGCCCTCCGATCCGCAGTCCATGACCAGATTGCACACAGACCGTTCGGGCGGCCAGATCACCTCGACCGTTTCGTCGCCCGTCCGGACTGAAACGTCCTCGCGGTAGGTGATAGACGCCCCGCCCCGCTGGATCATCGTCACTGTCACTGCGACGTTCTCGCTGCCGTCGACCGGGACGAACTCGCCGTCGCCGACGACCCGGGTCAGATTGTCACCGGTCGCACGAACGCCGCGGGGCGTCAGCTCCCACTCGACCGCGAGTTCGTCGCCGAGTCGTTCCCGGTCGACGGCGTACTCGTGTACCGTTCCATCGGTTTCGACTCGGACCGTCACCGATTCGACCGCGCGGATGACGCCGACCCGCATCACCCCGTCGAACGCCGCCGCTTCGCGGACTCGAAGGCGTTCGAGTTTCGGATCGACCTGCTCAGACGGGTCCGGAGTCCACTCGCCTTGATACGCGTAGCGGTAGAGCGTACGGTTCGAGTAGGCGTCGACTACCGCGAAGTCCCCGCTTGCGGACCTGTCGAGGGCGTACACGGCCTCGCCGCCGAAATCGGGGCCGTTTCGGATCGACTGGAATGGATGATTGAGCCAGTCCCCGTACGGTGTGGGGACGAACACCAGCGCGTTCTCGAACTCGGCGTTCTCGACCGGCGCGTACGCCCGCTCGTACTTCTCGGTGTGGGCCGCGTTTCGCTCGACGGGGCCGTCGATGACGGAGCGCTCCGCGACGCCGACGGCGGGAAGGGTGACGACGAGAACCAGCAGGAGCGATAGTTTCGCGTATCGCGTCGGAAAGCGGTTCGCGGCCGCGGAGCGGAGTCGTCGCCACCCGCCTACGGCGGCGCTGGCGGCGAACGCGGACAGTGGGAGGAGCAGGTCGAAGTGATAGAACGGTCCGAAATGAGAGATCAGGCCGTCAGTCGGGTCGTCGAACGTCGCGAGGACGTTGTAGTTGCCCCAGAAGAGCACGTTGCCCGCGACGACGGTGACGAACAGCCCCGCGAGAACGGTCCGAAGTTCGAGGTCAGACAGCGGGGTGTCGGGAGTGCCGCCGCTGGTCTCCCGTCGGGACCGCCGACTGGGCCGGAGCGAAGTGAGGAGGCGCGCGACGCCAGCCGCCGCCAGGAGCGTTCCTATCGGTCCGGCGACCGCCCACCGCGTCGCGAAGTACCACAGCACCCAGGCGTTCGCACGGAGCGCAACCGCCGGCGTGTACCGGAGATCGTGGCTCAGTATCTTCCGGTGGCCGAAGCCGAGACCGTCGAGCGGGGCAAACGCCTCGTACGGGAACAGGAACGCTGACCCCGTCATCGCGGCGTTGTACGAAAGCGACAGTCCGACAAACGCGAGTCCACCGGCCGCGATCACTGCGTCGAGCCGAACCCACTCGCGGATATCCCACTCGTCGCGGGTCCCGGCCCGGTACAGCGTACGGAACGCATGGGCGATAAACGGCGCGGCGAAAAGCACCGCGGTGTACGGCCGGGCGAAAAACGCCAGGCCGACCGCGACGCCCGCCAACGCGGCGTATCGAGCGCTCCGTTCCCGTACCGCACGGACGTACGCCAGCGCGAACGTCCAGTTTAGGAGCGCCGTCGGGGCGTACGGGAGGAACACGGACGAAGTCAGCAGAAACAGCGGGGCTCCGAGGAGGGCGACGACCGCGACGACGCCGGTCCGTCGGTCGTACGCCTCGGCGGTGAGACTGTAGGCAAGTGCGGCGTTTCCAGCGGCGACGACGGCGAGAGCGACGCGGAACTCGCCGGTCAGCGCCTTCGCCGTCGCGAACATGGCGGCGGGGACGGGGGTGTACTTGGGATAGAGCCGCCCGCCGTCGTCGACGAAAAACCACGGGCGAACCGCGTCCGGGACTGCCGGAGAGAGAGACAACTGCCCGTTCAGTAGCATCTCGGCCTGCTGAAGATAGACACCCTCGTCGTGGTTGTTTGAGTGATACGGGAACAGCTCGTTCGCGACGAGGAACACGACAGCACCGGTTAGCACCGCGAGCAGCGCCGCGACCCGCGCCGGGGTGACGTGGTCGCGGAAGCCGCTCGCGGGCGACATCAGCGTTGTGAGGCCGGGAACCAGGCCAGGTCGTGGTTCGCATCGAGTTCGACCGCCACCCGCGTGCCGACGGCGACCTGGTCGGTGTGGTCGTGCATGCACTCTAACACGTCGCCGTTGTCCAGTTCGACGCGGTACAGCACCGTCGGTCCCAGATATCTGCGGTGGACAACCTCGCCGTCGGACTGGTCGCCGGGCGCGGGTGACGCCGTGAGGTCGTCGGGTCGGGCGAGAACGTCTAGCTTCGTCCCGTCGTACTCCTCGGCGAGGCCGTGGATGCGGTCGCGAGAGAGCGTCCCGAGTCCCGTCTCCACCTCGTCGCCGGTGACGAATCCGGAGAGGAAACTCGCGTGACCGAGGAAACCGGCGACGAAGCGGGATTCGGGGTGTTGGAACACCTGTTCGGGGCGGTCGATCTGCTCGATCCGCCCGTCGTTCATCACCGCGACGCGGTCGCTTATCGAGAGCGCCTCCTCCTGGTCGTGCGTGACAGAGATGGCCGTGACGCCGGCGTCTTTCAGGATCCGCCGGACCTCCTCGCGCATCTCGACGCGGAGGTCGACGTCGAGGTTCGAGAACGGCTCGTCGAGCAGGAGCATCTCGGGTTCGGGGGCGAGCGACCGGGCGAGCGCGACGCGCTGTTGCTGGCCGCCGGAGAGTTCGTCGGGATGGCTGTCGCGGTGGGCGTCGAGGCCGACGAGGTCGAGCATCTCGTCGACGCGGTCCTCGCGTTCGCTCTCCGGGGCGTCCTTCAGGCCGAAGGCGATGTTCTCTTCGGCGGTCATGTGGGGAAACAGCGCGAACTCCTGGAACACGACGCCGACGCCTCGCTGTTCGGGCGCGACGAAGTCGCCGTTGCCCGCCACTGGTGCGCCATCGAGGAGAACTTCGCCGCTGTCCGGCCGTTCAAGCCCGGCGATGAGGCGGAGCGTCGTCGTCTTGCCACATCCCGACGGACCCAGGAGCGTCAGTATCTCACCGTCGGTGACCGACAGCGACAGGTCGTCTATCACCCGTTCGTCGCCGTAAGTCTTGCAGACGCCGTCGAGTTCGAGAACCGTCTCCGCCGTCGAATTCGGTTGACTCGTCCCCTCAGTTTCGGACGACCCCTGCGTGAACGTGCTATTTGACATCGTACCCCTCCTGTGAGATTATCACGAAGATAGAGAGCGCCGAGATGGCGACGAGCACGAGCGCGGGGACCGCGGCGTCGCCGTAGTAGCCGTCTTCTTGCATCTGCCAGATGTAGGTGACGAGGGTTTTGTAACCGTGTGGTTGCAGCATCAGTGTTGCCGGTAACTCCTTCATCGTCGTGAGAAAGACCAGCGCCGCGCCGCCGAGCAGTCCGGGCGCGGCGAGCGGGAGCGTCACCGCGCGGAACGCGCCGACGGAACTCCGTCCGAGCGTCCGGGCCGCCTCCGGAAGTGCGGGATTGACCTGCAGGAACGAGGCCCGGGTCGATCCGACGGACTGGGGTAGGAAGCGAACGACGTACGCGAAGATGAGAAGCGGGAGCGTGAGATACAGGTCCGGAAAGAGGTTGATACCGAGGAAGACGAGTGCGAGCCCCATCACGACGCCCGGCACCGCGTAACCGACGTAGGTCACGCGTTCGAACAGGTCGCCGAGACGGGTGTCGTATCGCGCCGACAGGTACGCGACTGGAATGCCGGCGAGCGTCGCGATCAGCGCGGCGGCGAGCGACACGTCAATGGAGTTAGCGACGTACTCCAATTCGAAGGGAACGCCGCTCCCCGTGGCACTGCCGCGGAGCAGCCACATGCCGAGCGTCCCGATAGGAACAACCAGTGCGAGTCCGACGACGGCAAGCGGAAAGGCGAGGACGGGCCACCGCCACCGGCCGAGTCTCACTCGGCTGGCGGCCTGCCCGCCCCGACTGCTGTGAAGCGTATCGTCGCCGCGAACTCTGGATTCGACGGCGAGGATGAGTACAGTTACTGCGAGCAACTGGAGCGACAGCACGGACACGAACTCGGCGCTGTCCGCCCAGCGGGTGTAGATGATACGCGTGAACACGTGGTACCGCATGATCTGCGGCGTGCCGAAATCGGACAGCGTGTACAGCGCGGTGAGTAGCGACCCGGCGGCGACAGCGGGCCGGATCTGGGGGACGACGACGCGCTTGAACGCCTCCCACCGACTGTGTCGGAGGGTCCGTGCAGCGTCGACGAGACTCGTGTCGAGCGTCTTCAGCGCCGCGCGGGACGTGATGTACACGTATGGGTAGGTGTACAGCGTCAGCACGAGCACCGTACCCTCCAGACCGTAGATCCCGGGGAGCTCCTCCACACCGAGAGGGGCGAGAAGCGACTGCACTTGCCCCTTCGGCGAAAACACCGAGACGAAGGCGAACGCGCCGATGTAACTCGGAATGACCAGTGGCAGCATGACGGCGATAGTGAAAAACCGTCGGAACGGGAGGTCCGTCCGAACGGTGAGATACGCTAAGGGGACGGAGATGAGGACGGACGCGGCCGTCACACAGACCACGAGGAGAACGCTGTTTGTTAGAACCTGTATCGACGCTGGTTCGAGCAACAGCGAGAGCGGGTCCAGAACACCGAGCCAGGTCGTGGGGTCACCCAACTGGACCGGCTTCGAGGCCCGGAATGCGGTGTCGAACAACCAGTACAGCGGGAGCACGGTGGCCGCGGCGATCGCCCCAGAAAGCAGTGTCAGTCCGACCGGTCGCGAGGACGCCGAACGCCCGGAGTCGGTCGGATCGTCGGTCGTGGTCGTGCCGTTGTCCGTTTCCATGATGACGTTACACGTCGATCCCGGCCTCGCGCATCAGGTCGAGGGTGGGACCGATCTCTGATAGTCGTGTCAGGTCTAACTCCGGCGGGTTCAACTCGTCGATAGTCGGGAGTTCCCCGACGGGTTCAACCTCGGCGATCAGCGGGTATTCGAACGTCCGAACGGCGAAGTACTCCTGGGCTTCGGCCGACAGGAGGTGTCGGATGAAGTTCGCAGCGAGATCTGACTGGTCGGTGGCGCTGACGACCGCCGCGCCCGCGACGTTGAAGATGGTGCCGGCATCGCCCTCGGTGAAGGCCGTCGCTATCGGCGGATCGTCGCGGTTGTCGACCACGCGTTGGATGTAGTAGTGGTTCGTGAACCCCGCGCCGAGTTCGCCGTCGGCGATGCGGCGCGCGACGGTGAACTCGTCGGAGTACGGTTCGACACCTTGGTCGATCATCCCCTCTAGCCAGGACCTCGCTTCGTCCTCGCCGTTGAGGATCCGCATTGCCGTGACGAACGCCTGAAACGACCCGTAAGAGGGGGCCCAACCCATCGTGTCCTGGAACTGGTCGGCGTCCGGAAACGCGAAGATGTCGTCCGGGATGTCGCTCTCGGAGAACTGGTTCGTGTTGTACGGGATCGTCCGTGCGCGACCGGATGTACCGACCCACTGGTCGTCGTCGTCGCGGTACACGCTGTCGACTTTCCCGGCCACGTCGTCGGGGAGCGTCGCGGCAAGGTTCTCGTCGGCGAGAAGACCCAACGCACCGGCGTTGACCGAGAAGAAGACGTCGGCGGGGCTCGCCTCACCCTCTTGGCGGATCTGGTTCACCAGGTCCGTCGAACTGTTGTAACGAGGTTCGATCTCGAAGTCGTCGTACGTATCGACGATGTGGGAGATGAGTTCTCCGACGAGCGGCTCTCCGCGGCCGGAGTATAGCGTCAGCGTCCCGCTCAGGTCGGGCATCTCGCTCATCGGCGTACCGCCCGGCGCGTCCCGTCCCTCGCGCCCGGATCCGATCAGTCCAGGTTCGTCGTCGCCGCTACTGTCCTCGTCACCCGAGAGAAGATCGAGAGCGGCGCTACACCCGGCGAGAGACGCCATCCCTGCGGCCCCGGTGCCGGCGAGGAACCGGCGCCGGTTCGTCGTTCGACCGTCGGCTCCGTCGTGTCCGTTCATACATAGATTTAGGCCGGCCTAAATCATATATACCTACCGATCCTCAGTCGTCGGCGGTGGCCGGAGTCGGGGCCTGTGCGTCCAGCGGATCGAGGGCGTTCAGGCAGTCAAGCCAATCGCGCATGTACTCGCCGACGTGGGTGAAGAACTCGCCGTTCTCGTACTCGTCCCAGTCGCCCTCGGCGAGTGCGGTCGCCATCGCGTCGAAGGCGTCGGCGTACGACTCGGCGTCGTCGCCAACCTCGTCGACGACCGTCCAGAGGTGTTCGTTCAGTTCGAGGCCGGGCACCTCGTTGTTCAGGTCGTCGAACGTACTGCGCGGTGCCTTGTTGTGTTCGCAAAGCGGTGCGCCGTTGTAGATCCGCTTGCCGAGAGCGTCGCAGGCGCGCTTGAGGAAGACGCCGCTCCAGATGTCGTCGAAGCGTCCAACGTTCCAGGGATTCTCGTCCATCGGACACTGGTAGAACGCGGGGACGACTTCCCGGCGGAAGGCGAGGTTCATCGAGCAGACCGTGAGGTAGTTCCCTCGTGCCGCGACGAAATCGCTTCCGTAGTCCTCCGCGCTCGTGCGCGTCTGGGCCTGTCCCCGAAGGTCGCCGTCCATCAGAATGCGGACCGCGTCGAGGTCGGGAACATTCGTCCAGAGGCCCTGCGAGGCGACGACCTCGCCGCGGGCTATCTCGGCGGTGTCAGTTTCGACCGTCTCGTCCATCGCGGAGTAGGGGTAGCCGCGGGGGTAGAGACCGTGTTCGTCGAAGTTCTGATAGAGGACGTTTACCCACCGCTCGTCGGAGGCGACCGACTCTATCTCGCCTTCGTACGCCAGGTTCGTCAGGTGGCGGCCGAAGAAATCGTCGTCCTCGTGGGGGAGCGTGTCGTCGTCGATGAAAAAGCCGTAGTCGAAATCGTTGGCCCACATGTAAAGCAGTCCGAAACTCGTCTCCGCGTGACTCGCCGCGGGGACGAGATGCGAGTACTCCGCGATGCCCCGGGACTCGTACCACTGGTCGCGGCGGGTCCCGTCGAACACTTCGCCTGAAACGCCTTCGTCGTCGAGCATTGCCTCCATCTCCGCCGTGTCACAGAAGTCCTCCGTGACGAGCAACACGTGAAGCCGGTCGAGATCGAACCCGTGGTCCCGGGCGTTCTCGAAGTACGCCCGCATGCACTCGTACTCGCGGATAGTCGGGACGATAACGCAGATGTCGCCGTTCATCAGTTACGACGAACTCTTTAGGCCAGCCTAAAATAACTGATCATCTCGGGTCGACGCTTCCCGCGACGGACCGGCCGCGGAGAATCGGCCTTATCGGTCTTCGGGCAAGTCGTCGATGAGGACGACGGCTTCGCCCTCGATGACGTTTTTCTCCTGGTTCTCGTCGGTGATGATCGTCGACAGTCGGAACTGGTTGTCCCCCAGGTCCTCGATGATTTCGACGGTCGCGGTTATCCGGTCACCGATGTTCACCGGCCCCGTAAACTCGAGGTCCTGCGATAGATAGATCGTCAGGCCGGGGAGTCGTGCCAGTGCAGCGCTGATGAGTCCGGACACGAGGGTCCCGTGTGCGATGCGTCCGCCGAACCGCGTCGTCTCGGCGAACTCTTCGTCGAGGTGGAGTCGGTTCGTATCTCCGCTCGCGCGTGCGAAATCGTGAACGTCGTCGTCGTCGACTTCCTTCGAGAAGCGTACCGTGTCGCCGACCGTGATGTCCGCGGCGTTCTCTACGGAGCGCTCGGACTCCCAATCGGCCTCGTCATATTCGACGGACGAAACGGATGCTGGCCGCCGGTTCGTCTCGTCGGCGTCGACCTTTCTGTCAGCGTCGAACGCTGTGAGGGCTGCAGTGTTAGCCGCCGCAGCACTCTTGAAAAACGAACCCGTCATCTGGGCCCACGCGTTCGTCATCGTCGACAGCGGGGTTGTCAATTCCTGCGAATGATCGCTCATGGACAAATCCCCCTTTGCGGTTAACTGTTAAGACTTCTTTGGCTGTTCAGCACGATAATCAAACCGAAATACGACCCGATGGATCCTACACGCGCCTTAACCCCCTCTCCGACGTAAGTCCACGTTCTATGGTCTCCATTGGTATTGGATGGTATCAGATGGTATTCAGCGGAACTCTTATGTAGAGTGGCGTAGTACGTACTGTCGATGACGGAGGACGACGACGACCGCAACGGAATGCCCTGGTCGCCCGCCGCGTTCGCACGGCAGATGCAACAAGCGAGTGAACACGCCGCCGAATCCCAACAGGAACTGTTCGAGCAGTTCCTCTCGGCAAACGCCGGTGGAGTCACCGGAGCGGCCGATCTCGGGCCGATGAGCATGGGAACGGCGACGTTCAAGACACGTGTCCAGAGCGGCGGCCGGATCAGCATTCCCGATGCAGAGCGCGAAGCCCTCGACATCCAGGAGGGCGACATCGTGCAGACAGTCGTCGTCCCCGTTAAACGCAACCGAAGTGATACCAATGAGTAACAACAACCCCATCCAGACCGCGTTCGAATTCCAGCGCACCGCCGTCGAACAGACCCAGCAGGCCACCCACGACGCCGTCGAGGCACAGCGGACCGCGTTCCAGACGCTCGCCGAGAACCTCGACACCGTTCAGGCGCTCCAGAGCCAGACCAACCAGATGAGCCAGGAAGCCGCCCACGCGTACCTCGACGCCGTCGAGGCTGCCGTCCCCGAGGACGCTGCGCCCGAAGACGCCGCGCAGTTCGACGACCTGCGTCAGATGATCGACGACGGTTTCGAATCCGCCGACGAGGTTCAGGCTGACGCCTGGGACTCCTTCGACGACATCGTCGACGAAAGCGTCGCCGCGTTCGACGAGTACGCCGACAACTACACCGAAGCCGTCGACACCACCTTCGACACCTTCCTCGACGCTCACGAAGAAGTCGAGAACAACGTCGAGGGCGTCGCCGACGACTTCGACGTCGCGGCGAACTAGAAGCGACCCTTTTCACCGACGACCCCGTTCTTTCCAACATGACAGACTCATACACCCCCGATGCGGCCGCACAGAACTGGAACAGCTTCGTCGAGCAGATGAACGAGCAGTTCATGGACGCCTTCGAGCAGAACGTCGAAGCACAGGCCGAGTTCGTCGAATCCTGGACCGAGACGCTCGAAACGAGCATCGACGACGACGAGATGACGGAGGGCGTCAAAGGCTACGCCCGCGCCTACGAAGCCTGGATGGACGCCGCCCAGCAGATGGTCGACCGCGTCAACGACTCCGCACAGGGCGAGGACGTCGAGGTCGAAGAGTTCCGAGACATCTGGCTCAACACCGCCAACGAGGCGTTCAAGGAAGCGATGAGTACGACGGCCTTCGCCGCCGCGACCGGCGAATCAGTGCAACAGGCGCTCGACATCCGCCAGCAGGCCGACGAGGCCGCCGAGTCCACGCTCCACGACCTCGGCTTCGCCACCGAGGGCGATATCGTCGAGATAGGCGAGCGACTGGTCGAACTCGAACGCCGCCAGCACGCAGTCGAGCAGAAACTCGACCGCATCATCGAGGAACTCGAATGATGAACCCCTACGCCGACGCGATCGATCTCCAGCGCAAAGCCTGGGAGAACGCCACCGAGGTCGTCGAGAAGGCGAGGTCTGCGCCCGAAGCGGGCGAAACGCTCTCCGACGTCGACGTCGGCCAGACGCCGAAGGAGGTCGTCTACGAGGAGAACAAGCTCAAGCTGTACCACTACGAGTCGAGGACCGAGGAGCAACACGACGTTCCGATCCTCATCGTGTACGCGCTGATCAACCGGCCGTACATCCTCGACCTCCAGCCCGACAGGTCGGTCGTCCAGACGCTTTTGGACAACGGGTACGACGTCTACCTCATCGACTGGGGCGAGCCGTCGAAGATGGACGCCTCGCTCACGCTCGACGATTACGTAAACCGCTACATCGACAACTGCGTCGACGAGGTTCGCGACCGCTCCGGCCAAGACAGCATCAACATCCTCGGCTACTGCATGGGCGGTACGATGAGCGTCATGTACTCCGCGCTCCACCCCGAGAAGGTCCGTAACCTCGGGCTGATGGCCGCCGGTCTCTGTTTCGCAGGCGACGGCGGCGTCCTCGAACTGTGGGGTGCCGAGGACTACTACGACCCGGAGAAGGTGACTGAAACGTTCGATAACGTCCCCGCTGAGTTCCTAGACGTCGGATTCGCGCTGATGGACCCGATAGCGAACGGAATCACGAAGTACGTCCGCCTCTACGAGAACATCGAGGACGAGGACTTCGTCGAGAACTTCGCCCGGATGGAGGAGTGGCTCGGCGACGGTATCGACGTCGCGGGCGAGACGTACAACCAGTTCCTGAGCGACGTGTACCAGCAGAACAAGCTGTACGAGAACGAACTCTATCTGGACGGGAAACACGTCGACATCGACAACATCGAGATGCCCGTGTTGCAGATAGTCGCCGAGTACGACCACCTTATCCCGCCGCAGGCCTCCAAACCGTTCAACGACGTCATCCCGAGCGACGACGTCACGACGATGGAGTTCCCGACGGGTCACATCGGGATGTCCGTCTCTTCGAGTTCGCACGCCGAACTCTGGCCCGACGTCTGCGAGTGGTTCGAGGAGCGCTCGCAGGTCGAGGAGGACCTCCCCGGCGAGGAGCGCTCAGACGAAGAGATAACGGAACTCGGCGAGGAAGACATTCAGGACGAACCCGCGGAACCGGGTGAGATGCACGTCGACGAGGAGGCCGTCGAGGAAGTCGTCAACGGCGAAGAGACAAGCGCCGAAGCGACGACCGACCCCGAGGAACCGGACGCCGCCCTCGCGGAGGACGTCGACAGAGACGAAACCGAGGCTGAGGACATCGCATCGGACGGTACACACGTCGAGTCGTCGTCGACTCTCGAAGACATCGAGGGCGTCGGCCCGTCCTACGCCGACGAACTCCGTGGGGCCGGCGTCGAGACCGTCGCCGACCTCGCTGCGGCGGCTGTCGAGGACGTCGCTGCCGACGCGGCCGTGCCAGTTAGCAATCTCGAAGACTGGATCGATCAGGCGCAGTCCCTGACCGACGGGCAGTAGCTTCGCCTCATTTTTCGTCCCAGTTGGGGGAATCCTTATACGTAGACTGGTTGACTGTGCAACTAGAGTCGGGCGTGGCCAGCGGTTTCGGACCGATTCGACCGACCTGGCCGCCCCTACCGTTTCCAACCATGTCAATGGACGACCGCACGTGTTTGATCACTGGATCGGGGCGAGGAATCGGCCGCGGTATCGCTGAACATTTCGGCAAGGAGGGCGCGAACGTCGTCGTCAACTACCGATCGTCCGAGGCGTCCGCGGTAGAGGCTGTCGACGCGATCAAGGAGTCCGGCGGCGACGCTATCGCCGTACAGGCGGACGTCACGGACCGCGACGAGGTCGACGCGATGCGCGAGACCGTCCACGAGGCGTTCGGCCCCCTAGACGTGCTCGTAAACAACGCCGGTATCACCAAAGACACTCGCTTCACCAAGATGTCTCGCGACGAGTGGGACCAGGTGATGAACGTCAACCTCGGCGGGACGTTCAACTGCACGCAGGCGTTTTACGACGACATCTGGAACGCCGACGAGGGCAGACTGATCAATATTTCTAGCATCGTCGGCAAGCAGGGTAACTTCGGACAGGCGAACTACGCCACCGCAAAAAGCGGCCTGTTCGGCTTTACGCGCACCATGGCGCTGGAACTTGCCAACGGCGGCTCCACCGCGAACTGCGTCGCTCCCGGGTTCACGCGCACCGATATGTTAGAAACCGTTCCGGACGACGTTCAGGAGAAGATCATCGCCGAGATCCCGCTTGGCCGCTTCGCCGAGATAGAGGACATCGCCGCCACTGTCTGTTTCCTCGCCGACGAGGATTCCTCGTACATCACCGGCGAGGTGCTCGATGTCAACGGCGGGATGGATCTGTAACACGACTTTTTTCGCGCTCGGGTGCGGCTTCGGTGCATCACTCTCGCAAAAATGTCGAGCAAAAAAGGCCGCTCGTTCGCTACACTCACTCGCAGATCCACTGCTCGATGACGGCCTGCCCTCCCCCGAGTCGCACGGCACTCGGCGCACCGCCTCGCGCCGCGCTCCCGGCCCGTTCTCTTCTTTCATATCTTTCTTTCATATCTAGCTGTTCCGCGAACGTCTGCGTCATCACCGACATATAAATCATTGCCCCGTGAGCGTTCGTGTATGGAACGCGTAGCGATAATCGGCGCGTCGATGACCCAGTTCGGGCAACGCGACGCCTGGATCCGCGAGTTGCTCGCGCAGGCGGGGGAAGCGTGTCTGGACGACGCGGGGGTCGAGGGCGACGACCTCGACCATCTGTACGTGTCGAACATGGCGAGCGGGGAGTTCGAGGGGATGACTGGCGTCCCGAACGCCCTCGCTCACGACCTCGGTGCGATGCCCGCCTACACCCAGCGTGTCGACCAGACGAGTTCCAGCGGCGGCGCGGGAACCTACGCCGCCTGGCAGTCGGTCGCAAGCGGCGCGAGCGACCTCACCATGCTCGTCGGCGGGGAGAAGATGACCCACAAGACAACGGCGGAGGCGACCGACGTCATCGCGTCGCTGACCCACCCGGTCGAGTACAAACACGGTGTCACGCTCCCGAGTTTCGCCGGGATGACCGCGCGACACTACCTGGAGAAGTACGACGCGCCGCGCGAATCTCTGGCCAAGGTCGCCGTCAAGAACCACGAGAACGGCCTCGACAATCCGCACGCGCAGTTCCGGAAGGAGGTCGACCTGGAGACGGTTCTGGAGTCGCCGATCATCGCCGACCCGCTCCGGCTCTACGACTTCTGTCCGATCACGGACGGCAGCGCCGCTCTCTTGCTCTGTCCCGAGTCCGTCGCGGCGGAGTACACCGACGACTACTCCGTCATTACCGGCGTCGCGGGCGCGACTGACACCCACGTCGTCCACGAACGCGACGACCCGACGACGATGGGCGGCGTCGTCGAGAGCGGGCGAGAGGCTTACGAGATGGCTGGCCGCGACCCGGAGGATATCGACGTTGCGGAACTCCACGACATGTTCACCATCCTGGAGTTCCTCCAGATGGAGGGGCTCGGCTTCGCCGAACCGGGCGAGGCGTGGACGGCGGTCGAGGCGGGGGAAACGGAGAAAAACGGCGAACTCCCGATCAACACCTCGGGTGGGCTGAAGTCGAAGGGCCATCCGCTCGGTGCCAGCGGCGTCGCACAGATATACGAGATACACAAGCAGATGACCGGCAACGCCGGACCGCGGCAGGTCGAGGCTGACGTGGGTCTCGCCTGCAACGTCGGCGGGTTCGGCAACTGCGTCACCACGACTATTCTGGAGCAAGCATGAGCCTGAACGCACACCGCTGTCCGAACGGCCACGTAACGTATCCGGGCCACACTCGCTGCCCGGAGTGCGGCGAGAAACAGGTCGAGACGGTCGACCTCAGCGACCGAACTGCGGAGGTCGTCACGTGGACGAAAAGCACCGCGACGCCGCCGGGCGTCCGCGAACCCAACACGCTCGCTATCGTCGAGTTCGAACTGGACGACGATTCCGTCCGCGCGCTCGGCGGGGCGACGACGGACGAGATAGAGACCGGCGATACGGTCGAACCCGTCTACGTCGACGAGGTCCGCGACCCCGACGCAGGCATCCGGGAGCCGGAGAGCCAGGAGTGGGACGGGTATCGCTTTGAACCGGTCTGAGGACCGTTTTATCGGTCCTTTCACGGTTCAAAGCGAGTCAGGTTCGAACCGGTCTGAGGACCGTTTTATCGGATCTCTCTTCACCGGTCGGTGGTGTGACGCTGCACGTTTCGAACCGTCGCGTCCGGCGCGATTTCGGCGGTGATGGTTTCGCCCTCGTGCGCGAAGATGATCTCCACCCTCGGCGGGTCGTTCGCGACGATCTGCGAGTCGAAGCGGTCGAGGCGACTCCACGCTCGGGACGGGTGCCCGGAGAGCAGGTCGAGGCCGTGGTCCAAGAAGAACCCCTCCACCTCAGGATGATGGGTCACCAGGGTCGAACCGGAGAACCGCATTCCCCCGCCGCACTGCCGGCATTCGAAGGTGATCTGTGTGGGCTTCGGGTCGGACTCAGTACCCCCGGGATGCCGTTCGAGTCTCCCGTCCACGCGGCCCGCACAGACGTGACAGAACCCGGCGGTGGTCTGTTGGACGAGGTGACGTAGCCACCGCGCGAACGCCACCGGGAGTTCGTCGCGGTCGAACTGGTCGAGACTCCCTGGCGGGAACGGGAACACGGCACCCTTCTCGCACGCTCGACAGTGAATGCGAGCGCGCTCTCTGAAGTACTCCGCGACCATCGCGCCGCCGCACAGAAGGCAGTCCCAGTCCAGCGGGATCGCGTCGACAGTCGCGTCAGCGGTATAGGTTCCCGCGAGCATCGCACCGACGATCTGCTCGCCGGCGTGCGTGAGTTCGTAGTCGCCGTCTTTCCGGACGAAAGAGCCGAGTAGCTTCTCCAGGTGGTAGTTGAAGTTCCCGCTATCGTCGATGTCCGCCCGCTCCCGGAGTTCCGAGAACGACAGCGGTTTCTCGGGCGTTTCGCCGAGCACGCGGAGTATTTCGATGCGCACGCCGTTCCCGAGCAGGCCGAACACGTCCTCCGGCGACCGCCGTTCGACGGTCACAGAGTCGTCTTCGGCCGGCGGTTCGTCGAACATGTTCCAGTTCTCAGCCCTGCCGATAATCAATCTGTGGTGAGGGCCGAAAGTCGGTCGCGGAGAACGCAACGCCAGTGCAGACGGTCATAGTTGTATTATAATTTACAGTAACGCTCTACAGATTACGTTTATCTCGATGCAGTCGCTGTATCGGAACCACCCCTCGCAGATATGACTCAGTCGCAGTCTCCAGTCGGCTACGTCCTCGACAGGTTCGCGAAACCGCGATGGCGGCGGTTTGCGCTCGGTATCGGCCTGCTCGTCGCGGCGGTGTTCCTCCAGCGCGTCCCGGCGCTCGTCGTCGGTGTCGCTCTCGACGCGCTCCTCCTGGGAAGCCAGTCGTACACGCTTCCATTCGTTCCTTCGGCGTGGATCCCGGCCGCTCCGGCCGGGCAAGCCGTACTCACTGTGAGCGTTCTCGGTACTGCCGTCGCCGCGGAGAGCGCCGCCAAGTGGTACGGAAGCCTCGTGTACGAAACGGCCTCACTGCGGACGCTACACGAGATCCGGGTCGTTGTCTACGACACGGCTGCGTCGCTACCGATGCCGTTCCACGACGACCGGGACCGCGGCGACGTCCTGAGCGTCGTCAACGACGACGTCGATAACCTCGGGGACCTGTTCGCGGGCGGCCGCGACGGTCTGCTGTACGGCGGTAGCCTCGTTAGCGCGTTCGCGTTCATGGTCGCCTTGAACTGGCAGCTCGCGGCGCTCCTCTTGGTGGTGCCGGTCGCGCTCGTGGCCACCGCCCGCGTCTACGCCGCGTTACTGGAACCGCGGTACGACGCCGTCCGCGAGAGCGTGGGGGCCGTCAACGCCCGGATCCGAGACGCGATCCAGGGGTTGAGCACGGTGAAAGCGTTCACGGGCGAATCCACTGAACGCGCCCGGGTCGCCGACGCCTCGAACGACTTCAAGGAGTCGAAGTGGGCGGCGATCCGACTCCGCGTCGCGTACAACGGCATCTCGTGGTTCTCGGGGACCGTCGGCATCTGGGGGCTGTTCCTCCTCGGCGGCTACTGGGTACTCGCCGGTCCGCCCGCGTTCTTCACGGCGGAGCTGTCTGCGGGCAGCCTGCTCACGTTTCTCATCTACGCCGAGTCGTTTCTCGACCCGACCCGCCGGCTTGCTGTCCAGGTCGTCGACAAGGTCGAGAGCGCGCAGGCGTCCGCCCGGCGCGTCGCCGAAGTACTCCGATACGACACCGAAACCGAGGACGTCGACGCGTCGGAGATAGACGTGACTGCGGGGCGCGTGGAGTACGACGATGTTAGCTTCGCGTACGAGAACGCTGACCGCCAGGGCGGGCAGGACGGCGGGACGCTCGCCGATGTCTCGTTCACCGCCGAACCGGGGGAGTTCGTCGGCGTCGTCGGGCCGACTGGGGCCGGTAAGTCTACCCTTCTACAGCTGTTGTTCCGGTTCTACGAGCCGGATGCGGGTACCGTGTGCGTCGACGGCCAGGACGTCACGACCGCTGACCCTGCGAGTCTCCGGGAACATGTCGGGTACGTCAGTCAGACGCCGTATCTGTTCCCCTGCACCGTCGCGGAGAACGTCGCGTACGGTGACCGCGACCCCGACCGCCGAGAAGTCGTCGCGGCGGCGGAGGCGGCCGACGCCCACGAGTTCGTCACGGACCTCCCGGACGGCTACGACACCGAGGTCGGGGAGCGCGGGGCGAACCTCTCGGGCGGGCAGCGACAGCGCATCGCTATCGCCCGCGCGCTTTACCACGACCCCGAGATACTCGTCTTCGACGAGGCGACCAGCCACGTCGACAACGAGACCGAAGCCGCGATCAAGCGACGCCTCTCGGCGTCGTCCGGCGACCGAACCGTGTTTGCGATCGCTCACCGCCTCTCGACGGTTCGGGATGCTGACCGCATACTCGTCCTCGACGACGGGGAGGTCGCGGAGTGCGGTACCCACGACGACCTCGTCGCTGTCGGCGGCGTCTACGCGACGCTCTGGCGCATCCAGACCGGCGCTATCGCCGCCGCCAGGGCCGACGATACTCGCGGGCAAGCCGAACCGGAGGCGGTCAAATGACGGACGACACGACCGCCGACATCGCTGACGATGCGTCCGCCGACTACCCGCTACTGAGACTCATACGCCGGTACGGCCGAGCGGATAGCCACTATCTTGCGGCCGGCGTCGGGTTCGACGCCGCGAAATCGTTCATCGGGTTCGCGGATGTCTTCATCGTCGGACTCGCCATCGACGCGCTGTTCAACGGCCAGCCGCTCGCGCTGCCGTTACTCCCCGACGCCTGGACGCCCTCGGACCCGCTCCCAATGCTCGTGTTCGTCGGTGCGCTGCTGTTCGCGGTAAACGCCGTGACCGTCCTCGGCGGCTCCCTCGCGGAGTTCAGTTCCGGCGTGTTCGCCCAGCGGCTCCTCCACCGGATCCGCGTCGACACCTTCGACGCTTCCCTGGACCGCGGGCTCGACTACTTCGACACTCACCGCACTGGTGACGTCATGAGCGCGCTGAACGACGACGTCAACCAGCTTGAGACGTTTTTCACGGTGTTGCTCGGCGCGGCAGTCTGGATCGCCGTCACGCTCGTCGCCGCGCTCGTCTACATGTCCGTGCTGAACTGGCAGCTCGCGGTCTTCGTGCTTGCGTCCGGCCCGCTGGTCGCGGCAATCAACTATCGGTTCGCGCGGAGGCTCGAACCGCTACAGGACGCCGTCAGAAGAGAGCGCGGCGGGTTGAACGCGCACCTCGAAACCAGCCTCGACGGCGTCGGCGTCGTGAAGGCGTTCACCGCGGAGGACCACGAGCGCGACCGCGTCGAAGACGCCTCGCTGAACCACTTCCGTGCGCGCTTCCGGGCCAAGCGACTGGCGGTCCGGCAAGCGCCCCTGAACCGACTCGTCGCGGGCGCGTGGTTGCTCGCGACGCTCTCTATCGGGATCTACTGGATACTCGTGGAGCCGCCGTTCGTGTTCTCGGGGCCGCTGACCGCCGGCGAACTCGTCCCGTTTCTGTTCTACATGGAGCGAGTCACGCTCCCGCTGAAGAACCTCAGTGGAGTCATCGACGGGTACAAATCCGCGAAAGCGGCCGCAAAACGTATCGACGGCCTCACGAGCGGCGGGGAGCGCGACGGCGACGAACGCCGAACGGACGCCCGCGAGAGTGAGGACGGAAGCCCTGGGGATGACTCCGCAGCGGTCGAGGACGGTCGCGTTCGCTTCGAGGGCGTGACGTTCCGCTACTCGGACGACGACCAGCCTGCGGTCGAGGACGGTCGCGTTCGCTTCGAGGGCGTGACGTTCCGCTACTCGGACGACGACCAGCCTGCGGTCGAGGACGTCCGTTTCGGCGTCGATCCCGGGGAGACAGTCGGGATCGTCGGCGCGACTGGCGCGGGGAAATCTACGGTCGTGAAGCTCCTGCTCGGACTGTACGACCCCGACCGCGGAACCGTGTCCGTGGATCGCGAACCCGTCCGGAACGTTCCGGGGCGGCGTCTCCGGGACGCCGTCGGGTACGTAAACCAGGACTCGTTTCTGTTCAACGGTACCGTCCGGTACAACGTCGCGTACGGCGCTGATGACGACGTGTCCGACAAGCGGGTCCGCGAGGCGGCGCGTCTGGCAGGCGTTCACGACGACATCAAGGCGTTACCCGCTGGCTACGACACCGAGGTCGGCGATCGCGGCGTGAAGCTCTCGGGCGGTCAGCGACAGCGTATCGCCATCGCACGCGCCGTCGTTTCCGACCCAAAGATACTCGTCCTCGACGAGGCGACCAGCCACGTCGACACGGGGACCGAACGGATCGTCCAAGAACGGCTCAGAGAACTCGTCGAAGACCGCACGACGTTCGTAGTCGCACACCGGTTATCGACGGTGCGGACGGCCGACCGTATCCTCGTGCTCGACGACGGCGAGATCGTCGAGCGGGGCACGCACGAGGAACTGCTCGAACACGACGGTGCATACGCTACCCTCTGGAACATTCAGGTCGGGACTATCGATGCCCCTGCCGGCTGATCGCTCCGATTACTCCTCGCCGTCCTCGCCCTGATCGCCGTTCCCGTCTTCCCCGCCGTCGTCTCGATACTGGTCGCGCAAGGAGTCTAGTTCGGCGTCGACATCGACCTTGACTCCTTGGTCGAGTTCCTCGTCGTCTGCGTCCGTGTCCGTGTCCTCGTACTCGTCGAGTCTGTGGTCCTCCTCGGTCGCCTCGCGGAGGCGACGGTCTATCTCGGCGCGGAGGTTGCGGGCGTCTTCGAGGACGGGACGGGCGGGCGAATCCTCGGGGAGTTCCCCCGACTCGATTGCAGTCTGGAGGTCGGCGAGCGCGCTATCGACCCGTTCGAGCGTGGACTGACTGAGGTCAGCCGCGCGGTTGCGGGCCTCGGTACCGCGCTGGCGGGCGTTCTCGCCTGTTCGTGCCAGCCGGATCGCCTGCTGAAACGCCTCGAGGATCCGGATGTTCGCCTCCAGAACGGCGATGACGGCGGGGAGAGCCGCCTCGTCAGCGAACTGGAGTACTTCACCGGGACGGGGCGGACGGGGGAGCCCCAGCGGACCGCGGGGCGGCTCCACGTCAGTTCTGAGTTCGCGGAGGGCGTCAGCCAGATCTTCGGCTGCCCGGGCGATGTCGTCGTCGGGCGTCGCATCGCTCATACGCTTGCTTCGGTCGGCACTGCCAAAAACCGACTGGTCGGTGCGCGTCTACAGCCTCGGAAACGGCCGTTTCCCCGGGTCTCGGCCCCACTCCTTCGAAATCGCTTGACAGCGGCAGCCATTGCCTGTTTCCACGATTTGAACCGGATCCCGCTCGCCAACTAATACAGTCCAAGCAGATTTAAGTCGTATCTGAAGAATTCCAGAAAGCCATCGAGCATAGACATTCCGATAAAAAATTTGGCCGCAATATTTATTGTATCCTGTTCTCTATTTACTGAAAGAATGCACACCGAGCATGGTGGGGGTGTTCCGGAGAGTACGGCTTTCTCTCAGGAACTAGCGGCGCTGAAACGGGAGGGGAGCAACATTCTATTGGTGGGTAACGAGTGCCAGGATTCCCACGTCCTCGCCTGCCGCCGTCTGCTCGGTGACGCCAGCGACGACCCCCGACATCGACTGCTCGTTTTCACGGATGGATACGACGCCCGCGAACGCTTCTCTGACGGTGCCAGCGACGATACGAGGGTCATCTTCAAGCAGGTTGAGGAACCAACTGCGGATCCCTGTTTCGAGGAGTCGGTCGTCGACAGTCGGCTCCTGAGCGCGCTCGGCAAGGAAATAATCACATCGATAGACGAATTCGAAGAAGGAAACGACGGTCTCGACCCGGGGCAACTCCGGATCTGCGTCGACTCGCTCGTCTCGCTACTCGACAATCACTCCCCCGAAAACGTGTTCCGCCTGCTCCACATGGTGACATCGCGCGTCAGGCAGGCGTCGGGAATGGGACATTTCCATCTCAGCGTCGACCGAGACTCGGACGCCGTCCACCTCCTCGAACCGCTGTTCGACGCTATCGTCGAGGTTCGGACCGAGGGCGAGGTAACCCAACACCGCTGGCATCTCCGCGACGGGGAAGTGTCCAGCGGGTGGATCAGACTCGAATAACGGTTAGTGCGATACTCGGAAGGAAACGGCCCTGTCGGACACGCGTCGCGACGCTGTTCCGTAGCCGAACTGCCGATACGGTAGGCTAACGGTCGTTTGAAATACTGTGTTCTCTCGCCGATTCTCTTCGGGTTCGTCTACAACCGTTCGAGGTTTTTGGCCCGCGGGCCTTTGTCCGCCTGCTCTATCTCGAACTCGACTTCCTGTCCCTCTTCGAGGTCAGGTCCGCCGATGTCCTCCATGTGGAAGAACACGTCTTCGTCTGCGTCCTCTGTATCGATGAAACCGTAACCGCCAGTGTCGTTGAAGAAATCGACCGTACCTTTCGCCATTGCACGAGAAAAGAGGGCGCGCTTACTAATAATACTTTCCTGCGGACCGGAGGTGTCCGGCCGTTGCGGAGACGCGAAGTTCTTTACGCTGGGAGGAGACAGGGGCAACGAGCGAATGACTGAGAGCCAACACGTCACCGTCGGTGAGCTTCAGGCGGCGGACGACGACCACGGGACGGACGTCACATTGCCGGTAGTGCAACTGCTGACCGGCCGCGGGTTCGTCACCGGGAAAAGCGGTAGCGGGAAGAGTAACACCGCGAGCGTTATCGGCGAAGAACTACTCGAAGCGGGCTATCCGCTCCTGATCGTCGATACCGACGGGGAGTACTACGGGCTGAAAGAGGAGTACGAACTCCTTCACGCGGGCGCGGACGAGGAGTGTGACATCCAGATCGGCGCGGAACACGCCGAGAAGATAGCCACGCTCGCTCTGGAGGAGAACGTCCCCGTCATCCTCGACGTATCGGGCTACCTCGACGAGAACGAGGCCGACGAACTCATCCGCGAGACCGCGCGGCACCTGTTCACGAAAGAGAAGAAACTGAAGAAGCCGTTTCTGCTCGTCGTCGAGGAGGTCCATGAGTACATTCCGGAGGGCGGCGGCCTGGGCGAAACCGGCCAGATGCTCATCAAGATCGGCAAACGCGGACGCAAGCACGGGCTAGGGATCGTCGGCATCAGTCAGCGCCCGGCGGACGTCAAGAAGGATTTCATCACGCAGGCTAACTGGCTAGTTTGGCACCGCCTGACCTGGGAGAACGACACCAAGGTCGTCGGTCGGATCGTCGACAGGGAGTACGGCGAGATGGTTTCGGATCTGGGCGACGGCGAGGCGTTCCTCCAGACGGACTGGACCGAGGCTGACGTGCGTCGGATCCAGTTTCGACGGAAGCGCACGTTCGACGCCGGAGCGACGCCCGGACTAGACGATTTCGAACGGCCGGAGCTCAAATCCGTCAGCGAGACGCTGGTCGGGGACTTACAGGATATCACAGAGCAACAGGAAAAACAGCGTAACCGCGTGGCCGAGTTGGAGTCGAAACTCGAACGGAAGGACGAACGGATCGCCGAACTGAAAAGCGAACTGGAGTCCGCCCGCGACGTCTCCGCCGCCGCCAGGAAGATGGCCAACGCCTTCCGACACGGCGACGTCGAACCGGAGGACACGCAGCAGACGGAGTTGCCCACGGGCGATGCGGCCGAGCAGCAGCGCGAGCGGATGGAGACGCTCGAATCCGACCTCGGCGACGCCCGCGACCGAATCGCGGAACTGGAGGCGGAGAACGAGCGGCTACGGTCGGAGAACGAACGGCTCGCAAAGCAGGCGGACAGACCGGAAGTCGACGCGCTGGAGGACCGCGTCGACGAGCTAGAAACCGCGCTCGCGCGAAAGGAGATTAAACTAGAACAGTACCGCGAGTTCGCTGATCGTCAGCGACAGTCGAACGAGGCCCCGTCGCCCGGTACGTCGGCCGACCTGTCATCCGCCGGGTCGGCTGGTTCCTCGACTACCGCGTCGGCCGACCCCGCAACGAACGAGGAACGGGCCAACCAAGCCGCCCAGCGCTCCGATGACGGCGGGAGCACGACGGACGACGATATGGCGTTGCTTCGCTCCGACCCGGTTAGCCGACGAATCGCGTTCGCCCGCCGGGAGTCGCTGTGTAACGAGGACTACGCCTGGGACGTTCTGACGCTGCTCGCGAGCAACGGCCCGCTGGGGTCCCGGGAGATAGAACCCCGCGTGGACGCGCAGATGGAGTCGGTACGTAGCCTCCTCACCGAACTCCGAACGGATTCGCTCGTGACGCGCGACGGCGACGGACGCTACGATTTCGACCGTTCCCGGCTGCGACGCATACGGCGAGAAGAATCCTGATGACCGCTGCGCGACGGACGACCCTGGGCCCGTCTGACTCGAAAGCTTTGTGAGACGACCCCGACTCGGTGTACGGTATGTCGCTGCTTTCGGCGCTGACCACGTCGATACTGCCAGTTCTCTCGGTCGCCGGCGTCGGCTATCTCCTAGGGGTCTTCCGGGAGGTGGACGTGGACCCGCTGGCGACTATCACGCTGTACGTGCTGACGCCGGCGCTCGTCTTTCACAGTCTCGTCACGACGCCCATCGCGCGCGGGACGGCCGCGACCCTGTTCACCGGAGTTACCGTCTTCACCGTAGTAATGGCCGGGGTTGCGGAGGGGTACGGCCGTATCACCGGTGAAGGGCCACCGACGCTCGGTTCGCTCGTCTTGACGAGCGCGTTCCCGAACGCGGGCAATTACGGCATCCCGCTGTCGGCGTTCGCGTTCGGCACTATCGGCCGTAGCACCGCGGTGCTTTTCATCGCGGTGCAGTCCGTCCTGATGTACACCGTGGGCGTGTACGTCGCCTCGCGAGGACAGGCCGGATCGACTCGCGACGCCGTGACGAAGGTGTTCGAACTCCCGCTCGTCTACGCCGTCGTGGCCGCCGCGACGGTGCGGGCGGCCGGTCTGGTTCCGCCGGCTGACGCGACGGTGATGCAGACGCTCAAACTCACGGGTGACTCCGCTATCCCAGTGATGCTGTTACTCCTCGGTATCCAACTCGCCAACACGACGTACGGGACCGCACTTTCCCGAGTGACTCCCGCCGTAGTGCTGAAGCTACTCGTCGCGCCCGTTCTCGCCGTCACCGTCGCCGCCGGGATCGGTCTCGGCGGGGATGTCGGCCGGGTGTTTGTTCTGGAGTGTGCGATGCCTGCCGCGATCACGCCGCTGATGCTAACTGTCGAGTTCGGCGGCGACGGTGACGAGCTTTCCGCCGCTGAGTACGTCAGCACGGCTATTCTCGTCACGACTATCGGGAGCGTTCTGACGCTTACGGTGTTGATATCGCTTCTGCAGTCCGGCTCCCTGTTGTGGTAGATATTGCCGTCTCCTGGGGCCCTCGCGTTCGTCCCGAGAAGAGCCAGGGGTGGAATATTGAACTACGCCGCCGCGCTCTCCGCTCGCGCGTCGTCTACCTCAAATCCCACTGTAGGCTCACGCCTCGCAGTGCTCGGCGAGAAGAGCCAGGGGTGGGATTTGAACCCACGAATTCTCGATTACAAGTCGAGTGCTTGAACCGCCCAAGCTCCCCTGGCGCTACGCGTTGCTTACCCGTCTTCCTTTGAGTGATTGTCGTTTTCGGTCGAGAGCGGTTTCTCCAGTTCTACCCGATGCGTATCGTAGCCGTGCCGGCGGTAGAACCGTCGGCCGGCGTCGTTGTTGTCGAGGGCTTCTAGCGCAACGACATCCGCGCCGGCGTCTTCGAGACCACTCTCGGCGGCTTCGAGCAGGGCCGTCCCGATTCCGCCGTTGCGGGCCGACGGTCGGACGAACAGGTTGCTGATGACGCCTCGCGTAACGGTTTGGTCGTAGGTGCCGGTTTCTAGCTGATACGTGACGAACCCGAGGATCTCGCTGTTCTCTCTCGCGACTATCGCTCGACCAGTCACGACGTTGCGCGCGAGTTGTTCACGGACTGATTTCTTGTTATCTTCGGCTAATATGTGCGATCCGTGCCCTTGTTGTTCGGTAGCCAGTGTCACCCACAGGTCGACGAGCGCGTCGACGTCGTCAGTCGTAGGTCGTTCGATAACCATGCTATGAGAGTACCGACAGATCGGGCGAAGACGGTACGATCACGATCGAACGGTAGCAGCATAGGTGTTACTACTCGTTGTTGAAGTTGGGTTTTGACGGTTCTTTTCGTTAAAGATCGTTGGTCCGATCATCTAGTCGTTCTAGGAAAAGTTATTATGAGTCCGGAATTCCAGAGAGAAGTAAGGAGTGTTGTAACATGGGTGTGTCAGAAAGCTATTCGCGCGGGCGGCAGTTCGTCGTTGAGCAACCGCTCGCGTTGGTCGTCGGGTTAGTTGTGATATGGATGGCATGGTTCCTCGTCGAGGGACTGGTAACCGGACGGTTACAGGTCAACAACGTCCTGGGATACCTCTGGGACGGGCTGTTACGCGGACTGATCATCGGCCTCGCCGGGATCGGTCTCTCGATGACGTACAGTATACTCAATTTCGCTAACTTCTCGCACGGCGATTACATCACGTCAGGTGCGTTTGCCGGGATGGCCGTTTCGTACCTCGTCGCCGGTTTTGGCGAGGCTGACATCGGATCGTTACTTCTCGTCGGTGCCGGTGGGTCGGTGTTCGGTGGTGCGCTGGGCGTCGGCATCGCCACGTCGCCGATAGGAATCATCGCAGGAATGGTCGTCGCAGCTATCGCGACGATAGCGCTCTCGCTTGCGATCGACAGGTTCGTTTACAAGCCCATCCGCGACGAGAGCGGCATCGCCCTGCTCATCACTAGTATCGGTGTGGCGTTCGCGCTGCGCTATCTCATCGTGTTCGTGTTCGGGTCGCGCGTTCGCGGAACCACCGCGGCCGGTAGTCAACCGCAACTCCGCCTGGTGGCCGTCGACGGCTATCTCACGATAAACGCACACGACGTCACGCTGCTGGTCGTGGCCGTCGGGCTGATGCTCGGGGTCCACTTCCTGCTTCAGCGGACGAAACTCGGCAAGGCGATGCGCGCCATGTCGGACAACGAGGACCTGGCTCGCATTACCGGTATCCCGACCGAACAGGTCGTTCGATCGACCTGGATCGTCGGCGGGGGCCTCACCGGTGTCGCCGGGTACATGTTCGTCCTCTGGAAGGGGACGATCGGGTTCAACGACGGATGGCTGCTGTTGTTACTCATCTTCGCCGCCGTCATTCTCGGTGGGATCGGATCGATCTACGGCGCTATTGCCGGTGGCATCGTCATCGGACTGACGGCGTCGATGTCGGTCATCTGGATCCCGTCCGAGTTCGGCCGCGCTGCAGCGTTCCTCGTGATGATACTCATTCTCCTGTTTAAACCACAGGGGCTCTTCAGTGGGAGGACGACAGCATGAGCGAGAGCAGCCTCCGGAGCCGGTTCGAAAGCCTACTCACCAGAGATCCGGGTCTCGTGATCGCTGTTCTCGGTGCGATCTACCTTGCGTACATCCTCGCGGGGATCGTCTTCGGCTTCACCGTTCGAGGTCACATGAACTCCCTGGCGAATCTCACGTTCTACATCGCCGTGTTCGGGATGCTCGCGCTGGCACTGAACCTCCACTGGGGGTACACGGGCATGTTCAACATCGGCGTCGTCGGGTTCATGGGGATCGGCGTCTACGTCACCGCTATCTTCTCCAAACCCCCGGCTGCTCAGGGCGGCGCGGCCCAGGTCGGTGGTCTCGGACTTCCGCTCGGCGTCGGCGTCGTCGCCGGCGTTCTGGCGGCCGCGCTGTTCGGTGCGATCGTCGCCTTACCCGCGTTGCGTTTGCGCGCTGACTACCTTGCTATCGTGACTATCGCGTTCTCGGAGATCATGCGGTTCACGTTCATGTCGTCGACGTTCGAGACGTTCACCGTTCCGGACACCTTCGACCTGACTATACTCGGAACGACGCTGATTAGCTTCGACCCCGTGGCCGATACGGTCGGCTTCGGCGGCGGTAGCGGGCTGATCCTGAACTACGCGTCTCCGCTGGAGGCGCTTTTGAAGTTCCTGTTCCTCTGGGACCCGTATCTCGGCCTCGTCGATTTCGTCGGCGAGTACGCTATCCAGACCAATCCGAAACCGGTCGTCGATAGCCTGGTGTACGGGCTCCTGTTGCTGGTGGTCGTCGGCATCTACTACTGGCTGCTCACCTGGACCGGCGAGTCGCCGTTTGGTCGCGTCCTGAAGGCGATCCGCGAGGACGAGGACGTTGCGAACGCGCTCGGGAAAAACACTGACGTGTTCAAACTGAAAGCGTTCGTTCTCGGATGCGCGCTGATGGGCTTTGCGGGCGTCCTCTGGTACGCCGGCCGCGGGTCCATCACGCCGCCCTCGTTCCGACCGAACATCACGTTCTTCGTCTGGATCGCGCTCATCATCGGTGGAGCAGGGTCGAACACCGGAAGCGTCCTCGGCGGTGCCGTCTTCGCGGCACTGCTCTACGAGGGCCCGCGATACATCAAGAACCTCATCGAGGCGGCTATCGACATCGGCGATGGGCCGGGAAGCTTCGGACAGGCGATGGCAGCATTCGGGTCGTTCGACCCCGTCCCGTTCCTGGTGTACACGCTGAACAGTATCAGCCAACTCCGGCTCGTCATCATGGGCGTCGTGTTGATCTACCTGATGCACAACCGGCCGGAAGGGATGTTGGGTCACCGGAAGGAAGTCGCATCGAGCATCGACCTGTCGCGGCCCGAAGGTAGCGTTCACGAGGAACCAGCCGCGACCGACGGAGGTGAGAAAGAATGAGCGAAACGACAGAGACTGGAGAGCGGACGACCGCCCCGGACGATGATGCACAGGGACGCGCGCGCTACCCGCTACAAGTCGAGGGACTTCGGAAGACCTTCGGCGGTATCGTCGCCGTCGACGACATCGCGTTCGAGGTCGAAGAGGGGTCGCTGACCGGCCTCATCGGCCCCAACGGGGCCGGGAAGTCGACGACGTTCAACCTCATCACGGGGATGAACGACCCTGACGCCGGTACGGTCCGGTTCAACGGGGAGGACATCACGGGCCGTGCCCCCCACGAGATAGCCAACCGCGGGTTGGCTCGCACCTTCCAGATCGCCCGCGAACTGGAGGAGATGACCGTACTGGAAAACATGATGCTCGCTCCGAAGAACCAGCAGGGCGAGAAGCTCTGGCGCTCGATCACGCCCGGCGTCCGCGACAACGTGCGTCGACAAGAGGAAGAGGTGCTGGAGCGCGTCTGGGAGGTGCTCGACTTCTTCGAGATAGAACACCTCGCCGAGGAGTACGCGGGGAACCTCTCGGGCGGCCAGCGGAAACTGCTCGAAATGGCCCGCGCGCTGCTGACCGACCCCGACATGTTGCTACTCGACGAACCGTTCGCGGGCGTCAACCCGACGCTCGAAAAGCGGTTGCTCGACCACATTCACGAGCTCCGTCAGGACGGCTACACGTTCCTCATCGTCGAGCACGACATGGATCTCATCATGAACAACTGCGAGCGAGTGGTCGTCATGCACCAAGGGAAGATACTAATGAAGGGTACGCCGGCGGAAGTGAAAGAGAGCGAAGACGTCATCGAAGCGTATCTGGGGGGTGAAGTATGAGCCTACTGGACGTTCAGGGTCTCGACGCCGGATACGGGGACCTGCAGATCCTCACCGATGTCGACCTGCACGTCGACGAGGAGGAGTACGTCACTATCGTCGGCCCGAACGGTGCCGGGAAGTCGACGATGATGAAATCCGTGTTCGGCCTGACGACGCATATGGACGGAACGGTAACGTTCGCGGGAGAAGACATCACTGCCGCCCAACCGGAAGACATCATCCACAAGGGAATGGGGTACGTCCCGCAGAGCGACAACGTGTTCGCTGGACTGTCCGTACAAGAGAACCTGGAGATGGGCGCGTACATACTAGACGACGTCCCGCAGGACGCGCTTCAGGACGTGTACAACCGCTTCCCGATCCTGGAAGAACGGAACGCCCAGAAGGCAGGGACCATGAGCGGTGGTCAACAACAGATGCTCGCGATGGGTCGCGCACTGATGTTAGACCCCGACTTGCTGTTGCTCGACGAACCGAGCGCCGGTCTCGCTCCCGACCTGGTCGACGAGATGTTCGACAAGATAGACGAGATCAACGAATCGGGAACGGCTATCCTGATGGTCGAACAGAACGCGAAAGAGGCGCTCCGGCGATGTGACCGCAGCTACGTGCTCGCAAACGGCGAAAATCGCTTCGTCGACAGCGGTACGACGCTGCTGAACGACGAGGAGGTGCGGCGGGAGTTCCTCGGCGGATAGGCCCGCCCGCGTTCGAACACGCTTTTCCTTTTCCGCTGAGACGTACCGGTCGATGCTATTCACGCATGCACTGTACGTCCCTGTCCGACGACGGACGGGGAACTGACGGGGGAGCCTCAACGAAAAAAACAGCCGTGTCGGAAGCCGCAGGAGTTAGCTCGACAGAGCGTCCTGAATGACCGAGGAGTAGGAGGATTCGCCCTTGTTGAAGCTGACCTGGTTCGTTATCTCGCCGTCGAACTCGTTCTCGAAGACATCGCTGAACCGCTCGGATAGCTGCTGGCCGTAGTCGTTGTTGACGTACAGCGTGGCCGCCGATTCGGCCTCCAGACGATCCGAGGCGACCTGGGCCATGACGCGCCCCTGAAGCAGGTCGCTCGGTGCCGTTCGGTAGATGTAGTCGTTGTCGTCGAGATTCGTCACGGACAGCGCCGTACTGGACGGCGAGCAGCCGACGACTTCGTTGGGGATGAACACCTCCTGCGACACCGGGACGTTGACGCCGGACGACGCGGACCCGCAGATCGCGGGAACGCCCGCGCTAACGAGCGATTCTGCACCGCTGACACCCTGGTCCGGGGAGGTGTTCGTGTCCTCGTAATGCTCGTTGACCGTCAGGTCGAGCCCCGACTCGTTCACCTGCTTGATCGGCAGTTCGGCGGCCTGAATCATCGGAACACCGACCGACGCCAGGTCACCGGTCTCGGGCAGGAGGATACCGACGTCGACCTCTCGGCCGAGACCGCCGGGCGAATCGTCCGCCGAGGGGCCCGCACCGTCGGGGTTGTCGCCCTCGAAGTTCTGGGTATCTAACGTGTTGATGCCGTCCATCCCATCGTACTCCCAGATGGAGTAGGCCGCGGAGGCTGGGTCTCCGGCCTCGTTGAAGTTCGTCGCGGACGACGCGCCCTGGAAGTTGATGTTCTCGCCGTTGGCGGCCGCCTCGACGGCGTCGAGGTACTCGCCGGGTCCGTATTCGGTTCCGTCAGGGTTGGCGATGCGACGCATCTGGTCGCGGATCGCCGTCCCGTTGTTCTCGCCGGCCGCGACGTTGGCCAGGACAAGGAGAGCGACCGAATCGTACGACTGGGACGTGAACACGCCCGGGCTCTCGTCGTACTCGTCCTCGTAGATACTGTTGAACGCATCCTGGTTCGGACCGCCGGCGGCCGGTGCCGTACCGGTGAGGTTACTCATTTCGTTGCCGACTTCGTTGGGCAGGTCCTGCTGTCGGAGACCGTCCGGAACGATGATGTCTTCCTCGCCGTCGGACTCGTCGTAGTAGTCCCGGAACAACTGGATCCCGCTCTCCGGATAGCCGATAACGTTGAGGATGTCCGGGCCGCCGCCGCTGCCGTCGCCGCTCAGGTCGCCAATGCAACCTGCGACTCCAGCAATGCCAGTAACACCTATTCCCTTCAAAACGTCACGCCGCCTCGTACTCCGTGGCATGTCTCTTCATATCGGACCATATGTTATAAGTGTGACTCCTATTCTGGAATCATTCATATATATGGAACTGTAACAAACTATAATTCACGACACTCGGCACACACTAACTGGCCGTTGGCTTCGCGAAGCGTGTCGGCGAGGGACCCACACGTCTCACAGACGCTCTGGTCCGAGTATGCCCGCTCACCGTTCGCCACCGTGTTTGCTCTGCGGTCGTGGGAGTTTTCCACGGCCGAACGGGCTTGATTCGCCGTTTCAGGTCGGCGGAACGACGCGGCGGCAGCGATAACGTCACGGGCGGTCAACACTCCCTGTATCTCGTCGGCGTCCGTCACGACCAACCGTCTGACGTTCTCGCTCGACATCTTTCCCGCGGCGTTGCGAAGACGTTCGTCGGGAGCGACAGTGAGAACGGGCTCAGACATCACTGACGCGACCGTCGTCTCCCCGGGAGCGGCCTCGTCTGCAACCACACCGAGTACGTCCCACTCCGTGAAGATACCCACGGGGTCGCTTCCTCGGAGGACGACGACGCTCCCGGCTTCCTCCTCGCGCATGAGTTCTACTGCTCCCTGAACCGTATCGGATTCGCTCACGCCGACGTACTCTCTGGTCATCACGTCTCGGATCGTCACGTCGGTCTCCATATGCGGACTGTTACCACGGTATGTCTAAAATCTACCCCCGCTACCTTTATGCGATTCAGCGACGAAGATCCGTGATCGGAAGCAAACGCGGAGGCTGCTATCGTCCCTGGCCCGCGGACATAGATAGTCCCTTCCGTCTGCCGTAATCTATCGCGGCCCTACCCGTCCGTCGTCACAGATCCCGGACCAAGCCGACGCGACAGATCCCGACGCGCTCGCCTAGCGTGGCTGTTACTGTCGAACCTGCGTTCGGTCGAAACGCCGGGAAAATTGAACTGCCGATCTACGCCGGATTCGTTCCGGGATCGTCGCCTTTCGGGTGGTACTCCCAGAAGTTGCCGGCGCGCATCGCGCGGCCGACGCCCTTGTGGAACGAGACGATGTCCTCGAACTCGTCTTCCTCGACGTATTCGAACACGTCCTCGACGCTGACGACGCGGTGGTGGTTGAGACGGAGCGGTTCGTCTCCGTGTTCGTCGACGAAGGCCGCGACGTCGAGCGGGAAGTCCTCCTCGTCGTCGAGTTTCTTCGCCAGTATCGCCATCCCGTACTTGCGCTTCCCTTCGCTGCCCTTGTCGTCGTCCGGGTCGTGGGGCCAGTCCATACGCGGGTGTTGGACGGGCGTCGCAAAAGGATTACTCTTACGCGGTGTCGATGCCGCGGCAGTTCTCGATGCGCCGCCGGAGTCGCTACCCTCTGGGAAACCCCGCTTCGGCGGAGACGGTCAGTCGTCGCCGGCTTCCGGAGATCGCCCCGAGATATCGCCGGCCGGCCCCGAACTCTCGCCGAGTATCTCTCTCCGGTGTTCGTCGAGCAGTGGAGCGCGGCCGCCGGGTTCCGGCGGCGTTTCGGTCATCTTGATCGGCGATCCGGCGATGGTAACTTCACGGTCCGCGCCCGGCTGCTCGACCGGGACGAGCATCTCGCGGTCGCGGACGTGAGCGTCCTCGAACACGTCGGCGGTGGTCTGGACAGGCGCGACCGGAATGCCGTCGAGCGCATCGAGGACGCCGTCTGTCGGGCGTGAGGCGGTCCAGTCCGCGATGGTGTCCCGGAGCGATTCGCGGTGCCGGAGGCGGCTCTCAGGATCCGGGTACTCGGCCGCGAGGTCCGGGCGGTCCATCGCTTCACAGAGCGTCTGCCAGTGCGCGTTTCCGAACGCCGCGACGACGACGTGGCCGTCAGCGGTTTCGAAGGCGTTGTAGGGAAACAGCGTCGGGTGGGAGTTCCCCTGACGAGTCGGCGCGTCGCCGGTGTAGGAGTACTGGTACACTGTCCGCTCGCACAGCGACACCATCGCATCGTACATGCCGGTGTCGACGTACTGTCCCTCCCCGGTCCGGTCGCGGTAGTGGACCGCTCCAAGGATCCCCACGGCGTTCAATACGGCGGTGAAGAGGTCGCCGATGCCAGGGCCGACTTTCGTGGGCGGGCCGTCCTCCGGGCCCGTGATCTCCATCACGCCGCCGAGCGCCTGGGCGACCAGGTCGAACGAGGGTTGTCCCTGTCGATGCGTTTCGCCCGTTCGTGGGTCGCCGAACCCGCGGATAGAACTGTAGATAAGCTCCGAATTACGCTCGGTGAGCGTTTCGTATCCGAGATCGAACTGTTCCATCGTGCCCGCGCTGTAGTTCTCGACGACGATGTCCGCGTGTTCGACCAGGTCGAGGAAGGCCGCACGGTCCGTTTCGTCCCCGAAATCGAGTTCGAGACTCCGCTTGCCGCGGTTGACGCTCTGGAAGTACCCTCCGTACGCTTCCGATTCGGGGTCGTCCACGAACGGCGGATTCGACCGTATCAGGTCTCCTCCCGGGCGTTCGACCTTTACCACGTCCGCGCCCATATCCGCGAGCAACATCGTACAGTACGGTCCGGCGAGCACTTGCGTCAGATCGAGCACGCGCAAGTCGTCGAGCGCTCCCATGGCCAGGGGTCCGAGGGGAGCGGTGAAAAAAGCACGTTATAGATCATGATGAATGTGGTTGTGTGTCACACCGGTGTCCAAACGTGTTTAATGAGTATTGTCATGATAGACCATTAAGTTTATCCGGAGCTCTCTCGTCCGCACTGATACCGATGGCCCAGACAGTCATCCTCGGCGTGATCGGTTCCGACGCCCACGTCGTCGGGATCACGATCTTGGAACAGACGATGGAAGCGGCCGGGTTCGACGTCGTCAATCTCGGCGTGCAGTCATCACAGCAGGAGTTCGCCAGCGCGGCGGCTGAACACGACGCCGAGGCTGTACTGGTCTCTTCGCTCTACGGCCACGCCGAACAGGACTGCCAGGGCTTCCACGAAACTCTCCGTGACGCGGGCACCGATGCAGTGACCTACATCGGCGGGAACCTCGCGGTCGGACAGAACGACTTCGAGGCGACGCGCGAACGGTTCCGCCGCCTCGGGTTCGACCGCGTCTTCGACTCCGAAACCGACCCACAGGAAGCTATCGCTGCTCTGCGACAGGACCTCGGACACAGAAACGCGGAGACGGAGGAGCGGGTCAGCGCGTAGATGATACGCGACGAACGCCTCCCCTCCGGCGAGTTGCAACGAATCGACGAGGCGGTCCGCGGGAACTGGCACACGGGCGACGACGTGGACTTCGAGGAAGCGGTCGCGTACCACGAGTCGCTCCCGCGGGAGAAGCAGTTCGCCCGCGTGCTGGAAACGGCGGACCGTCCGCTCCTTCAACCGCGTGCCGGCGTTCCGTGCCTCGACGACCAGATAGACCTCCTCCGACATCTGGAGCAGGACGGCCTCGCTGACCTGCTCCCGACTACCATCGACTCGTACACGCGGGACAACGAGTACGGAAAGGCAAAGCAGGGGCTCGAAGACGCCCGAGAGTCGGGCGACGACACGCTCAACGGCTTCCCGGCGGTCAATCACGGCGTCTCCGGTTGTCGCGAACTGATCGAGGCGCTCGACCGACCGATCGAGGTCCGACACGGCACCCCCGACGCCCGCCTGCTGGCGGCGGTGACGTTCGCGGGCGGGTTCCAGAGTTTCGAGGGCGGTCCCGTCTCCTACAACATTCCCTACACGAAGGAAGGGAGCCTGGAACAGACCATCGAACACTGGCAGTACGTCGACCGCCTCGCCGGCGCGTACACCGAACGCGGCGTGCGGATCAACCGCGAACCGTTCGGGCCGCTGACCGGAACGCTCGTCCCGCCCTGCATCGCCATCGCGGTGATGCTCGTCGAGGGACTGCTCGCGGCCACGCAAGGCGTCCGGTCGCTCACGCTCGGCTACGGCCAGGTCGGCAACGTCGTGCAGGACGTAGCCGCGCTTCGCGCTCTGCGGGAGCTGGGCGAGGAGTTTCTCCCCGACGAAGTCACGGTTACAACCGTCTTCCACGAGTGGATGGGCGGGTTCCCGCCCGACGAGGCGCGCGCGAACGGCGTCATCGGCCTCGGCGCTGCTACCGCCGCCATCGCGCGACCGGACAAAGTCATCACGAAGTCACCGCAGGAGTTCCAGGGCGTTCCAACCAAGGAAGCGAACGCCGCGGGGCTCCGTACCACGCGACAGCTGATCGACATGCTAATCGAGCAGGACATCACCATCGACGGTATCGGCGAGGAACAGGAACTCATCGAACGGGCGACCCGCTCGCTGATGGACGCCGTGTACGAACACGGGGACGGCGATGTCGCCCGCGGCGTCGTTCGCGCGTTCGAATCAGGCGCGCTTGACGTCCCGTTCGCCCCCAGCGACAGCGCGGCGGGGGACGTTCTCCCGGCGAGAGACGACGACGGCCGGGTCCGTATCTTCGCGTTCTCGGATCTCGCCGTCTCCGACGAGACGAAAGAGATCCATGAGACGCGACTCGACGACCGCGCCCGGAGCGAGGACCGGGACCGCTCGTTCGCGATGGTCGCAGACGACGTGGACGCGATCAGCGACGGGAAACTCATCGGCCGTCCCACGGGGGGAGAGACCGATGCGGATTGAAGCGGTCAGCGCGGTCCCCGCCGTCTCGGGCTTTTTCTTCGACGACCAGCGAGCGATCACGGCCGGGGCTGAGCAGAACGGGTTCTCGTACGAAGGCGATCCCGTGACGCCCGGGTTCGACAGCGTCCGCGAGGCGGGCGAGGCGCTCACCGTGGACCTCGAACTCTCCGACGGCACGGTCGTCTCGGGCGACTGCGCGGCCGTCCAGTACTCCGGTGCGGGCGGTCGGGACCCGCTGTTTCGCGCCGAGCGCTACGCCGATGTCGTCGAGGGACGCGTCGCCGATGCGTTGACCGGCCGCGACCCGGTGACGTTCGCCGAGAACGCGGCGGCCGTCGAAGGCCTCACGTCCCCGGACGGCAACTCGCTCCACACCGCAGTTCGGTACGGCGTCTCGCAGGCGCTGCTCGCCGCCGCGGCCCACGCCCGCAAGGTGACGAGGACGGACGTGCTGGCAACAGCGCTGAACGCGACGCCCGCCGACCGTCCAGTTCCGGTGTTCGGCCAGTCCGGAGACGCTCGCCGCGACAACGCCGAGAAGATGCTGATAAAGGGCGTTCCGGTCCTCCCGCACGGCCTGTTCAACAGCGTCGAGAAGGTCGGCCGGGACGGCGAGAAACTCGCCGACTACCTCGACTGGCTCTCGACCCGCGCCCGGGAACTCGGCCCCGACGAGTACGCGCCGCGGTTCCACGTCGACGTGTACGGCACGTTCGGCGACGTGTTCGGGCCGCCGTACGACCGGCCTGAGATAGCGGACTACTTCGCCGACCTCCGCGCCGCCGCCGCGCCGTATCCGGTCCAGGTCGAAGGGCCGATGGACGCCGGCGGCCGGGCAGAGCAGATCCACGCAATGGCGGAACTCCGGGACGCTCTGGCCGACGCGGGCGTCGACGTCGACATCGTCGCCGACGAGTGGTGCAACACCTTCGACGACGTGCGGGCGTTCGTCGACGAGGGCGCGGCGGACGTCGTCCAGGTGAAGACGCCGGACCTGGGCGGCATCCACCGAAGCGGCGAGGCCGTTCGCTACTGCGAGGGAACCGACACCCGGGCGTACCTCGGCGGCACGTGCAACGAAACGGTGACCTCTGCCCGCGCCTGCGCTCACGTAGCACTGGCGACCGACGCCGCGCAGGTGCTCGCGAAACCCGGCATGGGGTTCGACGAGGGGTTCATGGTCGTCACCAACGAGATGCGGCGGGCGCTCGCTCGCCGCGACGGCGCGACGCGGGAGGTGACAGCCGATGACTAGAGAGGAGCGAGAGGACGAAGCGTTAGCAGAGTCCTCGGAAAGGCGAGCGGGGAGCAAAGCGACCCGCGAGAATGAAGCGTTAGCGGAGTCCTCGGTAAAGCGAGCGGGGTGCAAAGCGACCCGCGAGCAAGGGAATCGCGGCACCGAAGGTGTCCGCCAATGACTGAATGGACCGACCCCGACACCTTCGCCGCCGCCCTCGACCGCGCCGAGACGCTGGAGAAGGGCAACTACTTCGAGGCGTTCGGTGAGGGCGACGAGATAGCCCACGACGCCGGGATCCGCCTGTCCCGCCACGGCAACGACCAGTGGATGAGCCAGACGCTCAACCACGACCCGACGTACTGGCGAACCGACGCCGCCAGAGAGCGCGGGTTCGACGAACCGCCGATCCACCCGGACTACCTGCTTGCCTGTACGATGGGGCCAAGCGTCGAGGACCTGAGCGAGAAGGGCGGCTACTTTCTCGGTCGTGACGGCGTCCAGTTGCACGACCCTGAGGTTTATCCGGGGACTGAACTCCGCGTGGAGTCGACGGTCGAGGCGACGCGCTCGTCGAGTTCGCGCCCCGAGTACGGCATCGTCACCTGGGAGACCCGGGGGAGAGACGCCGAAACCGGCGAAATCCTGCTCTCCTACGAGCGGACGAACATGGTCCCGCGGCGGGAACCGCTCGAAACGGACGGCGGCGAACCGGCGTCCGACACCGTCTCTGACGAGGACGACCCGCCGTCGCTCCCGGGCGAACTGATCGTGCCCGACGGCCCGTCGTTCGCGGACTTCCGAGCGGTGCTCGACCGCGCTGAGGACCGCGACGCCGCCGTCGCGTACCGCCACGAACGAGGGAGGACGATGGACGACACGCTCGTCTCCGGGCTCCCCCTGTCGACGCTGAACACCGCGAAGCAACATCACGACACCGACTACATGGCCGACTCGCCGTCTGGCGACATCGTCACCTACGGCGACGTGACGCGCTCCATCGCACTGGGCCACGCCCGCTCCGACGAACGGACCTACCGCGAACTGGCGTACGGTGACGAGCGGTTCCATACGTTCGTCACGCCGGGCGACACCGTGTCCGGGTTCACGCGCGTCCTCGGCGCTGATCCGGACCGCGGCCCGGCCGACTGCGGGCTCGTACGATTCCGTCACGTCGCGTTCAACCAGAACCGGACGCCGGTCTACTCCGGCACCAGAGAGGCGATCATCCGATGACACGACTCTGTCGAACGTTCCAGACCGCACCGGCCGCCGTTCCGAAAGAGAACTCGGCGAAATACCTCGACTCCGGGCTCGACGCGGAAGGGTTTCAGGCCCCCGACTGGCTCGTGCCGGACCTCGAAGACGGTACCGCTCCGAACCGGAAAGACGAGGCGCTGGAAAACACCGTCGAGCGGCTCCGCGGCGGGGTTGACTTCGGCGGCGAGATATGGCCTCGCGTGCAGTGGGGGTACGACAGCGAGCGAGACAGGAGCCGGGGCCGCGAGGAGATCGAGACGCTCGTTCGAGAGGCCGGCGACGCTATCGACGGCGTGGTCGTGCCGAAAGTCGGCCGCGCCGAGGACGTCGAACGCGCCGCCAGCGCCGTCGCTGAGGCCGAACGCGAGTACGGCCTGTCCGACGGGAGCGTGGAACTCTCGGTCATCGTAGAGACGGCTCGCGCGAAGTCGGACCTCCGCGAGATAGCGCGGTTCGGCGGCGATTCGCGGCTCGCGGGTCTCGTTTTCGGACCCGTCGACTACACCGCGGAACTCGGCGGACGGGCCATCGACGGTGACCGTCCGATGTGGGACGGTCTCCTCGCCGACCTCTCGAACGAGGCCAGCGCGAACGACCTCGTCGCGGTCGGCGGGCCGTTCGACGACCTGTTCCGCGAGCGCGCCGGCGTCCGGTTTTACAACGGCGACGCCTACGCCGACCAGGTCGAGCGCGAGGCGACGGTCGGCCTGGACGGTAGCTGGTCGCTCTACCCGAAACAGACGGTACAGGCGAACCGGATCCACATGCCCACAAGCGAGGAACTCCGGCGCGACGTGAGCAAGATAGAGCGGTTCGAAGACGCGAAGACCGAGGGGACCGGAGCCGTCACGCTCGACGGCCAGATGGTGGACGAGGCGACGTTCAAGAACTTCGCAAACACGGTGCGGACGGTCCACCGCATCGATGCCGTCCGGCCGGAACAGACGGCGACAGCGTACGACGAGAGCCTGTTACGGCGGGCGCTCGACCTCGACCCGGCGTGGTAGCACAGTCGGCCCTCGTCCCGCAAGTCAGGGTTCGACGAGTTCTTCGGGACCCGCGTCATCGTCGAGCGAGTCGTGCTCCTCGATCATCTCCCTGAGGTCGTCGTACAGCGACTCCGCGAGGACGGTCAACATCTCGAACCGGTCGCTCTCCACCAGTTCCTCGGAGTCCATCTCCTCTCTGAGAACGTCGATCTTCGATTTCAGCCGTAGATATTCCCGGAAGCGGGTATCGTAAGTCGCCCGCACGACCTGGGCCTCCACGACCGCTATCAGGTCGTCTTTCTGGGCCGGTTTGACGACGTAGTCGTCGAACTGCATGTCGACCACGTCCATCGTCGGTTCCAGCGCCGTCACCATGACGACCTGACAGTTGTTCCCGCTGTCCCTGAGTTCGTTCAGCACGTCGTCGCCCGATTTGTCGGGCATCTGCCGGTCGAGCAGTACCACGTCCACGCCGTCGGCGAGTTCTAACGCCTCTGATCCGCTGTATGCCGTCCGTATGTCGAACTCAGAGTCGAGATACTGGGCGTACAGGTCCGCTACCTTCGGCTCGTCGTCTGCCACGAGAACCGTCGTCCTCTCGCCCGTCCGCTCGCCACTCTCCGCCATTCGGTGTTTACTATCTCACCGGCGTGTAAATATGTTTCTGGTCCGTGAAATCGCCGGCACAGCGATCGGTCTGGAGTTTGGGAAACAACCGGCGTACCGGTAAGAGACGGGAGTCGAACTATGCGAAGACGGTTCGCTCGTCACGTCCGTTCCTCGCAAAACGGTGGGGATGGGATTCGAACCCATGAGGCCTTGGGGCCACCTGCTCTCAAGGCAGGCGCAATAGTCCGCTCTGCCACCCCACCTCGTGACCAGCTATGCAGCGGCCGGTTTAAGAAGTATCGGATTTGACCGTTCGCGTCGAGCCCGTGGACGAGCGGAGAGGGGGTGCGCTCGCCGGGACGTTCGGATGACTTCAACCGGGATTGTAGTTTACACAAGGCCCTTTGACAATAGGATGGTACCTTCGGGTATGCCCCCCCTGAACCGAAGAGAAGCCCTCCAGATCGGCGGGATAGCGCTCGGAACGGCGGTCGCCGGCTGTCTCGGCTCGGCTGACGACGAGTCCGATCCGACTGACACGACTAACCGGAGTAACCAGGACCGGAAACTGCTTGACTACGAGGTCGTCCAGTTCTCCGGATCCGATGGGACCCCGAACTGGTACGACGACAGCACGCCGGCACGCTCGCTCGTGATAGACAGCGAGAAACGCGCACGGGCGGCTTTCGGCTACGATGCGTCGGACAAAGTCCAGAACGCTGTCGAGGGGACCGACTTCGATTCGTCGGTGTTACTCTCAGTCACGGTCGCAGCGCCGACTGCCTGCTATCACGTCGAACTCGACGGCCTCTCGCTGGATGACGACCGCCTCGTCGGCTCGGTTTCGGCGGTAGACGACGGCCACGAGGACGATATGTGCGTTCAGACCGTCTCGTTCCCCGCAGTGCTCGTCCGGGCGCAGTTCGACGGGACTCCCGTCTCCCGCGCGACGCTCTCCGTCACTGACGGGTGGGACGACGAGACAGAACTGGAGGTGTCGGCGAGCGATTCGCTCTCACCCGCACCCTCCGAACTCCCCGGACACGTGCGCCCCGACGGCGACCCAGCGAACGTCCCACCGGAACTCTCCTGCGAGGACGACGCGTTCGAGCGCCACCCGTCGTGGTTCGACGATAGCGACGTTTCCTGGGGGGAAGCGACGGGCAACGACGGCGAACCCAGCTTCGCCCTGCGCGTGGATGAAACGACGGTCGAACGCGGCGACACAATCGACGTGACGCTGACAAACGTTACCGACGAGGAACAGACCACCGGAAACCGACACAAGTACAGTCTGCAGGTCCGGACGGAAGCGGGGTGGGAAGACGTCCGCGGAAGCACCAGCGCCGAACACTTCGGCTACACTGACGAAGCGATTCTCCACCCGCCCGGCGAGGGGTTCGACTGGACCATCGAGATGACCGAAAACGGCCTCGTCGAAGACCATCCGTTCGATCTGGAGGTCTGCCCGGACCTCCCTGCTGGCCGCTACCGGTTCGTCCACTGGGGGCCGACAGTCGCCGTCGCGTTCGACGTGGAGTGATCAGTCCCGGCGGAGCCTCGGCGTCCCGTCGTCCACGACGTCGACTGTGAGGCCGTAATCGGCGATGACCGTCGCGGTGTACTCCGGGATGATGCGTCCCGCACGGGTCCGCGAGCGGACCAGCGAGACGACGGAAGCCAGGTCTCGCCCGGTTTCGACGACCGGCAGCATCGGGAGATAGTCGACTTCGTGCCCCGCGTCCACGCCGCGGTCCGTCAGCGTCTCCAGAACCGGTGGGGTGTCAGCGCTCTCGAAATCGATCGTCTCGGTGAATCCCGCGTAGTACGTGCGGCCGTCGTCCGCTGGACCGAGGACGACCTCGTTCCTGCGGAGCTTCATCGCCGCGTTGTCGATCTCTTTCCGGTCGACGAGCGGTGCGGCCGGGGAGACGACCGCGGCGGACTGGACGCTCTCAGACTCCAGCAAGTGGGTCATCGTGTTGCCCATTCGGGCGGCGTACGACGACCCAACCTGTACCTCGAAGCGCGCCCCGTCGGCGTCTCCCAGCGCGTCTGCGACGACGGCGCGGAGCTGTGCCTCGGAACGACCATCTCCCTCAGGTAGGTCCTCGTCGTCGCGGTAGTTGACCAAAAGCTCCGCCCCGCTTCCCGCCACGGCGGTGACCACGTCCTTCAGCATCGCCTCGTAGAGGTCTACTGCCTCCGCCGCCGAGAGCGGCGACGTGTCGGGCAGGCGTGGCAAGACGACGTCCTCTCGCGGCGGATCGGCCAGTACTGCAACGACTGTCATACCTGTCTATCCGGGTCCCGGAGACTTAGGCGCGCCGTTTTATCCGAGTGGGGGCCGTATCACTGGTCATGCACTGGTCGAAGCCGTCAGCGGGCCTCGCGGTGTTGCTCGTCGGACTGCTCGCGGTCAGCACACTCGGTTTCGTTCTCGCTGACGTCGAAACCGCGGCACTGGCGACGGCCGCTCTCATCGCCGCCACGGTGGCGGTGTTCGTCGCTCTCGGGTGGACGGAGCGGCGGTCCACGCCGTACTGGTGAGGCCGCCCCGGTGAGGGTCTGTCCTATCGGGCCTACCGACTCCGCCGGCCCTTCGTCTGGCGGTAATCGCTCGCCATCAGTTCCGAGAAGCGCTCGACGAACGTCTGCGTCTGTTCTTCGGTCTGGTCCGCGGGGTCGACCATCGGCACCAGTTCGAACCCGCGACCGCGAACCGTCGTTGCGTGGTCGTCTACGACGTCGAACTCGTCCGCCGGGGTCGTCGTGTATTCCGTCGCTAGCTCGCGTAACGCCCGTTCGCCGACCGGGACGAGGATCTCGGGATTTATCATTCGGATCTCGGCGTTGAGATACGGTTCACACGTGACGACTTCCTCGTCAGTCGGCGGGCGTTCCGGGTCGCGACAGCGCGTCAGCAGCGTGAGAAAGGCGTTCGCTAGCTCGGGTTCGTCGCTGTCCGCCGGCGACCCACAGAGGCCGAGACGGCGGAGGATAGAGAGGAACGCCTCGGCCCGTTCGTCGCCGGTGAACGGAACGCCGGTCTCGTCCGCACCTGGGCCGGGACGCTCGCCGACGAAAACGAAGTCCGCGCCGACGTCCCCGTACCCGTGTACTATCTGCGTGCGCGTCTCGCAGAGGGCGGGACAGTTCTCGCAGTCCTCGTCCATGCCGAACGGGTTCGAGGTGTCCTGTTGGTGTGCGTCCACACGTGGGCAAAGCGCATCCAGCGTAAAAACGACCGCGGTGGCTGTTCTCCGCCGTCGTCGCGCTAACCGTTCGCGCGGTCGGGTCGCTACCGTTCGAGGCCGCCGCTTTCTTTCACGTTCAGGATGTTCCGGACGTTCAGGTAGATGTCTTTCGGGGTCGTCTCCTCGTCCGTGTCGTAGAGATCGCTGACGCGGTAGAGGATAGCGGCGATCTGTTCGCTCTCGGAACTGCCGCCGCGGACGTCGTCAGCGATCTCCCGGAGGCACTCCACGCGCTCTTCGTCGCTCTCGAACTCTGTCATACGGTCCACTATCGCCGGAAGAACTTGTAACAACTGCGGACCTGACTGCGGCCGGTGCGCCGGGATTTCACTTCCGGAGGTTGGATACGTGTCCAGTAGGTCTGAAGCCGCGTGACGTGGGCCGAACAGATTCACGTCCGTCGGTATTACAGCCGACAGTTAATACTGTCGCCGTCGGAAACCCGGATATGCGAATGGAACTGCGGATCTGCAAGCAGTGTTACGAGGGGACGCACGGCAACCCGGAGAAAACTGCGATCACGCGGGACATGGTGAACTGCGCAGAGCAGATCCGGGAGTACAAGGACCTCATCGGTCTCGACTCGCTGTACATCACCAGAGTCGCGGAGGGTGACCCCGGCGGCGAGGAGACCCTGCCGGCCGTCGTAGCCAGCATCGAAAACGACCAGATCGCCCTGTCCGACACCCAGTTGACGATGGAGGACGACGACCAGAACATGCTGGTGTACCCAGAACCCGAAGATATTCTGGACGTTCTTACGCGAAACCTCGACCAGATCAGCGAGCAGACGCGTCAGGACGTCACTGTCGAACTCTCGGAGGAAGGCGCGCAACTGATCTCCTGACGGCTGCCGCGACGCTGTACTCACCTGGACGAAAGGCGACGAAACGGAACTGCTGCCGTTACCGTTCGACGACGGCCGCCCCGGGCGCGGTTCGTTGCACCGCGGCGATCCCCTTCTTCGCGTTCTGTTTCGACGTGTACCCCTCGCCGCCGTCGGCGACGATGTTTCCGTTGCGGTGGCGAAGCCGCCAGCGGTACTCGCCGGCGGCGTCCTCGTACACCTCGAAGCCGAGGGGGTCGAACTGTAGCGTGTCCGCCTCGGGCGCGTATCGGCGGACGCGCTCGAAGCCGTCCTGGGCTCCCGACTCTGAAGCGTACCCCTGGCTACTGTCGGCGATGATCTCGCCGTTGTCCGCGACCAGACGCCAGCGGTAGCGGCCGGCGGCGTCCTCGTACATCTCGGGTCCGTCCTCGACGCGGTCGCGGACGCGGTCGACGGCTTCGACGGCGTTGCGTCGGGAGGCGTACCCCTCGCCGCCGTCCGCGATGATGCGGCCGTTACGATGCCGGAGCCGCCAGCGCCATTCGTCCGCGTTGTCGCGGTAGATCTCGAACGCCGCGGGGTCGTGTTCCAGCGTGTCCGCGTCGGCGACCCGGTTCGTCAGTCGGTCGACCGCGTCCTCCAGAGCGCGCCGCGAGGAGTACCCCTCGCCGCCATCCGCGATGACGTTTCCGTTGTCGTGTCGGAGCCGCCAGCGCCAGTTACCGCCGCGGTCCTCGTACACTTCTACGGTTGCGCCGTCCGAGGGTTCATCGTCCGGTTCTGGCAGCGACTCGGCGGGGTCCTCGGCCGGTTCGGCGGCGGTCGAGGGGTCGTCTTCGCCGTCTGCCGCCGGTGCGGCGTCCGCCGGCGGCGTCTCGCGGCGGTCGACAGCCGCACCGGGGGCGTTCTTTCGTACGCTCTCGATGCCTTTCTTCGCGTTACGTTCGTCCGTGTACCCTTCACCGCCGTCGGCGACGACGTTCCCGTTGTCGTGTCGGAGCCGCCAGCGCCACTCGCTCTTCCGGTCCTGATAGAGTTCAAACGTCGCCTTACTCGCGTCGGCGGAACTCTCTCCGGAACCGGTGTCGTCGGTCGCCGCTTCGACGACGCCGGGTCCCGTCGCGGGTTCTACCGGCGCTTCGTTGGAGACCGCGGGGAACAGGAAGGCGGCGACCACTTCGATGCCGATTCCCAGCGCGTACACCGAAAGGATGATCGGGCTGAGATCGCTCGTGTTCACGTTCCAACTATCGGGGTACGCCCAGAGGAAGGCGACCACCGATAAGAGGCTGACCGCCAAGCCCAGATACGCGACCTTCGTAGCCCGTTCGCGCAACGGCAACACGACGACGAACCCGTACATCAGTACCGGCAGCGCCAGCGCGCCGACCGAGAACGACAGCGACCGGTACGTCCAGAAGATAGAGGTCCCCTTCGTCGCCGTTGTACTCAGGAGAAAGAGGACGAAACCGAGGACGCCGAGCACTGACCCGACGACGAACGCCCAGTAGCCGTACGCCTCGTCGGACGTGTGCGGTCTGGCGACGTTGTCGCTGTACCAGTCGACGAGTGCGTTGCCTGTTGCATCGTTGCTCATATTTAACTTTTCAGAGGGTATCGCCGTAATACTTGTGGTGGTTTACCGAGTCACACACTTCTGTCTATGGTCGGTCATCGACCGGGGAAATTACAACTCGCCTCCCGGTGAAAATCCTTTCATCGGGAACCTCGCTGCGACCGGCCTCGACGGGATAGTCGTCGACGGTGAGGTGCCGCCCCCGGACCATCTGAAGGTCGACGTTGACGGACACGCACTCGAACTTCTCCGGGCGCTCGCCAGACCCTTCCCCGACGCTGTCAGTTAGCTACCGCCACGACGCCGTCAGTCGGTCACCGTAACAGCTACCTCCCGCGACCGCGGGCCGTCGCACTCGACGAGGAGTATCGACTGCCAGGTTCCCAGTTCGAGGTCGCCGTCCGTGACTGGGACGCTGACGTCCGGGCCGAGAACCGTCGCCCGCAGGTGCGAATCCGCATTGTCGTCTATGCGGTCGTGTGCGTGTCCCTCGTCGGGCACGAGGTCGGCGAGGTACCCTTCGATATCGCCCCGGAGGCGGGACTCGTTCTCCTGAACGACCAGCGCGGCAGTCGTGTGGCGGACGAACGCGGTACAGACGCCGCTCGCGCCGTCGGGGACGGCCGCGGCGACGCGGTCGGTCACGTCGACGGTGGTCAGTCGTTCGCCGGTGTCGACGGACAGTCGCTCGGTCATAATCGATGCGACGGCGACGACCGGGAAAAAACGTCGTTACTCGGCGCGAAGCCGCATCATCCAGCCGTACGCGACCATTGCGACGGTCGGAACGACGACGACACCGTACGGTTCCGTCCGGGCCGCCATCGACGACGGGCCCTCGACGTACAGACGCACGAGGGCGACCGTCCCCACGACGGCAACCGCCGTCGAGAACAGTAACGCGTCGTCTAAGTCCGCGTGAGACCCCGGTGACAGGGACCCGTACGACCGATACGCGCTGACGTACACCGCGAGGACAGCCGCGAACGCTCCGAACACGAGTCCGAGCGTGAAGTCGGGGGTGAGATGGAGCGTTCCAGTCGTGACGTAGACGACGAGTTCGGGCGCGACGGCGATGAGAAAGGCGATGACGGGACCGCCGTTGAACAGCGCGTACACGATAGGCACCACGAACGTCGACAGTACGACGAGGATTATGAGCGCCCAGAAGAGGGTGTCGAATACCGGCGACAGCGTGGCGATGGGGGCACCGGCCACCGTCGTTCGGGTGGAAACGGTACTCGCGACCACAACCGCGGTGAGAACAACCAGATAGCCGATCCCGACGAGCGTTCGCAGTCGGGTGTCCCCGAGAAGGTGCGTACCGAGCGGTTGCGCCGGGAGCGAGAACCGGTGGTAGTTCACGGCCGGATCACGGTCACGTGACCGTCGTGGTCGGGCGATTTCTCGTTTGCGAACCGTTGAGATTCGTCGACGGTCCATCCCGCCTCGTCGAACAACTGTTCGATACGGCGCTGGGCCTGTCGGTACGATTCGATGCCGTGGTTCGGCGTCGCCGCCGTATCTTCGTGTGCTTGCATCGATACGGCCCCTTCCAGTTCCCAGCACCGCACGTGTCGCCGGCCGACGGTCCCGTAAAACGTCTCGGCGGCGGTTGCCTGCTGGTGTTCGTACGTCTCCCGTTTGCGGTTCCACGCGTATCGGACGTATTCGACCGGAAGCGAGTACCAACCGGCGTCAAACAGGACGTCCATCACGTCGTCTAATCCCCGCTCCGTCTCTGAGAGGGGGAAAACGGCGTTTATCGGACTCGTCGGCGCGTAGCCGTCGTCCCGTTTCTTGTACTGCCACAGCGCGTACGGCGATGTATCCTCGGCCGTTACCGAGAGCGACTGATCGGTCGCGTTCGCGGAGGGGGACCGCTCATCCGACATCAGGGCGTCGCTGGCTTCCGGCGTTGACGGGAGGGCAAACACGCCCGCCGCCGTCCCGACGCCGGCGATAGCGGCTTTCCGGAGGAAATCGCGACGACCGGTCACGACGGGACACCTCCGTCGGGAGGCCGCCACTCGGTGATCTCTATCCTGTTCGATGACGCGGTCATCAACGAGTACCGAGACGGACCCGTCGTATAAGTATAACTATATTCTATCCGAAAATTACGTCGAGAACAGATCCGTACAGAAGCCTCAGGCGAGCCATTCGTCGGGTTTGGTGTCGTAATCCACGTCGGATGCGGCGATATCTTCGACTTCCTCCCACGAGAGGTCCTCGATAGTGTGTTCTTCCCCGTCGTAGCGGATCAGTTTCCCTCGTTCTTCGGGGTCCGGTTCCTTGTCGCGGCGCTTCGCGACCTCGATGTCGTGTTCGTCGACCTCCTTGACAATGGTCATGAGGTTGACGGGGCGGCCCCACAGTTCGAAGACGCGTTCCAGCGTCCGCTTGGCCTGCTGGATGTCGAGCATGACGCCGTTGTAGTGATGACCTAACAGCAGTTCGTTCCGGTTGTTGTAGTTGCCGTCGTAGACGCCGATAGTCGGCTTGCCGAAGTTAGTGAACTGGAGCAGCAGTTTCTTTTTCACGTCCTCGTACTCCGTGCTGGCGACGCGGTTCTGTCCGGCGGCCTGCGAGTACTCGTACGTGAAGTACTCGTTCTCGTCGACGAACTCCTGGGTGAGGAACTCGTCGAGGAACGTCACGTCGTTGTGGGATTCGCGGATCTCGCGCATCCGGTCCCAGCCGCGGGTGAAGTCGATGTCGTCGAGCGCGGCCTCCACGTCGTCGTACACCGCGTCGTCGAACATGTATCGGCCGATGCGTTCGAGGTCGCTCTGGCCGACACTGGCCAGGAATCCGCGGTACTGTGGCTTGACGAGCGAGTAATGCCGACGCGCCAGTCCCTCGTAGGTCAGGACCTTCCAGGGGTAGCGGTCGACATCTATCTCGCCGTCGCGAGCGTTCTCCAGGGCCTCGCGGTCGACGAATTCGTCCGGCAGTTCGGCCACTTCGTCCAGCGTGTCCGAGGAGAGACGGTCCAGCGCTTCCGGCGGTTCCAACGCCGATAGCACTCGCTCGAAGTCGACGGTGTCGGTGAAGTTACGCCAAGTAATTCCGTCGACTCGCAGGAGTTTCTCGACGACTTCCCGCCGGTTCGTCGTGTTCTCGATGTACTCCCACAGCTCCTTGCCGAGCTTGTACGGGTTGAGCCCCGGCGACCCGAGAACTCTGGCCTGGTGGTCGGCGTAGCTGATGAACTCATCGGCGGTCGCGAACGCCTCCTCGCCCATCATCATCGACTCCCAGTACGCGGCCCACCCCTCGTTCATCACCTTCGTCATCTTCTGTGCGGCGAAGTAGTACGCCTCCGCCCGGAGCATGTCGAGTACGTCGCGCTGCCAGGGCTCCATCTCGGCGGCTTTCTCCGCCTCGCCGTCGTACTGCTTGCCGTGCTTTCGGAGGAACGCGAGCACGTCTTTCTCCGGCACGTCGGGGAACGAGACGCCGTCCTCGTCCTCGTTCTGGCGTTCGAGCCACTCGTCGCTGAACACCTCCTCGCGCACTTCGTCGGAGACGTCGAGTTCGTCGAGCTGTTCGCTCAGTTTGTCGTCCGTATCGCCCTCGATGTCGTCCCCGAGCGTCCCCCGTGGGTCGAACACCTGATGCTGGTCGATGTTGTCCTCCAGCGAGAGCAGGTTGTCGATCCAGCGCTCGACCTCCGCGCGGTCGATGTCGGGGTCTTGCATGTACTCGCTGATGTTCCGGGCGTGGCGTTCGAGCATCGCCGCCGCGTCCAGGTCGTCGGCGAACATGCCGAACCACTCGTTGTTGGCGAAGAAGTCGGCGTGAGCTTCGACGTGGGTGATGACCGCCTTCTGGTCGGCCAGGTCATTCGACTCCTGCAGGAAGGCGTGCGATGGGTTGTCGTTGTTGACGATCTCGAACGCCTTGCCGCCGCCGTAGCGGCCCTGCTTTTGTTGCTTGTCGTACTTCATCCCCCACCGCCAGTGCGGATACCGCCGCTGGAAGCCGTCGTAGGCGATGAGCTCGTTCATCTCGTCGTAGTCGACGATCCAGTAGTTCACCGGGTAGGGCTCCAGACCGAGTCGCTCGGCCAGTTCGTTGGCGTCGTCGACCGGGCCCTGTAACTCGGCGGCGATCCGCCGAGCCTCGTAGCGGTCGAAGCTCATCGTTCCTCCGTAACGGTGGTCGGTTCGTTGGTCATGATTCGTCCTCCGTGCTCAGGATGTCGTAGATCGCGTCGGTCACGTCCTCAGGACCGGTGACGTACGTCACGGCGACATCGTCGCTGTCCTCGCCGAAGTGGCGTTCGACCTCCTCAGCGTGGGTGGCGTTAATGGCATTGCCGCTCGGTTGCGTCTCCACGTAGGCGTGGAGGTTCGCCGGGATCTGCTCCATCAACGGGATGACCCCCTCCTCGGTGTCGTTCGACGAGTTCTCGCTGTCGCCCGCGGCGAACACGTAGCGGTTCCAGTCGCTCCAGGGGAACTCCTGCAGCAACTCGTCGGCCAGTTCGTATGCCGACGATATCTTCGTGCCGCCGCCAGAGCGAATGCCGAAGAACTCGTCGCGTTCGACCTCCCAGGCCTCGGCGTCGTGAGCGATGTAGACGAACTCGGCGTTGTCGTACTTGCCCTGGAGATACCAGTCGAGCGGCGTGAACGTCCGCTCGACCAGTTCGCGCTTTTTCTCCCGCATCGAACCGCTCACGTCGCGGATGTTGACGACGACGACGTTTTTCTCCTTTTCCTCGATGATCTCGGGATGACGATAGCGCTCGTCCTCCCGTCGGAACGGAACGTGGCCGATCCCCTCGCGGCGGATCTGCTGTTGGACGGTCTCTCGCTCGACGTTCTCCTCGACCTGCTCGATGCTCTCCCACTCGCCGCGTTCGTTCTCGGGGATGTCGGAGTAGGTCTCGGTCAGCCACGCCTTCGAGACGGGGATGGACTCGCCGCGTGCCCACTCAAACGCCCGGTCCGGGGAGACGCCGTCGACTTTCAGCACTTCGGTGAGGAACTCCTCGTCGAAATCCATCGCGAGCTTCCGCTTGAGCCCCTTCTTGAACATCCGCTCGAAGTCGAGCGTGCTGTCGGGGCCGGACTTCGTGAGGTCCTTGAACGGCCCCTCCTTTTCCTCGATGACGCTCTTTCCTTTCGGGTCCAATTCGAGCCCGAGTTCCTCGTCGAGTTCCTCCGCGAACTTCTCGGGATCCATCTCGTAGTACTCGTGCTCGCCGCTCTCGTCGCCCGGCTCGCCCTCCTCGTCTCCGTCGCCGGGTTGAGGTTGGGGCTCGCCGACCGGGTCACCCACGTCGGCGTCGCCCTGACCGACCCCGCCCTGGTCCCGCTGGTCGTACTGGAACTCGGGGAGGTCGACTATCTTGATCGGGACGCGAACCTCGTTCGGCAGGCTCTGTCCCAGGTCGCCGTACTGGATGAAGTCGGAGAGGTCCTCGCGGCGCTGTTCGCCTACCTCGTAGAACCGTTCGAGGTCGTCTTTCAGTCCCATTTGTAACTCACCTGTCCCATGACGTGCCGACTCGTCAGTTCGGCCGACGCCTCGCTGTAGTCGAACATCTCGACCATGTTCTCGATAGTCTCCGCTTTGACCGCGGCCGTCTCGGTGCCGCTCGGCGGGTCGTCCCACTGCCGCGGGTCGAAGTCCTCGAATATCCGGGCGACATCGTCCCAGTCGTGGGATTCGAGGACGCTCTTGATCACTGGAATCTCCGTCAGGTCGACGTTGTGCGACGGCGTCTCGGCGGTCGAGGAGTCCGAACCGTCGCCGTCTCCGACCGAGAAATCCTCGTCGCGGCGCTCCCAGGCGTGGCGGTTCAACGCGGTGATCACCTTCTCGGTCCGGAACTGCCTGACGGCGGGCGACGGCTCGTTGCCGTCGTAGCTCTCCGGAGAGAACCGGCCCAGATGCTCGGTCTCGAACACCTTCATCTTCAGCGGGTCCGGGTCGACGCGTTCGCCGCGTTCGTTCTCCAGCGTCTCGTCGGTCGCCCAGGCGTACACGTGGTCGACGTACTCGGCGACGGTCTCCTCGTCGACCCGCCGGTCGCGCATCATCGCGTCGATGACGTCGTCTTCCTGTTTCTGAAACACGTGGTTTTTCACGGGGACGACGCGGTTCTCGAACTCCGTGCGCTCGCCAGGCGAGAACACCGGCGCGTCAGTCAGCCGTTCGGCCATCGCGTTCAGCACGTCCCGCGGCATGATCACGTCCTCGACGTTCAGTTCGGGATGGTGGCGGTCCGGCCGCTCGTGGAGGAGGTCCGCGATGGTGTCGCGGGTGTACGTCACCGGGATGCCGTGTTCGCCGTTCGCCCCGCCGTCGTCGGCGAACTCGAAGTCGTCTTTCTCGAGACGCTCGTCGCCGTCCTGAAGGTAGCCCCGGTCGAACAGCAGCGCCTTGTCCACGAGGTCGAGACCGGCGGGCAGGTCCTCGTCGTCGAGGCGCGTGACGACGCTGTACAGCGACGCCGCTTCGACCGTGTGCGGGGCGAGTTCCCGTTCGCGGACGGTTCCGTCGGACCCCTTGATCTCGATGGTCAGCGGTTCCGCGACCTTCTCCTCGACCGCGTCGTCGTCGCCGTCCCACACCGCCGTCTCGTTGGTCAACTCGCGCCGGATGAGTTCTGTCTCCAGGCTCCGGTTCGTGAGATACGTGAACTCGTGTTTGTCGAGGCGGCGCTTGAGCGCTTTCAGCGGGTCCATCCCGTTTTTCTCGGCGTGCTGGTTGAGTTTCGCTTCGAGGTCGGGGTTAGAGATGATGACTAGCTGCGTGTCGATGTCCATCCCGATCCCCTTGTCGAGTTTGACCGTCCCCTCGTCCGGCACGTTCAGCAGCTTCTGGAGGAGGTCGGCGTGCTGAGCCGCGTCCTCGACGACCGTCAGCAGGCCGTTACCCTGCGAGAGGACGCCGTCGTAGGAGAACGCCTGTGGGTTCTTCCGACCGCGCGAGTCGAGCTCCTGGAGCATGCCCCGCATCCAGGTGCCGACTAGTCGCTCCTTCGGTTGCCCCTCGTCCTCGGAGTGGAGGACGCCGATACCCTGCCCAACGTCCACGACGTAGTTTTTCACGCGCAGGTGGGCGTCGTCGGTCACCGTCGAGAACAGGTCTGACGCGCCGCGTCGGCGGTACTGCTTTTCGAGATACTCGTACGCCTCGCGGGAGAACGGGTCAAGGCGTTCGTCGACCTGCAGGTCGATGTGGTCGTCGTTGTCCGCGTTCAACTCGGCGAGGAGCCCCTCGCGAACCTCGGCCGGAAACACGGAGAAGGGGTGGGCCTGAACGGGGCTCTCGTACCACTGGTCCTCGTCGACGGGCGACTCCTCGCCGTACGAGAGGCCACGGGTGTCGTCCGCCGTGGCGACGTTCCACTCGACGGTGTAGCGCCGTCCTTCGGGCGTCTTCGAGTACTCGCGCAGCCCGTTTATCAGGCAGCGCTTGAGTTCGGATTTGCCCGTCGCCGTCGGCCCGTCGAACCAGACTATCTTCTCGTCTTTGCCCCGACCGGCCGCGATGGAGCGGAGGTCGTCGACGAACGCGTTCAACACCTCCGTGTTCCCGAGGACGGCGTGTTCGCCGTCGTTGTGCGGATCGTCGAAAAAGCGGTACCGCTCTTTCTCCTCGCCCTCCTCAACGACGGTTCGCGTACCCGCCGCCTCGATGGCTTCGAGGAGGTACTTGCTCGCGTGCGAGGCTATCCGCGGCGTTTCGAACACTTCGTCGACGTACTCCGCCAGGCTCTTCGGCTCCTCGTAGGTCTCTTCGAGCGCGCGGTCGGCCTCGCTGACGAACTCGTCGCCGTGGTTCATCAGTCCTCCATCTCGGCTTTTGCCACCTCAGCGCCGGCGAACTCCAGCACTTCGCGAGCGCCCGCTTCGGAGTAACCCTGCTCGATCAGGGCGTCGATCCACTGGTTGCGCTCGTCGTCGTCGAACTCGTTGCTGGAGACCAGCGCCGAGAAGTTGATGTTGTGTTTCTTGTCCTCCCACAGCTTCCGCTCGAGCGCGCGGCGCAGGCGCTCGTTGTCCTGCGGGTTGAACGCTTCGCCCTCGCGGGCGCGGCGGGAGACCCAGTTCGATACCTCCTGCCGGAAGTCGTCCTTGCGGTCCTCCGGAACGTCGAGTTTCTCCTCGACCGACCGCAGGAACGTCTCGTCGGGCTCTTGCTCGCGGCCCGTGAGTTCGTCCTCGACGGTCTTGTCGTCGATGTACGCCATCACGTGGTCCATGTACTTCTCGCCTTGCCGCTGGATCTCGTCGATGTCGTACGCCAGCGCGTGGCGGACGTCCTCTATCGCCCGCTCTTTGTACTCCTCGCGGACGGTTTCGAGGTAGCGGTAGTACGTCTCGAAGTTGTCCTCCGGGATCGACCCGTGGTGTTCGAGGTTCTCCTCGAAGAAGTTAAACACCGTCAACGGGGAGAGAAACCCCCTGTCGCGGTGTTTCGAGTCCATGATCGCCTCGGATATCTCGTCTCCGATGAACCGGGGCGAGACGCCCTCCATCCCTTCGCCGATGTCGGCCTTGGCTTCGCCTTCCTCCTGTAACTTCTTCACGTCGATGTCGTCGCCCTCGTCGACCTCTCCGTTGTACGCCTTGGTCTTCTGGAGCAGGTCGACGGTTTCGGTGTCAGGCTCCTCGATGCGCGTGAGGACGCCGAACAGACCGGCCATCTCCAGGGTGTGAGGCTCGACGTTGATGTCGGGAACGTCGGCGTTCGACAGCATCTTCCGGTAGATGTCGGCCTCCTGTTCGTAGGAGAGGACGTACGGGAAGTCGATCCGCTTCGTCCTGTCGTTGAACGCCTCCATCTTCTCGTCGCCTTTCTTGTCCTTGTACTCGGGCATGTTCGTGCGGCCGACGATCACCTGGTCGATGTCGATCCGCGGGTTGTTCTTCGGCTTGATCGTCTGTTCCTGCGTCGCGTGCAGGAAGTCGTAGAGGAACTCCCGCTGGAGTTTGAGCAGTTCCTCGCCGGAGAAGATACCGCGGTTCGCGTTACAGAACGCGCCCGAGTAGTCGAACGCTCGCGGGTCGGACTCGCCGTAGACGGCGATCTTCGAGTAGTTAACGTCGCCCGTGAGTTCGGTCTCGTCCTGGTTTTTCTTGTCTTTCGGTTCGAACGTTTCTAACCCCTGGCGCTTGTTCTCGTCGGCGACGAACCGGACGATCTCGATGTGGTTCGAAAGCACCTGCTGGAGGTCGTCGTCGTAGTACGCGAGCAGTCTGTCCATGTAGAACTCCGACTCCGGATCGAGCGATTGCTCGTTGCGGATGGTGTAGGGGGCGTCCAGACGCTCGTTCAGGTCGTCGATGATCGACTCGCGTTGCTCTTGCGGGATCAACACGATCGGGTCCTGGTTCATCGGCGACCGGACCGTGTCGTCGGACGGGTCCTGGTCGTCGACGACGTCACAGAGGTTCGTCCAGCGGAACGTGTACATCCGACCCTCGTCCCGCATGGTGTATTCCTCGTAATACTGCCGGATCTGCTGGTCGAAGGCGGACTTACCGGAGCCGACCGGACCGAGCAGGAGTTTGATTCGTCGTTCCGGCCCCAATCCGCGGGCCGACGACTTCACTTTGTTGACGAATTCGTGGATCGCCTGATGGATGACTCGGCCGTAAAAGGTGTTCTCGCCGTCGTTGACCGGGTCCTCCGACACCATCTTGTATTCGACGACTCCGGCCTCCTCGTCGTACTCCGTGCCGTAGTAGTCGAACATGTCCGCGACGCGCTGATGCGCGTTGCGGGCTATCTTCGGGTCGCCGTACAACTCTTCGAGGTACCAGTCGAACGACTTCGTCGCTCGCAGGTCCTCCGGGACCGATGCCTGGTATTCCTCGCTCAACGCCTCGAGTGTGTCGATGTCTCCTGTCATTGTATCACGGACGGTTAGTTGCCCACCCCGTTTCGATCGGGGGCGACCCCCGTAGATCCACAGTACGACAGGTCGTCGTCACCAACGAGGGGAGAGCGCGGGGCCGAACCCGCGGTGTCGGGGCGTGCCCACCGAACCGACCACTCGACGTCTCCGCGGTCACACTACCGACTTCGCCGACCGGACGACGCGACGGACCGACCGTACTTCCGTTGTGGCGTGACATGTGTGGTCGATTACCACGCTCGCGCGCGCGACGACGGGAATCTTCCATGGGAGCGTTCGAAAACGCTTGCGTCTGAAACCGGGTCGGAGCGCGAGAGCGGGACCGGCGGCAGGCGGCCACCGATAGTGTTTAATCTAAAAGTATCCAAGACACTTAAGTGTATACCCAAAACATATTTACAGGTATAATTCTACATATTAAGATTCCGGAACACGGCGGAGTGATGCGGACCGTTCATCGTTTCCGGCCCTCATAACGAGCGGGTTTTATATAGCCCACGGTGATACCCGGCGGTCTCAGTAACCCTGTCGACTGTCTGTGTGCGAGTCGGTGGTGCGGTTCGAGGCCGTTCACTATCTTCCTAGTGGGTGTACTGACGGACATCCATCTGCGGCGGATTTCGCAGGGATATCCCCGCGAAATACGGTAGCTACTGAAACGGTTCACACACTGATTGCACAGCAGACGTGCTCAGGTGTGCATCGGCTTTCAGTGGCTACTATAGCTGACGGATACGTCCGTTAGTGTCGTATAGGTCCGAGAAGGCCTTAGGCACCGGGGGTGTACTGTCCACTATGACCGATATCGATACGCCCGAGGGATGGGTCGTCTGGAACGAAGAACCGGACGGCCGGGTAATCCTCGCCTATCGCCCCGACGTGTTCGATTCGGACGCGTTTCCCGCGGCCTGTCTCCCGACGCTGTATCTGACGAAGGGCCGCCGGGAGTCCCGCCGGCCCGGGGCCTCGCCCGCACCGGGGGCGGACTGGTACGTCACGCTGTATCTCGAACCCGATGTCGACGACGGCGGAACGTCGTACGGGACGAGAGACGCCGCTGTATCGGGTGCACTCGACATCGCACGGTCGTTCGCAAACGGCGAGATAAACTACCGCGAGATGTATCAGGTCCCCCGCGAAGACTACTTCGAACGTCTCGACGAGCTAATACTGTCGGACGGACCGTCGTGACGACATTCGACACCCCAGTGTGTCCAAATTCGTCATGGGCCTCCGTCCGGCAGTATAACCGGACGAGAGACTTAACCTTCGCGGACAACAACGGGAATCCATGTCCCAGGTCACGCTCATCGGCGCGCGCCTCGCGAACGAAGGCGAGGAGTTCGTCTACCATGGGGAAGCCTCCGGGTGCGAGGGATGTCCGTACCGCGACCAGTGTCTCAACCTCTCCGAGGGCGTCAAATACCGCGTCGACGGCGTCCGCGAGAACGCACAGACGCTCGACTGTGCCCTCCACGACGGCGGCGTCCGCGCCGTCGAAGTCGAACCCGCGTCCGTCCGGGCGAACGTCCCCTCCAGAAACGCATACGCGGGGAGCAAGGCCAGCCTCGCAGGCCCCTGTCCGCACGTCGAATGCCCGAGTCACGAGTTCTGCGTCGCCGACGGCGCGGACGAGGAAGAGGAACGCCAGATTCAGGAGGTCGTCGGCGACCCGCCGCACGATACGTGCGCGCTGGACCGGGATCTGACGCTCGTCGAGTTTGAGTCCGAGGAATAAGCATACACGAACCAACCGACGGGCCGCGCTCGGCGTTCATGTCGAGCGCACGGGGGAGCAGGTACTCGAAGCGTGTCGCGGCGATCGCCGCGACTCGCGCAAACTGGCGGGCCTGGACTGACGCCTGAGGCGGAGCCGAAGGCGTCGTGGAGGACATTGAAAGGGCGAGCGAACACCTGCCAAGGTGTTCGTGAGGGCTTTCTTTTATAAGGTGTCTATTTTCTCTGCCGCGTAGCCGAAGACGTTCGCGTAGCCGTACGGCGACAGCAACACGGGGTAGAAGTCGTCCTCGGCAGTGAGTTCCTCCCCGTCGGCCGCGGCGAACGGTTCGCCGGCGTCGACGCGTTTGAAGTTCTCGGCGAACACCTCGTACGACTCCGCCTGTTCCTTGTCTATCGGCCGGAGCAGTTTGTACGCCGGTACGTCGCGCCGCATCGTGTCGCCCGGGAGCACGCCGGTCGCCGTGAGGAACTCCCGGATTATCCGGAGCGCGTTCTCCTCGGCCTGGTCCGACCCCTGGAGTCCGGCCTCTATCTCGATAGCCCGACCCGCGGCGAAGATACGCCCCTCGATATACTCGCTCGTCTCGACGACGGCGGCGACCGACAGTTGCGGGCAGATATCGCGGGCGGTGTCGTCGATCCCGTTGACGACGGCGAACGGCTCCGCGTAGGACTGCGTCGAATGCAGCGCCAGAGTCAGGCAGTCCGCTATCTCCGCCGTGATCGCCGCCGCTAGCCGACGCTCGTGTTCGTCGGCGGTGGACTCCCCCGGAAACGCGCGGTTGAGGTCAGTGTCGACGAACCGCTCCCCGCGGTCGAGCGCCTCCTCGTTCGCCACGATGAACTTCACCGGGCGGTCGACGGTGAGCGGTTCGTCGAGCAACCGCTCGACGGCACGCACGCCGCACGGTTCGTCACCGTGAATCCCGGCGACGACCGCTATCTCCGGCGTCCCGTCGCCAACCTGTTCGACTCGCATTAGCGTGTCCCAGGGCCTCCTCGGTGAAGTGGCTTGAGATTCACTCGTCCAGAGAGTCGGCGTAGGCGAAATCCGCCTCGCGGGCGGACGGTCGCTCCCCGTCGAGCGCTATCTGCCAGCCGTGCAACACCGTCGGATCGTCCAGCGCGTTCGAAAGCGTCGTGCGCACGTCCAGTAGGTCGACGCCGTAGAAGTCGTTCGGAACGTCGTAGAAGTACTGGAGTGCGGTGTCGAACAGCGAACGCATCCCGTCGTTGTCCTCGAAGTCGAAGTGTTTGTAGGCACCTGCAGCTACCTGGACCATCCCGTGGAGGAACTTGCTCTCGGTTGAGCCGCGGCCGTAGTTGTACCACTCGTCCTCGAAGCAGTCGTGCGACTCGTGGAATTCGCCCGCGTTGTAGAGGCGGACGCCGTGAACCGTCGCCCGGCGGAGCGTGGCGTGCTCCCAGAGGTCGTCGTCCGGTCGCCATCCGGTCGGCGTTCCGGTCGGCGGGGCGACGGACGAGTCCCGCGTGTGTTCGTCCATGGTCGAGCGATCGCTCCGAAGGCTGGTAACTCCGTCGCCCGCCCGTCAACTCCGGGTTCCGTCAGGACAGTTCGTCCGGAAAAGAGTCTATGAGGGTCCTCGTCGCTACGTGGAAACATGGCGCATCCGGAACTCGACTCCGTCGACGAGGGGATCCTCTTCTTGCTACAGGAGGACGCTCGCAACGTGACGACGAAGTCGATCGGGGAGAGGTTGAATATCGCTTCGAGTACCGTTGCAAACCGCATCCGAAAACTCGAACAGCGGGGGATAATCCGAAGCTATCAGCCGGACATCGACTACGCGCGGACGGAGTACGACCATCACCTACTCGTGATCGGGTCTGTCCAGCCGGAAGCGGACGTGAACCCGGTCGAAGACACCCTCGATGTCCGAGGGGTTATCGAGGCTCGGGAGCTACTGACTGACGAGCAGAACCTCTCGCTAGAACTGCTCGGAGCCAACCAGGAAGACATCGTCCGAACGATAGAGCGACTGCGAGAGGTCGGCGTCTCAGTCATCCGAACAGAGATACTGAAACGCGAACTCACCCAGCCGTTCGACGAGTTCGGCGAGCATGTCACGGATGAGTGAGGAATTATGTTCGTGGAAAGATGACGAAAAACAACTATTCAGATGGTTAGACGCGGAGAACGCCCGGACGTTGCTGGAAAATGTTTCATCCCCGACAGGCTTTAACCGGCGTATCGGGTACGATGTACTAATGGATGCACCTCCGACACCCCGCGATAGCGGAGGCGTAAGTGAGAAAGTAATCGACGCCGTCGCCGAAGCAGAAGGTATCGAACCAGTAGACGTGGCGCCGCCGTTGTACGAGGTGGTTGACCCGGAGGCGCTGGACCGGGTGTTCGCTCCGTCGACGGGGAATCAACTGAGCGGAGAAGTGACGTTCTCGTACAGCGGACACGAGATCACCGTCGGTGCAGACGGGGAAGTGCTCGTTTACTCGGACGCCGCTCGTTCCTCGTAAGACCGACGACCGTCGCCGCAACTAGGGACTGCAAATGCGTGGTAGCTGGTTCTGCAGTACATTGGCCGAGAGTTGGGTATCGATCAGTAACCTGAAGGTATTCGGAAGCAGACCAGCAGTAACCCGTAGATGTATTACGACGCTATCATCTTCGACCACGACGGCGTGATCACGACGCCGCCCGAGATCGACCTCCTCCAGTCGGCCGCCCGCGACGCGTTCGTCGAGGCTGGCGTCGAATCGCCGCCGGACCGCCACGTCGACGGTCTCGCCATCAACGTCACCGTCGATTGGTACGAGGACATCTGTACGGAACACGGTCTCGACCCGGACGAGTTCTGGGCTGTTCGGGACCGGGTCGCCTCCGCCGCTCAGCAGGCGGCAGTCCGAGACGGAGAGAAGACGCTGTACGACGACGTCTCCGCGCTCGCCGACCTCGACCACGATTTCGGCATCGTCAGTTCGAACCAGCACGAGACCATCGAGTTCGTCCTGGACCACTTCGATCTCACGGACCGCTTCGAGACGTACTACGGCCGCGACCCGACCGTCGAGAGCATCCGCCGCAAGAAACCGAACCCGTACTACGTCGAGCAGGCCATGGCTGATCTGGGCGCGGACACCGCTCTGTTCGTCGGGGACAGCGAAAGCGACATCGAAGCCGCGAGAAACGCCGGCATCGATTCCGCCTACCTCCACCGCCCGCATCGCGACGGCGCGGTGTCGAGCGCACCGACGTACGAGATCGATTCGCTCGCCGGCCTACACGACATCGTTTCGGACGACTGATCGGTGGCGTTCGGAACTCGCCGAAAGAAACGCGTTTCGTGCAAACTATAAACCGACGAGTACTGACCCTACAGTACGGTTCCGCGAAACCGCAAACAGACACACAGCAGTCGCGTGCGAGGGTAGCCAAGCCTGGAAACGGCGGCGGACTCAAGATCCGCTCCCGTAGGGGTCCATGCGTTCAAATCGCATCCCTCGCATCGCAAGATGCGGAAGACCGTCCCTTCGGGGCGATCTTCCCTCGCAACTTCTCACACCACTATCTCAGGAGTCGGGACTGTAGTATAGCGGCGGACTCGAGATCCGCTCCCGTAGGGTCTCGACGAGCGAAGCGAGTCGAGGCAGAGAAGTCGCAGCGCGCGAGGAAAGCGAGCGCGACCGTCTTCTCGCGGTCCATGCGTTCAAATCGCATCCCTCGCATCGCAAGATGCGGAAGACCGTCCCTTCGGGGCGATCTTCCCTCGCAACTTCTCACGAAATCAGATACCGCCGAGTCTGTACTCGGTCGAACGACGAACGCCGACTCACTCCGGACACTCGCAGGCGAACACGTCCTCGTGGAGGCGGTCAGTTACCGTCTCCATCAGCGTCGCGAGATTCGCCGTGTCTTCGCGGTTGTACGAGATGAGGGTGTCGAGCGCGTCGTCGTCACCCGCCTCGTACTCGCGCCAGAGGCGGACCGCGTCCTCGCCTGAGATGTCCGGTCGGTCACGTTCCAGTCCGATGTCCCGTTCGATGGCTTTCAGCCCCCCGGTCAGGCCGAGTTGCTTGCAGGGGTACATGAGGTCGACGTGCGGACAGTCGACGGACACGTCGAACGACGATTCGAGAAACGGGACGTCGAAACGCTTCCCGTTGAACGTCGCCACGAGCGACGCGTCGGCGAACTGTTCCGCGATGCGGTCCGCGGTGAGGTCCTCGCCGCGGACGAGTGTCGTGGTCTCGCCGTCCTGATGGAAACTCACCGTCGTTACCTCGTTGTGGTCGGGGCTCAGCCCCGTCGTCTCGATGTCGAAGTAACAGGTTTCGGACCGGAAGTTCTCGTGGAGTCGCCAGTGCGATCCCTGCGGGAACTGTTCTGCGAAGAACTCCGCGTTACCGTCGTCGAGATGCTCCCAGGCGGTAGCGACGAACGACTCGACGCGGTCGCCGGTTTTGGGACCGACTGCCGACGGGTCGAACTCCTCCCAGCGGGTGATGCCGTCGCGCCAGAGTCGCCGCTCTGTCGTTTCGCCGACGCCGCGGACCGGGATGAAACTGTTCTCGATTCGCACGTGACGGTGGGCGCACCGCGTCGACTAAACGCTTTCTACCGCCGGTCGGTGGACAGTATCGTTTTAACGATGGATCGTCATGTGTCGGACCATGGAAAACGACCTCCTCGCACCGGAGTCAGCCGATCAGATCGCCACGCTCTGTCGCACCGCTATCGGAGACAGCCTCCGTTCTGTCACGTACTTCACCCGCGACGACTTCGAGCAACTGTACCTCCGCGGCGACCTGGAACAGGACGCCGACCTGATGGACTTTATCGGCCACGAGTGGCAGGACTTCAAAAACACGCAGAACGCCTACTCCGGTTCCGAACTCGGCGAATACAAGTTCACGGTCCGCGCGTTCGAAAACGGCTATCTCGTCCGCGTGGCCACGGACCGAGAGGGCGTGTTCGCGACCACAGATAGCCTCACGCTGCAACAGTACGAGGAAGTCGCGACGGCTATCTCGGAGATCCTCGAAGAGCGCTGATACTGTCGGACGGAACGTCGTGAAGTCATTCGACACCTGATCTGTCGAAATGCTTCATGGGCCACCATCCGACAGTATGATCGCCGGGAGTATTTTCCCTGCCGGCGTCTATGGCGAGGGTATGGCCGCTGGATCACGTGCTGAACTCGTCGAACGGGCCGCTGCCGCCGGCGCGACAGTCGCTCTCGATGCGTTCCGCACCGATGTCGACGTCGAAACCAAAGCCGACGCCGAACCCGTCACCCGGATAGACAGAGACGCACAACGACGGGTGATAGCGGTGATCCGGGAGGAGTATCCCGACGAACCGGTCGTCGGCGAGGAGGGCGACACGCCGAAATCGCTCCCGGAGGGCGAACCGGCGTGGGTCGTCGACCCGATAGACGGGACCAAGAACTTCGTCCGCGGCACGCGGGCCTGGGGAACGAGCGTCGCGACGGCGACAGCGTCGGGGACCGCGGCGAGCGCAAACGCGTTTCCAGCGCTCGGAGACACGTACGTCGGCGGCCCGAACGGGACCCGCAGAAACGGAGAGGCCGTCACGGTAAGCGACGTGACCGACCCGGAGCGCGCACTGGTCGCGCCGCTGATGCTCTGGACCCGAAAGCGCCGCGACGAGTTCGCCGCGGCGACGCGGGCGATAGTCACCGAGTTCGACGACCTGCGGCGGGTCGGGTCAGCGCAGTTGACGCTGTCGATGATCGCCGCAGGGGAACTCGACGGTACGATCACCAACCTGTCCCCGCCGCCGTGGGACACCGTCGCCGGCGCTCACATGGTCCGCAAGGCAGGGGGCACTGTAACGAACGTGGCTGGCGACCGCTGGTCGCCGGGTGACGAGGGCCTCGTCGCCTCCAACGGACGGATACACGACGCACTGCTTTCGGCCGCTCGAACCCTCCCGGACGGCGGGTAACCCTCACTGGCAGCGAAAGACCGGAAACGTGATACCGTGTGAGTCGCGTTTTTCCCGCTATGGACGAGGTTCTAGACAAGGTCGACCCCGAGCGAGCGTGGGCGGCGCTTGTCGCAAGCATCGTCGCCGTCTTCGGTCTCGGGTCGGTCCTCTTTCACCGGACCGTTTACGTCGAGTTCATCTGGCACTACTTCTGGGGGCCGGTGTACGCGGACTCCGAGGGTGCGAGTTGCGTCGCCTGGGCGGACGGCCAGCAGCGGTTGCTCGATAGCAGCGAGTGCGCGTCCCTCCAAAACAACCCGGACCGCCTGGCGGATATCGGGCCGGTCGCGGAACCCGGATACACCCTCGTGTCCGAGGTCGGATACGTCGTCGTCCTGCTGGTCGCTCTCGTGGGAGTCATGTTCCTGCTCCGGAGACTCGACATCCAGCGGTACCGAACGGGCTTCTACGCGCTGTTCCCGTTCATGCTGTTCGGCGGGGCACTCCGCGTCGTCGAGGACGCAAACGTTGCGGCGATCCGCGCCGGCGTGGACCAACCGATCAGTTACCCGCTCAACACGCTGCTCATCAGCCCCCTGATCTACTTCACGATGTTTTTCTTTACGCTGGCTGCGGTCGTAGTCGCGGTCCAGCTCGACAGCCGGGGGTACGTCGATGGGTTCGAGTATCCGCTCGCCGGCATCGGAACGGCCGCGCTGCTCTCCTGTGTCGGCTATCTCGGCTATCTCGCCGGCACGGCGGAGTATGTCTACTTCCATCCACAGGTGCTCGCTGTCGTTCTCGTCGGAGCCACGCTCGCCGCGGGGTTGACCTGGGTCGCCATCGACCGGTTCGCACCCGAGGTCAACCGCGGGACGGGGCTCATCGGACTCGTCCTCATCTGGGGGCATGCGATCGACGGCGTGGCCAACGTCGTCGGTCTCGACTGGGCAGCGGAACTCGGCGTCCACTACGGCGACCTCGGGCCGAAACATCCGGTCAACGAGGCTATCGTCAACGTGACGGGCGCAGTCTTGCCGGCGAGCATCACACACTACACCGGCACGGCGTGGCCGTTCCTGCTCGTCAAACTCGTGGCTATCGTCCTCGTCGTCTGGATATTTGACGAGAACGTGTTCGAGGACAGTCCGCGCTACACGGTCATGCTACTGATCACGGTGCTCGCGGTCGGCCTGGGTCCCGGAACCCGGGACATGCTCCGGGCGACGTTCGGAATTTAGCGCTTCGAGGGCACCTTCGGGAAAGTGCCGACTCCCGCAGTCCGCGCACACGGCGATCTGGACCGACCCGGAAACGTTCGCGTCGAGCGCGTCGGTTCCGACAGTTCGTTCCTGTAGCATCCCCCCACACGTCGCACAGTCCAGATCGAACTCGGTAGTCATACTCCCCCCGTTCTGAAACTGCGTTCGCTCATGATAACAAATAGCACACCGCCAGAAACTACGGCGGTTGTCGTGATAAAGCTACTGTACAGCCGTACAGAGGCGTAATACCGGCAGTCAGGGGTACGGATGGTGGTCGCGCCCGAGTCGGGGGTCGTGCCCGAAGTCCGCGGGGACGGTTCGGGCGCGGTCGCCGAAGACGGGTTCACCCGTGAACAGGGGTTGTGCGCCTGGCACGACGACGCGAACCGCCGCGAGGTCGATCGCGGATACGTCTCGTGGCGTGAGTTCGGCCGCGTACGGCGTCAATCCGGCCTCAGTCACGCGCTCGATTACGGCTTCGAGTTCGGCCGGTCCCGAAGGGAGTTCGTCCGGGCCGACGTCGGCGCTCGGAACGACCCCATCCACATCGAGGAACTGCTCGGCGGCGGGCGGATAGTCGGCGTACTCCGCGATTGCGCTCGGGTCCTCGGCCGACTCCTCCGGTCCCATCGACCTGAGTTCCATCCAGTTCTGGATCGCCTCGGCCAGAGCGGCCGTCGCCGCGGCGTCCGGATCGAGGTCTGCGTCGGACCCGACCGCGAACCGGGGCCACCCGCTCTCGCGGTGAACAGCGACGCTGACCACCGGCACGTCCACGTCCTGTGTCACGAGCAGTGGCGTCACCGACAGGTCTTCGGCGCGGGCCCGCCGGGCGAGCGTGCCGAACCGGTCGTCGTCCACGCGGAGTTCAAGCGGGTCGAACGTCGAGTACCAGGCGATCATCGTCGCGTCGCGCTCTATCACCTCGTACAGGCCGGACAGGAGGGCACCGACGCCGGAACTCCCTAACCCGAGACCGGTAGTGATCGTCTGTAGATACCGCTCCTCCGGCGGCGGGAAGTGGACCGCTTCGGCGGGGAGAAACGCCTCTTCGTCGGTGACGAGATTCGCGCCGGGAACCCATCGGATCCGGTCATCGACCGCCTCGCCGGGTCCCCGAACGAGACTCGCCGGCGAGACGGCATTCGGCAGATCGTCGGGTGCGCCGACCGTGAACTCGGAATCGCGGTAGACGCCGGCGCTGTACCGTTCTATCGCCTCGCCCAGCGCCTTCATGAACGCGCCGTCCCAGTCGCCGGCGACGCCGGCCGCCTTCCGTGCGGCCGAAGCGTCGCTGAACCCCTCCGTATCGGCGTTTTGCGCCAGGTAGTACGGTGCCGGGAAGGACTCGATTTCGCCGACTGAGTTGACGATACCGACTCGCTCGTCCAGCGCTCGCTCCGCGCGCGACAGCGCAGCCTGCAGTTCGACCGACTCGTACTCGCGGTCGAGTGACCAGTCGCGGCCCTCAGCGCACTCGCATCCCGGAACGGGCAAGAATTCGCGACGAGCGTGGGGGAACTCGACGACCCCACCGAGCACCGAGGAGTCCTCGCCGGAGAGCAGCGCTACCGCCTCGTGTCCGGCCACGGCACCGGCGACTCGGACGGCGCTGCGGTCGGCCGAGGGTTCGGCGGCGAGTACGTCCTCCGCGGCGTTCGCCGCGACGCGCTGGCGAAGACATTGGTAGCACCCGGATGACGGGCTGAACCCGGACACCGCCGCGTCGATATCCGACAACGGAACGCCGCCGACGCCGCTGATTTCGACGGCCAGCCACGGCGTCCCGCCGTCGCGCGCCGCGCGGTTTACTGCATCGAACGAGTCGTCGCCGGCGACACCGGTGACGACCGCGAAGTCCGCCGCGGCGACATCCTTCGGGTCGCCCGACTCGGTCTCAACGCCGACGTCCGAAAGCGCGTCCCCGACGGCGTCGAGCGCGGGCCCGCTTCCGACGAATGTGACGTCCATGCGCGAGTAGTCTCTAGGAGAGAGCAAAAGCGCGGCGACTCTACGGGACGGACGAAAGCGTGACCGAGCGGCGCTCGCCAGATAGCCGTAGACTAACCGTACAGCCCGTTTTCAGCGTTCGTTCGGTTCGTTCGATGGCTCTAAAAACGCACGTACGCAGTGTGGGTCGGGGAGGAGTGCCGCAGGTATCGAGGGAGTGGGCTGTGATCGGAGCGGTCGCAGAGACGGAAGAGTGCGGTAGCTGAGGAGAGCGACGCGGTAGCGGAGTGTAGCGGTAGCGGAGCGGAGCGAAAGCAGAGTGGAAGCGGAGTGGAGCGAAAGCGGAGTGAAAGCAGAGTAGAGCGGTGGCCGCGTTCGGATGCGCGAGCGGAGCGAGCGCGCCGAGCGGACGGGGGAAGGCAGGTACTCGGAGCGTGTCGCGGCGACCGCCGCGACCGCGCAAACTGGCGGCCTTAGCGAGAATCGCGGAGCGATTCTGGCGGTGGACATAAAAAGGGCGACGTGAGCGCCGCCAGGCGCTCACGAGGGCTTTTTAGTGGAGAATAGACTGGGCGACGCTCGCGACCTGGTCGTTGTCCGCGTCGCGGAGACGGTCGTCGCCGAGTTTCAGACGGAGGCGCGGGCGGCCAACGTCGATGGGGACCTTCTCCGTGTCGATGAGGCCCATGTCTTCGAGTTTGGTCTTGGTGCGGGAGAACGTCGCTTTCGAGGCGATGCCCACGTCCTCGCCCCACTTGCTGATGTCGTACAGCAGCGCTTCGTTCTTTGCCGCTACGAGGAGGCTGATCGTCACTTCGTCGAGACCGTCGCCGTCGCCGCGGGCGGTCTCCAACGTGTCGAGAATTCGCGAGAAGTCCTCTTCTGCCTGCGGGCTGATGTCCTCGGACAGGCTTTCGCGGACGCGGGTGATCGGGGGAGTGCGGAGGTGGTACTCGTCGGCCTCTTCCCACTGAGTGCGGTACGTGTCGTATGCGGCGTCGACGAACTCCTCGTCTTCAGTCGTGAGGCCGCCGACGCGACTGCCGGCGTCGACCAGTGCGATGACGGTGTCGTCGGTGACGAGCAGAGAGTTCTCGCCGCCGTCGTCCATCGTGCGAAGCGAGAGGATCCCCTCGTCGAGGAGGTCTGCCGCGTTACTGGCGACGATGAAGTCGTCCATCACGCCCTTGAGCGTCCGTTCGTCGGCCAGCATTCGGATCTCGGGAACGTCGCCGCTGACGTCCGTCGCAACGCGGATCACGTCTTCGATCGTATCGGCTGCCGGATTGACGACGACTACCTCGTCGTCCGCGTCCGCCAGTACTGTGGTCAAGATATCGTCTAACTGCCTGTCGAGTAAATTCGAGGTCATGCCTGTACGGGAGAAAGGGGTCCGCCATACTTAATTTTACTGGCCGGTGATGTGGCAAATCTCGCCTGAGGACCTCTATCAAGCCTATTTACGACAGGTACAACGAGATACATAACAGAATTAGTATGGGATTTATCAGCTGCGGAGACGGATCCCCGGTTCGACAGGGTTCTGTCAGCTGTCGGTTCCTGTTCGAGTGTGCCTTGCACGGTGAACGGAGGTTTCGTACTGATACGGACTGTTGTAACTGTGTACCGGTATGCGCCGACCTCGTGTCGGCGCTATCCGGAAATGACTTACAGCAGTCCGTATGAGTCGTCCGGGGGCGTACGCGACCGAAAACACATCCGGTTCGGACCGCGGCTGCAAGGCGGCTGTGGTGGCAAAAGAAAGCTACAGGTTTCCGTACAGTTCGTCCGTCCAGTACACGTCACCGTCGTAAATGACAGGCATCTCTGTCCGGTTGAGAAACGAACGCGTCGAATCGTAGTCGAGGACGTACTCGGATTCGTTCCCGCAGAGATACGCGTACTCGTTCTCGTCGACGGACGGCCGGTAGAACGCGCCCAGTTCGTTCGCAGAGAACTGGTCGTAGGTCAGGAGGAAGTTACCCTCTTCGAGCTTCTGTAGCCGTACCGTCGCCGGAAGGTGGTTGCTACTCTGGGTCAGGACGTGGGTCCCGTCCCCGACGACGGCGTAATCCTTACCCATCATAATGCGGCGTCTCGCGAGTCGCATCGCGCGCTCGATACCGAACCCGTGAACGAGCAGCCGAGCGAACGTCGACCCGACCTTGACCGCGTGATCGTTGAGGACCTCGCAGAACGTGACCGCACCGGCAACGCTCCCCTTCTCGACGAGTTCCTTCCCCTCGTGATACGAGCCACAGGCGTTGAGAAAGAACGTCTCGGCGTTGCACTCGGTCAAACTGCTGGCGGGAAGATATCCGTCGGCGCAGCACAGCCCCTGGTCTTCGCAGTGGCCGATGTAGTGGACGAAATCCGTCTGTGACTCGAAGACGGCTGCGAGGTCGTTTTTCGAGAGACGGTGTTCGACGGTCAGATCGAGCGGGATATCTTCGCCTCGTTTCCGGTAGATCCGTTCGACATCAGCGTGTTCGGCTGCCATGTCGTCGTCGTTGAGAACGACCGTTACGGAGGTAGTCTCGCTCTCCCGTTGGAGATACGAGAGCCGGTTCTCGTACGCGGTCTTGGTCGATTTGAACACGTCTATCGGCACGCCGTCGGCCAGCCAGCCGTGGATCCGGCCGCCCCGGAGTTCGGGTTTGACGACGTTGACGGACGCGACCGTTCCTGCACTGCCCGGCGTGGCCCGATAGAAGTCGTCGAGCGACCGTTCGATGAGTTCGGGTCCTTCGAGCTCCGAGGTCCGCGGCCTGTACACGAGACTCATGTCGTCCAGCAGGAAGGGGAGGCAGTCGACCCGTTTCGGGCCCGGTTCGACGTACGCCGAGAGGTGCCAGTCGGGGAGGCGCTGTTCGATAGCGCCGTACGGAACGTCGGCGTACTCCGCGAGACGCTCGGCGGGGGATAGCTCGTACAGGGCATCTACGTCGAGACGCAAGGCGTCGAGCAGATTGTTCTCGGCGAGGTTCGTCCCGTACGGTCCCGCGTTGCGCACGAGACAGTCCATGAAAAACACCTTCCTGAGGAGACGCGTCACGTCGCGTTCGAGGTCCGGGAAGGCGTCCAGTTCGTAGCAAAAGCCCGTCGACGGCGCTCGCAGGACGGGCGCGTCTCGGTCCTCGGTAACGACTGACGCCTGCAGGTAGTACGCGAGCGGGGCGAGCACGAACAGTTCCGGAAACGACGGTTCGACGGCGAGTTCGATCCCCGTCTTCGGCGTTTCCGCGGCGATAGCGTCAGGTATCGACGCCTCGGTTTCGTTGGTTTCGACGAGCGGAGGGTGACCGCGAAGGGTCGGATACGACCGTTCGGGTCCGGTAGTTTTGTGAGACGACGAGAGATGCGTGAGGGCCGTGGCTACCCCTTCCGGCGTCGGTGGAACCCGGATAACGCCGGACGGCTGTTCGTGATGGCTTCGGAATCCGACGGTACAGCGACTGTGTTCGGGAAACGTGACGATAACCTCGCCACCGGATTCGGCCGTCCGCACGGTTACGGGACCGTCGAACTGCGCGTACACCTTGATCTCGGCGTCTGCATCAGCGACGTACTCGTCCGCTGGAAGTTCAAGCGGGGTCATCTGGCCGTTCAGTTCGTAGCGCTCCGCCGTCGAGACGGACGTGAGATAGAGGGCGTCGACCGGGAACCGTAACTCGTTGGCCGCACAGTCGACGGCCGCGTCGATAGGCCGCGGGAGGTCGGCGTTTCCGGCTCGGAGTTCGAATCCGGGCGCAGCCACCGAAAGTTCGGCGTCGTCGTTGTCGACAACCCGGAGGCCCGATTTCGTCACCTCCCACTCGATCATTCGAGTGGGAAGATGACGTTACAACAGGTTATTCTTTCGGAATGTTGGATGCTATCGCGACACATACAAACCGCGGGAAAACCCGTCACCGGAAAGATACACTTATGGATGGCGCTGTCCCGCGTTGAAACATGAACGACGACCACGTTAGCGAGGTCGATCCGGCGGTCGCCGACGCCCTCGCCGACGAGGTGGAGCGCCAGCAGGACACGCTGGCGATGATCGCGAGCGAGAACCACGCCAGCGAGGCCGTCCTCGAAGCCCAGGGGAGTACCCTCACGAACAAGTACGCTGAGGGGTACCCGGGCTCCCGTTACTACGGCGGCTGCGAGAACGCGGACGTCGTCGAGGAACTCGCACGAGAGCGCGCTACCGAACTATGGGGCGCGGACCACGTCAACGTCCAGCCTCACAGCGGTACCCAGGCTAACATGGGCGTCTACCTCGCCATGCTCGAACCAGGCGACAAGATCCTCTCGCTGGATCTGACCCACGGTGGACACCTCTCGCACGGTCACCAGGCCAACTTCACCGGCCAACTGTACGAGGTCGAACAGTACGAAGTCGACGCGGAAACGGGGTACATCGACTACGATGACCTCCGTCAGCAGGCCGAAGAGTTCGAGCCGGACATCATCGTCTCGGGATACTCCGCCTACCCGCGCGAGGTCGAGTGGGATCGCATTCAGGCGGCCGCCGACGCCGCCGACGCGCTGCATCTCGCCGACATCGCCCACATTACGGGTCTGGTCGCGGCGGGCGTCCACGACTCGCCCGTCGGCGTGGCGGACTTCGTCACCGGCAGCACCCACAAGACGATCCGGTCGGGCCGCGGCGGGATCATCATGTGCGACGAGGAGTACGCAGACGCCGTCGACAGCGCCGTCTTCCCCGGCAGTCAGGGCGGCCCCCTCATGCACAACATCGCCGGCAAAGCCGTCGGCTTCAAGGAAGCGCTCGAACCGGAGTTCGAGGCGTACGCAGAGCAGGTCGTCGAGAACGCGAAAGTCCTCGGCGAAACGCTACAGGACCGCGGATTCAGCCTCGTCTCCGGCGGGACGGACACCCATCTCGTGCTCGCCGACCTCCGCGACTCTCATCCGGACGTAACCGGGAGCGACGCCGAAGAGGCCCTCGAATCGGTCGGCATCGTCCTCAACGCGAACACGGTTCCCGGCGAGACGCGGTCGCCGTTCGTCGCGAGCGGTATCCGGGCCGGCACGCCCGCGCTAACGACGCGCGGATTCGGTGTCGAGGAGATGGAACAGGTCGGTTCCTGCATCGCCGACGTGATCGACAACATCGGCGACGAGGACGTGATGGCTGAAGTTTCCGAGCGCGTGCAGGACCTCTGCGACGAACACCCGCTGTACGAGTAAGCCGCGCCGCTTGGCGCGATGCGCGCGTCGCACGACAGACCCTTTTTCGCCGTCGCGCCTATGGCAATCAGATCCACGAACATGCATAGAATCTGATCCTTCACTCGGAATATAGGCACGAATCCGAGAGTTGAAGGGCACCGCGGCCCCTCGTTCACGCAATGACGCACGTCATCGACGGCAACGCCGTGGCCGACGATATCCGAGACGACCTCTCCGTCGCCATCGACTCGCTCGCCGACGCGGGCGTGACGCCCGGTCTCGCCACCGTCCTCATGAGCGACAACGGCTCCAGCGAGACGTACGTGAAAATGAAACAGCGCGCCTGCGAGGAGGTCGGGATCGACGGCATCCACGTCGAGATAGACGCCGACGCCCCCGCGGAAGAGCTGTACGAGACGATCGACGACCTGAACGACGATCCCGAAGTCCACGGCATCCTCGTTCAGATGCCCGTCCCCGACCACGTCGACACGCACGAGGTGCTGCGCCGGGTCGACCCGATGAAGGACGTGGACGGCTTCCACCCCGAAAACGTCGGCCGCCTCGTCGCGGGCGACGCCCGGTTCAAGCCCTGCACGCCGCACGGCATCCAGCGACTCCTCGCCGCCGCCGGCGTCGACCCCGAGGGAAAAGACGCCGTCGTCGTCGGCCGCTCCGAGATCGTCGGCAAGCCGATGGCCAACCTCCTCATCCAGAAGGCCGACGGCGGCAACGCGACCGTCACGGTGTGTCACTCCCGCACTGACGACCTCGCAGAGAAGACCCGCAACGCCGACATCGTGATCGCCGCGGCCGGCGTGCCGGAGATGATCGACGGTTCGATGATCGGCGAGGGCGCGACCGTCATCGACGTGGGCGTCAACCGCGTGGACGCTGACACCGACAAGGGATACGAACTCGTCGGCGACGTCGAGTTCGAGAGCGCGAAGGAGAAAGCGAGCGCCATCACGCCCGTTCCCGGCGGCGTCGGCCCGATGACCATCGCGATGCTGCTCTACAACACGGCGAAGGCGGCAGGGTTGCAGGAAGGGGTTACCGTGGACCTGCCCTGAAAGCGGTTAATCCGACTCTCCATTTAAGTGTCTCTCGCGACAACGGGTCATAGTGAGCGGTTCTTCGGGAAACGATGCCGCCGAGCGGTGCCGCTCGGTGTCATCCAGTGTCCGCTCAGTCAGCGAGGCGGTCTACCCTGTCCTGTGCGTTCGCCAGCGCGAGTTCGTCGCCGTCCCGCACGTACGCCGCAATACCGCGCATCGCTTCGACCAGCATGTCCGCCGTTCCGGGGTCGACACTCCCCGAGAGCGCCCTGACGCGTTTTTCGTGTTCGCCGACCATCTCCAGCGTGTTCTCGACGGCCGGATCGTCGCCGTCGTGCCACTGGCGGAGGTCCCGGCGGTACTCCCGGACCGCGTTTGCAGCGGCGAGACCGCGAGCCTCGGAGAGCGATTCGGGAACAGTGCTCGCGTCCGGTCGCTCGCCGGCGTCTGCGCCCCGGAGTAGTTCGAGGAAGTAAAGCTCCTCGCGCTCGGTCGGCTGAAACGACCGACCGAACACGTCCGCCGCGTGCTGCAGTTCCGACGCGGCTAGGTACGTGTCGTCGAGGTCCGTCAGTTCGCCGCCGCGGACGAACCCCCGCTTGCGAACGTACTCGCGACACGCTTTTTTTGCGGCCTCCGCCACCCGGTGTAGCGGATCCGTGTCAACCCGTTCGCGCACGTCCGTCAGGTCGAAGTCGACGGGGCTGGTCGTGTGGAGTTTGCGCTCGCCGTCGACGCCGACGCTGTGCATGCTCCCGCACTCGGGACAGGAAACGGTTCCAGTCTCGTAGTACGACCACCGCGACCCGCAGTCCTGACACTCGCGTTCGCCGCGGATCTCCATGGCCGGCAGTTCGGGCCGGGCCGTCAAAACTCCGGCGACGTTCGTCTGGTGGATCCGAATCCGCTCGGCGGTCCTGCAGACCGATCTGCACGACCATCGGGGTTTATCATTTGTCCGGGCGTACGGCCGAATACCATGTCGTCTCAGGCTCCCACGACCGACGGTGCGGAGGATAGAGTAAGTCGCCACACGGCGACTGGTCGAGAAATTCTCGACCGAACGTAACGGGGATTTCTCGCACGAATACGCCGACGACCGGCGAGGCAGATCGGACAGTACTGACAGTGATCGACCCGTCACTGTTCGAAATGACGGGGGGACGCTCGTTCTGGACACCGGAACCGAAACCCGAGAGCTGACGCGTTCGGAGGCCCGGCAACTCCGGACTGCGCTCAGTGACGCGCTAACCGAGCGCCGAGAGTTCGTCAGGACCGCCGGCACCTACCGCGAAGACGGTGCGTACGTCGTCGAACGTCGCGGTGTGGAATCAGCGGGGCACAGGAAGGTGTTCGAGTCGACCGACGAGTGCCGTTGTCTGTACGACCGGCTCCCCGAGGAGTTTACCGCCGACGACGTTCGCCACGCCGGCGTCACCGGCGGGCGTCGGCACATGCTCGTCTGGCACTTCGTCGAACACGACGCGTTCGACTGCGAACTGGTTTCGAGACAACCGCTAACGGCGAGAAAGGAGGGACCAACCAACGGATAAGACTGGGGTTCTTACCGGCGGCGACCGAACTCTCGTCCATGCGCTCAGAAGAAGAAGTCCGCGAACAGTACGAGTTTCTGAAGGAGGAGTTAGAGAGCGAAGATATGAACCACGAGGGCGTCAGACAGATGTTCAGCTACTACCGCCGGGCGCTGGGATGGGTGCTGGAAGAGGAACACATGTGACTCCCCTCGGAAACTATCAGCCGCTCGTCCCGTGTCGTTACATTTAAGGTATCAGCGCTACTTCGTTCAGTTGACGCTTCGCTTGGAGGGCCGAAGCGTCAGCGGGGACCAATTCAGGGCGGCAAGCGAACCACGCGCGCTTTTCACTCGCATGGTTCGCTTTCCATTTCCTATTCGATACGTAAATCACCGTCAGCGTCCGCTCCGTCGCCTTTGTCCCACTCGACTTCGAGTTCGAAACTCATCTCGTCCGGACCGGACCCGGTCTCCCGTTCGACCTTGATCTCGAACGTCGGCGACGCCGGCGGGTCGACGGTGACGTTCTCGTCGCCCGCCGCGAACGTCACGGGGTCGCCGCCGTCAAGTTTGTCAGCGACGTCGCGAAGCGCGGCGGCGATCTCGGAACGACTTCTCGCGCTCTCAGATTCGAAAAGAACGGTTTCTGCCATGGGCTATCGTACGTCTCCCCCGGATATATACTGTTGGTTGTCCCGTATGTCCACTCGTTGCCGCGGTTTCGTCGGCGGAGTTCGACCGGCGAGCCACGATCGTTTACCGCCGACAGAACTCCCGTATCCGTTGATAACCAGTTCGACATATCGATGAGAATTACCACTTAGGTCAGATTAGTTAAATTTAGGTTGTACCCCAGAAACATCGGATTAGTCGCCCGTTTTCGCCGATACTCGACTGTGAGTCGTTATACTTATTTTATTCCGATAGTAACGTTCTTGCGTACTTAACCAATGTACGACCTGACAGGATTTCAGCGAGATCTGCTGTATGTGATCGCGGGCGAGGAGGAGCCACACGGTCTCGCTATCAAGGAAGAACTCGAAGCGTACTACGAAAAAGAGATCCACCACGGCCGGCTGTATCCGAACCTCGACACGCTGGTGGACAAAGGGCTCGTCGAGAAGGGCCAACGCGACAGGCGGACGAACTTCTACACCCTCACCCGCCGCGGCCGCCGCGAGATAGAGGCCCGGAACGAGTGGGAACAGCAGTACGTCGAAGCATAAGTAGGAATTCGGTCGTTCGGCAGGTCGGTCCGACCGTGTTTCAGGTGGCCCGCCACCGGTTTCCCGGTCCCCAGTCACGCCGCTACTGCAGTCAACTATTAACTATCCGAACGGCGTACCGTCGAAGGTGTTGGGACCAGTCGCGCAGATATCGTCGGTGCCGCTCGAAAGTACCGTCGTCCGGATAGCGCTCGCGGGAGCGCTCGGCCTGTTTCTCGGCCTCGAACGGGAGTGGTCCCACAAGTCCGCCGGTATTCGGACGTTTTCGCTCATCGGACTCCTCGGTGCGGTGTTTGCCGTATTGGACCGCCCCGAACTGCTGGTTATCGGCGGCATACTCGTCATCGTTCAGGGCGTCCTCCTCGCCAGTCAGGGTCTCCTGACTGACCCCGAGGATGCCGGCCTCTCGCTTACCACTTCGGTTTCGATGTTAGTGGCCTACGGCGTCGGGGTACTCGTCGCCACTGGGTTCATCCTGGAGGGCGTTATCGTCGCCGTCCTCTCCTCGCAGCTACTCGTACTGAAGCGGGAGCTCCACCGCTTTGCGGGGAACCTCTCGCGGGAGGAGATGCAGTCTGCAACGGAGTTTGCGATCCTCGCGTTCGTCGTTTTCCCACTGCTCCCGACGGGGTCGGTGACGGTGGGGTACGAACCGATTACGGTGTCGTTCGAACCGCGCGTCGTCTGGTTGATGGTCGTCACCGTCGCCGCCATCGGTATCGTCAACTACGTCGTGGTACAGACGTACGGCGGCCGCGGCATCGCCGTTACCGGGTTCTTCGGTGGACTGGCCTCTTCGACCGCCGTCGTCGGGACGATGTTAGACCACGTGCGGCAGACGCCCACCGCCGCCTCGTACGCGGTGGCCGCGATCCTGCTCGCCGACGCGGCGATGGCGCTGCGGAACCTGGCTATCGCCATCGCGTTCACCTTTCCGAACGTTCTCGTAGACGCGGTGTTGCCGCTGGGGACCGTGATCGTCGGGAGTTTCGCTATCGCGGCGTACACCGCCGACTGGGGTGAATCTGTCGAGATGGAACTGGACGACCCGTTCTCCCTGAAGAACGCGCTCGCGTTCGGCGCTATCTTCGCGTTCGTCATCGTCGGCGGTGCTGTCGGACAACAGCAGTTCGGCTCGGCGGGGTTCTACGTCGCGACGTTTCTCTCCGGACTCGTTTCTAGCGCTGGCGGCACCACTTCAGCCGTCGTTCTCTACCGGAACGGGACGGTCGACCAGACGACGGCGGTGTTCGGTATTCTGCTCGCCACCGCGTCGTCGATCATGGTCAAAGCGGTCCTCACCCTGATGGGGCCGAGCCGCGAGTTCGCCTACCGGGTCGCCCTCTGGAGCGCTGTCCTCCTTCTCACGGCCGGCACTGCGTCGCTTGCGGCCGGCTTGTAAGTATTGCCCGAACCGTAACGAATTATTTATGGGATACGTCGCCGTAATGGTGATATGGACCGCCACACTGCGGAGCCCCGGGTGACGGAACTGCCCGGCAAACGGGCACAGGAGTGGGTCGACTACCACCACGACGCGGCCGCCAAGACGACGTACGTCTACGAATTCGTCTGGGACATCACCGAGGACGCCGAAGGACCGTTCTGTACGGACGTCGACGGGAACGTCCTCCTCGACTTCACCAGTCACGTCGCCGCTGCTCCACTGGGGTACAACAACCCCAAGATACTGGAGAAACTCCGCGAGTTCGACATCGTCGACCCGCTGAAGATCGCCGGACAGGACTTCTACGCCAGCGGCGGTTGGCCGCCGGAAGACCCCGAATTCCCCGGGCCGACGCAGTTGATGCACGAACTGACAGACCGGACGGACCACTACGACATGGACACCGTTTTTCTCTCTAACTCCGGCGCGGAAGCGGTCGAAAACGGGATCAAGGCCTGCTACGACCACAGCGACGGCGCGAACTACGCCATCACCTTCGACGGAGCCTTCCACGGACGAACGCTCGGTGCGCTCTCGCTCAATCGCTCGAAATCCGTCCACCGACGGGAGTACCCCGAAGTCGCCGGCGTCCACGACGTACCGTTCTGTGATAGTTCGGGCTGTACGCGGTCGTCTTGCGACTGCGGATTCTTCCCCGGCGACGCCGACGACCCCTCCATCTTGCGGCGGAAACTCGACCCGAAGCAGGGGCATATCGACCCCGACGAAGTGGCATTCCTGATCATGGAACCGATCCAGGGCGAGGGCGGTTATCGCTTCCCGAGCGACGCGTTTGCCGAAGAGATTCAGGACGTCTGTGCGACCCACGACATCCCGCTGATCGCCGACGAGATCCAGGCCGGCGTCGGCCGAACCGGAGAGATGTGGGGGGCAGACCACTACGCGATCGAACCTGACGTGATCACGAGCGCGAAAGGGCTCCGCGTCGGCGCGACTATCGCCAACGAGGACGTCTTCCCGGATGAGAAGTCCCGCCTCTCATCGACGTGGGGTGCCGGCGACGTGATCGCCGCGATGCAGGGCGTCCTGACGCTGGAAGCTATCGACGAATACGACCTGATGGACAACGCCGTCACGCGCGGCGAACAGCTAATGGACCGTCTCCGCGAGACCGACGACGAGATCGTCACGGACGTCCGCGGGAAGGGGTTGATGGTCGCCGCCGAATTCGACAGCAAGGAACGCCGGGACGACGTGATGGAGGCAGCACTGAATCGGGGTCTGTTGACGCTCGGTTGCGGTCACCGGACGCTCCGTCTGTTGCCTCCGCTCGACGTCACCGAACGGGAGATCGACCTCGCCGCGGACCTGCTGGACGACGCGATTCAGGACGCCACGCCGACGGCGAGCGTCGGCAGCGAGTGAACCGTCGACTGCGTGCTACAGGCTGACGTGTGGAAACGCGTCGATAGCCGGCGTCCGGTGCGGTCTGCAAGGAGCCCGCAGTTCCTTGTCGGACACCTCTACTGCTCTCTGCCCGGACTATCGTAGCCATCGCACGATACAGATGGTCGCCGGATCGGGCGGAGAACAGTGTGAATCGTTTCGATAGCTCTTGCGAGCCGTTCCTTGCGGAGGGCGAGTACGACTTGCGCAGCGCTCCACGCTCGAAACCCTTGGCCAGTTTATATTAGTTTCAATTATCTTATCACGGTGTTCATTGTGGTCCGGGTCGTGAGTTCGCATAGCACAGCGATGGAGAGAGATGAATCGGTTGCCCTCGAAATCATACGAGAGATCGCAGAGAGAGAGAGATGCGAGTACACCGACCTCCCACCACTCTACGAAGCAGTGGATCTAGAAGCCGCAACGGATCTTCTCGAATCAAACGACGTGCGGATCGAGTTCGATTACTGTGGCTACGGCATCGTTCTGGAGAATCGAGAATTCACCCTCAAAGGCTGAGATCAGTCACACCTGAGCAACTATCGGTGGATCGGACTGGGATTTCCGTTACAAACACCGATCTCTGATCGGAGACTCTCCGGAGATTTCATCGGTCTCTATCCACGTACGGCCACGGATCTGTACGTCTACACTATTTCACACGGGGCCGATGTACAACCCTGTGTTCTGTGCCACACAATTAAACAATCCTCGGCAGATCTACGGCTCTAGTTAACTTCCCACACATTTTTGCAGGTTGACCATGATATCACGATCAGATGATGCTGCCTGTCGATAGTCCCTCTGAAGAGGAAACGAATGGTAACGACCGCGGACGTTATCGTCTCATTTCTGACGGAGGGCAGTCCCCGTTAGACAGGATGTTCGATTCTCTCCGGGGGCAGCGCCGTCGGCATCTACTCTATTATCTGGAAGAACGGGACAGCACTCGCATCGAAGATGCGGCCCGTTTCATTGCGGCGCGCGAACGCGATTGTGATCCCGCAGACGTGCCTGCCGATGTCGCTGAACGGGTGAGAGTCACACTCTATCACGTTCACCTCCCGAAACTAGCCGAGAACAATATCGTCGAGTACGACCGGCGGAGTGGTGCGATGCAGTTTCAGGACCCTCCGGACGGGATGTCCGATCTGATCGATCTGTGTTATTCTATCGAACAGGGGGACGAACAGCGGAGCGAATGACGCTTCCCCCGCATCAACGGAGAGACTCGCTCGCTGGAGGCGGTCAGAGACCACGAAGCCAGGAATCACTAAGAGCCAGCCGTGAGGGCGGACGGAGTCGAAGTATAGTACTCGTCCAGTTGGAGTACCCCGCTCGCCGGCTACAACCGCCGGGCTTCGAGACGCCATCGACCGACCAGCTAGGGGATGAAATCAGTAGACCGGGGCACTTTTCCGAACTGCACCGGAACTGTGTAAAAATGAGCGGCGTACAGGAAGTCCGAACACCGGCTGATACTGTCGGACGTAACTGTTTCAGATATTTCGCGGGGACGTCCCCGCGAAATTCGTCACTGACTTCCGTCCGTCAGTATGAGAAACCAGCGGGAGACCGGGAGCCACTACCGGGCGGGCGTAATCGGTGCCGGATGTCTCCGAACGGGAGACGACAGGCGGTATCTTCTCGGACCATCCCTGCTCTTGTAACTGTGCGCAGCCGTCGGACCTCGGTCCAGGTATGAACAGGGTGCGGCGCCTTCTTCCCGGCCTCGTGGTTCTTCTCTCGCTCGGCTTTCTCGCGCGGGGGATTACGATGTTCGCTCCGATCGGGAGCCACCTCATCGTCGTCATCGGCCTCGGTGTCATCATCGCTAACTCGGTCGGCGTTCCAGACTGGGCGAAACCCGGAGTCGAGACGCATAGCCTCTTGCTCGCGGCCGGCATCGTCTTGATGGGTGCGACCGTCGGGCTCGAACAGATCATCGATGCGGGCGGTACCGTGCTGCTCGTCGTCGGAACCACCGTCTGTGTCACCGTCGTGACGGTCGAAACCCTCTCTCGGGAGATATTCGATATTCCCGAGAAGATCGGGTCGCTTCTCGCAGTCGGTTCGAGCATCTGCGGCGTCTCGGCAGTCGCAGCAGTCGCGGGGAGCATCAAGCCGGATCAACAAGACATCGCGTACGCCGTCGCGACCGTGCTGCTATTCGATGCGGTTACGCTCGCGGCCTATCCAATGATCGGGCGTGTCCTCGGCCTCTCTGATGTCGTCTTCGGGATCTGGGCGGGGGCGACGATGTTCAGTACCGGTCCGGTCACGGCGGCCGGGTTCGCCCACTCGGAGGTGGCCGGTGAATGGGCGGTCCTCGTCAAACTCACCCGAAACGCGCTCATCGGGGTGATAGCGATCGGGTATGCGCTCTACTACGCGCGCCGCGGCGGAGCCGAGGCGACGATCGAAAGTAAACCGGTCTATCTCTGGCGAACGTTTCCGAAATTCATCCTCGGGTTCGTCCTCATGATGGTTCTCGGCAGCGTCGGCGTGTTTTCGAACGCACAGACGACCGCCTTCGACACTGCGTCGACCTGGTTGTTCCTCGTCGCGTTCGCCGGACTGGGACTCAGCATCGACGTCCGCGAGTTCCGAGACATGGGTATCAAACCCGTCGGCGTCGTGCTGACGAGCCTACTTCTCGTTAGCACGGTGGTTCTCCTCGTGCTTCTCACCGTTTTCTAATCGCACCCTTCCCCGGAATAGACAGGCCTCGCAATAGACGGATATCACCCGTGAGGCGTCCGCGTTACGACGATCAGGTTCGCCACCATTCCGCCGATGGTCAGCGTGACGACGCCCGAACCGAGGACGAGCAGCGCGAACGCGACCGTTGCGAACGTTCCGCCGACGTACTGGTTTCCGAGGACTCCGACGAGGCCGACCGCGACCGCCGGCGCACCGACGGCCAGGCCGCCGCGAAAGGCGGTGTCGACTCGGCTGTCGAGTCGGTTGACTCCGTTCTCGTCGAACGCGTACAGGCGGTACGTCAGAACTGCCGCGATCAGGACGGCGACGACCAGCAGCGCGAACAGCGATAGACCGCGGTAGAGCGTACTCATCATGTTCGAAACCGGGGGGAGAACACTGAAACCGCTTGCGGAAGATCCCGAACACTCGCGTTAGAACTGGTAGCGACGGTCGTCTTTCTGCTGGTCCTGCGGGAAGGCGTTGCCAGTCATCTCGTCGAACGTCATCCCGGAGAGGTACTCGTCGTACGTGACGTCGTACGTGCTCCGCAGGTGGAAGTCGAGCTTCCCGGATTCGACCGTCGACTGGAAGAGGAGGTGAACGGCCCGCCGGACCAGGTCCTCCGGTTCCTCCGGGTCCAGCGCGGCGTCGAGCATCGTCAACTCCCGCTTCGTCTCCTCGTCGAATGCTCCGTCGAGACCCTCGTCGATGTCGGCGTAGGCGGTTTCCACGTCGGCTTCGAGGTCGTCTAAGCTCATATCGCGATCCAGTAGAGGGGGCCAGATACGGTTTTCGTGTCGAACCGGGACCGCGGGGCGACAGGACGAGCTACAACGACGAATCGCAGTGCGAACACGCCGCGGCGTCGGGGTCGTTCGGGCTTCCACAGTTCGGGCAGTTCCGGGGCCGGACGTGCTCCTCGGCGTCCTCGGGCGAAAGTACCGTCACGAGTATTCCGGCGACGACGAGCGCCAGACCGAGTCCGAACCAGAGGAGCGGACCGCCGGCGAGGAATATCAGGGCGACAAGCGGAGCGACGATGACCCCGATTCCGAGCAGCACCAAGTCGGTTCCGTCCATGCGCAGAGATACCAGCAGACGGAAAATAAGCGTGACGCTCAGGTTGCCAGACGCCGTCCCGCGGACCCGACGCACTGCGACCGGCAGGCGTATGTCGCTCGCGTCGTAAGCGGACGCCGATGAGCGAGGCCGACGCCCCGACGGTGCCCGCGGACACGGACGCGGTCCGGGACGCCCTTATCGAGTGGTACGAGGACGACCACCGCGACTTCCCCTGGCGGCGGACCGACGACCCCTACGAGATACTCGTCTCGGAGGTGATGAGTCAGCAGACCCAACTGAGCCGCGTCGAGACGGCCTGGGCCGAGTTCCTGAAGCGCTGGCCGACGGCGGCAGACCTCGCCGCGGCGGACCGCGCCGACGTGGTCGGGTTCTGGACCGACCACAGCCTCGGCTACAACAACCGAGCGCGGTACCTCCACGAGGCCGCCGAGCAGGTCGGTTCCGAGTACGACGGAGAGTTCCCGAGCGACCCCGAGGAACTACAGGAACTCATGGGCGTCGGCCCGTACACTGCGAACGCCGTCGCCAGTTTCGCCTTCAACAACGGCGACGCGGTGGTCGATACGAACGTCAAGCGCGTCCTTTACCGCGCGTTCGATATTCCGGACGACGATGCGGCGTTCGAACGGGCAGCGTCGGAGTTGATGCCTGAGGGAGAATCGAGGGTGTGGAACAACGCCGTCATGGAACTCGGCGGCGTCGCCTGCGAGAAGACACCCAAGTGTGACGAGACCGGTTGCCCATGGCGCGAGTGGTGTCACGCCTACGAGACCGGAGATTTCACGGCTCCGGACGTACCGACGCAACCGAGTTTCGAGGGCAGTCGGCGACAGTTCCGTGGGCGCGTGATTTCGACACTGAAAGAGTACAACGAACTCGGGCTGGACGACCTCGGCCCGCGCATCCGCGTCGATTACGCACCGGACGGTGAGTACGGTCGAGAGTGGCTTCAGGGCTTACTCTCTGACCTGGCCGACGACGGTCTGGTCGAGGTGGAGAAACGGAACGGCGACACCGTCGCTCGACTCCGTTCCTGAACGTCCATCCGCCAGTACGCCAATAGTAGCACCATAGAAGCGATGAGCCGGGGATATCGGACACCGGAAGGATATACAGAGCGGTACCGTTCTCCGGGATTTGATGTATGTTGTTTGGTCTATATATCAGATGATTACGAATGTTTAAATAAGGGGAAAGAATTAGAATTGCAACACGATGCAGTACTCGATAGAAAAACGGCCGAGTTACGCGATGCTAGAAGTGACGCTGGCAAACGGTGAACAGATCCAGACCAAACCCGGGGCGATGATGACTCGGACGGCGGGCATCGGAAACGAGTCGAACGTCGGGGGCGATGAGGGCGTTACGGGCATGGTCAAGCGGGCGGTCAGCGACGAGCGAGGGCTGGTCGATAACACGTACTACGCGGAGGCGGACGACGAGCAGGTGACGCTCGTTCCCGAGCATCCGGGCGACATCAGCGCGATCAACGTCTCGGAATCCGGACCCATCCGGTCGCAGTCTGGATCGCTGCTGGCGTGGGAACCGCTGGTCGAGCGGTCGACGGAGTTTAACAACCGGTCGAACCTCTTTTCGTCGGGCGAACTGACTGTTCTGGGACTTTCCGGCCAGGGACACGCGTTTGTCTCGTCCTACGGTTCCATGCACGAACAGGACGTGACGCCGGAGAATCCGCTGATAGTAGACGAGGACCACATCGTCGCCTGGACCGCCGGTCTGAACCTGAACCGGCAGAAAGACGGGAGCATCAAGTCGACCGTGTTCGGTGGCGAGGGATTCGTGACCGAGTTCACCGGCGAGGGCCATGTCTGGCTGCAAACGCGGAATCCGATGACGTTCGCGGTGGGCGGGGCCGAACACGATGACGACGAGTCGGCGGGCGGCCCGAGCGTCAGCGACTTCATCTGACGGTGTCGCCCCGGCTTTCCCGTTTCGCGGGGGTGCGGTCGAACGTTGGCCCTTTGTGACTCCCCCTCTCAGAGTGTTGTATGCCAGATGGACCGCACGTCGTCGCGATAGCCGGGAGCCTTAGGGAGGAGAGCAAGTCGCGGCTCGCCCTCGAACACGCTCTCGACGCCGCCGAATCGTCCGGCGCATCGGCCGAACTGATCGACCTCCGGGAGTACGACCTGCCGATGATCGACCCGGACGAGGACGAACCGGAAGACGCGGAGGAACTGATGGCGACGGTCCGTGCGGCCGACTCGATCCTGCTCGGCACGCCCATGTACCACGGATCCTTTTCGTCGCCGCTGAAGACGGCGCTCGACTACTGTGGGTTCGACGAGTTCGAGAACAAGACCGTCGGCCTCCTCGCCGTCGCCGGCGGGAGCTTCCCCATTTCCGCGCTGGAGCATCTCCGGTCGGTCTGTCGAGCGTTAGACGCCTGGGTCATTCCGCACCAAGCCGCCGTTCCGAAAGCCCACAGCGCGTTCAGCGACGGCGCGTTCGTCGACGACGGACTCGAAGAGCGCGTCCGGACGCTCGGCCGGCGTGCAGTCCAGTACGCCAACATCGAACCCGACCCCGAGTCCTTCGAGAGCGAGGAGAACGTCGGAGCGGTGAACAAGTAACCGTCGGCGACGGGTGAGTGTCATCGAACGGCTCTCTCCCGACTTCTCGGGGTCGGCAAGGGCGAGATCGTATGGCCGAGCCAGCAGAATCGATCCGGCCGCTTCCGTGGTAATGAGTGTCCCCCTCGCGAGCATGTCGTGTTTCCTGACAGTTCTCCTCGTCCACATCTGCACCCAGTCAGAGTGAAAGGGAACGGCTTTACTCCTCGCCCGAACCTGTGGGACCATGGACGCGTTCGACGCTGCCAGTCGCGGAGGGATGTGGCAGTGACCCAGTGGATAGAGAACCCGACCGGCGGGCGCGACCGCGGTCCGCGAGCCGTTGCCCGGGCGTGGTTCGAAGTCCTGACCAGGCCTCACAGGTTCTTCCGCTCAGCGGTCGCAGAGGGGGACCAGGCACCCGGACTGGCGTTCGCGATGGGCGTCGTCATGGTCGAGGAACTGACGCGCTATCTCCTGGTTGCGGACTCGTACCCGGTCGTGGGCGGACAGGAGATACTGTCGGCCGCTCTGTGGATCGGTATCGCCGTGTTACTGGTCGCGCCCGCGGCGCTCCACCTGACTGCGGCGCTGCAGACGGTGCTTCTGATGCCGTTCGCCCCGAACCGCGGCGGCATCAGCCAGACGGTCCAGACTATCGCCTACAGCACCGCTCCCTGCGTCTTCGCCGGTATTCCGATCCCGGAGGTTCGGGCGATAACCGGCATCTACGGCGCGTTCCTCCTCGGCCTCGGTATCGCTACCGTCCACGACACCTCCAGCGGGCGTGCGGCCCTGGCGAGCGCCCTGCCGGCGGCCATCGTGTTCGGCTACGGGTTCCGGACGTTCGCCGCGGTGGAGACGCTGCTCCGGCAGTGGTACATCATCTAAACGGTGGGACAGCGCTCGGCTGTCGGTCCGCCCGCGCCGATCAGTACGGTTCGTGGGTGGCCGCATACCCCGTTTCTGTCCGCCGAATCCCGGACATCGAGTACAACTGGAGCGACCGCTCCTGTTTCGTCCGCACGGGAACGTCGTAGTTCTCGGCGTCGTATCCGAACGACCCGCCGTCAGCCCGCTCCTCGGCGACGAACTCGCGGTGGTCGGTTAGTCGGCGCTCGGTGACGCTCCGGGAGTGTTCGGGTAACTCGTCTACGTACTCGTCGAACGCCTCGACGAAGGCCTCGGAGAGTTCGTACCCCACGGAGTTGCGTGCGCTCGCCATCGCCGCGGCCGTCGTCGTGCCGGTCCCCCAAAACGGGTCGAGGACGGTGTCGCCGTAGACCGAATACATGTTGATCAGGCGGTACGGGATGGTCAGCGGGAACGCCCCCGACCGCTCTCGGCGGTCCGGATCCCCAGCGGCGTCGAGCGACTGGTCGCGTCCGCGAACGTCGGTCCACACGTCCGAGAACCACTCGTTTCGCTCCTCCCAGAAGTAGGCGCTCTCGTAGCGCCGGTCGGCCTTCGGTTCGAACGACCGGGAATCGCCGTTGCGGAACACGAGGACGTACTCGTGTTCCAGTGTCACGTAGGCGTTCGGCGGGAGCATCCCGGACCCCATGAACTTGCTCGCCTTGTTCGTCGGCTTGCGCCAGAGCACGTCGGGAAGCGGGTGAAACCCCAGGTCGCGAAACGTCTCGGTCACCCGGACGTTGTTCGGGAAACACTGGAACCGGCCGCCGATAGAGCGCGTCGCGTCGCCCACGTTGACGCAGGCGATACCGCCCGGGGCCAGCACGCGAGCGACCTCCGCCCACACGTCTTCGAGGACGCCGTGCATTAGATCGAACGCTCGGTCTCCGTCACCTTCGGCGAGCGCTGACTCTACGTCGGGGTCGAGAGCCGCGAACGACTCGTCCCACATCTCGATCATCGGATACGGCGGCGAGGTCACCACGAGTTCGACGGAGTCGTCCGCCAGGCCGTCCATCGAGCGGGCGTCGCCGACAGTCACTTCGTGTGTCGTTTCCACGTCGTCCGGTCCGTCGTCTCCGGTGGTGGTAAAACGGTCGGTTCGATAGGCACGTCCGACCGAAGGAACACAACCGTTAAACTGCTGAATGAACGTTCATTCAACAATGCCTCCGTCGGATCCGTTCGACGACGACCCTGCTGATACCCGCACGGCGATCATGCAGGCGACCTACCGCGCCCTGAGCGAACACGGTTACACCGGTCTGACGATCCAGCGGATCGGCGACGAGTTCGACAGGAGCAAATCGCTCCTCTATCATCACTACGACGGCAAGGACGACCTGATGCTGGATTTCCTCGCGTTCATGCTCGACTACCACCGGGAGACGGTTTCGGAGTGGGAAACCGACGACCCGGAGACGGAACTCCGCTCGCTGGTGGACCACTTTTTCACCCGCGACAGGGAGGACGACGAGTTCGGAGCCGCGATGGTCGAACTCCGCGCGCAGGCGGCCCACGACGAGGCGTACCGTGACCACTTCACCCGTAGCGACGCGCAGTTTCGGGACCGGATCGCCGAAACCGTCGCGCAGGGCGTTGAGCAAGGCGACTTTCGCGCCGTCGACCCGGAAGCCGTCGCGGAGCATCTGCTGACAGCCATCGTCGGCGGAACGACCAGACGTACGACCGCGGACGCCGCCGCCGCTCTCGAATCAGTCCAGGCCGAACTGCACCGGTACATCGACGACAGTCTGCTCGCGGAGGGCAGTACATGAGTTCTCCCGGTGACGACCGCGCGGTCGATGTCGTCAGCGGAGCGCTCGTCAAGCCGCTGATACTCCTCTCTCTTCCCATCGTCGTCACGAACCTCCTCCAGGTCGGCTACAACCTGGCCGACACTTTCTGGGTCGGCCGCCTCGGGCAGGCGGCGGTCAGCGCCATCTCGTACTCGTGGGCGATCGTCTTTCTCGTCATCGCACTCGCCGCCGGGTTCACCGTCGCGGGGACGGTTCTCGTCGCGCAGAACAAGGGTGCGGGGAACACGGAGCGCATCGCGGGCGTGGCGGGCCAGACCATCTCGTTCGTGATCCTCGTCTCGGCCGTGCTGTCGGTCGTCGGCTATCTACTCACGCCCGACTTGCTCCGCCTCGTCGGCGCGACCCCCGGTACGGACGAGTTCGCTCTGTCGCTCGCGTACACCCGGACGATGTTTCTCGGGCTTCCCTTTGTCTTCGGGTTCTTCATCTTCCAGGCGCTCCTCCAGGGGTGGGGCGACACCAGAACGCCGCTGTACCTGATGGCGTTCGGAGTCGTACTGAACGTGATCGCCGACCCGTTTTTCATCCTCGGCTTCGAGGAGAACGTATTGTTCACCTGGTTGGGCATGGGATCGCTCGAATCGTCGCTGTACGCGGCGACGGGATTCTCCGGGTTCGGGGTTCAGGGGGCCGCGCTGGCGACGATCATCACCCGCGGTATCGGGGCCGTCATCGGCATCGCTCTGTTGCTCTCCGGCCGGGTCGGGATCAGCCTGTCCCCGTCGGACTTCGTACTCAGGGCTGACACCGTTCGGAAGATAGTCCGCATCGGCGCGCCGGCGAGCGTCGAACGCAGTATGGTCGCCGTCAGCACGACTGTCGTGACCGCGCTCGTCGCCATCGTGGGCGCGAACGCGGTCGCCGGCTACGGCATCGGCACGCGGATCACCTCGATGGTCGTTCTCCCGGCGCTCGGCCTGGCCCGTGGCGTCGAGACGGTCGTCGGACAGAACCTCGGTGCGAACCAGCCGGACCGGGCCGAACGCGGCGTGTTCGCAGCGGCGGCGCTCATCGTCGTCAGCCTCGTCGCGCTGTCCGCCGCGGTGTACGTCTTCGCCGAACCGGTGGTCGACGTGTTCATCAGCGGCGACAGCGCCGCCGCCGTGATCGGTTACGGTGCCGACTACCTCCGGATCGTCGGCGCGTCGTTCGTCTTTCTCGGCGTCTTCTACGTCGTCCAGGGCGGTTTCCGCGGGAGCGGGAGTACGCGCATCGCGATGGTGTTTGCCTTCCTCGGATTCATCGTCTTCCGGGCGACGCTCGCGTACGCGCTCGTCGGCCCTCTCGACCTCGGCGCGACCGGTGTCTGGTACGGCGTCGCCGCCGCGAACGCGCTGATGGCCGCTATCGCCGCCCTCTATTTCCTCAGGGGAACCTGGGCGGAGGGCGTGGTCGACCCGACAGAGTCGGACGTCGCGCCCACAGACGACTGACCGGACCGAACATGTTCTCGGACGAGGTTACCGGGCGGGGCCGCGTATCCCGCGGACGATGACCACGAACCAGTCCCAGAACGCTCGTGTCCGCATCCGCCGATGAATCGGAGTATCGACCGCTGGACGCGACGCTACGTGGCCACGAGCGCCGTCGGGTTCGCCTGTTGGCGGATCGGTGTGCTCCTCGGCGCGGACCACGGGGTAGAGGTGGCCGCCGCGCTACTGGGGTTCGTCTTGCCCGTCGTCTTCGGGAAGGCGTACCTGTTGATCCCGTCGTTTGCCGGACGGACGCTGGCGTCCGCGTCCGTCCCGGCAGTCCACTTGCCGCTCGCCGCGGGCGGCGCGATAGCGCTGGTCGGCGCGCGGGCCGGCTTGACTCCACGCGTCGTCGGCGTCGCGGGAAGCGCAGCATGGACGCTCGGCGTCGTCCTCTTTCTCGGCGGCCTGCTGTGGACGGTCGGCCCGGAACTGACACGTTTCGAGCGGTGGGGGTCGGGCGAGGACCGCTGGAGCGCCCGGTTCGCGCTCCCGTTCGTCGGGGTCGCCCTTACCTACCTGCTCGTCGGGACCGCAGGGCTACTCGCGGCGACGACTGACGGAGCGGTCGGCACCGACCCGCGGACCACCCACCTGTTTGCCGCAGGCACCGCCGGCCTGCTGATCGTCGCGCTCGGGACGCGCCTGCTTCCGGGGTTTTGCAGTGCCGATCCGCCGACGGCAGTCGTCGCCGTGACACTCCCCGCCGCTGCCGTCGGGCCGGGGATGCTCGCGGTCCACCTCTGGGGCGGGGCCGACTTTCGCCTCGCGGCCGCGACTCAGGCCGTCGGACTGCTCGGCTGGGCCGTCATCGTCGGGACCCTCTTCTTCCGGACCTCGCGGTCGTTCGTCGGCTTCTACGGCATCGCCGCGGGGGCGGCGTTCGGCGCTGTCGGAGCCGGCCTCGGCGTCGGGATGGCGACCCGCGCCGGACCGCTCGCCGCGCTCCGCACGGCCCACGTCGATGCGATGCTGGCGGGGTTTCTCAGCCTGACTGTCGTCGGATTCGTCCTCCTGTTCTACCCGCACACCGACGGTAAGTTCCCCGGGAGCGACGCCGCGGCGACGGCAGTCGTCGCCGCTCTCGCCGCGGGCGTCGCCCTACAGGTTCTCGGACCGCTTCTCGGAGGTGACCCCGTCACAGGGGTCCTATCGGGCATGGGCGACGGACTCGCGGCACTCGGGGCCACGGGGTTCGCCGCGGTCGTCGCCGTCCGACTGTTCTGACGGATAGCCTGCCGAAGCACGTAAAAAGCGAAACCGAACATGTGACGGAGAACTCCTTTTCCGGATCGAACTAAACCCCCGGCATGGCAAACGGAACGGCTCAGTTGGTGTTGACGGGGGTGATGGCTCTGGTCCTTCTCACCGTCGGCCGGTGGGTTTCTACGCTCGAAGGGCGTCGTTCGTACGTACCGGCGGGGTCGGGCCAGACAGGAACCGAAGGAGACTACGGTCACGCGGAGAAACCCGGCGGCCTCGTCCGGTGGCTGACGACGGTCGACCACAAGGACATCGGGATCCTCTACGGGGTCTTTGCGATCCTCTCGTTCGCGTGGGGCGGCCTCGCAGTCCTCCTGATGCGGACGGAACTGATGACGCCGACCTCCGACATCGTCACCACGTCCACGTACAACGTCTTGCTGACTAGTCACGGCATCACGATGCTGTTCCTGTTCGGGACGCCGATCCTCGCGGCGTTCTCGAACTACCTGATCCCGCTTCTCATCGGCGCGGACGACATGGCGTTCCCCCGGATCAACGCCATCGCCTTCTGGCTGTTGCCGCCGGGAGCGCTGTTGATCTGGGGCGGTATCCTGCTGGAACCGTTCGGGGCTATCGAGGGCGCTCAGACCGCCTGGACTATCTACCCGCCGCTGTCGGTCGAGCAGACGAACCCCGGGGTCGACCTGATGATCCTCGGCTTGCATCTCACCGGCGTCTCCGCGACGATGGGTGCGATCAACTTCGTCGCGACCATCTTCACCGAGCGAGGCGAAGAGGTCGGCTGGAGCAACCTCGACATGGTCTCGTGGACCGTGCTGGTCCAGTCCGGGCAGATCATCTTCGCGTTCCCGCTCCTCGGGAGCGCGCTCGTCATGCTCCTGCTGGACCGGAACTTCGGGACGACGTTCTTCGCCGTGGACGGCGGCGGCACTATCCTCTGGCAACACCTGTTTTGGTTCTTCGGACATCCCGAAGTGTACATCCTCGTCCTCCCGCCGATGGGGATCATCAGTTACGTCCTCCCGCGGTTCGCGGGACGGAAGCTGTTCGGGTTCAAATACGTCGTCTACTCGACGCTGGCGCTCGGCGTCCTCTCGTTCGGCGTCTGGGCCCACCACATGTTCGCGACGGGTATCGACCCCCGGCTCCGGGCTAGCTTCATGGCGGTTTCCATCGCCATCGCCATCCCGAGCGCGGTCAAGACGTTCAACTGGATCGCGACGATGTGGAACGGTGCGTTGCGACTGCGAGCGCCGATGCTGTTCTGTATCGGCTTCGTGGCGAACTTCATCATCGGCGGCGTCACCGGCGTGTTCGAGGCTGCGATCCCGGTCGACCTCGTGCTCCACGACACGTACCACGTCGTCGCGCACTTCCACTACGTCATCATGGGTGCCATCGCCTTCGCCGTGTTCGCCGGCATCTACTACTGGTTCCCCCTCGTAACGGGCAGGTGGTACCAGCGCACGCTTGCGAAGTGGCACTTCTGGCTCACGATGGTCGGGACCAACCTCACGTTTTTCCCCATGGTCCTCCTCGGCTACGGCGGAATGCCGCGCCGGTACGCCACCTACAACCTGTCCGTCGGCCCGCAGACCTACTTCATCGACCTGCATCAGGCGGCGACCCTCGGCGCGTTCATCCTGGCGGTCGGCCAACTGATCTTCGTCTGGAACATCGTCGTGTCGTGGCTCGAAGGCGCTCGCATCGACAGCGGCGACCCGTGGAACTTGGCCGAGCGCGGCCTCAAGACGCGCGAGTGGGAGTGGCTCGAAGAACAGCGGGAGACGATGCTCGCGGACGGCGGCGAGTCGTCGGACTGACTCCCCCGGTGCGGTCGCGCGACCGTTTGGGGGCAGGAAACGGAAGCATCTGCGGGGAAGAGAGTGTCTCGTAGGAGAACGCGATCAGTCGGAGGTCGCCGTCTGCGTCGCGGATGCCGTCGGTGCCGGCGTCGGGGAGACGACGACGCGCCGGTCGGCGTACACTGACACGTCACAGCCGGCGTAGGTGAACTCGATACGACCGCTCGGCCGGTCACTCCCGTCGTCGCTCGACTCGAAGAGTCGATTTAGCGCGTCCGGGTCGACGGCGTCGAAGAGAGGGTCCAGTTCCAGCGGGTCAGCGTCTGTCGCTTCGGCGGTGGCGATGACGACGGCTTCGGTTGCGGACTCGGTCTCGGCGACGCGTTCGACGGGGGTGGTCTGGTCAGCGTTCATTGTCTATTACGACGAACGGACCCTTTCGGTATGGGGTCCATGGCTACAATCATATCTCCGTCCGTTCGGCGGGGGCTATATGTATTCGGCGGGTCGCACGTTCAGTCGAACTGGTCGAGTACCGCGTCGACGATCCGTACCGTCGCCGGCGCGTGCAGCGGTTCGTTGCCGTTGCCGCACTGCACGTCCATGAGACACGCCGGGCAGCCGTTGACGCCGCCGCAGTCGCAGTCGGCGACGCGTTCGCGCGTCCGCTCTAGCACCGACTCGACGTTCTCGTAGATCCCCTTCGCGAATCCGATGCCCCCCTCGACTGTGTCGTGGATGAACCACGTCGGCACGTCGGTCTCGGGGTGGCGATTGATGCTCAGACCGCCCATGTCCCCCTTGTCCATCCGCAGTTCCAGCGGTGCGAGTTTGATCATCGCGTGTTCGGCCCCGTGGAGGCCGCCGAGGAACGTCCACTCTTTCGTCCCGAGCGATGCGGACGCTGACGGTTCGGCGAGCAGTTCGTCGGGAACGTCCTCAACGACCGTCTCGAACAGCGAGCGCGGCGTCTCGACCCACATCAGTTGCGTCCGCAACTCGATCGGGGGCAGGCCGGTCGGTTCGGGCGCACCCTTCGTCCGACCTGTCTCGATTTCGATCCGCTTGTAGTGGCTGTAGTGGATCGAAACGGTGCCCGTCCCGAAACAGAGCGTGAACCCGTCACCGAGGTCGCGCTCCCGCCGGCGGTCGAGGTCCGAAACGGACTTCTCGGAGAGCGTCCGCGTGTACTCGTTGGTCCGGGCCTCCCGGACGGTGACGTACGGGCGGGGAACGTCCTCTTCGAGTTCCACCACCTCGTACTCGGTGCCGTCGTGGAGCGTCAGCGCGCCCGGATGGAAGTCGCGGTAGGCCCGTTCGCGGTCTATCGGCTCCATCTCTATCTCGCCGTCCTCGCAGCGGACGTCGAACTGCTCGCCGGAGGTGGCGTACATCGAGATGTCGGCTTGCGGGCGCGGCGGGCCGTCGTACTGGACGCCGTGGTCGAGGTGACCGACGAACCGGCCGGCGTCTTTCCACATCTCGACGCCGCGTTCCAGTCGGTCCTCGCCGTCGAACCACCGGGAATCATTGCGGGTGAGCGGCAGTTCGTCGGCCGCACAGAGCAGGTGTCTCGCGTACACCGCGTTGTTCTCCAGGTCGACTACCGCGTCCTCCATCGCGTCGCCGAGCAGGTAGTCGGGGTTGTCCAGCACGTACTGGTCGATGGCGTCGGCGTGGGCGACAAGCACCGCGAGCGCGTCCGCCGTTCCGCGCCCCGCCCGCCCGACCTGCTGCCAGAACGACTGTCGCGTGCCGGGGTAGCCCGCGACGACCGCGGCATCGACGGAGCCGACGTCGATGCCGAGTTCCAGCGCGTTCGTCGAGACGACGCCGTCGAGGTCGCCCGACTTGAGGCGGTACTCGGTGCTTCGCCTGCTCTCTTTCCCGTGGCCCGCGTGGTACGGTTCGACCGAGAGGTAGCCGCCCGCCGGGTGGTCTCCCGCGGCGCGCTCCGCCGCCTTCGCTGCGAGTTCCGTCCCTTGCCGGGAGCGAGCGAACAGCAGGGTCTGTACCCCGTTCAGGCCGAGATGGGCAAGCACGTCGCTCGCCTCGCTGTTGGCGCTGCGTTTCGCGCCGAGGAACTCCTCGATGTCGTACTCCTCGGCCGGGTCCTCGTCGAACGGCGGGTCCCAGAACACTATCTCCCGCCGCCCGTGCGGACTGCCGTCCTCGTCGACAACCGAGAACGGTTCGCCGGTGAGCGCCTCAGCGTGGTCGGCCGGGTTGCCGATGGTCGCCGTCGTACAGACGAGGCTCGGGTCGCTCCCGTAGTAGTCGAGAACGCGCCGGAGGCGACGGAGCGTCCACGCCACATGCATCCCGTGAACCCCCGTGTAGGAGTGCGACTCGTCGACGGCGAGGAGTTCGCAGTTCGCCAAGCAGTCGCGCCACTTCCGGTGGTGGCCGAGGTAGACGTTGATCCCGGCGAAGTTAGAGACGATCACGTCCGCGCTCTCGCGGATCGCTCGGCGGCGGTCCCGCGGGGTGTCGCCGTCGTACACCGCGACGGTGACATCCAGCCCGAGATCGCCGTAGAGGTCGTTCAGTGCCCCCTCCTGGTCGCGGGAGAGCGCCTTCGTCGGGAAGCAGAACAGCGCCCGTGCGTCCGGGTTCTCCCGCTTCAGGAGCGCGAAGTACAGCGCGTAGACGAACGTCTTTCCGGACGACGTGGCCGTCGCGACGGCGACGTTCTCGCCGTCGAGTAACCGCTCTATCGCCTCGGCCTGGTGCTCGTACAGGTCGTGGCCGAGTTCCGCCGCCAGCGCGTCGCCGAGGACGGACGCGGCGTCCACGTAGTCGGCGTCTTCGGCGGGCTGGGCCGCCGTGTGGGCGATCTGGCCCTCGTACTCGGGGAATCGGTCGCGGAGTCTCTCCGGGGAGAGCACGTCGACCCGCTCGCTCCATCCCGCTGTCTCGTCCGCCGCGGTCGCGTTGTCATCAGTCATATCAGAAGTCCGTGAGTGTTCCTTGCGAGGTGTCGTCACCGGTCGCCGACCCGGAGTGGCTCGACGAAGTCCGCTGCTGAGAGCTCCCGCTAGCGGCCGTGAGGGCGTCGTATACGAACGCGAGAGAGCGGACGTCGTCCTCGCAGTACCGTTCGTGACGCTCCCAGTCCGGTTCGGCCTCGGCCGTGCGCTCTCGCATCCACTGTCGGTACGCGCGGCCGACCGCCGCCCCGGTGAGTCCGGTGTCGTCGGTCTCCCAGCCGAGCGCCGCCGCGACGTCGCCGAGTTTGTTCGTGCGCCCCGGAAACACGGCGTTATCCTGGCGGACCGCCCAGTAGTACGGGTCGAACGTGTAGGTACTCTCCCAGTCGTCGAGGTGCTCGGGACAGTGTCGTTCGACGTGGTCGGCGATCGTCGGGAAGTCGAAGGAGAGGCCGTTGTAGGCGACGACCGGACGCCCGCGAGCGTTGGCCGCGTACCACGAGACGAACGCTTCCACGGCCCGGCCCGGGTCGTCGGGGTCGCGGTTCAGGAAGGACATGTACGTCTCCTCGCCCTCGCGGTCGAGAACGCCGATCAGCCAGACGACCGTCGGCGTCAGTCCGTCCGTTTCGATGTCGATAAACACCGGTTCGCGGTCCGGAACGTACTCGTCGCCGTAGCGGACGACCTCGCCGGCCTCTAGCGCCCGGGCGTGGTCACAGATCGTCTCCGCGGACTCCCGTCCGACCCCTGAAACGTCGAGCAGGTCGGCGGGCTGAGCCTCCGCGACCGCCTCGGGGTCGGCGTACCCCGCCTCGCGGAGCCGCCCCGCGGTCGTCTCGCCGACGCCGGAGAGCGCCCGAAGGCCGAGCCGCGTCGTTGCGATGGCGGTCGAACAGACCGTCCCGTCCGAGTGAAACTGCAGCGTCGGTATCTCCGCGCCTCCGCGTCCCGTCCCCGTCGCTACGCTGTCGGCGTCCGGCCCAGCGCCGGCGGCAGTGAGGCCGTCCCACTCGCGGTAGTAGTCGACCGGTGCGGCCGTCGAAACGTGGGTGTACGACCCGCCGAGCGCGTCAGGTGCGAGCGATTCGCGGTACGTCGTAACGCCGGAAAGCGTGGCCTCGAGGCTCGTCGGGCGAACGGAGACGTCGAGACGGTCGCTAATGACGTACGTCTCCGTCGACGGCTCGACCGTCCCGGCAGATTCGAGCGCTTCGATCTCGGCTAGCCCCTCGTCCGTCGTCGGCACGACAAGGTCGACGCCGCGGATCCGGTGGTGTGCCGGGTCGCCGCGATTCGCGTCGCCGGGGACGAGAAGCGGCCCGAACTCCTCGACCAGATCTGGTGTTGCCGCTCGGAGGCGAACCAGCGCGCCGGGGTCTGAAAGCAAGAGCGCGTCGGGGTCGGCGTATCTCAGGGCGTCACGGACCTGGGCAGCGCGACAGCGCGTGACGAGGTCGCTCGACAGGACGGTCACGCGAGGCGGGGGCGAAGCCATAGGGTGCGGTACGATGGAAGGAGTCAGACCGGTAAAAAACGTCCGTCGGAGGTGGCAGAAAAGGTATGGTTTCTCGGATAGATATCCGACCGTGACGCTCGGTCTGACCTACCCCGGCGGCCACGCTGTCTTCCTCGCCGTCGCCATCGCCACGCACGCGGTCATCGGGTACACCCTCGGCGCGCGGCTGTTCGATGCGCCCAAGGCGGGCCTCGTCGGCGGGCTGCTGGCGGACGCCGACTTCCTCTTCCCCGCGGCCTTTGACTTCCCGCTCGTCCACCGAGGTCTCACTCACACGGGGCTTGCGCTTGCGGTCGCGGCGACGCTGACGTGGATCGTCGCCGACCGCCGGGCCGGCGGGGCCACGGCCGTCGGCTACGCCTCCCACCTCGCCGTCGACGCGACGACGCCTACGGGTATCCCCGTGCTGTACCCCGTCACCGATGCGTTCCACGGAGTGGTGCTGTCCGGACACTCGCCGACCGCCACGGCGATACTGTGGTCGTGCTGTCTGAGCGTGCTGTGGGCGGACCGCATCGCGGAGCGGTTGACAGCGATCGGAGACGTTTTCGGCTCATCTAGCGGCTGAGAACGGCCGTTTCACCAGTCCGCCTCACAGTTTCAATCTCTGCAACCGTGACGCCCGTTTTTTTAAGTAGCCGGGGGACTGCTATGCTGTGAGCCGAAACCGTACGTCTCCGCGGAGATATTCTCCGAGGGAACGAACGTATCGACGGAACGAGAACGACCGGCGTCGATGCCGGCCCGGGAACGGGTACCGGAGGCACAGATCGCTGACCGCCTCGCAAGGGACCGATGGAGGGCGATAATGGGGGGTGCATTCGACAAGATCGTCGACTTCGTCACGACGCACAACCGGATCGCCATCCTGTTGATGCTGGCTCTCACGGGCGTGATGGCCGTGGGAATGACCGACCTCCAGACTCAGAGCGAGGCGGGAGACGCCGACGCGTTCAACGACACCGAGATCATGCAGAAGGGGGAGTACATTCAGGATAACTACGATCAACCCGGAAACGAGAACGTCACCGTTTCGTCGGTCTACGTCAGGGACGAGAACGGAAACGCCCTGTCGAAGGAGTCGCTGATCGGGTCGCTCCGGTACCAGCAGTCGGTGCAGGAGAACGATTCGGTGAGTACCGCGCTCGCGACCGACGAGGGAAGTGTCAGCGTTGCGACTATCATCGCCAAGCGGGCCGCAGAGGACCCCAACGCGAGCCTCGCGACGCAGAGAGAAACCCTCGAATCGATGGACGAAGACGAAGTTCGTCGGGTCGTCTCGGCGACGCTCTCCGAGGATTCGCCCGCGCTTCGCCTGCTGCCGAACGACTACGAACCGGGAACCCCGAGCGCCGAGAGCACGCGCATCCTGTTCCGGTTCGACCAGACGGTCGGCGGTGAGGACGACGATTCCACCGTCGCGGCGGCGCAGAAAGCCCTCTACGACGAGGCGGAATCGCGCGACTCCCCCGAGTACTTCACCCTCGGACAGAACGCTTTCGCCGACTACAGCGAACACCAGTTTACGAACACCGCTGAGCTGATACTCCCGGTCGCGCTGGCGCTTATCCTGGCCGTTCTCGCGTTCTCCTACCGCGATCTGGTCGACGTGATCATCGGATTTACCGGCGTGATCCTCTCGCTGGTCTGGATGTTCGGAATCCTCGGCTGGCTGAAGGTGTCGGCCGGCATGACCCTGGTCATCGGCCCGGTTCTCATCGTGGGGCTGAGCATCGACTTCGGCCTCCACGTGTTCCAGCGCTACCGCGAGGAACGCGGCGAGGACGAAGGCATCAGACGTCCGATGGCCCGGTCGCTACGGGCCGTCGCCGTTGCGCTCGCGCTCGTTACCGTCACGGCCGCTATCGGGTTCCTCTCGAACGTGACGGCCGCGTGGCCGAGCATCCGGAACCTGAGCATCGGAATCACGATGGGCGTCGTCTCGGCGTTCGTCATCTTCGTGACGATCGTTCCCGCGCTCAAGGTGAGCGCGGACGGTCTGCTCGAACGGTTCGGTATCGACCGGCACAAGCGCGCGCTGGGCCGCGGCAGCATAGTCGGGCCGTTCCTCGCTAGCGGCGCGACGCTAGCGCGGAAGGCGGCTCCCGTCGTCATCGTGCTGGCGCTGGTCGCCGGGACCGCCGGGGCCGCCACCTGGACGTCGCTCGACAGGCAGAGCTTCCAACAACAGACCGACGAAGTGGCCGAGTGGAAACAGGACCTCCCCGGCCCGCTCGGCTGGGACCAGGCAGCGTACGAAAAGCGATCGAGCTACGTGGACGACCAGTACCGCGAGGCCGACGAGAGCCAGCGCAGGCAGTCACAGATACTCATCGAAGGCGACGTAACCGCGCCGAAGGCGTTAGAACGCGTACACGAGAGTCAACAGGCGGCACGAGACACCGACGTCGTCTTCGAGCAGGGAGGGACCGCCCCGTTCGTCTCGCCCCTCTCCGTCATGCAGGAGGCCGCCGCCCGGGACGATGAGTTCGCCGAACTCTACCACGAGAGCGATACCGACGGCGACGGCGTCCCCGACAGGAACGTCGAGGCCGTGTACGACGCGCTGTACGAGACCGCCCCGGACCAGGCCGGACTGGTGATCGAGCGGACGGACGGCGAGTACCGTTCGCTGCGCGTTATCGTCCCCATCGATTCGGCGGCCACGTTCGACGACCAGGCCGACGCGATGTACGACGTCGCAGACGTCGCCGACGAGAGCGATGGCGTCAGCGCGACCGCGGTCGGATCGGCGACGATCAACGACACCATCTCGTTCCAGATAGCCGAGAACATTCTGGAGACGATCGTCCTCGCGCTCGGCGCGGTGTTCGTCGTACTGACGATCATCTACCGGCTCGCGACCGGCAGCGCATCGCTCGGCGCACTCACCGTCGTCCCCATCGTCCTGGTCACCGCGCTGGTCATCGGGGGGATGTACGTTCTCGACGTTCCGCTGACCCTGCTCACCGCGTTGCTGATAAGCCTCGTCATCGGACTCGGCATCGACTACAGCATCCACATCAGCGACCGGTTCGCACACGAACTGGAGCGAGGCCGCGACGCTTACGACGCCATTCGGACCGCTGTCACCGGTACCGGGGGCGCGCTCCTCGGTAGCACGCTCACTTCCGTCGGGGCGTTCGCGACGCTGATACTGCATCCGAGCCCGCAGTTCCAGAGCTTCGGGACGCTCGTCGTCCTCGCACTGCTCACGTCGTTCGTCGTGAGCGTGTTCGTTCTCCCCAGCATGCTGTACGTCTGGGCGGAACGCATCCACACCGGCCCGGTTCGCTCCGAGGCGACGGAGGGGCCGGCCGCGACGCAGGACTGACGACGACGGGCCGGCCGCCGCGATTTTGATACTGACGGACGGAAGTCAGTGAAGAATTTCGCGGAGACGTTCCCGCGAAATATCTGAAACAGTTACGTCCGACAGTATGAGGCCACCGGCTGGACCCCCGAGCCGTTCTCACTCGTCCGGTTTGACGAGACTCCCGTCCGGACGTAACGCCCACCAGACATCGTTTGCGCCGTGTCCGTTCGCGTCACCCGGCTCCTCGTCCGGTGCGAAGTAGTACAGCGGCCAGCCGTTGGCGGACACCTGCGTCGACCCGTCGTCACGCTCGAACGTCGTGAGAGCGGCCGTCACGCCGTTGCCCGGGCTCGGGTCGCTCTCGACCGTAAGCGGCGGCCAACTCTCCGCACAGCCGTCGTAGCAGGTGCTTTCCCCCGCCCCTTGCGTGTCCTGTTCGAAGTTGTACAGCGTCATGCCGTCCGGCCCGACGAGAATGTCCCCCAACTCCTCGTGTGCGCGAACCGCAACAGTCGCGTTCGAGGAGTCGGTCGTCTCGTCGTCCGTTCCCCGCGCGTACGGTCCTCTCTCCGTCGTTTCGTCGCCGCCGTCCGTTTCGTCGTCGCCGCTATCCGTTTCGTCGTCGTCGCCGAGGCATCCGGCGACTGCGACGGTCGTTGCTGCCGTTCCGAGCAGAGCGCGTCGTGTCCAGCGCATACGTCAGAGGTCGCCTGTCCGCTAAATGAGGATTTTCCGAACTGCGTCCAAAATTCGTCCAGGGTTCGGCGGCGGTCGGCCGTCAGCGTACCGTGACGGTCGCGCCTCTCGAACGCCGGCGGTCAGGCCCAGGTAATGCGGGTAAGAACGAGCAGAGCAAGCAGTTCCAGTCCACAGAGGAGGGTGATTCCGACCTGGACATCCGTCCCCACGGAACCGAACCAGCCGACGAACGAGGAGTGAAAGACGTAGAAGTACAGCCACAGGACGTTTTCGACCAGGAGGAAGCCGGCGAACACCAGGAGGCCGAGCGTGTGCCGCGCCCCGTGCTGTCGGTACCCCCGGAGCCAGACGGACCCGAGCGCGACGAGCAGGAGTAAATTCGCCGCTGCGGCGCCCCTAACCGCGTGTATCCAGATCTCCATCGTGCCTCCATTGGTAGTTCGCCGGTTTATGTTCTGTCCAAAGTTCGTCCATGATCAGCTGTCCTCCCCGTCGACCGTATCGAATATCTCCTCGACCGTTTCCCAGTTGGCTCTGACCTGGTCGGTCGGCATGTACACCGCCGCGTACTCGTCACCCGCCTTATCGACGACGTTGTTCTCCATCAGGACGTCGAGGTGGTGGCGGATAGTCGTGTAATCCATGTCCAACTGCTCGGCCAACTGGTTCGCGTTGCTCGGTTGTTCGTCGAGTCGCCGGAGGACGCGAACTCTCGTGGGGCCGCCGCGGGAACTCGCGAGCAGATACCAGAGGACGCCCTCCATTCGGATCCGTGTTCTCCGGGCGGGGTTGTAAACGCTCGGCCAGAAGACAGCTCAGTGCGCGTCTCAGTTACGCGAGTGAGAGAGTCGAGACGACGACAGTGGACGAACGAGGTCCGTCCTTTCCCGATGGTTTTTCACCTCTCATCTAACAGTACGTCACAAATGAGTACCACGGCGGGGTTGACAGCCGTCTTCATGCTCGCCGCGGTGACCGGTGTCGCGGTCGCTCGTGTCTCACACCGGCGGGACGCGCCGATGGCCGACGGGCTGACGGTCTCGGCGCTCGGCATCGCCGGCACCTCTATCGACGCCGTTTTCGAACTCCTCGTGCCGACTGTCGCCTTCCATCTCGCCGCCGAAGCGCTGTCGGTGGTCACGTCGGGGCTGATCATCGTCGGGTGGGTCTACTTCATCGCGCACTTCACCAACTACGAACGGGTCGTCGACGGTCGCCGCATCTATCTGCTCGCCGCGCCGTTTCTCGTGATCGGTGCGGCGTTTGGGGTCGAAGGTACGTACTCTCTGTTAGCCGGCGCTCAGTCGGCGTCGCCGTTGATCGTCGACGACCCGGAACCGTGGTACAGCGCGTTCGACGTGTACGGCTACGGTCTCAGTCTGCTCTCGCTCGCCGCTCTCATCGTTCGCGCCGCCGAGCGAAACCGGCTCTACCGACGGCAGGCGGGGATGCTCGTCGCTGCGCTGCTCCCGCCGCTTCTCGTCAATCAGGCTGGCAACGCCGGGATCGTTGAGTCCGCGGCCGAACTGACGCCTATCGGGTTCGCCCTGACCGGACTGATAACTCTGTACGCGCTCTACTACCACGACCTGCTGGAGATCGTCCCGATTGCTCGCGAGACCACGATAAACACCATCGAGGACGGGGTGATCGCGCTCAACAACGACGAGGTCGTCGCGACGGTTAACGACGCTGCCAAAGAGATGTTCGACGTGACCGACGACGTGCTCGGCAAGACGGTCTCGAACGGCTTCTCCGAGTGGCCCGACCTCGTCGAAGCGGTGGAACGGAGCGAGGAGACGACCGCGGAACTGAACGACGGTCGATTCGTGACGGTGTCTCTCCCGCCCATACGGAAGCGGGGGATCAGAATCGGGACTCTGGTCCACCTTCGGGATGTCACGGAGGAAGTCGAGAAACAGCGGGAGATAGCCGAAAAGACGGAACGGCTCGAACGGCAGAACGAATACCTGGACGAGTTCGCCGGCGTGGTCAGCCACGACATCAGAAACCCCCTTTCTATCGCCCAGGGGTACACCGAAGAGGTCGCACGGCAGGTCGACGACGACGAGGCGATCCGGAAGATACGCCGATCGCACGAGCGGATCGAGACCATCGTCGACGACCTGCTCACGCTCGCTCGACGGGGCCGACAGGTCGACGACGCGGAATCGGTCGCCGTGAAACCTGTCGCCGAGGCCGCGGCACGGACCGCCGGTGTTCCGGACGGGTCGCTAGCGGTGGAGGACATCGAGACGCTGTGGGCTGACCCCACACGACTGCAGGAACTGTTCGAGAACCTGTTCCAGAACAGCGTCGAGCACGGTTCGACTACCAGCAAGACACTGTCCGGCGACTCCGTGGAACGCGGTTCCACGAGCAACTGGACGGAAACCGGCGATAGCGTCGAGGACAAGGTCGGCGACGGGCACGACCGCGACGCCGAGACGACCGAAGCCGGGAGAGATGACCGCGACCTGGGACGCGGTCCCGACCGAAAAGGATACCCCAACGCCGCAGACGGCGGAAAATACGGCGGGTACACCCCGAGACACGGCAACCGTCCGGACCGAGCGTCCCGCCGAACTAGAGGGTGTGATGTCACCGCAGACGACCTGACCGTTCGCGTCGGCCGACTCGACGGACAGGAGGGGTTCTACGTGGAAGACGACGGTCCCGGAATCTCCGAGTCAGAACGCTCACAGGTGCTCGAACGCGGATACACGAACGCTCGGGGCGGTACGGGTCTGGGACTGAGTATCGTCAAGTCCATCGCCGAAGCCCACGACTGGAAGTTACGGATCGCAGAGAGCGAGGCCGGCGGTGCGCGGTTCGAGTTCCTAACCGGGGGTGATTCCGGCGGTATCTCGTCCGCGGAGTTCACGGAGGAGTCTGGTTAAGGGGACAGACCGATAGGTGTGTCCGACACGAGTGCATCGAACCGGGACTGCTGACCGTTTCTGAACGATGGTACCGCAGAGAACGACGAGTTTCGGCAGCCGTTCGTGACTTCAAACTCCCGTCCGAGCGAATAATATTTAAGATCAAACAAAACATAACGAAGCAGACTAACCGACTATGGAGCCACACTCAGACTACAGTGACAGCGACGGGGGCTATCTGTCTCAGTTCGAGAAGAACCGCTTTTTCAAGGGCAAACTGATGACTCCTCGCGACATGGAAGCCGAGCAGGAGTATCACGCAGAACGTCTTCAGACTATCACGCGACTCGTTACCGGAAGCGGGATCCTACAGGGGTTAGGAGTCCAGTCGATCACGGAAACCGACGACGGCCTCGACGTAACGATCGAACCGGGCTTCGCGCTGGACGGGAACGGTCGACCGATCGTCGTCGAACAGGTAGCGACGAAATCTCTTCCGTCTCCCTCCGGCAACGAGGTTCACCTGTATCTACGATACAACGAGGTCGCGATGGAGACGGTGCCGGTTCCCGATACCACCGAAGCCGCGGACGAAAGTGCCACACCGAACCGCGTCGTCGAGGTGTTCGAGTTGACGTACCAGGAGTCACCGCCGGAAAACACCATCGACGTCCCGGACGTCGAGCTACCGCGTATCGGGGACGACGGGGTTGACCGAGAGGCGTTGGCTCGACGCGCCATCGAGCGGTTCCACGAACGACATCGTTCCGCTTCGACCGACGACGAGGACCCGGCGGTGTTTCTCGGGTCGTTCGAACGGAATCCTGACGGCACCTGGGGAGTCGGGGACGATGCGACGGCACGCCCGTTCGTGTACGACGCGGAACTACTGTTCGGGTTACTCGTCGAGCACGTCACTGACACTGAAAACCCCCATCAAACACCGGTCGACCAGGCGTCCGACGACATTCCGGAAGACATCGTCGGCATCAGCGACAGGCTCACGTTCCTGGAAGAAGAGATGAAAGAGATCAAACGGGACCGAGCGGCCCTAACGCGGTACGTAATGCGCAAAACGATAAAGGACCGCATCCGGTTTTTCGAAGCGCTGGCCGAGCGGTTAGAAGATCACACTGGAGACGGCAGCCGTCTCGCTCGCGAAATCGTCGAACTCTCCCACGAAGAACTACAGTCGTTCGACGCTCGCGAGGAGTCGTATCGTCGCCACGTCCGGACGGTACTCGATCAACTGATCGACCTCGGCGAGTGTCTCGACGAGAATACGACCGAGGACAGTCTCGAACAGTATCTCAAAGCAGTGTCCGAACTACAGACCGTCGTCGAGGACGGCGAACCCGTACTCGAACTAGCGGACGCACACGACCAGGTTTGCGAGGCCGCGGACTCGCTGGAGATCCTGGTCGGCGTCATTCCCGACGAGTAACGCGGCAGTGCTCTCTCAGACCGAACTTTGATCCGATCCAACTTCTGTTCAATACTCTCACATTTACCCTCATGTATTTGTCTTTGATAGATAAGTTTTATATTATAACACCTAAAATTTGGTTCACGTAGATCAGATATTGGAGGCAAGCAGATCAATGCCAGAATACCAATCCCCAGGCGTTTATGTTGAAGAGGTAGACAGCGGATCCAAATCCGTCGAAGGCGTGAGTACGAGTACGGCCGGATTCCTCGGTGAGACTGAACGCGGTCCAGTTGAACCGCGGCTCGTAACGAGCTTCGCGGAGTTCGAACGGATGTACGGTTCGAGCCCGTCGTCGTCGGATCTAGACGCCGCCGTCGACGGGTTCTTCAAGAACGGTGGAAGCCGATGTTACATCGGTCGCGTTACTGCTGCCGAACCGACCGACACCGCGACGGCGACGCTGGTCGACGAGGACCTAAACGACGTTATCGAAGTCGAAGCGAACGGACCCGGTGAGTGGGGCAACTCCATCGCGACGATCGTCGAAGCGGAGGAGAGCGGACACTTCCGACTGACGGTTCGGTACTGGTCGTGCGACTTAGAGGAGGTTAGTAAGCCCAGTTCGAACAAACCCGACCCCGCACCCTACGCCGAAGAGATATACGACGACCTCTCGACGGAACCGGAGTCCAGCCAGTTCTACGAGAAGCAACTCGCGAGTTCCGTTCTCGTCGATCTGAACAAGGTCGACGACGGCGTCCCCGTCGAGGGGCTCACGTGGCTAAACCGGGACACCGTCGAGGAAGTCTCGGACGGCGGCGTGCTCGAAGTGCAAGAGGAGGACGACTCAGTCGTTTACATCCCCGAGGACGTCGACGAGTTGGCGTACAACGAGCTACAGTCGATCGCCGGGTCGTTCGATATCGACGGAAGCCAATCCAAAGACGACCTGGTGGAGAGCCTCGAGGAGATCCGGTCTGGAGAAGAAGAGGTCGACGTCGAGGTGATCTCGGACCCCGCAGAAGCGAAACAGTCCGAACCTGACGAGGATGTCACTCTGAGCGACTACGAGGGGACTGAGAAACCCGGGATGCGCACCGGACTTGCCGGGTTCAAGAAACTCGACGGCATTTCGATCGTCTGTGTCCCGGACGAAAACGATATCAAGGGCCTGACTGAATCGCTGGTCGCTCACTGTGAGAACATGGGCGAACGGTTTGCGGTCCTGCAGGCACCCCAGACCGCTGGCCCCATCTCGGAGATCGAAACCCCGGTCGACTCGTCGTATGCCGCCTACTACTACCCGTGGGTGTCGGTGAAGGATCCGTTCACGAACCAGGAGAAACTCGTCCCGCCTGGCGGTCACATCGCGGGTCTGTTCGCTCGGAGCGACGCCGAGTACGGCGTTCACAAGGCCCCCGCGAACGAGGTCGTCCGCGGCGTGCTCGGAGTGCAACACGACCTCACGAAGGGTGAACAGGACGTTCTCAATCCGAAAGGCGTCAACTGCATCCGTAGCTTCCAGGGACGAGGGATTCGCCTGTGGGGCGCACGGACCACGTCGAGTGACCCCGAATGGAAGTACGTGAACGTTCGACGACTGTTCCTGTTCATCGAGCAGTCCATCGACGAGGGCACCCAATGGGCAGTGTTCGAACCCAACGACGTGGATCTCTGGGCCCGCGTTACGCAGTCGGTCGAGAACTTCCTGACGACAGTATGGCGAGACGGCGGCCTTCAGGGGTCCACTGCCGACGAGGCCTTCTACGTCAGGTGCGGGGAAGAGACAATGACACAGGACGACATCGACAACGGTCGTCTCGTCGTCGAGATCGGCGTTGCGCCTGTCAAGCCGGCAGAGTTCGTCATCTTCCGCATCAGCCAGGACACCGGCGATTCGTAGACACCCCTACCTGATACAGTAGCAACCAACGACGGAAACTAACAAACAAAACACACGATCAACGATGGCAGATACACACGGACCACTCAAGCAAACCGAATTCAAGGTCGAACTCGACGGCGTTAACGTCCCTGGATTCATCGAGGTAGAGCTCCCAGCGAAGCGAACCAAAGAGATAGAGTACCGTGAAGGGAACGACCCCGGACACAACCGGAAGCTCTGGGGCGATACGCAGTACGACGATCTGATCCTCGTTCGAGGGGCGAACAAGGAAAACGAGACCCTGTACGATTGGCGCAAGACCGTCGAACAGGGAAAAATGGAGGACGCTCGAAAGAACATCGCCGTCATCATCACGAACGAAGTCGGCGATTCCGTCCTCCGTTTCGAGTTCTCGAAAGCGTGGATCAAGGAGTATCAACCGCCTACCCTCAACTCCCACGCCGGGGGCGGACAGGCTAACCTCGCCACCGAACAGTACGTCATCACGTTCGACGAGATGGACCGCAAGAACGTATGACCGGCACGCAGAAGGGTTCGACCCCTGAATTCACTGTACCGCGACACCGACACGGTGACGGGTGGCGGATCGACGACGAGGGGTATCTCCACACCTCTACGTCGGCAGGCCTCACAGAACGCGTCGTACTCACCTGCGTCGGACGGGAGGACCGACGATGACCGACGCGGCATTACAGACCGAGTTCGAGTTCACGCTCCCGCGTGGGTACGTCGACGACGACGGGACACTCCACAAGGAGGGCCGGATCCGACTCGCAACCGCGGCGGACGAGATCAAGCCGCTGAAGGACCCGCGCGTTCAGTCCAACTCCTCCTATCTGACTGTCCTCCTACTCGGCCGGGTCGTCACGGAACTCGGTGATCTGGAGACCGTGGACGAGGGCGTCATCGAAAACCTGTTCGTCACCGATCTGGAGTATCTTCAGGCGATGTACGAGCGGATAAACAACCAGGGAACGAACGCGGTCGAGACGGCCTGTCCGGACTGCGGCGAAGTGTTCGAGATCGACGCAGAGAGCGGCTCTCACGCCACACCCTCGGACACCGGTAGTGGAATGGAGCCAACAGGGATGGACGCTACCGGCGCATCGACTGACGAGATCCGTGCGGAGTTCGGCGGCGGTTCCGCCGCCGGAGGGTCGCCGGAAAGCGAATTCACCGAAGCCACACCCACAGAGGAAGCCGTAGAGACCGACTCGGGAAATCCGACGGAGTGACGCCACTGTACGACCCTGACCGCCTCTACGAGGAGGTCGCGTTCGTAGCGTATCACTTCGGATGGGACCGCGACGACGTACTGACCATGCCACACCGGGAACGCCAACGCTGGTGCGAAGAGATAAGCCAGATCAACGACCGGATGAACGACGACCCATCGTCCGAAGGCGGTCACCGACTGGGTCGCTCCCGAGGAGACAGTGGCGGCATCGTCCTCCGGAACCCACCCGAGTCCCTCTGAGCATCTTTCGAACTGAACACCATGACGGAATACACCGCCAAAGACGACCCCTACTCGAAATATAACTTCGAGGTCGAGATAGACGGCGAGACTGTCGCCGGTTTCGCCGAAGTGTCGGGACTCACGATGGAGTTGGACACGGTGCAGTACCGTGAAGGCGGGGTCAACGACCACGTCCACCAGTTACCCGGCCAGTTCGTGCACGCGAATCTGGTGTTACAACGAGGGCTGACGAAGGACACGTCGTTCTGGCACTGGATCCAGGAAGTGATGAGCGGCGAGGTCACGCGGAAAAACCTCGTCATCAAGATCAAAGACAGCTTCAAGGGCGACAGCACCTGGGGCTGGGAGTTCAAAAACGCGTATCCCACGAAGTGGCGCGGCCCGGACCTCGCGAGCCACCAACGCGGGATGGCCATCGAGTCGATCGAGTTGGCGTACGAGCGGTTCACCCGGATGTCCGGGATGCCCGAGTAACGGCTTCATCGCCGTCTCGTCCGACCGCCTCCCGTTTTCGACAAAACGCGTTTCGGTAGGGGCGCTGCCGTATCTCCCTCCCGATGGGAAATCCAGAGGTGGGCTGAGCTAGCCGTACGCGAAGGCTCGTTCCTCTTCAGGGTCGATGTAGTTAGGGTACATCTCCAGATGCCGGTACTGTTCGGCGGCTTCGAACCGGCCGTATCCGAGTATCCGAAACGGCTCGGGTGGTTCGAGGCCCATCCGGACGAAACAATCCCGGATCTGGCATGAGAGGTTATGATTGAGGTAGTCGCGAAACGCTTCGAGCGATCCGGGGTCCATCATCGGCAGTTCCAGCAACGCGTCAGGCTCGCGCTCGAACGGTTCGTCGGCGTCAGTAACGTGTTCTTCGCCGCGGTCGTCGAGGTACGCCGTGTACAACGAGGAGACGGAGTCGATCTGGAGTCCTTCGGAGAGGTCAGCATCCGTCTCAACTGCTAACTCGCCCAGGTCTTGCGAGAACGCCGTCCAGCTATCTAGCTCTTCGCCAGAGACGGTATCGAGCGATCTCTCCGAGATCGACCGATCGGAGAAATCGAACCCATGTCGTGCGGCCAGTTCCTGAGCGCCTTCACGGAGTTCCGTCTCCACCGGGTCGAGTCCAAGGTAGACGTTCTTGCGGTACAGCACCGAGTCGGCATCGGTCGCATCGGCCGGAACGTCGATCACGCGGTCGGTGTCATGGTGATGACTTCGGAGTTGCCGGTAGAAATCGCCGAAGTAATCGTCAAGTCTGTCCTCGGAAAGCGTCGCAATAGAGACGCGGACGGCGTTGAGCCGTTCCGGGTGGATCGTCGGCGGAACCGTGTCGTAGCCTCGTTCAGTGAAGACACAGTACTGAGCAAACTTGCGGGCTTGGTGTACGCGTTCACTTTCCGCTAACGTTCGCTCGGTAGGATCGTCCGGATACCCGTCTTGCGTATGGTATGCGATTTCGCCGGACTCTTTATCGACCGTTAGATCGTGTTCCGTCTCTGTATTATCAGTAACGTAAATCTTCACGTACTCTTCATCTTCCCCGTCGATATCCCCGTTCATTACGTGTCACCATCAGTAAACGGATCGCTACCCTTTCCAGTTCGAGCCTGGTCGTTGAACCGCATCTTTTCGTCGAGCAGTTCGTCTATCAGGCCTTTGATTCCGCGTAGCGTGTCGCTGTTGATATCCGGCACTTCTGCGTCGGCGACTGCCTGATTTCCCTTGTCGTAGATAGGGTCGTAAACGGTCTTAGTCACGTCGCCGGCGATGCCTTTGGCGACTTCGGAGACGGCCTGTTGACCGGCGACTGCCCCGGCGGCCGTGCCCGCCCCGGGTGCGATCATCGTACCGAGTGCCGCGCCGGCTACTCCGCCGACAGCACCGATCGCACCCTTACCGGTCGCCTTGCCGAGCTTGTCGGCCCAGCCCTCGTTACCGCCGCTGACTGTCTCCTCGATCGAGGATACCCGTTGTTGGAGGTTCGACACCGTCTGTTTGAGCCTCATCCCGTCGCTCTCCGACTCGGCCTGGGCACGAGCGTTTTCAAGCTTCTCCGCTTCGGGCATCCGCTGGATATGCATCTCTACGCCCATGCGATTTATCGTCACCGGCCCGTCCTGCATGGCGTCTTCGGCAGCGTCCTCGGCTTCGCGTTCTAACGCCGGGTCCGGGTCGATTTCGAGGGCGGCGTCCTCCCGAGGCATCATGCTGAGTTGCGCGCCGCCGGTTTGTTGTCTGACGTGGGCGAGTTCGTGGGCCAGCAGATGTTGCCCTTCGGGAGACTCCGGTCTGTACTCGCCGTCGTTGAACACGATATCCGACCCGGCTGTGAACGCCCTGGCGTCGATAGCGTCGCAGGCTTCGGCGGCGTCCGCACCCGTGTGAATGCGAACGTCCCAGAAGTCCGCGTCCATGCGCTCGCCCAGAGATTTCGAGATGTCCGGGTCGAGCGGGCGGCCCGGCTTGTCGAGGACGCGCTTAACCGTCTCCTGTGCCCCCGCAGACGCGTCGGCGGCGACACTGTCAGTGCTACACTGGACGAAACTCTCGGGCGTGGGGTCGCGGTCGCTGCTGCCGGTGCGCTCGCGGAACTCCCGCATCTTCTCGGGGTCGCCCATCACGTCCGGCGGCATCCCCTCGTCGGCCCACCGATACACTCGCGGGCCATAGGTCTGTTCGAGGCGCTGGAGTGTGCCCGTACGTTCGATTTCGTCGGCCTGGTTGCTGTCGGGTTCTGAGGTGACCGTGGACTCAGCGGTAGTGGTCGTCCCGCCGGCTGAGTCGGCCGAAGTACTCTCCTCTCTGCCCGTCCGACTAGATCGATGTCCCATCTTACTTGGAATAACGTCATATATCAATTCATATAAGTCTTTGTATGGTTGGATAGTGTGTTAGTTGAACACGATGTCTGACGGAACGAACTGTCGAGGCCGGCAACGAGAGGGACGGAACCGATGAGCTACGAGACCACGCAGCAACACCTGCTAGACGAAATCGATCGCATCGAGACGCTACTCCGAGCCTACGCCGACGAGGCGGATACCCCCGGACTGTCCGAAACCGGGTCCGACGGCGGAGCCGGGATGCACGAAAGCGCACCCGAACAGTTACCGATCGGCGTCTCGGAGTCGGGTCATGGGGAACTCGAGACACACACCGCGGCCATCGAGCAGCGGTGTCGGGAGACGCCGGAAGAGATACCGCTGCGTCTTCGCGAACTTGCCCACCGGTTTTCCCTGTCGCGGCGGCATCTCGACGTTCTGGTACTCGCCCTCGCTCCGGATGTCGACGACAGCTTCGCGGATACGCTGAAAAGTATTCAGGGGAACGTTGCTCTCCCCCGGCCAACTGTCGGTCTCGTCGAAGACCTCTTCAGTCAAACTCGCCAGCAACGTGTCGCCGCCGGTGCGCTCGTCGGCAGCGACTCGCCGCTCCGTCAGCACGACCTCGTCTCGGTCGCACCCGCTCCTGACGGTACCGGAACCGCACGTGATCGAACGGTCCGTGTCGACGAGCGGATCGCCGAATATCTCAAAGGCTACGCGGGGATCGATACGGACCTACAGGCAGTTCTCGAACAGCAAAGCGGTGACGGGGCCAACGATTCGCTTTCAGTGCGCACAACCGAGGCTTCCCTCTCGGATCTCGCGATCAGCGACGACTGTCACGAGCGCCTGTCGTCGCTCCCCGAAGACGACGGCGGTTGGCGTTTCTACTGGTACGGTCCCGCTGGCACCGAGAAACACCGCGCGGTCGAGGCCGTCTGTGACGAGGGGGTTCTCCGGGCGGATCTCGACGCCGTCATCGAGGCCCGGGCGCTCGACCGGTTGCGCCGAGAGGCGACGATCCTGGACCGGCCGCTCCATCTGATGTCGGCCGCGCAGGCGACGTTCGACGCGCGGGAACGCGATACGACCCTAGAGTCCGTGTTCGACCGGTTCGCGGGCTTCGGGAACGACCTGATCGTGACCGGCGAGGGTGAGTGGACGCCCTCGGAGGCGATGCACACGCCTGTCGACGCGATCGTCGAGTTCCCCCGGCCGTCGATCGACCTCCGCCGGGAGTTCTGGGCAGGTCACGCCGACGAGTTGCCCGACGACATAGACCCCGAAGTGCTGGCGGGGACGTTCAACCTCACGCCGGGACAACTAGCGGCGGCGTTGTCGACGGCCGAGTCGCTGTCCGGCGACGGCGAACTCACCGCCCAAGCCGTCTACGCTGGCTGTAGCGCCCAGTCCGCCGACGAACTCGACGAACTGGCCCAGAAGATCGAACCGGGCAAGGACTGGGACGACATCGTGTTACGCGAGGAGACGCGACGCAAACTGGAACTGGTTCGCAACCATGTCAGGCATCAGGCCCGGATATACGGGGACTGGGGGTTCTCTGAACAGTTTAGCCGCGGCACCGGCGTCGTCGCGTTGTTCAAAGGAGAGTCGGGGACGGGCAAGACGATGGCCGCCGAGATCCTCGCGAACGACGTCGGAATGGACATCTACAAGATCGACCTCTCCAGCGTGGTCAGCAAATATATCGGCGAAACGGAGGAGAATCTCGAACAGATCTTCCAGGCGGCCGAGAACTCGAACGCGATCCTGCTGTTCGACGAGGCCGACGCCGTCTTCGGCGACCGCTCGAAGGTCTCGGACTCGACCGACCGCTACGCCAACGTCGAAGTTAACTACCTGCTCCAGCGGATCGAGGCCTACGACGGAGTGATCCTGCTGACGACGAACTACGCCTCGAACATCGACTCGGCGTTCAACCGCCGGATCGATCACGAGATCGAGTTCAAATCGCCGCGGGAATCGACCCGCGAAACCATCTGGAAGAATATCTTCCCCGACGACGCGCCGACGGGAGATGTCGACTACGAGTTCCTCTCGGAGTTCACTTTCACCGGCGGCCGGATAAAAACCGTCGGACAGACCGCCGCGATCCTGGCGGCGGGCAACGATAGCGAGGCGATAGAGATGTCCCACGCCGTTCGAGCGGTCCAGCTCGAACTCGAGAAGATCGGTCGGCTGTACCAGGTGTCGGAGTTCGAGCCGTACGAAGACTATCTCGTCACCGATTGACGCTTGCAGTGAGCGAACGGCTGGCGTATTTTTTATCACAAGATGGGAAATATTAACGTATCCGGATAGAAATGTTCGCGTATGGCGTACTGTCGGCGTTGCTACCGTTCGAGTGTCCCGATATCCGGTCGGCGGGGTGAAACAACGTGACGTTCACCGCCGTGGCGGACGTCAGCCGAACGCTTCTGGAACTGTTTCGGGACGAGATCGACCGTCGCGGCAACGTCGTTTCCATCGACCGTGGCAGCGTCGACCTCGTATCGCCCGAGGAAGTCAGCCAGGACTCGAACGTCCGCCTCGGACTGTACCCGTACAGGGTCACAGAAGACGGAGCGGCGGGGTCGACCACCCATCAGATAGGGGAGTCGACGAAGCGCGACCCACCGCTTCCGTTAGCGTTGCGGTACCTCCTGACCGCCTACCCCGTCGGCGACGATACCGAGCAGTCGTCCGAGATGATCGCACAACAACGAACGCTCGGTCTGGCCCTGCAGATCCTGCACGATAACTCGCGGCTGAACCCCGACGACTGTGCGGGCGGCATCGATCAGGATACCAGCTTGACTCTGTCGCTGACATCGGAACCGCTCGACGAGTTCACGAGCCTCTGGTCGCGGTTCGGCGACGCTACGTACCGGCCTTCGACGACTCTCGAAGTCAGACCGGTGATGATCCAGTCGATGAACGAGGAGGACTTCACCCGCGTCGCCGACCGAGAAACCGGCGTCTCCCGTCGGCCGGACGAGCCGGACGTACTGAACGACGACCCACCGGACCGAGAGCAACCAGAAAAGTGGTGACCACTGTGTATCAAGACACCACTGTCGGTTGAACCGCTGTTCCGGTGTGGGGTTTCATCGCGGAACACTGCCGTTCCGCAACGGTTCCGGCAAGGGGCCCGGGCCGACCGGGATATATTAATACGATCGGTGATTTTATATTTTATCATTACAGGAAGTTACAATAACTAGCAGATATGAATCTCAGAGAGCCGACTGTTACTTTCGAATCATCACGAACCGGTAGCGTCCCGAGGAGCGGTGGGGTGGCAGGTATCGCAAGCCGGTTTCGGATCTATCGGGGGGAAACACGATGAGGCGGATGGCGAAACGGGTAACGAAGCCGCTCAAAAAGAAACTCACGCCGTTCCTGCCGATACTGCTCATCGCCGGGATCGTCGCCACTGTAACGACCCTACTGTTCATGTTCACCGGGTATATGAGTGCAGTCCCCACAGTCCGGGTCCCTCTCGTTGAGTGGCCGATATCGCCCCGATACTTCCTGTTTCTCTCCGTTTTCGTCGTCGTCGTGGTCGTCGGTGGCGCATACCGGTTCTATCGTCGGAATCAGGAGGCTATCCTCGGCCGATGGGAAGCACTGTCGACGTGGTCGCAAGGCACCTTGATCGGGTTCGTCTCTGCGCTGTTTTTTGCCATCGGACTAGCTATCGCGTCGCTGTTTTACACGTTCCCGTTGTATCTGATCCCCGTCGGATTCCTTGTCGCGTGGCCGCTCAGTGCCGCTGTCACGCTTCTCAAGGTCCGGGGCGGGACGAAAGAGGAGTCGCCGTCGACGCTCAGATCGGCGTTCGTGAGAACCGGGTACGCTCAGATGAAAAGCCAGGAGAGTCGGACGCTCGCGGTCCTCGTTGGGTTCCTCGTGGCGATACTCGGTGGTCTGGTGATCCGATACGCGACAGTCTGGTACTTCGGAACGTACTCTCTTCTCGCGCCGATCCTCGGCGGACTGCTAGTGTGGCTTCTCGTGGCGATGATAGCGTACAACCGGTACGAATCGACGACCAGCGAACGGACGGACCTCGTCGTCGTGAAAGTGACGGCACCCGAGTCGCGGGCGGGCCGGGAGTTGACCGTTCGGAACGAGGCGAGTCACTCGATCGACCTCGCGAAATCGAAGATCCGCGACACCGAATACGACCTGTTCCGCCTCGGTATCGATGTCATGCTCGGCCCTGGCGAGGTCTGTACGTTCGAGATTCCGGACCAGTTCTCGCTCGCCCCGAACGACGACGCGACGGATCTTCCCCTCGGATACACGCTCAAACAGGGCGGCCAGACCCCGGTCATCTTCACTCAGTCCGGCGAGAAGTTCACGCTCCGACGAGCAGACGACAGTGGTGACCACCGCCCGTTCGCCACCGCCACTGAGGCAAGGCCCGGAGTCGACCCCGCGTCACAGGACTGAAGAGTCCGATCTGTCTCCGGCCGTATCCTCCCGACCGACGATCACCAGTCGGGGTGCTGTGCGGGGGCCTGCCGGGTCCAATCGATGATCGCGTCCGGGTCGTGATAGCGTTGATACCCGTCGTGATGCTCGTACTTATCGGTGAGAGCGTCGATCCCGGTTCCCCGAACTCGCACACCCTTCGGCGGGGAAAACCCCATGCCGACGTAGCAGTCCCGGACCTGACACCGAAGGTGATGAATCAGATGTCGCTGGAACGACTGGACCGTCTCGATACGGTCGTTTTGCACTGTCATCTGCAGTCGGGCATCCGGAGCGCTCTCAGCGCCGGGGTCGGACCCGTCGCCGTACGTGACGCGCTTTCCCTCCGCCGCTTGCCAGTGGACGCGTAACGGCGAGAGACCGCGGAGAAATCGGTTCTCACTGTCGTCTCCGGCAGCGTCTCCCTCATAGCCATCTGGTTCGCCGGGAAGCGCCGCTTCGAGGCGGTCGAACAGGTCGTCGTCGTTTCTGTTCGGTTCCCTGTCGAGCGCTGTCGCGAGCGCGGCGAGCCCATCAAGTTCGACGAGTACGTCGCCGAGCAGCCGCCATTGGTCGTCGTTCAGTGCGAGATACACGTCCTGTTGCACTCGGTGACAGTCCGCGTCCGGTTCCCTGTCGGGAGGACTGACGGGCGGTTCAACGTCCGCGTATGCGCTCGCTATCTGCCGATAATACGCGCCGAAATGGCTTTTGAGCGTCTCCGGTGACATCGCGCCGATGATCAGCGTCGCGGCGGCGAGTCGCTCCGGATGGGTGATGCGGTCCGTCTTACTGTACGGCCTCAGCGTGTTGAGTCCTCGCTTTCGGTCGACGTAGTACTTGGAATACCTGTTTACCTGATCGACGTGCTGGTTTTCTCGCGGTGAGCGGGCCCGTTCTTCCCCGGCGTATGCGCTGCACTGGTGCGACGCTATTTCGCCGGTCCCGTCTATCTCGACTCTGTGCTCTATGTCGGCGTTGTCGACGACCCGTACGACGATCCCGTTGTCGGTTTGCGCTTGTATGTTCGCCTTCATTTCGTGTTGTGGTCGAATCTGTACGGACAGTTCTCGATGGGCGGAGCGGATCTCATGGGTATATTTATAGACATTCATTGTAAAATCACCGAGTTGAGAGACAGTTTGAATCCCGATCTACAGTCGAACTATCCGGGTCGGATGTGGCAACTTACCCTGAAAACACGACTTCATTACGGAAGCGGTTCTGTCTGTGCCACGCGGCGGAAGGAGTTCTCCCACCGCGATATATTCTCCCGGATGTTGGAAAATGTTAAGTGAAGCGAATTATATTTTCCCGGTACTAACTGTGTATAGATGCGGCCCAGTATCGGCGATCCGGTTGGACCGGCGACCTGTTCGTCGTTCTCCGGGGAGAGACCTGTGATCGGTGACCGCGACCCCTCCGATGCGGCCTCACCGGTCCGAGATATCAGCGTCATCGCGTCGCCCAACGATGGCGAAGAGAGTACCCACTGCACCGGGGCGACGATAGTCGGTGGCCTAGACGCTAGCGTCTCGCCTATCGCGACGCTCGACATCGACGAGTTCGCGGCCGGACTCGGAGTCGGGATCGCGCGGAAACACAGCCCGGTCGATCTGACGTTTCTCTCCCTGTCAGAAACGGATCCCGCTGCGGACCGTCCGGATGGATCGCTGCCGCCGGGCGAGGAGACGTACGTGAACGAGTCCGGGGAGCGCCACGGAGGGTATTCTGCCGGGCTTCAGTACGCGGACGTCCCCGCCCTCGACGGCGATTCTACGGCAACGGAAGGACCGTACGACGGATCCTGGATCGGACCGTCGGACGCAACGAACGACGCCGTACCTCCTGGGCCGTCTCAGTTGAACGGACTGGGAGCGGCCGGCAGCGAGCGATTCCCTTCTGCGATCGGCCGAACTGGACGGGCCGAGACGGAAACAGTGGCGTCGCCACAGGCGAAACCCGGCACCGATACCTCGACAGAGCCCCGTCCGGACCGGTCCCGTCGAGGCGGACAGACCGGCCGAACCGGCCAGTCGACGGTTGACCCCGTGAACGCGTCGACTCGCTCCGGGACACGGCCGCGACGTACCGAGGCGACTCTCGTCAGTCCCCCGACCGTGTGTACGACCGTCGACAGTCAGCTATCGATCGGTTCGAGCGGAGTCGAAGGAGAACGAACCACTGCAGTCAGTTCCCGAACTACACTGACGGACTCACGGCAACCGACAGTTCGAACGCGAACCGTGCCCGTGGCCTCGCGCGAGACGGTGACGCCTCGCGACGGCGCAAGCGTGACCGACCTCGCGAAAGTATCCCGCCTGCCGAGTTCCCGGCCATCGGCGAGAGATACTGCGAACACCTCGTTCCGCACTGGTCGAGTCGTGGTCCCGGGATCGCCTCACGAGCGAAGTTCAGCTAACTCCCGGTCTGACGGGCCGTCTCGCCGCCCGAAGTCGTCGGTCCACGACTGGTCCCGGGGCACTGCCGTCACCCCATCCGATCGGTGGAGCGAGAAACGCCGTTCGACGGACGACTGCCCCGAGTCGCCGAGTCGCGCCGTGTCGACGACGGCACGGCGTCAGACTGCCCGGAGTTCGGACAGTCCCGACCGTTCAAACCGGCGCGCAATCACGAACAGGTCCGGCCACCCGGAAACAGCATCCCGGAGCGCGACTTCTCGGGGTATCCCGGAAACAGTACCGCGAACGGGGGCTCCCAGCGGCGGCTCGCCCGCCGTCGTCGAACGTCGCGGGCCGTCGGCAACCCGCCGCATAGCAACGCTCGAAGCCGCCGTACATCGCGCACCTGTCGACCACAGTTCGGCCGTTACCCCCCGGAGCGCCTCCGACCCCAGTATCAGATACCGAGCGAGCGCGCCTCAAACCGACGACGTCGGACCGAGAGCCACTGGGGCTCCGCAGTTGACGCCGCACATCGACCATCCCCGTCCCGGTGGAACCCACAGTGAGCGAACGACCGACAGCCGTCCGGAACCGTCGCCGGGCACAGCAGCCGGTACTGGAAGCGCCGTTCGCTCCCCATCACGAACGGCCGCAGAACGCGACACCGTCGCCGGCCGACGAAGCGTACGCTATCACAACCAGAAACGATCGTCCGGCGATGCCGCGGTCGATAGCGTCGACTACAGCGACGGCTGGCGGACACCGAACGCCGTACGACGAACTGAGCGCCCGAGTTCGCCGACCGAAACCGGCGTAGCCGGCACACGGTCGTCCGGGCGGCGCACACCGGACCAGTCGGCCGCTCCGGTGGCTGTCCAGCGCTCTCTGCCAGTTCGTGGGCCCCGCGTTGCAGGGGACGAAAACGGTCCCGACCCGCCGTCGAACGTCGTGTTCGGAGCGGGAGACTGGTCGTCACCGGAGACGATGCCCGCGGCCGCGGATCCGGATGCTCGGGACGGGGCCGGGCGGATCCAGCGACTGGCCGCCCGAGTCTCGGCCGAGGACTCCCGAGCCGTGGTCAGGAATCACCAGACACCTTCCGATAGCCGCACACGGCCACGGCGGTTCGATACGCCAACTCAGCTACGGTTGTCCCCGAGACAGACGGCGATTCCCGGGAGTTGGTCCACCCGCTCGCGATCCCTCAGCACCGGAAGCGGTCAGCAGTCGACGAGCGTGTCTCTCGCCCGCCGACCCGGTACGGGGACGGCCGACCGCGCGACGGCGGAGACCGAACGGGAGCGAACCGCTCCGAAACCGTATCAGACAGCCCACTCTCCGATGCGTCCGAACCCTCGTCGGACCGCCAATTCGAACTCGGCAGCCAGACGAACCGCCCCGCGGTCGGGTACGGTCCTGCGATCACCCTCCGGCAAAGACGGGCGGCGGTCCGATAACAGCCGACGACTGCGCCTCTCGGGGTCTGGACCGGCCGAGACGCCGAACTCGACCCCAGCCCGTCCCACCGAGCGTAACACCGGAACGCCGATCCAGTCTCGGGACAACGCGTCCAGGTCCGAACGCGGTTCAACACCCGCCCCTGTCGCCAGTGATCCGCTGAGCGTCGCCGTATCGACGCCGTGGATGACTCCGTCGATTGAGGGTGGTCGTTCCGACACGGGGACCGGACGTGCGGACCGTCCGTCGGCCGGGGAAGGGCAGACACTCGCTTCGGACGAACGGGAACGACTGCCACGTGCATCCGGTCACGATACTCCCCTCGTTATCCGTAGAGGCCGGCCCAGTCCGTCGCGTACGCGGTCTGGCAGTTCCGGACAGGATCCGTCTTTCACCGAAGAGCTCGACCGCTCCGTCTGGTTCCCGCCCGCCGCGGAGGCCGCCCGCGCTACAGGGCCGACAGCGGAACCACAGCGTCCCGGCAGCGAGCATTCCGACCGTACACGCGGCGCACGAACGGCTGTCAGAACTGGAACACTTCCACGGAGACGGTCGGCATGGGCAGAGAGCCAGGTCATGCGCGATTCGTCTGCGAACCGCTCTCGCGTATCGTCGAACGGTACCCACGGACAGCAGCCGGAATCACGCGCTTCGCGGACTGACGCATCCGTTCGGGGCGGGCAAAGAAAGACAATACACAGGGATGAGACGACGCGCAGGGATGGGTCGACGTGGGGTAGTGACACAATGCAGGAAAGTGAGACGACGCGCGGCGGCGTCACAGACGAGGGCGACCCGGACAGGAACGGCCGCCGATGGGCGCTAAACCCAAGGACCGGGGCATCGGCGTCCCAGACGGGTAGCGCCCGCAGTCGGATCGGTCTCCTCGCGGACGAGGCAGCACGACCGCGCGAGGGGGAAGTCAGTCGGTTACGACGAGTTACCGTTCACCGACTGCCCGAGGCGACCACTGCGTCGAAGGTCGACCGCAGAGACGGGATGGGTGCCGCTGGCGAACGAGCGGGTTCGTCCCCGGGCGTCTCGCTTCGGTACGGAACGGGTGACACCGGGCGTCAACCCGCGCCTCGTCCGTCCGAGTCCCGACACTCTTCCGGGCTCGCTTTCCAACCCGACGGGGCCTCCTTGACGGCTAGCCCGCAGTCTGCGCCTGCTGCTGGCACGGCGAAAGCGAGTACTCGGTCCGTGTCCCGGACCAATGATACAGAGGCGAAACCGGGTACGGCCGAACCGGCGGACGAGACCATCGGGGGCGCGGCGGATCGGTCTGTCGGACGACCGGTTCGATCCCGGCGGAACGACGGCGAGACCGCACGGAGCCGCTTCGACGTGGACGTGACGACGCCCGCTCTATCGCTGTCTCGCCCGGACGCTCGAAACCCGGCAGACGGTCTCGCATCCTCTCTGCACTTCGACCGAACGGACGGCCGGGCACCGGCCACCGAACCGATCCGCTCGGCGCGGATGTCGGTCAACAGCCCCGACCGACGCATCGAAGCAGTGTCGGATCCGACGGGCTCGCCCGACCCGCCGGTTTCGTCCGAACCGCGGGCATCGCCAGAACAGCGGACTTCGCCCGGTCCGAGAGTGGACCGGACCGCATCCGGCCGGGGGGAACGCCTGCCTGACCACGCTACTGGTCTGATCGGAGCGTCCGGCTCGCCCGCTGAAACCGGTGAGGCTCTGACGGCATCCCGGGAGGGAAGTTCGCCAGTACGGGGGTCAGAGACACAGCCGGCAGTTCAGTCCGGGTCGCAGCCGGCAGTTCAGTCCAGACCATCGTCGGCTGTTCGGTTCGGGCTATCGTCTACTCGTGAGACAGACGACTCACTGATCCGGGCGAACAGGACAATAGGAACGAATAGGGAAAGTACTAAATCAAAACCTATCGGATCGAAACAAAGAAGCTCGGTGGAAGGTGGGATGCACACAACCGGACTGTCTGAACGACCGTCGCTGACGTACCGTGACACGGCGACGGCCAGTGAGACGCGGGACGGGAACGAACGGCCAGCGACTGCTGCCGGAGGAGCGCAGTCCGTGCAAAGCACCGGAACCGACTCTCGACCGGAGTCCGGCCATGCCAGGCAGAAAACCGGACCGCAGCGTGGGACGGGTCGCCAGCCAGCCCACAGAGGCGGCCTCGACGAACGGTCGGTTGCAGACGAGTCGGACGCGACATCGGGTCCGTTTCGATCGTCGTTCGATCGGAGCGACCGCCGGTCACCGACGGACAACCTTCCACCGAGTGAGGGGTCGTCCACGCCGGGCCGGCCGACTGAACCCCCGCGTTCCGACCAGCGCTCCGGCAGACGTGATCAGCGCCCCGACGACCGTTCTCAACGGGACCGGCGACGGCGTATCGATATTCCGAGAGACACGGGCTCGATGGAGTTCGAATCGGACGTCGATCGGATAGTCGAACGGCTCTATCGGAAGCTCGAACGAAAACAGCGGATCGAACGAAAACGGCGGGGATTGTAGATGGCAAACAGTGGCAAACTCGAGAAAGCACAGATATCCGTCCTCAACGGCAAGAACGAGGGCGAAACGATTGACTGTAAGTTCAACCCGAGTTCGTACACCATCGAAAAGAGCGTCAACTACGGTGAACTGAACGCGACCGGCTCCGGAGCGTCGATCATGCAGTTCGTCGACGGCAACGCGGAGACGCTGTCGATGGAGCTGTTTTTCGACACGACCGACCGGGTCCAGGCAGATAGCTCGTCGAGTTCATCCGAGGTCGACGTCCGCGAGCAGTACACGAAACACATCGACACGCTCCTTTCGGTCGACGGGGAGCTTCACGCTCCGCCAGTCTGTCAGTTCGTCTGGGGCGACGGTATCGCCTTCACGGCGCTGGTCGAGAGCGCCAACAAGCAGTTCACGAAGTTCCTCCCGAGCGGCGTGCCTATCCGCGCCCGGGTGAACGTGGTGTTCAGGGAGTTCAAGACGGCGGACTATCACAAGTCCGAGGTATCTCCTGAGTCGACGGACAAGACCAAGGTCTGGAGGGTGAACGACGGCGACACGCTCTGGCTGATCGCGTCCGAGGAGTACGGAGACCCGTCTCACTGGCGCACGATCGCTGAACAGAACGACATCGAAGACCCGCGGACGCTCGAAACGGGCGAGACGCTCGAACTCCCGCCATTGTAGCAATGAGCACCGAAATCAACAACCATCCGCGGTACTCCCCGCGGTTCAAGGTCACCGTCGGCGACGACAAGTTCCAGGAGCCGGGCGGCCGAATCACCGACCTCGTCGTCGAAACGACCCTCGACGGCGCTGACAGGTTCTCGTTCGGACTCAACTTCCCGTTCGACGAGGAACTGGGCGAGTTCGCCGGGTTGACCTGGGATGACTTCGGCATCGGGACGGACGTCGAGATAGCGATGGGGTACGGTGACGACGGCACGTTGACGCCGCTTTTGAGCGGAAGTATTCGCTCGATCGACACCGAGTTCACGACGGACAGGGGGCCGCTGGTCCAGGTCAACGGGTACGGACTGCTCTGGGAAACCATGCAGGGGACCGACTCTCGATCGTGGTCCGAAACCACCGTCGGAGCGGCGGTCGAAGACGTGCTGTCGTCGTACTCGTTTTCTACGATCGACGTCGAGAGCGCGAACGTCAAGCGGGCAAAACTGATCCAGGACAGACAGAGCGACTATCGGTTCATTCAGGACCTGGCCGCGACCTACGGCTTCGAGTTCTACGCCGAACGGGATTCGGTCAGGTTCGTCCCGCTGTCCTCGCACGCCGGAAGCGACGGACCCGTCGCCGAACTCTGGTACGGGGAAGCGCTTCACGAGTTCTTCGCCGAGATAACCCATCGGAAGCGGACGCACGCGGTCGAGGTTCGGTCCTGGGACGTCCAGAAAAAGGAGGAAATCGTCGTCTCCGCGGGGAGTTCGAACGCGAAACACAAGGAGGTCTTTCGAATACCAGCCATGTCACGCGACGAAGCAGACCACATAGCAGAAACGAAGCTGAACCGGTTCTCCGACGGCGTTGTTCAGGGCCACGGAGAGGTCGACGGTACCCCGGAGATCCGAGCGGGGACGACGGTCCGTCTCGAGGAACTCGGGGAGCGGTTCTCCGGCGAGTACCACGTGACGAAAGCGACGCACCGAATGGGCGGTTCCGGCTACCGCACGACGTTCGAGGCCACGGAGGTGGGAACGTGAGCCGTCCCGGGTTTTTCGAGGGGGACGCCGACGACGACGGCGACTCCCGCAACGTCGCCGTCGGTATCGTCACGGACAACGAGGACCCGAAAGACCTCGGCCGCGTGAAACTACGGTTCCCGTGGCGCGACGCCGACGACGAGAGCTACTGGGCCAGAGTCGCCACCGAGATGGCGGGCGACGGGTACGGGACGTACTTCCTTCCGGAGGTCGACGACGAAGTGCTCGTCGCCTTCCAGAACGGCGACATCCACAGACCGTTCGTCATCGGGTCGCTCTGGAACGGCGAGCAGAAACCGCCACAGACGAACGGCGACGGCGGCAACGACGTTCGGGAGGTACGGTCGCGAAGTGATCATCAACTCAGGTTCGACGACGCCGATTCCGGGAGTATAACGATACGGACTGGGGAGGGTCACGAAATCGTCATCGATGATTCCGGCGGTTCGGAGACGATCGTGCTCCGCGACGAGAGCAACGACAACAGCGTCACTCTCGACGCTTCGAGCGGAAACGTTTCGATCGAGGCGAAAAACGAGATCGACATCTCGGCACCGACCGTCTCCATCAGCGGGGGAAAGAAGGTGAAGATATCGGGCAACAAGGGCGTCGCCGTTTCGAGCAAAGCCCAACTCGATCTGGCAAGCAAGGGGCAGTTGAACGTGTCGAGTCGCGGGATAATGGGGATCGACGCTACCGGTCCGTTAACTATTAAAGGTTCTATAATACAATTAAATTAATAGATAATATAGATGAAGCCTGCAGCCAGATTGGGCGATCAGACCGCTCACGGAACGCCACTCACCGGCAGTGCCAGTTCGAACGTCCTGATCGGCGGCAAGCCCGCCTGGCGCGCCATCGCCGACGTTCACAGCTGTCCGCTCACGAGCGGTGTCGTTCCGCACGTCGGCGGTTCAGTCGCGATGGGAAGTACGACGGTGTTTGTCAACAAGATGCCGGCGGCTCGGATGGGAGACACCGTCGTCGAGAACGGCCCGCCGAACAAGATAGCGAGCGGGTGTCCCACGGTCTTCATAGGCTGAGCCACGATGTCAGAGGACTTCCTCGGAACCGGGTGGAAGTTCCCGGTCGAAACTGACCACCGCGGAGATGTCCGAACGTCGGACACGGATGAGGACATCCGCGAGGCGATCCGGATCATCCTCGGTACTGCGAAAGGAGAACGTATCATGCGGCCGGAGTTCGGCTGTGAAATACACGATCACGTCTTTTCGGCGGCCACGCCTGCCACGCTGAACCTGATCGAAAGCAGCGTTCGGAAAGCGCTCGTTCGATGGGAGCCCCGGATCGACGTCGAGGACATCGAGGCCCGGACCGCTAGCGAGAGCCCGAACAGGGTCCAGATAGAGATCGAGTACCGCGTTCGGACGACGAACAGTCTGTCAAACATGGTGTACCCCTTCTACATCACTGAGGGCGACGGATGAGTCACGAGCCCGTAATCGACGATAGGAGCCAGGAGGAGGTGTACGAAGAACTCCAGCGTATCGCCCAGATGTACACCGATTCGTGGGACCCGACGTCGGCGGACAACGGGCGGACGCTGTTGCGGATCTTCTCCCATCTCGGAGCTGATATCATCCGCAGGTTGAACGACGTCCCGGAGAAACACCGTATCGCCTTTCTCGACGCACTCGATTTCGAACGACGACCGCCGCAGGCCGCCAGATTACCGCTGACCTTCTCTGTCTCGACGGATCTCGACCGGAACGTGGCGATCCCGGGTGGGACGCAGGCGATAGCCGACCCCGACAACGCGGGAACGCAGATATTCGAAGTGCCGCAGGAACGGGGCTTCGAAGCGACGGGGGCGACGCTGATCGACGTGACTGCGGTCGACCCGGCCGACGACGCCATCGTCGACCACGACGACTTGCTGGACGACGACGGCGTTACGGAGGTGTTCGTCGGCGAGAACGAACAGGAACACGTCCTCTACATGGGTCACGATACCCTGCTCAACCTCGAATCCGGGTCGTCGGTGACAGTCACGGCCGAAACGAACGTCGATAGCGACGTGTTCCTCGACTCGGTCGTCTGGGAGTACTACGGCGACGACGAGTCCGGCGAGGAAGGCTGGCATCGGCTCGAACAACCACAGGACGGAGACGGCCCCGGCGACGACGCCAGTCTCGAAGAGCTTCAGGAGTTGCTGCAATCTCGCTCGGACACCGGGCACGAGAGGAGCGACGGCCACGCGATCGAATCGACGTTTCGGCTCCGGGGCGAAACCGTACAGACGACCGTCGACGGTGACGAGAGTCGGTGGCTTCGGTGCCGGCTGGTCGACGACGAGTCGGACCCCTTCTCGGTGAAAATGCAGTCGCTAGCGGTGAGCGTCGGAAGCGGGGCGAGAGAGGGCGGGCTTGCGCCGGATTTCCTCCTCGCGAACGATGTCCCCTTGTCGCTCGAAGACGAGGGCGACATTCTACCGTTCGGACGGCTTCCGCAACCCCCGGCGACGTTCTACGTCGCCTCGGAAGAAGCGTTCACCAAAGGGGGTGGAGTCATCGACATCGAGTTCCACGTGCCCGAGGTGGCCGGCCCGTCCGACGCGGGCGACGGTGCGGACGGGTCCGCAGACGGTGGTCCAGGTGGTGTCGGACTCGTCGGCGGCCCTCCGCACATATCGTGGGAGTACTGGAACGGGGACGGCTGGACTCGGATCGACGGTATCACCGACGAGACGAACGCGCTGGCGGACCCGGGTCACGTCCGGTTTCCCGTTCCGGACGACATCGAGGCGACCGCAGTGTCCGGACACGATGACGTGTGGATCCGCGCCCGGCTTGTCAGCGGGAACTACGGGCAGCCGTCTTTCGACGTTACCGACGCCGGTACGCGAGGGGCGCTCACCGACTCCCCGGAGCCGCCGAAGTTCAGTAACGTGTCGATCCACTACGACAGGGGACTGGAACCCTTCGAGACAGTCCGCAGATACGACAACGCGTCGTTCAGCGAAGATCTCGCGGACCGTTCCGATCCGTTTTCGCCGTTTACCGAACTCCCGGACCGGGAACAGACGATCTATCTCGGGTTCGACGACGTACTTCGGAACGGGCCGCTTTCCGTGTTCGTTCCGGTGAAAGACACGACGTATCCGCGCGCCTTCGACCCCGGAATTCAGTGGGAGTACTGCAACGACCCCGACGCATTCGAGTGGTCGGAGATAGACGTTCAGGACCGGACGGGCGGGCTGACGGAGCGCGGACTCGTACGGTTCACGTTTCCCGAACCGACCACCGCGTTCGATCTGTTCGGCCGACAGCGCCACTGGATACGGGCACGCATCACGCAGGACGAGTTCGAGCGCGAGCCCCGACCGACCCAACCGTCGCGGAACAGCGGTGTCGTATCGGAGGTCGAGGGAACCGACCGCACATTAGAGCGGTCGACGACGCCACCGGTTCTGGACGGAATCTACCCGAACACGCAGTGGGCCTACAACACGAATACGGTGGAAAACGAGATACTCGGATCGAGCGACGGGTCACACGACCAGTCGTTCGAATTCGCGTTCGCTCCGGTCATCCAGACAGAGGTCTGGGTCGACGAGTACGCCAGTCTGTCTTCGGGCGAACGGCGAGAACTCGTCGAAACCCGCCCCGATGCCGTCGAACGCGTTACGTCGCCCCGGGGTGAGACCGAGGAGTTCTGGGTTCGCTGGGTGGAAGCGACGGACTTCCTGGACTCGGGCCCGTCGGACCGGAACTACGTCGTCGACAGGAGCAACGGCACCGTCACGTTCGGCGATGGGAACAGCGGAGCGATCCCACCGAACGGCCAGGACAACCTGAAGACGACGTACACGACCGGTGGCGGGAGAGACGGCAACGTAGACACCGGGACGATCACCGACCTCAAGAGTTCGATCTCGCTGGTCGAATCGGTTTCGAACCCGGCACCGGCGGACGGGGGTGCGGACATCGAGTCTATCGATGCGCTCGTTTCGCGGACGACGAACCAGATCAAACACCGGGGGAAAGCGGTCACTGCCGCCGACTACGAACAGGTTTCGAAAGCCGAGTTCCGCGAACTCGCGACGGTCAAATGCGATCCGAACCTGTCTAGCAGCGGCGAACGGGCGTCCGGTCAGGTGACATTGTTGATAGTTCCGCAGGCCGAACGAGAAAAGCCGGTCCCGTCAACGGAACTCAAACAGCAGGTCCACACCGCACTGCGAAAACGGGCGCCGGCGTCGCTCGTCGAATCGGAGAGCGCACGGATCGTCGTCAGGGGACCAAGTTACGCCGAGATGGCCGTCGAGTTGACGCTCCGAGCGTCGGAGGTCAAGAGCGTTTCACAGCTCAAGGGAACGATCAGTCAACGACTCGACGAGTATCTGCATCCGCTGACCGGGAACGGGGGCGACGGGTGGGAGTTCGGATCGATGCCCGGTATCGAGGAACTGGCCGCGGCTGTCGACGACATCGAGAACGTGTCGAACGTGGTAGATATCGGGGCAAGGATCGACGTGAGCGGCGACCAACAGTCGCTCAGTGGCCGCCAGCGCGATCCGACGCTCCCGAGAGACGCACTCGTCTGTAGCGGAGACCACGAGATAACAGTCACCATGGAGGGAGACCCGTGACCCGCCGAGTCGGAACGGGTCGGCGTCAGCCGAGGATCACACCCGACGGAGGGCGGTGACCCGTGGGGCTCGACGTTCCGGAACTCGCCGACAGGGAGTACGAGGAGATACTGGAAGAGGCTCAGAAACTGATCCCCGCGTACTCTGACGAGTGGACCGACTTCAACCCGCACGACCCGGGGATAACGATCTTAGAGGTGTTAGCATGGCTGACTGAGACGTACGTCTACCAGCTCGATAGAGTCACAGACGAACATCGCGAGAAGTACCTCCGGCTGATGGGCGAAAAACCGCGTCCACCCGGTCAGGCGACGACGCGGGTGGCGTTTACCCCGCCGGGCGATACCGCGGGCTGTCGCGTTCCGGCCGGAACCAAGCTTACGGTGACCGATACCACGGGGGAAACGTGCCGCTTCGAAACTGACCACGACACCGCTCTCACGGCAGCTGCGATCCGACGCGTCGTAACCGTCGGGGAAGCGGGACAGACCGACAACTCGCACGCGAACCGGACCGACGGGATGTACTACCGCGCGTTCGGCGACGACCCGTCGGTCCGCGATACGCTGTACCTGGGGTTTGACGCCGATCCGTTCGGGGCTTCGGACAGACTCACGCTGATGATCGATTACCACGACGAAGATATACCCGACCCGGCTCCGTCTCGAACTGGCGACCCGTCGTTCGACCCGTCTGTCGAACTTGCGTGGGAACACCGACGGAAGCGCGACGGGGCGTGGGTGTGTCTCGACGTCCGTGGTGACGGTACGAACGCGTTTTACGAAGGCGGGCATATCGAACTGAGCCGTCCGGACGACAGGGAGCAGACCCGGGGAACCGAACTTCCGGTCGACGACGCGGCGTCGGAACACCACTGGATCCGCTGTCGACTAGTGAGGCCCGGCTACGAGATCCCGCCACAGATCGACGCTATCGAGACGAACGTCGCGTCCGCGAGCCACCGTGCGTCAGTCAGCGGCGAACGGTTAGAGCAGGTCGGGACGCTCGACGAACCGACGGCGTTGGACGGACAGACGTTCGACTTCGAGCACTCTCCTATCCTTTCAGCGCGGGTGACAGTCGACGGCGAGCGGTGGACGGAGGTCCCAGACTTCGACGCATCGGGGCCCGACGACGAGCAGTACGTCCTCGACCGCTACGACGGCAGCGTTCTGTTCGGTGACGGGATCAACGGCAAGGTGCCGCCGTCTGATGCGACCGTCGTCGCCGATTACGTGTACGGAGGCGGCGACGAAGGCAACGTCCCGCAGTCCGCACAGTGGCGGTTTACAGATGGGACGACCTCGCTCGACGGAGCGGGGACACTTGACGACATCACGGTGTCGCCGACCCGGCCCGCAACCGGGGGGACGGACGGCGAGTCGGTCGAGGCAGCGCTCAAGCGCGTCAGACGGGATCTTCGGACGCCACATCGTGCAGTCACCACGAACGACTATCGCGCCATCGCGTCGCGAACGCCGGGGATTCGCGTCGATCGGACGAACGTCGTCGTGGCCGACGAGCAGATCACCGTGGTCGCCGTCCCGTACGCGCCTCCGGACGTGCCGAAACCCGAACCCAGTGAGGGGTTTTTGCGAGCAGTCAAACGGTATCTGGACGAACGAAAAGTACTGGCTGATCGCGTTCGCGTGATAGCACCCCGGTACGTCGGACTCGAAGTGACCGTCACGGGCCGAACTCGGTCACAGTACACTGACGAGGGACACGAGGCGGCGGTCCGCGCCGCCGTCGAGGAGTACGTCCATCCGCTCAACGGCTTCGACGGCAACGGGTGGCCGTTCGGCCGACCCCTTTTCGATGCCGAACTGCGCGACCAGATCGCCGGCCACGACGTGATCGACCGGGTGAGCGACATCGATATCTCCGCGCACGGCGGGGCGGTGATCGACGACGGCGTCGTTCGGATCGACGAGATGTCGCTGTTTTACGTCGAGGAAGTGATCACGGACCTCGCTGAGATGGCCACCCCGAGTGGCGGAGGTGTGTAATTGTGGATTTCTCGTACGCCACGACAGCGAGCGAGACGGACTGGAACGAGTGGAACGGTCGCAACGTCGACGTTCGAGACGGCGGAATAAGCCTCGAAACGGCGACCGCGATCCGGCAGTCAGACCTGGAAACGCGGGCCATCGACCACGCCGTCGATCCGAGCGGGGTGCTCTACACTGTCCGGCCGTCAGGCGGGCTCTATCGCTACGATCCAGATACAGAACTCGAACAGCAGTTGTTGGACCGGACTGAAGCGACGCTCACCGACCCGGTCGCGGTCTGTGCTACGGCGGACCGTGTCTTCGTCATCGATTCGACCGACGGCCGTATCGCCGTCCTTTCACCGCGATTACAGCGCCTTATCGGAACACTGGAGACGCCGGCGTCCGAGCCCGCGGGGTTAGCGCACTCTGACGGGACGATCTACGTTCTCGACGAGAGGGAAGGGATCGTGACGGTCGAACGCGGTAAGACGACCGACTCGACGACTGGGTGGGATCTCGGAACCCCGACTGACATCGCGGCCGATGACGGCCAACTATACCTCTTAGATCCCCTGAACGGTGTTTCTACCGTCCGAGCTTTCCGTGGGGGTGAGGAGGTCGAGAGCGCGTCGGTGCCGGGGGCGACGTTCGAAACCGAAGACGGCCCCGTTTCGCCTGTTGCTCTCTCTGTCACCGCCGGCCGCCTCTTCGTTACTGGAGCAGTAGCCGGAGAAACGGAGAGCGCGCTGTACGAGTGGGATCCTGACTCTGAATCGTTTTCCGAACGCCACCGCTTCGACGACCCCTGTGTCGAACTCGACGGCCGGTTCGTCGAAAATACCGATCAGTACGAGTTCTATGGACTGCTTGGCGACGACCAGAACTGTCACGCGCTTACTGAAACCTCGTTGAACAAGCGACATCCGAGACGGGACCGGTACGTCGGGACGGCGTTCCAGCGATTCGACTCCGGTGCGCAGGGGAACGAATGGCATCGGTTGTCGCTGGGGATCGGCCGGTCGTCAGCCAGTACTCAGGTCCGCGTTCGATATCTCGCGACGGACTCACCCGCGCTCGTCGAGTTAGACGCTGCCGAGATCACTCGGCTTGCGCCGAAGACGGTCGACATGCTTCGAGACGACGGGATCACCAGCGTCTGGGAACTCATCAACTGCGACCCTGCTCGGGTCGCTTCGCGTCACGAGGACGTCTTCCCGAGGAACGTCCGCTACTGGCAGGGTGTCGCGCTGAGCAACCTGTCGGAACACGCGGAAGGCAACTGGACGACTGTGGACTCACTCAACCCGACCGATGTCCTGTTCGAAGACGGAAACGGGCGATATCTGTTCGTCAATCTGGAGCTCGTTGGAACTCCGGAATCAGCTCCGCGGGTCGACTCCATAAGGGCATTCTGTCCCCGACAGACGTATCTTCGGTATCTCCCGGAGCTGTATCAGGAAGACGACCAGTCTACGGAGTTTCTCGAACGGTTCCTGTCCGTGTTCGAACGGATATTCGTTGACATCGAGGAGGAGATAGACGGGATCGGTCAGTATTTCGATCCGCAGGGTGTTCCGAGCGAATCGCTGGCCTGGCTGGAACGGTGGTTAGCTGTCGACTCACGGGTCGACTGGCCGGAGTCCGCGCGCCGGGAACTGCTCGCCAGGGCTCCCGAACTGTACAAGCAGCGAGGAACGAAACGAGGCCTCCGCGAGTTAGTCGAACTGTATCTCAGATACGCGACACCTGTGGGTCAGTCTACGGGCCTGGACCGAGCCGACGGAACTGACCCCGATTCTCCCGCTGCCGGCACTGCCGATACTGCGGATTCCGCGTCCGCGACACATGATACGCCGTCTTGCGGGAGCGCCGACACGCCCTCCGGCCACCGATTGTACTTCCTCGACCACAGCAGCCTTGAGAGTATCGAGCGCGAGGCAGCGTGGTCTCAGTACGCTTCGGAACTCCCCGACCGACCCGGGTTTGCGCTCTTTTGCGGCCCGCTCCGAAGCGACGACGAACGCGCCGCCGTGGAAGCGCTCGCGAGTTCTCAGAAGCCAGCCCACGTCGGATCAGCCGTCGTCTTTCTGGAAAACGAGTGCACACTCGGATCCGGCACGTTCCTCGGGATCAACAGCAAGTTAACGTCCCGCGAGTTCTCGCTCGGCGAGGCGGCGCTCGGCGGCGAAACGGTGTTAGAACCCAGGAACTGACGGCGGTGGTCGCTTCGAGATCAGGTGTCGAACGCACGTAGGTTCGTGCGTGTCACGCGGAGCAGGCGTAAGACGGCGAACCATCAGTCCGCGTCAGTTACGGTGACCGAGTTCCGGTCCACGTGGAGGTACGTAACCCACGGTGCGTCGTCCGCGAGGCCGGAGTCAGTCGTCGCTGCAAGCGCCTGGTCGTAATGGACGGCTCCCTTGGTTCCGAGCGTGGTCGTTCCGGAGACCACGGCCCCGTACACGTCCGCCTGTTTGACGTAACTGTACCCCGACCCGTTCCGCGTCGGCGCGTACATCACGCCGGTGAAGGTAGCGCGCGTCGTTGAACTGCCTCCGCCAGCGATAGTCGCGTTGAAGTCCTCGGTGCCGAACGTCCAGAACTGCGAGGACCGGTCACCCGGGACTGTGACGTGGGATTTCTTGCCGACGTGGACGTTGACCTGTCGCTGGCCGAGTCCCGTCGGGGAGACGGTGACATCGCGTTCGCTCGCAACGTACAACCGGACGCTGTTGTTCCCTCTGACGGTGATGTTCGACCCCTGCGCTCCGCCGAGGCGGACGTAGTCCCGGACGCCGACGACGATGTCCCCGTCTGTCGTGTCGAGAACCAGTTCCTCGTTGTCGAGATCGATCGCTTCGACGGAGTACTGACCGGCGGTGATCGTCGTCGTCGAACCGGAAGTGGACAGCGAACTTCCGGAGATAGCGGACGCGTCCGCGTTGTCGTTTTCGTCTGCGAGGCGCGCGACCTGTCGCTCGACGATAGAGCTGAACGGGGTCGCTGTCTCGATGCCGTCTATCCGCTCGGAGCCGTCGTAGTCCGCGCCGTTCCGTTCGAAGCTGTCGGTCCAGTGAACGGTCCCGTCGATCTCCGTCGAGCCGCTGAGTTCGACCGACTCACCGGAGTAGAGGTCTCCCCGTACCGTAGCGTCACCACCGGACGAGACGTTTCCAGCGACCCTGACGGACCCGTGTCCCGTCGCATCGTCCTCGGAGTACGCCGCCTCTGAGGAATCGTAACTGTCCGTGTACGCGCCGGTGCCAGTCAGACGTAACTCTCCGGTCGGGGCCGTCCCCGTGAGACCGCTCCGGATCTCCAGTTGCGGTGACCCGGTAACGAACTGGACCGTCACGGCCCGTGCGGAGTGGTTGACGGAGACCCTTCCTGGCGTTCTCGCCCGGAAGTACGCGGCCCACGCGGTGTAGTACTCACTTTCGATCGTGATCGTGAGCGCCTGTGGGCTCTCGATCGGATTGGCGACGGCGTCTGTAGTAGTTCCAATCGAGCGGTTCGCCGACCGGATCCGCAGTCGCTGGTCGAGCGAAGGGTCACCCTCGACGGTGAGGTACTCGACCAGAAGCGTGCCGTCCCGATACTCGATTTCCGGCGTCGACACCATCGTCGTCCCTCCGGACGAGTGTCTGAACACAGCGCCTCCCTGGGTCACGATCCGCGTCTCTCCGGCGACGTACGCGACTTCTCCCAACGACTCGTTCGCAACCACGACCGACTGACCCGAAGCGAAGTCGACGCTCCGGACCGTGATCCGTCCCCTGTCATCGTTGACGGCGAGTTTCCCGTTCCTGTGATCGAAGGTTAGACGCTCCGTCGCCGCGGACTGGCGGCCCACGCGCTCGGCCGTCGCGTCCAGTTCGACCATCCCCGTTTGTGCGGCGCGGATCTCCGCGTTCCGCCTGGAGTCATCGAGTACCGGGACGCCAACCGCAACGACGAGAGTTAGCCCGGCGACCACGAGTCCGACAAGCAACACGACCCCGATCACTTCTGATGCGCCCCGGTTCGACCGGTGGGCTGATCCGATCTTCAGTCGTTTCCGCTCGCTCTCTCCCCCCATGAATTGCAGTTAGATTACTGACCTGTAACCAAAGTTAGAAGCGCTGTAATCGTAGAATAGGCCGACTAATTACGCCGTTTAGTACAGTATATCAACGGTATCTCGTTACGTGATGCCTTCGAAACGCCACCGCATTCGGTGCGGGAACGGGACGATCCCTCTTTTTGTGGCCCCGTGGGGGTGTGTCCACTCGGTGAACCTGAATGTCGTCAAGGTTCCTTGGGGAGAGACCGGCGTCAAGTGGGGTAGAACGAGACAAGCGGTTCAGTATCGCTCCGATCTCAACGCGGTCGAGGGTCCCAGTATGAGGGGTCGAGCGACACGTCGTCTTCGTTGGGACTCCGTTTGACGCCGACGACAGTCCATCGGTGTCGTGACACGTGCAAGCGTCGGATGAGTGAGTATGACTAGAGTGTCACAACTTGCGACTTTAACACCCATACGATGCGGGGTGGGGGGACATGCGTCTAGAGGGCGATCAGAGAGTAGTGTGTCTCGATTCACGTTCGACTGTCCGGAGTGTAGCGCTGAGGTAGACGTCGATGACGACATTCGTGCGGAGATTCTGGACAACGGTTGCGTGCTATGTCGGGCACAGGTCGGCCCCAGTGCGTTCTCGCGGATCGGTTCCAATACGATGCAGTAACCGACCTCCACTCCGTGATGGCAGCGGAGGCGACTACAAATCCGCCTGTATATTGTAGCGAATCACGGTTAGCACAGGTGGAGACGAGCTGGAGCCATTTCAGTGAACAACTCCGTCCGTCGCTCGGTCCCGGACGGCGACGATGGCGAATCGGATCCGTCCTTCGATCCAGTGGCGACGTTGGCCGAGGACTGTGACGTTACGCTGTCGACGGCGTACAGGAAAGTGGAGAAACTCACGATTTCGGGCTGTTCGCAGCCGTCGAGACGGCAGACGCTGTAGAGCGAGCCAACGGTCCGGCAGTCCTAGGCTTCGAAGACCGTATCCAGTAGCGTCGTCTGGGCTGCCGCGAGGTGTTCGGCGAACGTCGACCTGTTGATGCCGAGTTCCTCCGACACCTCGGTCGCGTTCGCACCTTTCGGATGGTCGAAATAGCCCAGATCGTGGGCCGTCGACAGCACCTCCCGTTGTCGGTCCGTGAGATTGTTCCGGTCGACGAACACGAGGCTCTCGTCCGAATCCGGTCCTTCCGACCGGGTGAGTCGGCGGAGGTTGACACCGTCGAAGTCGGCGCGCAGGTCCGAAACGACCGCTCGGAGTTCGTCCAGGTCAGTGAGGAAAAAGCCGATGATTAGCGACCCTTTCTCCACCCGGATAGTCTGTATCGGGATGTCGTGGGACTCGACGAGTTCGCAGACGCACCCCTGCCCGCTGTCACGGGAGAAACGGTAGACGCTGTCGCTGTCGTACGTGAATATCTCGTCCATCGCATCGCCGTCGATCTCGGTGTCCGCCTCGACGGTAAACTCCTCGGTGACCGCGTCACCGTCCGGCGTAGTGGTTCGTCTGATAGACCGGACCGATGATGTTTCCTGAGAGACAGCCGCGATCTGGCACGTAGACGGGTTGTCTATCAGGATCTCTGCCCGGATGCTAACGCCCATACCGGGGAATAACCGTATCGAAGCGCAAAGTACCTTGCCCACCTATTTCTACCCGGTTTTAAACACCCGCCATCCTGTGGTCGACGTGTTACCGGCCTATGGACGCTACGTGAGATCAGAGAGCATGCTCAGAAATCATAGGTGGGGAACGAGCGGTCAGTTACAGTACCCGGGAGGTGGCGAACCGTGAAGCGAGAAACAGCAGTCATCGTCCTGTTGCTCGTCGCCGTGCTCCTGCCGATGTGGTACGTCGCGCTACACGGGGAACCACCCAGCGAAGAGGTCGAGATAGACAAGAGCGTCAGCGAGATCCGACCGCTCCAGGAGATCGTCGACACGCCGGAGAAACTCGCACCGAGTCAGGTCGGCGTGATCGTCTGGGTCGCGCTGTTCGGACTCGTCGCTGCGCTCACCGCGGTCCACCGGTTCATGAACTCGGCGGTGCGGCCGGACGACGCGAACGACGCTGCGGTCGCCGACGGGGGACAAGTGGGGCTACCCTGGTTCCGCACCGACGACCGCTGGGTCGTCACGTATCACGACGCCTCGGACGCCATCGAGGGAGTGCTGGCGATGGGTGGGTTGACGATCGTCGCCATCGTCTTCGCTGCGCTGTTTACCGGCGAGTATCTCACGCTCGCACGGACGCAGTACTTCGGCGTCTATGCGATGGGGATGTTCGTCTCGTTAGCACTGCTTACGGTCGCGTACTACGCCTGGTTCCTCCCGCACGTCGAGGTCGCGGAACGGAGGGAACACTGATGGGACACGATACACCGAACTCCGAAGCAGACGACTGTAACGGCCGTTGTACGGACTGTCCGAGCGACGGCGACGAAGGGGGTCGGCCGAGTATCTTCACCGATACGCGGGCGACGCTGGCTCGCCGCGACTACGCGAAACTGTTCGCCACTGTCGGCGGGCTGACGGCGGTCGGGAGCCTCGCAGCGCCGCTCGCCGGGCTGACGCGCGTGTTCGACCGGTCGTACACCGGCCCGGTCTACTCGGACGGCATCAACCTCGTCGACGGCGACGGGAACAGAGTTGGCGAATCGACGCTGTCGGAGGGCGAGAAGCTGACCGTTTTCCCGGAGCCGCGGCCGGGGATCGAACGGGCACCGACCCTGCTCGTCCGCCACTCCGAGGACGCCTACGGCGGCGAAACGAAGATGGAGTTCACCGTTTCAGGCTACGCCGCCTACTCGAAGGTCTGTACGCACGCGGGTTGTATGGTGTCGAACGAGGAGGGAGAGACGCTCGTCTGTCCCTGTCATTTCGGGAAGTTCGATCCGATGGACGGCGCGTCGGTGGTCGGCGGGCCACCCGAGCGGCCGCTGCCGCAGTTGCCTATCACGCTCTCCAGTGACGGGAATCTCATCGCTACGGGGGATTTCGAAGGGCCAGTCGGCCCTGGTGGTGACTGATGTCCCGGACCGACAAACTCGCAGAGCGAGCGGCCGACGCCGGCGAGCGCGCCTACGACTGGCTGGACGTCCGATTCGGCCTCGACAGCGGCCGCGAGTTCCTCGGGAAGGCGTTCCCAGCCGAGGACTCGTTCCTGCTCGGCGAGATAGCGCTGTTTTGTTTCCTGATGCTCGTCCTGACGGGGATGTTCCTCGGAATGTTCTTCGAGCCCTCGACCAGCGACGTCGAGTACGAGGGGAGCGTCGACAAGTTCCAGGGCGAGGAAGTTCCGGAGGCGTTCGCGAGCGTCCTGCAGATCACCTACGACGTCCCGTTCGGGATGTTCATCCGGCGAATGCACCACTGGGCGGCCCACCTGTTCGTGGCTTCAATCGGGTTACATATGCTCAGGGTGTTTTTCACCGGGGCGTACCGCAACCCGCGCGAGCCGAACTGGATCGTCGGCACCGGCCTCGCCGGGCTGGCGATGGGCGCGGCCTACACCGGCTACGCGCTGCCCTTCGACGAGTTCGCCGCGACGGCGACGGGTATCGGCTACAGCCTCGCGACCTCCATCCCGTTCGTGGGGGAGATCGTCGGGAAAGCGTTCTTCGGGGGGGAGTTCCCGTCGAGCGCGACCATTCCCCGCCTGTACTTCCTCCACGTACTCGTCATTCCCGCGGCTATCGCCGTGCTACTGGCGGTCCACATGGGGATCCTCGTCCGCCAGAAACACACCGAAGCACCGCGCGAGGACGACGTGCGCGGACCTCTACCGACGACCGGCGATGAGTCCGCGACTGACGGCGGCTCGGCGACCGTCGACGAGGACGACGACAGCGTCGTCGTCGGCCTGCCGGCGTTCCCGAATCAAGCGGCCGTCAGCGCCGTCGTCTTCTTCCTGACGCTGGCGGCGCTGGCGGCGCTGGCCGGCTTCCTGCCGGTCCACAACATCGCGGAGTATGGCCCGAACAACCCCGCCGGGACGCCGGAGCTCATTATGCCGGACTGGTTCCTGATGTGGGTGTACGGCTTCCTGAAGCTCCTTCCCGCGTGGATGAGTTTCACTGTCCCGTTCGTCGGCGTTCACGTCTCGACAGAGTTCGTCGGCGGCGTGTTACTTCCGACGCTCGTGTTCGCCGCCGTCGCCGTCTGGCCCTTCGTCGACTACCGCGAGGATCCGGTCCACTTCACGGCGAACCCGCTCGACCGCCCGTGGCAGACCGCGGTCGGCGTCGCGGCCATCCAGATGATCATGGTCGCCTCCATCGCGGGTATGAACAACCTGCTCGCACGCGCGCTGGGCGTCGGAACCGAGGTGGTAAACCAGGTTCTCACCGTTGCGCTGCTGGTCGTCCCGGTCGCCTCCGGCCTGCTTACCTACCGCGTCCTTCAGGGCGACGACGAGCGCAGCGAAACGGACGACGCGGCGGAGGTGGCCGACGATGACTGACGCCCGCACCGCCGCGGACTGGCCGACCGAGGTCAGACTGTCGGCTCGGACGTATCGATATCTCGACCGCGCGAGCAAACTCCTCGGAGTCGGGTTGGTCGCCCTCGGTCTCGAAGCCGGCGGCGACACGCTCGCGGGAGTGACACTCGGCGCGGTCGGCGTAGCACTAGCGCTGACGACCGTTTTCGTACGGAAAGACGAATGAACAGAAACGACACACCGCAGAACGACGACGAGAGAACAGAGAAACCGGACCGCGAAGACCCCGAGATCGATGGACCTGCAGTCGGCGACCCGCCGGGTGACCCGACGGACTCCGACGGGTCCGTGTCCCGCCGAGGCTTCCTCGAAGGCGTCGGCATCGCGTCGCTGCTCGGGATCGGGGGCGCGTCCGCCGTCGGCGACGGGCTGTTCCAGATGGACGGGCTACAGACCGTCGACGACCCCATCGGCGACTACCCGTACCGCGACTGGGAGGATCTCTACCGAGAGGAGTGGGACTGGGACTCGGTCGCGCGCTCGACCCACAGCGTCAACTGCACCGGCAGTTGCTCGTGGAACGTGTACGTGAAAAACGGGCAGGTCTGGCGCGAGGAGCAGGCTGGTGACTACCCGCGCTTCGACGAGAGCCTGCCCGACCCGAACCCCCGCGGCTGCCAGAAGGGGGCCTGCTACACCGACTACGTCAACGCCGACCAGCGTATCAAACATCCGCTCAAGCGCGTCGGCGAGCGCGGCGAGGGGCAGTGGCAGCGCATCTCGTGGGACGAAGCGCTCATGGAGATCGCCGAACACGTCGTCGACGAGGTCCAAGACGGTCGCTACGACGCCATCAGCGGGTTCACGCCTATCCCGGCGATGAGCCCAGTCTCGTTCGCAAGCGGCTCCCGGCTTATCAACCTTCTCGGCGGTGTCAGCCACTCGTTCTACGACTGGTACTCGGACCTGCCGCCGGGCCAGCCGATCACCTGGGGGACCCAGACCGACAACGCTGAAAGCGCCGACTGGTACAACGCGGACTACATCATCGCCTGGGGGTCGAACATCAACGTTACGCGCATCCCCGACGCGAAGTATTTCCTCGAGGCCGCGTACGAGGGCACCAAACGGGTCGGCGTCTTCACCGACTACTCACAGACGGCCATCCACACCGACGAGTGGATCAGCCCCGACTCCGGCACCGACACTGCGCTGGCGCTGGGGATGGCCCGCACTATCGTCGACGAGGAACTGTACGACGAGGCCCACCTCAAGGAACAGACCGACATGCCCCTTCTGGTCCGTGAGGACACCGGAAAGTTCCTCCGCGCGAGCGACGTGCCCGCCGTGGAGACCGACGCGGACCGACCCGAGTGGATGCTCCTCATGGTCGACGCTGACGGCCGACTCCGCGAAGCGCCGGGGTCGCTCGGCGAGCGAGACGGCCAGAAAGACTACTCGAAGAGCATCGACCTGGATTTCGACCCGCGCCTCGACGCCGAGCGGACGGTCGAGACGACGGACGGCACCGTAGGCGTCCGGACGGTGTGGAACGAACTCCGCGACGAACTGGCCGAGTACGACCCGGAGACTGTCCACGAGGAGACCGAGGTCGGCAGGGAGACGTACCAGCGGGTCGCCCGCGAGTTCGCCGAGGCGGAGAAAGCGAAGATCATCCACGGGAAAGGCGTCAACGACTGGTATCACAACGACCTGGGCAATCGCGCTATCCAGCTACTCGTCACATTGACTGGCAACCTCGGCGAGCAGGGGACCGGCCTGGACCACTACGTCGGTCAGGAGAAGATCTGGACGTTCCACGGCTGGAAGACGCTCTCGTTCCCAACCGGGAACGTCCGGGGCGTGCCAACGACGCTGTGGACGTACTACCACGCCGGTATCCTCGACAACACCGACCCCGACACCGCCGCGAAGATACGGGAATCTATCGATAAGGGGTGGATGCCCGTCTACCCCGAGGAGCGCGAGGACGGCTCCCGTCCGGACCCGTCGACGATGTTCGTCTGGCGCGGCAACTACTTCAACCAGGCGAAAGGGAACGTCGCCGTCGAGGAGGAGCTGTGGCCGAAGCTCGACCTCGTCGTCGACATCAACTTCCGGATGGACTCGACGGCGATGTACTCGGACATCGTGTTGCCGACCGCGAGCCACTACGAGAAACACGACCTGTCGATGACGGACATGCACTCCTACGTGCACCCGTTCACGCCCGCGGTCGAGCCGCTGGGCGAGTCGAAGACCGACTGGCAGATCTTCCGCGAACTCGCCGCGAAGATCCAGGAAGTGGCGACAGAACGTGGTGTCGACCCCGTGCAGGACCGGAAGTTCGACCGCGTGATCGATTTGACCACTATCCACGACGACTACGTCCGTGACTGGTCGACCGACGAGGCGGACGCGCTCGCGGAGGACCGCGCGGCCTGCGAGTACATCCTCGAACACTCCGAGGAGTCAAACCCCGCCGACAGTGACGAGCAGATCACGTTCGCCGACACGGTCGAGCAACCCCAGCGACTGCTGGAGGCGGGCGACCACTGGACCTCGGACATCGAGGAGGGCGAGGCCTACACGCCGTGGAAGGACTACGTGCAGGAGAAGAACCCGTGGCCCACCGTCACCGGCAGACAGCAGTATTACATCGACCACGACTGGTTCCTCGAACTCGGCGAGGAGCTTCCGACCCACAAGGAGGGACCGACGAACACGGGAGGTGACTACCCGATGGAGTACAACACGCCCCACGGCCGGTGGTCTATCCACTCGACGTGGCGGGACAGCGAGAAACTGCTCCGCCTCCAGCGCGGGGAGCCCGTCGTCTACCTCCACCCCGAAGACGCCGCCGAGCGCGGCATCGAGGACGGCGACGCTGTCGAAGTGTTCAACGACCTCTCGACGGTCGAGTTGCAGGCGAAGATCTATCCGAGCAGCCAGCGCGGTACGGCCCGGATGTACTTCGCCTGGGAACGGTTCCAGTTCCCCGATGACACCGATTTCAACTCGCTCGTGCCGATGTACATGAAGCCGACCCAACTGGTGCAGTATCCGGAGGACACCGGCGAACACCTCTACTTCTTCCCCAACTACTGGGGACCGACCGGCGTCAACAGCGACGTCCGGGTCGACGTGCGGAAGAAGGGAGGTGACGGCGAATGACCGCACAGGACGCGGATGCGGGCGACGAAACGGTCGACATTGCGGAGGGGATCGACCACCAGGTCGCGATGGTGATGGACCTCAACAAGTGCATCGGCTGTCAGACGTGTACGGTCGCGTGCAAGTCGCTGTGGACGGAAGGCGGCGGGCGCGACTACATGTACTGGAACAACGTCGAGACCAAGCCCGGGAAAGGGTACCCGCGCGACTGGGAGGAGTCCGGTGGCGGCTGGAAATCAGACGAGCACGGCGAGCGCCAGCCCGGGCAGATCCCCGACCAGGAGGACTACGGCGAGGCGTGGGAGTTCAACCACGAGGAGATCATGTACGACGGGAGCGACCAGCCGCTCCGGCCCGACGGCGACCCCGAGTGGGGACCGAACTGGGATGAGGACCAGGGGGCCGGCGAGTATCCCAACTCGTACTACTTCTACCTCCCGCGCATCTGCAACCACTGCACGCATCCTTCCTGCGTCGAAGCGTGTCCGCGCAAGGCTATCTACAAGCGCGAGGAGGACGGTATCGTCCTGATCGACCAGGAGCGCTGTCGCGGCTACCGCTACTGCGTCGAGGGCTGTCCCTACAAGAAGGTGTACTACAACGCGACGCAGAAGACATCAGAGAAGTGCATCTTCTGCTATCCCCGGATCGAGGGGGAAGGGCCAGAGGGCGAAACGTTCGCACCGGCCTGTGCGGAAGACTGTCCGCCGCAGTTGCGCCTCGTCGGCTTCCTGGACGACGAGGAGGGGCCCATACACAAGCTCGTCAAGGAGTACGAGGTCGCGTTGCCGCTCCACCCCGAGTACCGGACGCAGCCGAACGTCTACTACATCCCGCCGTTCGCGCCGCCACAACACTCCGAGGACGGCGAAACGGTCGACGTCGACCGCATCCCGCGAACGTACCTCGAAGAGCTGTTCGGCGAGGGGGTCCACGACGCGCTCGACACTATCGAGCGGGAGCGCGACAAAGTGGACCGCGGCGGATCCAGCGAACTGCTCGACATGCTCACGGACACGAATCCCGCACGCAAGTATCGGTTGGAGGTGTTCGACTGATGCGAGCGAAGTCGCGCTGGCCGGAACGGAGTTCCGGAGGTGTTCGACAATGAGCGAGAACCGGGAGCCGCGAAACGACTCGGAAACGCGAGCGGGCCGTTCCCGGGAGCGACGGTCCGTCGCTGTCGGGGCGATCGCCATCGCCAGTCTGATCGTTGTGACGACCGCGCTCGCACCCATGCTGGTGTCCGCCCGCCCGGCGAATCAGATCCCGGTCGAGTCGGTGTCCGTCGACGACGAGCCACAGGACCCGACGAGCGATGCGTGGGACACCGTCCCCGCCGTCGACATCCCGCTGGCCAGCGCGCCGAGCGGCGTTCCCAACGCGAGCGACACGACCACCGAGACGGTCAGCGTTCAGTCGGCTCGAAGCGACGAGCGGTTCTACCTCCGCCTGTCGTGGAGCGACGAAACGGCTGACAGCAACGCCACTGACCCGCGAGCGTTCGTCGACGCGATTGCGGTTCAGGTGCCGAAAAACACCAGTGCCCGGCCACCCATCGCCATGGGAAACACTGAGAATCCCGTGAACCTCTGGTACTGGAGCGCGGACGGCGAGACGGAGGAACTGCTCGCCGGGGGCCCGGGGACGACGACCGAGTTCGAACAGGCAGCAGTGAATACGTCGGCGAGCCACGACAACGGGCGCTGGACGGTCGTCATGTCGCGGGACATCGAGTCCGACGCGACGAACCGGACCTCGCTCGCGGTCGACCGCGATGTCGACGTTGCGTTCGCGGTATGGAACGGGTCGAACATGGAACGGTCGGGCCAGAAGTCGGTCAGCGAGTGGTACCACTTCCCGCTCGGATCCGGCCCGCAGGGACCGCCGTACGAGGCGATCCTGTGGACCATTGCCGGACTCGCGATCACCGGCGTGGCGCTGGTGACGATCCACGCGGTGCGAAACACCAGAGGTGAGACGAGATGAACACAGACAGGAACGGCGAAGCGGCGGACTGCTCCGGCGAGGTATCACGTGACAGCGAAGCAAGCACCGACGAACCGCCGGTGCCCGAGCGACTCGACGCAAAGCGGGTCGACCGTCAGGCGGCCGCCCGCGGCGGGGTGTACGCGCTCCTCGCCGCGCTGTTTGACGAGCCGGACGAGTCGGCGTACCGTCGGATCGCGGCGGGCGATGTCGACGCGACCTGCCGCGACCTGCTCGATGCGACCGGTCTGGCAGTCGACGCGCCGGAGCTAACCGTCGAGGACGACCACGAGACGCTTTGCGCGCGGTTCAACGACCTGTTCACGGTCGGGTACGCTGAGTACGAGGACCGGACCGACGGCTCGCTGGACAGCCAGGGGCCGCCAGTATCGCTGTACGAGACGGCATACCGGCCCGAGGCGTCGTGGAACGACGTGAATCTCGACCTGGCGAGGGCGTACGACTACTTCGGCCTGGAGGTCGACCAGTCTGCCCGAGACAACCACGACTACCTTCCGTACCAGTTGGAGTTCGCGGGGTACCTCGCGCGCCGCGAGGCCGAGTCGTCGGCCGACGCCGCGCGGGCCAGGCTCGACCTTCACGACCGACATCTCCACGTCGTCGCCGGCGGCCTCGCCGACCGTATCGACGAGGAGCGCGGTACGGGCCTCTACGGCGAACTCGCCGACTTTCTCGACCGGTTCGTGACCGCCGACCAGACCGCTCTCGCCGAACGGTTCGAGGGAGGTGACGGCGGGTGAGCGGACGCCGAGCCGACGAGATGGCCGACAGCCGTCTCGAAGCGGTCGTCGCCCGACTCTCGACGGAGTCGCCGCTTTCGACACGCACCGCCGCAGGGGTGCTCGCGCTTCTCTCGGTCGCGGCAACGACGCTGTACCGTATCGCTCACAACGCACCCGGAACGCTTCCCGACCCGCTCAGAGAGTTCGTAACCGTCTTGCTCCCGGTCGGCGTCGCCGGCCCCGCGCTAGCGGGACTGCTCCTCGCAACGACTGCGGACGCGCCCGGCGAGCGTATCGGTCTCGCCTTCGCCGGCGGCTTCGGGCTGGTCGCACTCGCGTCGCCGATGGCGTGGCTTCCCGCCGCTACCGGCGTCGTTTTCGGAGGCGGGCTCGCCACGGTCAGCCGTGTCCGGCGGCTCGGGCGAGACGCGAGCGTCGCCTCGATTCGCCGCGCAGGCGTCGTGACCGTCCTCACGGCCGGCGTCGTCGTATCGCTCGCGGCGACGGCGGGCGTTGAAACCGTGACTCTCCGTCCGCTCGGCTCTGGGCTCGCGCTATTCGGCGTTGCGCTGGTGCCGCTTCTCGTCGGTATGGACCGAGCGAGTCTGACCGTCGGCGCGCTCGCTGGCCTCCTGACGTACGGGACCGCAGCGAGCATCCCGTACGTGATGGGCGCAGTGCTGCTCGTGGGTGTCGGGGTCGTCGGCGCACCCCTCGCGCTCGTCGTCCTCGCCGTCGGGGGCGGCGTCGCCGGAATCGCTCACACGCTCCGCCGGGGCCGGGTCGACGCCGCGCTCGGTACCGGGTTACTTCTCGCGGCCGGCGTCCCCGGGACGCTGATCCGGGCGCTGGGAGTCGTCGTCGCCGTCGCGCTACTGGTCGACTCGCGAGGGGGTGAGACAGCGTGAGAGACGAAGAAGAAGCGACCGACGGGCCGCCGGACCCGCAACTCCACCCCGAACAGAGTCCCGGATTCGACGAGGAGCCCGAAGGACTGGAAGACATCGAGGTCGACCGCGACGTGACGATCGGCGAGGCGTCACCGGAGGAACTCGCGGCCAGTGACACCGAACCCGTCGAAGACGACGCCAGGGGCGACCTGCTCGCCGCGCTCGCCGGAGATGATGTCATCGAGCGTCGTCGCGCTGCACTCGAACTCGCGGAGCGAAAGCACGACGACCGCACGGTCCGCGCACTAAGCAAGGCTGCGACGACCGACGACGATGCCGAAGTACGGCAGTTCGCCGTCGAGGCGCTGGCGAAACTCGGCGGAGAAGTGGCCGCCGAGACGGCGCTCGCGCTGACCGACGACCCAGAGCCGTGGGTCCGCGCGGAGGCTGTCGTCGCCCTGGACCGACTCGACCGGGCCGAACACGAGGACCCCCTCGAATCCGCGCTGGACGACGGGCATCACGCCGTCCGCCGGAACGCCGCGGTGTCCCTGTTCAAACACCGCGGCGAGGGCGCGCTCCCCGTGCTCGTCGAGGCGGCCGACGACCCGAGCGAACGGGTCCGAGAATGGGCCGCACATCTGCTCGGCGGTATCGACGACGAGCGGGCGCACGAGACACTGGACCGACTGGCCGACGACGACAGCAGCATCGTCCGCGAGACCGCCGTGCGTGCGCGGGAGGTCGACGCCGGCAGCTTCCGCCGGCAGTTCAGCGGCACCCTCGACGAATCGGACCGCACGCTCCCGGGAGAAGACGACCTCAACCGAACGCCGAACCTCTGACCATGACTGACCACTCACACCCGACGACCGACGCCGACCAAACCGCGTCCGACGATACGGCCGCGGTTGCGGACGAACGCACCGACACTGTCGACTCCGATGCCAACAGTCTCGAAGACCGGGTCGAATCCGCTTTGCGTGCCGTCCGCGACCCCGACGCCGACGTGACCGTCTTCGAGGCGGGACTAGTGGAGTCGATACGGATCGAGGGGGCCGACGTGACCATCGAAGCCGCCGTCGCCGAGTTCGACGAGGCGAACGCGACGAACGTGATGGGCGCGATGTTGCGCGCGGTTCGCGACGTTCCCGGCGTCGATAGTACCCATGTCGAACCGGTCGCCCCGTCGGCAGGTGACAGGAACCTCGGCGTCGCCGGGTTCGATACGGTGATCGCCGTCGCCAGCGCGAAAGGGGGCGTCGGTAAATCGACCGTCTCGACCGGTCTCGCTTGCGCGCTCGCGGCCGGCCGGCCGACGGGACTGTTCGACGCCGACATCCACGGCCCGAACGTCCCGTCGCTCCTCGACATGTCCGGCCCCGTCCGCTCGGACGACGAGGGCCACCCCCTGCCCGTCGACGCGTCCACTCCCGACGCGGAGCTCGACGTAATGAGCGTCGGCCTGATGGAGGACGGAGCCCCGCTCGCCTGGCGCGGTGCGATGGCCCACGACGCGCTGACGGAACTGTTCGAGGACACGGCGTGGCGCGCCGAGGACACGCTCGTTATCGACCTGCCACCGGGCACCGGTGACATCGTCCTCACCACGCTTCAGGAGGTTCCGGTCGACGGCGTCGTCGTCGTGTCGACTCCGTTCCCGGCGAGCCTCGACGACACCGCTCGGAGCATCGAACTGTTCCGGGACAACGACGTGCCGGTCCTCGGAGCAGTCATCAACATGGGCGGGTTCACCTGTCCGTCCTGCGGTGACGAACACGACCTGTTTCCGGGAAGTTCGCCAGCCGACACGCTGTCCGCGCCGGTCCTCGCCGAAATCCCGTTCTCGACTGACCTCCAAGAGACCCCCGTCCCCGGCGCTGCACCGACGGAGATGGGCCGTCTCGCCGACGCCGTGGCCGACGCGGCGGCGACCGCGTGGGACCTCGACGTACCTGACGACGCGGTCGATATTCGCGGCGACCCCCCGGAGAAACGGCGCGAGCGCGTCGCTGAACGGTTCGAATCGCTAGACAGCGGGGCGACGTTTACGCTCGTCAGTGACAGAGACCCGTCGCCCGTCAGAGGGTACCTTGCTGAGGTCGTTGACCGCGATCCGGCCGCTATCGACTCGTTCGAGGTTGACCGACGGACTCCGGACGATTGGGTCCTCACGGCCGTCCGCCCGTAACCGAATCGTCGAGCATGACCCGGAACGTTCCTGACCCGCGAACGGGTTCCGAGCGAGATACGGGTCGCGACGGCGGCGCGACCGTCGATATCATCGGCAAGAAGTGGTTAGAACTGACTCGCGACGACCTTGGCGCGCTCCCGACCGTCGAACGCGAATGTTCGGTCGTCTGTGCGTCCGGCGACCGAACCGTAGCGACGTGGACAGGCGTTCCCGTTCGGGACCTTCTCGCGATCGCTGGCGCTCCGCCGTCGACGACGCATCTCCACCTGAGTAGCACCGACAATTACCACGTCTGTGTCAGGATCGCCGCCGCATTCGACGCGCTGGTCGCCGTCACCCGCGACGGAGCGGACCTGGCAAACGGGAACTGCGGTACGCGGTTCGTCGGGACACAGATCGACGGAAAACAGTCGATTAAAGCGGTCGCGCGGATCGAACCAGTTTCGATCGAACCTGGCAATGACCCGGCGGAACAGGTGATGCGACCTGTGACCGACCGGGAGAACGGATGACCGCTCTGGTCGCCACCGTCGTCTCCGCCACCGGTGAGACCGACCGCTTTACGACAGTTCGACTGCGAGGCAACGACCGGCAAGGATCGTCAGAGCCGACCTCTCTATGAGTGTCGTTGGGCTGGCACCAGGATTGAACGGCGACACACCGGCATCTGGTGAATCGTTCCGTGCTCCGACGGAGAACGTTCTCGCACCGCTCGTCGTTGCAAGGAATCAGAAATGGGTTGGGGCGGATTCGAACCGCCGGCCTGCTCCGTGTGAAGGAGCCGTCATAACCTGGCTAGACCACCAACCCGCAAGAAAGCGTACCCGCGGGCCGGTGAAAAACGTTCCGGAACCGATCAGTTCGGGCGTTGTCCGCGGATACGTCGCCGCGCCTTTGCGAGGGCGTCTTTCGTCTCTCCTTCAGCACGGTCCTCGATAGCTTCGAGTTCTTCGCGGACGTTGTCGAGGCGACTCGGTTCGGGTTCTTGCTCACTACCGGTCAACTCCCGGAAGCGCTCCTCGACGGGTTCGAGTTCCTCCGTAACGCCTTTCTTAGCGTGTTCACCGGCTCGCTTGATGTAGTACCGTGCGTCTTCGAAATGCTTGTTCATGCCTATCTGTTGTCTTCGAAAGGATATAACCTTTGTGGAGGGACAGAATCCACAGTCGACATTTCTTCGCAGAGTATGAGTCCGCGACTGACACTGACATCAGCTTTTAGGCTGGCCGAAACCAGTGGTTTTATGTATTTCTTAGGCGTGCCTAAAACTGTGCGGGGCGGCGAACCGTCCGAGTATGTCACTGGTCATGCCGCCTTGACGATTAGCTACCGCCGCAGTCCGGGCACCATCGCCGTCCCGCCGACTCTGTAAGGGAACGTAACCGTGGGCATCGGTACCGACCCAGCGGATCCGTCTTTTCGTATCGCCGGTTCACAAACAGTTTACCCGCGGACCGTCTTACCGAGCGTGTGATGTTCAAGCGGCTCTCGATCCCGACGCCGTTTCAGGTCGGTCCCGTCAACGCCTACATTTCGGGACGGACTATAGTCGACCCCGGCCCGGACAGCGAGGAGTCCTGGTCGACGATGCTCGACGAACTGGAGAAACGCGACCTCTCGCCCACGGACATCGAACAGATACTCGTGACGCATCCGCACCCGGACCACTTCGGGTTAGCGAGACGGTTTCGTGACGACGGAGCGAGGGTGTTCGCGAGTCCCGCAACATCCCGGATCATCGAGAACTTCGAGGGGCGTCTGGCGTACGAACAGTCGTTTTTCGTCGACTGCTTCGAGCGCCACGGAATGGCCCGTTCGACGGCCGAAACCGTGACCGAACTCCCAGAAGTGTATCTGGAGTACTCGCCGTCGTGTGAAACCGACCGACTACTGGAGGAGGGCGAGAAACTCACCGTCGCAGGCGAGACGGTTCGGGCACGCGACGCCGCGGGGCACGCGCCGGGCGAACTGGTGTTCGAGTACGAGCACGCCGGCGACGAGGAGGCTATCGTCGGCGACCAGATACTCCCCGATATCACGCCGAACCCGCTCTTGCAACCCCCGGCGGAAGAGGGGGACCCCCGTCCGCGAGTCCTGCCGGCGTTCAACGACTCTCTCGACCGACTTCGCGGCCGGGAGTACGACCGCGTGCTCCCCGGCCACCGGGAGGTGATCGACCGCCCATCGGAGCGAATCGGCGAGATACGCGAATCCCACGATGAACGAACCGAGAACGTCCTCGAACTCGTCGACGGCAAGACAACGGCGATGGACGTGATGGAGGGTCTGTTCGGCGACCTGCCGCTGACCGAGTACTTCCCGGGGATGAGCGAGGCGGTCGGCCACCTCGACGTGCTTGAACGTCGCAGCGAAGTACAGCGATCCGAACGCGGCGGTGTCGTCGTGTACGAACGAACATGAACGGGAACAACCGAGACGAAGACCGGACGGAACCGACGAACAGACAACGTGAACAGGCAGTGGCACTCGGCGCAGACAGCGCGGACCTCGTCATCGAGAACGGCCGCGTTCTGCTCGCCGAACTCGGCGAGTTTCGCGACCGCGACGTGGCGGTCGTCGGCGACCGGATCGCCGCCGTCCCCGAGGACGCGGGCGGGGTCGTCAGCGACGACACGACGGTCGTAGACGCCGACGGGCGTGAGGTCGTTCCGGGATTCGTCGACGCGCACACGCACGCGGACATCTTTCAGACTGTCGAAACCTCGTATCACCGGATCCTCGAAGGCGGAACGACGACGCTCGTCACGGAGGCGACGGCGTTCGGCGGGGTCAGCGGTGCCGACGGCGTTCGGGAACTGCTTGCCGCCAGCGCGGACCTGCCGGTCGACCTCCGCGTGACCGTCCCGCCGCTTGCGTTTTTCGACGCGTTCGGCGCTCCCGCAGACGAAGCCACACGCGACGGCATCATCGACCTGCTCGAAGACGAGCGCGTCGTCGGCGTCGGCGAGTCCGACTGGGTGCAGGTCGTCGGCCGCGACTCCCTCGCCGGGGAACTCTACGAGCGAGCGCGGGAACTGGGACTCCGTGTCGTCGGTCACGGTGCCGGTTGTTCCGGCGAGAAACTGACGGCTTACGCCAACATCGTCGACAACGACCACGAGGCCATCACGGCCGACGAGGTGACGGCGCGTCACGAACGCGGCATCCACCCCATCGGTCGCAGCGGATCGATCCGCGACGACAGCGAGGCGATCGCTGAGGCGGTACGGGAAAACGACATCGACGCTTCCCTGTCGACTGACGGTGCCTGGCCGGACGTACTCGCTACGGGCGAAGCGATGGACGCTGCGGTTCGCCGCGTGATAGACCACGGCGTCGCCCCGGAAACGGCGATCGGGATGGCGACGCACGCACCGGCCAACCACTTCGGCCTGACCGACCGCGGGAGTATCGCGCCGGGCAACGTCGCGGACCTGCTCGTCCTGGACGACCTCGAATCGGTTACCGTCGGTTCCGTCGTCGGCGACGGCGAGGTCGTCGTCCGGAACGGCGAAGCGGCCGTCGGCCCGCGAGAACACGACTACTCCGCGGAGTTTTACGACTCGGTGGACATCGACCCGACCGCGGCGACGTTCCGGGTCCCGACGAGTGCGGCCCGCGACGGTTCGGTCCGAGCGCTGGAGTACAGCCACGGCCTCATCACGACCGAAACGACCGTTAGTCCCCCTGTCGACGGAGATGCGCTCGTCGCAGACCCGTCCGACGATATTGCCAAGGCCGCGCTGCTGGACCGCCGGAGCGGTGTCGACGACGCCTTTACCGGCTTTCTCACTGGGTACGGCATCGACGAGGGCGCTGTCGCAACGAGTCTCACCTGGGAGCAAGCGTCGGTCGCCGTCGCCGGCGTCGACGACGCGGCGATGGCCCGTGCCGCATCTCACGTCGCCGACGCCGGCGGCGGATTCGCCGTTGTCCGGGACGGCGAGGTGCTCGCGGACCTGCCGTTGGCAGTCGCCGGCGTCGCCGCGGACACGCCTCTCGACGAAACAGCGGAACGCATGGACGACGTTCGGGCGGCGCTGAGGGCCGTAGGCGTCGATGTCGAACGGCCGCTGCTTCCGATTCAGACGCTCACCTTCTTCGGGGTGCCGTCGCTGAAACTCACGCCGCGGGGCTACGCAGACATCTTCGGCCGGCGCGTCGTGGGATTGATGCCGCCGGGAGACGGCGGGAAGTGATCTCGTCCGCAGTCAGTACGTCGGGTTCTCCTCGGGGACGCCGTCACGCTCGTTTACCGCGCGGCCGAAGGTAAACAGCGCGTCCGAGAGGCGGTTGAGATACTCCACTGTGTGTTCGTTGACCTCCGATTCGCCGGCGAGCGCCACAACTCGGCGCTCCGCCCGCCGACAGACGGTGCGGGCGTGGTGGAGACAGGACCCCGTCTCCGACCCGCCAGGGAGGATAAACGACTCTAGCGGGTCGAGTTCGTCGTCGTAGGAGTCGATCCAGTCTTCGACTTCGGCGACGTGAGCCTCGCGAACGACCGGGTCGCCGTCGTCGGGGTCCGGGTTCGCCAGATCCGCCTGCACGATGTGGAGGTGGTTCTGGACGCCGGAGAGCTGTTCGTCGATGTCGTCGTACCCTGTCGGAACGATGGTCCCGATCAGAGCGTTCAGTTCGTCTACCGTCCCGTACGACTCGATCCGGGGGCTCGTTTTCGAGACGCGCGACATGTCTCGCAGGTCCGTCATTCCCTCGTCGCCGCGACCGGTGTAGATTTTCATACGATCACGGTCGCCTCGGACCCACTTAGTATCAATCACGAACGCCGAGTTTAGTCGCGGCGGCTTGGAGCGTCCGAGGATTTTGATATATCACTATGAGGTTTAACTTGGTGCGTAAGTCCGGGGGAAACCAGTATGTTAAACAACGCTCGTAGAAACGATCGAATATGGCCCTCGAACTCGACCACTACTGTCCGGACTGCGAGACAGACCGGACATTCTGGCGTGCCGCGAGCACGACGCTCCATCTCGGAGAGAAAACGAAGTGGCGATGCCCCGAGTGCAACTACTCCTTCGTCACGATCGACGGCATCGATTCCAGCCAGTCCGACATCGAAGCGTAACACTGGTTCCCGCCTGTTCTCCGCGACCGATCACCCTCGACTCAGTGTCGAAGCTATAGTAGCCTGTTCTGGACCGTACCCCCGGGGTAACGTGTCCAGTCCATCGATCTCTCCGGCCTGTTCTCATCGGTCCGGGTGTAAGAGTAGAGGAATATCCTCCGGCACACCGATTTTGAAGACTGCTAGTAGCTGAAACGAGCGCCGCCCACAACAGGATCTGTCGGTGTCGTCCGACCGAGGATCGATGTGGTGGACTGCATGCCGAGACGAGTCTGCCGGTGGGAAGTTCGACCCATCCGTACAAGCGGACCAAACACCCCCTCGCGAAGGACGTTCTCACGGTCGAGATCACCGTACGACTGGCGGTTCGTACTCCCTGAGCAGCGGATCCTCGCCCTAATCTACTATCGGATCAGTCCTCGCAGAGGCCATACGGTGGATTCGACGGAGAAAATGACACGAGCAGAGTCCATTGCGGTGAGGAATAGCCCCGCATCCGTGGCCAGATCCGGGACAGGCTGTCTTGATCTCGACAGGGCATCCGCGTGCCAGGGCGGTACTCATGAACTGCTTGAGGTTGAGGGCTCTGAGAGCCATCACCTGTCGTCCCTGCACTCGGAGATGATCATTTAGTTCAGTGAATTCCCCTGGTCTGGGCTGAACGCTTCCTGTCACACACTTTCGGACTGCGTTGGTAAGTGTGATAGCCACAGTTCTCTCGTCACGTGGTACCCCTGGCTTGAGCGCCTGAAGAACCTCGCAACAACGTCCCGGGAAGTCGTCACCAGGGCGATCAAATAAACCATTAAACGCGATATCAAATACACCCCCTCTTCGAGTTCAGTGTTTTCCCGGTCGGATTCGACTTCGTGATGTCAATGCTGGCGAGCACACCGCCAACGAGTTCTGAGTCCCGCCGTGCTCGTTCGATCAACGCTTCTGTTGTATCGCGGTGCATTTGGCGTGCGGCATCAGGCCCGATCTTCTGCAGGTGATATCGGTGCGTGCTGCCGGTCTGGACGCGGTCGCGTGTGGTTTCTGCTGCGAAATTCCACGTCCCGTCTTCCGCGTACATCTCTTCGCGTGACCCGATGAAGGTGTGCCCCTCGAAGAACGCGTTTTCGTTGATTTCAGTGTTCACTCCACGCGGAAGATAGTAGTTCTCGGTCAACATCGGTTTGCCGTGTTTCCAGACCTCCCGCGTGTTAGCTATCGTGCGATCCTGAACCATTGAGTCATCTTGTGTCACGTCTTCGGGAGCATCGACACTCGGGTCCGGGTGGAACACCTCGTCGGGCGCAGGCACGTCGTGCTCGCGGGCGACGTTCACGAGCACTTGCCCGATGGTCCGAATAACTTGTTTGTGGGTGTCGGTGAGTCTTCCGTCGTTCCAGACACGCCACAGCGTAGATTTCGACGCCCTTCCATTGTCGAATCCGAGGGCATCTACCAGCTCCGGGTTGTCGTTGAGGTAGTCTGTGAGCGCGGTTTCGCCGCCCCACCCTTTGACGATACGAAGCAGGTGTGCTCTGAGTAATGCTTGTGGCTCTCGCTTGTCGTGCCACTCAGTGATGTCGTACCCGAACTTCCAGGGGTCCAGTGGGAGGTTGCAGAGTGCTTCTTCCAGGTCGTTGTGGTCGAGGTGGGCGAACCATTCTTCGATGAATGCAGCGGCATCCCATGCGAGCGGCCACGGATCACCGTCTACCGTGTCGTGAGAATCTGCGTACGGCCACTGAGGATGTGACTCTCGGACAGCGCTGAGCACCGCGTGCGTCGTGTCCGGAGTGGCCGTCATGCGTTGAGAGCGATGTACTTTGATTCGAAGTATAAGCGCGGGGGCGGTAATTCCGAAATTTCCGGATGTGACTACGTAGAGTGCGTATAAAATCAACAACCGCTTGAGCCGGGTTCGCCTTGTTGAGCGCTTGTATCCAAAGTATTGTATGAATCGTAGCTATCTTTGTTCGTGCAGAAGTTTCACTACGGCGGGCGTTGATACAGCGGGTATTGCATGGCTGATACGGTGAGGGAGTACTGTACCTCTCGCGGCGCGCTCGGTGTCCTCATCCTGCTGTATAGCGACCCGCAGCGGTTCACAGACCTCGCGGAGTTGCTGCATATCAGTGACTCAACGCTCACGTATCGCCTCGCAGAAGCACGCGATCTCGGCTTAGTCACTCCCGAGATTGACGAGCAGGAAACGTCAGTCGGTGACCAGTATCGGCTAAGCGAACGTGGTGCGCGCATCGTGAAGAAACTGGACCAGTTGGGTGTTACTCACGCGTATCGGACGATGCTGGACATGCACCAGCAGGTTGAAGACGGTCGAAGCGACCTTGATGAGTGGTTAGACCAGGAAGAAACAAAGAGGAAGTTAGCGCGGTGTAGTGACCAGGACCCGTACGTGGACCCGTTCGGTGAAGACGTAACAGGGTACTCAGAGTAAACGATACCGGGGGGACACGCTATCAGAGAGTCTTTCGGAAGAATACCTCGCACAATAGTAGTTTCACCCGGAAACGTCGTGAACCAACCGATAGGTCGCTTTGCGTATATGGTTCTCACCGTTTTACCAAATAGAGAATTACCCAAATATATTGTAAGATCAAATTCAAGATGGAGTATGGTCTCACGAGAGAACAAAATAATCGGAATCTTCGTGGCTCTGGCACTGGTTCTCCACGCAGCTACGTTCTATCTTACTGAACTCCCGGACGAGGTGACGATAGGCCTTATCATGTTCGTCGGGATTATTTCACCGATGATGATAAACAACTACCTCGATAACCAAGCGGAGGAGTGAGTTCACTCAAACTACGGAACGAACTGTCCTCGTTCTGTACTGAGCGATCAGCTGCAGGCTAAATTGACGCCCGCGTTAAGAACCATGAGAGTCTAATGAAACAAGCGATAGCTAGTGAACTCGTCCACCCCTCTCCGGTTGGCGGCGGTATACCGCCGTCCGTTCACCACAAACAGCGATCCAGCGACTTGTCCTGAGTCCGGTTCCCGTCCGAGCGGCTCTGGAAGAACTGAACACGAGTTGTGAAAGAAAGTGACTGCACAGGAAGAAACTGTTCGAGAGAACGCCGCCGACCGAGAGATCAGACGCCGCGGAGTACGATCAGTCCCCGTCCAGGGAGTGCCAGGAGAGCCGCAGGTCTCGCGCGGCGGACGTCTGGTCGATCCGGCGTGCGGTCGTGTGCTCGGGGGCATCGGCGAGCGTCGAGTCCTCCTCGCCGGCGACGGCGTTGAACGCGGCCGCTAGCTGGTCTAACGTCTTGCGGTTCTCGATCTCCGTCGGTTCGGTCATCAGCGCTTCCGGGACGATCTCCGGCCACTTCGTCGTGGGCGGATGGACGCCGTAGTCGAGCATGCGCTTTGCCACGTCTGCGGCGTCTTGGTCGCCGGCACTGGCGACGAACTCGTGGTGGTACGGACCGTACGGCACGTCGTAGTCGGTCCGTTCGCCGAGGTAGTTGGCGTTCAGTACGGCCTTCGCGCTGGCGTCGCGGAGGCCGGGATCGCCCAATCTGGCGATGTAGGCGTAGGCTTTCACGAGGACGAGCCAGTTGCCCTGGAAGCCGTGGACTTTGCCGACCGTCTCCTCGGGTTCGAACAGTTCGTACGCTCCGCTCTCGGCCTGGCGGACTCGCGGCGTCGGCAGGTACGGTTCGAGGTCCGAGACGACGCCGACCGGTCCCGCACCGGGGCCGCCGCCGCCGTGGGGCGTGGCGAACGTCTTGTGGACGTTGTAATGCATTATGTCGAAGCCCATGTCGCCCGGGCGCGCTCGGCCGAGCAGGGCATTGAGGTTCGCGCCGTCGTAGTACAGCAGGCCGCCCACGTCGTGTACCATCTCGGCTATCTCCTCGATGTCGCGTTCGAAGAGGCCGAGCGTGTTCGGATTGGTGAGCATCAGCGCGGCCGTATCCTCCGAGAGTGCCGCTTCGAGCGCGTCGAGGTCGACCCGGCCGTCGTCGCCGCCCGGGAGTTCGACCACGTCGTACCCGCCGAGAGCAGCGCTGGCGAAGTTTGTGCCGTGGGCACTCTCGGGAACGATCACCTCGTGGCGGTGGCCCTCGCCGTTAGCTTCGTGGTACGCCTCGGCGAGGAGGATACCGGTGAACTCGCCGGCCGCGCCGGCGGGGGGCTGGAGCGTCACGGAGTCCATGCCACCGATACGAGCGAGGTAGTCCTGCAGGTCGTACAGCAGTTCGAGCGTCCCCTGTACGGTGTCCTCGGAGCGGTCCGGGTGGACCGCAGCGTCCGGGATAGCGGCCACGTCCTCGGTGAACTTGGGATTGTACTTCATCGTACAGGAACCAAGCGGGTACGGCCCGTTGTCGATGCCGTAGTTCATCTCCGAGAGCCGCGTGTAGTGCCGGGCGAGTTCGGGTTCGGAAAGCTCCGGCAGGTCGAGGCTGTCCCGTGTCAGGTCGTCGGGGAGCGGCGAGTCGTCGATTTCGACCTCGGTCCCGTCTTTCTCGGAGAGGAGGGGTTCGTAGCGGCCGCCATCGTCGTCGGTCCATCGCGCCTGGTCGAATCTCATTCTGCCACCTCCGCGAGCGCGGCGACCAGATCGTCTGCCTTCCGGGCGTTGGCGTCGGTCACACAGATCTGGAGTTCATGGTCGGAAAGCGCATGCACCGCGAAGCCCTCTGTTTCGAGATCCGAGGCGATCGCCGGCGCGGGCTGGTCGGTCCGTGCGACGAACTCCCGGAAGTGATGCCGGTCGTGAACGGGAGCGCCGACGCCGCTGATATCGTCGACGCGTTCGGCGAGGTCCTGGGCCTCGGTGACGCACGTTTCGGCCAGGTCGACGAGACCAGAGGGGCCGAGGTCCGCGGCGTGAATCGCCGTCCGGAGCGCGACCCACGCCTGGTTCGTACAGATGTTGCTCGTGGCGCGCTCCTTGCGGATGTGCTGTTCCCGGGTCTGGAGCGTCAGCGTGTACGTCCGGTTGCCGGCTTCGTCCTCGCTCGCGCCCACGAGACGACCGGGAACCTGTCGGACGAACGAGTCCCGCGTGGCGAACAGGCCAAGCCCCATCCCGTAACTCGTCGGAAGGCCCAGCACGCTGGCGTCGCCGATAACAACGTCGGCCCCGACCTCGGACGGTTTCTGGAGCAGTGAGAGCGCGACGATGTCGGAGCCGAGCACGAACAGCGCGTCGTTGTCGTGTGCGATGTCGGCGATGTCGGCGAGTCCTTCCTCGACGGTCCCGCGGACAGACGGGTTCTCAGCGTACACCATCACGGTGTCGCCGTCGACCAGGTCTGCGAGCGCTTCGACGTCGATATTACCGTCGTCACTCGGCACCGTCTCAACGACCATCTGGGTTCCGGCGACGTAGTTCTCCAGCACTTCGCGGCGCTCGTCACGGAGCAGTTCTGGCACGAGCACGCGGTGGCCGTCGGTGGCACGGACGCGGGAGGCGAGCGTCGCCGCCTCGCCGAGCGCAGTCGCGGCGTCGTACATCGAGCAGTTCGCGATCTCCAGTCCGGTCAGTTCGACCAGCAGCGACTGGTACTCGAACAGGACCTGCAGGAACCCCTGGGTGACCTCGGGCTGGTACTGCGTGTACGAGGTGAGAAACTCCGAGCGCAGGGAGAGGTGGTCGACGAGCGACGGCACGTAGTGGTCGTAGTGACCGCGTCCGAGAAACTCCGTCAGGTCGTCGTTGTCACCGAATGTTTCGCGCAGTTCGCGCTTGACCGCGCGTTCGCTTCGTTGTTCGATCCCGAACTCGCCGTCGAATCGAACGGCCTCCGGAATGTCGAAAAGTTCGTCGACGTCGTCGGCACCGATCGCGTCGAGCATCGCCTCGGTTTCGTCCGGCGTGTGCGGCGCGAACGGACTGCCAGTAGTTGTGTCGTGTCCAGTCATGGTTGCGTGGGACTCTCGCGTTCGAGGGAAAAGCGTCGCGTAACCCGCGGCGACCCGCGGAGAGTGGTCGAAAGCACAGGTATTGCGTACTTACGACCCGCCCCTTATCACATCCTCGGTTTCTCCGGTGTACGGTCCTGGGACCGACGGAACCGCCGTCTCAGTCTTCTCCCCAATGTATAAGTTCGGGTTTACCGTCGGTGAAAGTATGAGCCGGCAAACGGCGCCCGAATCAGACCCTAACCCGCTAGTTCGCGAGGTGTACGACGAACTCGGCGAACTACTTCAAGAGGGAGACGACGCGTTCATCGAGAAGGGGCCCGCCCGCTTAGCTGACGCCATCGAACAGGACGGCTTCTTCGAGAACGTTACCACGGACCCGGCCGCACCCGATGAGTACACGCGAGAGAAAGTCATCGGCGACCCCGGCGAACACGTAATCCGGTTCATGGAGTGGCCGCCCGAATACACGTTGATGCCTCACGAGCATCACGGCCGGCCCTGTTTCGAGGTACTGGTAGACGGCCATCTCACGCTCTCGAATCTCGAACGCACGGAGGTCGGAGACGGCGAGTACGCCTTCGATGTCGTCGATTCGGAGGTCACGGACCCCGGAGAACCGGCGGTTGTCGACCCGCGGAAAAACGAGATCCACGCCGTGTACAGCCCCGTCCGTAGCAGGTCGCTACACGTGTACCCGAGCGACAACTGGCGGGCGTTCGGGTACGTTCCGAAAGATGACACCCCCGACAACGACGTGTACGAGCGTCGGGAGTTCACGTTGCGGGAACCCGGCGACTGACTCGTCTCGTGTGGTGACTGGGCATCCGCGCGTCGGACATCCCGCGAAGGCAGAGCGCGGTTCACCGCCGAAGCGGAGCTCCGTTCCGTGAGGCGGCTTTCGGTCGTGCTTGTCGCTTCGAGCGGTCACACCGTTCGAAACCAGAGGAAAAAGGTCGCTTCTACTCGATCTGAGCTCTGTACTCGTCCGCGGACATGAGGTCGTCGAGTTCGCTCTCGTCGGCGGCGTCGACTTCGAGCATCCAACCGTCACCGAACGCGTCCTCGTTGACGAGTTCCGGCGTGTCGAACAGGTTCTCGTTGACAGCCGTCACCTCGCCGGAGACGGGCGCGTACAGGTCCGAGACGGCTTTGATACTCTCAATGACGCCGAACTCCTCGCCCTCGCTGATCGTGTCGCCGGCATCCGGCAGTTCGACGAAGACGACGTCGCCGAGTTCGTCCTGCGCGAAGTCGGAGATACCGATCCGGACGGTTCCGCCGTCGTTGTGTGCCCATTCGTGCGATTCCAGGTAGCCGTGGTCGTCAGGTACGTCGAAGCTCATTGGTCGATGAAAGGTGTGTTCGTGATCTGCGCGTTTTTCGGTCGGTCCCGGACGACGACCCGTACATCGGTGCCAGGGTCGTCGTACTCGACGGGGACGTAGCCGAGTCCGATCGGCTTGTCCAGTGTCGGACTCATCGTACCGCTGGTGACGGTGCCGATGACGTCTCCGTCGGTATCCGTGATGTCGTACCCGTGACGCGGAACGCCGCGTTCTGTGAGTTCGAAGCCGACGTATAATTCGTCGACGCCGTCGGTCTTCGCGCGTTCGAGCGCGTCCCGGCCGACGAACTCGGTGTCTAACTTTACGGTGAAGCCAGCGCCCGCTTCGTACGGGTTCCGCCGGTTCTCCTCCCGGTCGAAGTCCTGCCCCGAGAGGAGGAACCCGGCCTCGATGCGGAGCGTGTCGCGCGCGCCGAGGCCGCAGGGCTGACAGTCGAACGCCGCCCACACCGTCTCGGCGGACTCCTGCGGAACGACCAGTTCGAAGCCGTCCTCGCCGGTGTAGCCGGTGCGAGCGACCCAGCACTCGACGCCGGAGACGGCCGCCCAGCGGGCCTCGAACCGGGAGAGGTCAGTCACCTCGTCGTCGGCCGCCTCGGACACGAGGGCTTCGGCGTCCGGTCCCTGAACGGCGAACATGCCGTACTCCTCGGTTCGGTTCTCGACGGTCGCGTCCAGGGACCACTCGTCGCGGTAGCCCGTCCACCGGTCGTACGCCTCCTCGTCGTGGCCGGCGTTGGGGACAAAGAGATACGACGCCTCGCCGGCCCGTGACTCCGTCCGGATCTCCCCGTCGTCGGGGAGGCGGTACACGACGGTGTCGTCGATAATGCTACCGTCCTCGTCGGTGATCATCGCGTACTGCGAGTCACCGGGCGAGAGCGCCGTCACGTCGTTCGTGACGAGCCGTTGCATCAGCGCCGTCGCGTCGGGACCGCTCACTGTTATCTCCCCCATGTGCGAGACGTCGAAGATGCCGGCGGACTCTCGGACGGCGGCGTGTTCCGTCTTGATCGAATCGAACTCGACGGGCATCTCCCACCCGCCGAACCCGGTGAATGATGCACCGCGATCGTCGTGGACCGCGTGCAATGGTGGCCTCCGTCGGGACATACCCCAACGGTCGACCGCCTGTAAGTAAGGTTTTGGTATTACGGTCGGAGCCGGGCGAGAACCACGCTGGACTGTAGTCCGGGACGCCAGTTACGCCGGTCGCGAAAAAAGAGACGGAACGACAGTGACACGGAGCGGTTCGGGTGACGGCTTATTGGCCGATCTCTTCGACAGAGAGGGTGTAGCTGCCGCTCCCGCTGTAGGAGTCGACGAGGATACCGAGTTCGGTGCTGCTGTCGACGTCTTCGGCGACGACTGTCTCCTGGCTGTCGCGCGTGATCGAGCGCTTGTCGTAGTCGCTCGTCGACGGCGTACGGCCGTCGAGGGTCACGTACAGGTCGAAGTCGGCGTTAGAGGGGCCGTCGAGCGAGACGGTGGCCTGACAGGGGTCGGCCGTGTCCGTCCCGTAGGTGTAGCTGTCCGAATCGTAGTAGCCGGACAGACTCCCGTCGACGCTCCCGGTTTCAGTTTGGCTTCCGCACTCTCCGCCGCCACCGCCGTCCCCGACGGTCACGGCGACGGAGTCGGTGGTGGCCGCGCCCTCGTCGTCGGTAACTGTCAGCGACACGGTGTAATCGCCGGACGAGTCGTAGGTCTTCGTGACGACCTCGCCGGTGTCGGTGGTGCCGTCACCGAAGTTCCACTCGTAGCTCGTGATGGTGCCGTCGGGGTCGGAGGACGCGCTACCGTCGAACGTGACCTCCTCGCCGACGTTGACGGACGCGGAACTGGCGTCGATAGACACCGTCGGCGAGTCGTTGCCGCCGCCGTTGCCAACAATGTTTCCGGCGTCGACTCGGCCGGACCCTTGCTGGTCGCTGGAGAGTCCCACGTCGACCGCGGTCTGTTTGAGGCGCTGGCGCAGTTCCGTTGCGGACAGCGACGAGTCCACCGCTTTGCCGAGCGCGGCGACGCCGGCGGCGGCCGGACAGGCCATCGAGGTACCAGAGATCCGGTTGTAGTCGCTGGTGGTCCAGGCGGAGAGGACGTCCACGCCCGGCGCGGCGACGTCTATCTTGTTGCCGTACTGCGAGAAGTCCGCGAGGTTCTCGTTCTGGTCCAGCGCGGAGACGGCGACGGTCTCGTCGTACCCCGCGGGGTAGGAGACACCGCGGGAGCCGTTGTTACCGGCCGCACAGATGACGAGCGCACCGTTGTTCGTCGCGTAGGAGACGGCGTTTTTCATCGTGTTCGTGTAGCCGCCGCCACCCAGGGACATGTTGATCACGTCCGCCCCTTGGTCGGTGGCCCACTGCACCGCGTCGGCGATGTCCGCAGTGGATCCGCCGCCGTCTCCGAGCGCTCGGGCCGAGAGGAGGCGCGAGTTGCTGATGCCCGCGACGCCCGTGCCGTTGTTCGTCGTCGCCGCGGCGATGCCGGCGACGTGAGTACCGTGATACTCGTTTTGTAGGTCCGTGGGGTACGGATCGCCGTCGTTGTCAACGAAGTCACGTCCCTTGTTGCTCCCGAACTGGTCGGCCAGGTCGGGGTGGTCGTATTTGACTCCCTGGTCGACCACGGCAACGGTGACGCTCTCGGAGCCGAGTGTGGTGTCCCAGGCCGCGGGCGCGTTGACCTGCTGGGGCGCGTACTGGTCGTTGAACCGGGGGTCGTTCGGTTCGGCCAGCGGGTGGTGGGTCGAGTTGTCCTCAGCGTATCGGACGCCGTTTCGGTTTTCCATCGCGGATTTCACCGAATCGCGTGCCTGCGTGCTCGCGCGATCCGGCAGTCGTACCGCCATGTAACCGAGCGTCTCGTTCCGGTGAACGACCTCCGCGTCGTCCGGAATATCTCGCTCGACCTGTGTCTGAACGTCATCCATCGTCGACGCCGCGGAGACGCCGACGAGGATCTCGTCCTCCCGTGGACCGGGAGATCTCCCCGGGGTTGCCGAGGAGACACCGCTGAGGGCGCCTATCGCCCCCATCGTACCGGTTGCTTTGATAAACGATCGTCGTGACCATGATGGGTTGCCATTATTTGACATGGCGGTGGCAATTTTTGCAGTACTTTAATTTAAACTTTTCCAAATAATATATAAAGTGATGGTAGGTATAAAAATTCAAGGATAATTCATCGTATGGACGACTCAGTCCCACGATCTGGGCCAGATAGAAACGTACTGATAATTTTTAAATCTGCCAACGTGTACCGAAGGCGACGCCGGGAGAGGCGGACCCGCTGACGCGACACCGCTACGACTATCGTGGTAAGCAGTCAACGGCGATCCATGAACGGACTACTGCGCCGTCTGGTCGGCGGCGACGAGAGTCGGACGAGGGTCGGGCTGTTCGTTGACGGCCCGAACGTCCTCAGAGACGAGTTCGACGTCGACCTGGACGACCTGCGCGACATCGCGGCCGAAACCGGCGACCTCGCGGTGACACGGTTGTACCTCGACGAACACGCGACGCCGGGACTCATCCAGGCCGCCGAGGCGCGTGGCTACGAGGTGATCGTCACGAGCGGCGACGTGGACGTAAAACTCGCCGTCGACGCGGCGGCGGCGGTCGTCGACGGGACGATGGACGTACTGGCTATCGCCTCGCGGGATACGGATTTCAAGCCGGTCGTCGAAACCGCCGGGAAACGCGGGGTCCGGACGCTCGCTATCGCTCCGGGCGAACACGGGAAGTCCGACGCGCTCGGGAACGCGGCCGACGAAGCGCTCGTCGTCGACGCCTGATAGGAACTGCGACGGGCGTCCGTGACGCCGCGCGCCGGAGGCGAGCCGCCGCCATCGAGGTCTCGCGCGCGGGACCGACCCCTTTTCAGTGCTGGAACGCCCACTGCGGACCGATGACCGATCTCGACACGCCGGTGCTCGACAATCACCTCCACATCGACCCCGACAACGGGCGCGGGATCGAGGCCGTACAGGACTTCGCGCGCCTCGGCGGCACGCACCTGCTCGTCGTGAACAAGCCGTCCTGGCATCTCGGCGTCGAACCCGAGGTCGGCGAGGACTTCCGGGCGGTGTTCGAGCGGACGATAGAGGTCGTCGACCGCGCGAGCGAAGTCGTCGACGGCACGGCATGGCCCGTTCTGGGCGTTCACCCGGGCCTCGTCACGCGTCTCGTCGACGACCGCGGGTTCGCGCCCGAAGACGCACGTGACCTGATGCAGGCCGGCATCGATGTCGCCGCGGAGTACGTCGCGGACGGTGCCGCAGTCGCGCTGAAATCCGGTCGCCCGCACTACGACGTGAGCGAGGCGGTGTGGGACGCGTCGAACGATGTCATGCGCCACACCTTCGCGCGCGGCGCGGACGCGGACTGCGCCGTCCAGTTGCACACGGAAGCGAGCGAGGAGATGACCGCCGTTGCGGAGTGGGCCGAGGCCGCCGGCCTCCCCCGCCACCGCGTCGTCAAACACTACGCGGGCGGCCGCCTCGTCGGTCCGACGCCGAGCGTGATGAGCGAGAAAGAGCGGCTAACTGTCGCCGCCGAATCAGGGGAACCGTTCCTCATGGAGACGGACTTCGTCGACGACCCCGACCGGCCCGGTGCGGTGCTGGGGCCGAAAACCGTGCCGCGCCGGGTGCGCTGGATGCTCGAAGAGGGGTACGACGACGCCGTCGAGCGGGCACACGTGACGACGCCTGGCCGCGTGTACGGCCTCGACACCGTCGCCACGCTCGACGGAGACTGATAGGTTTTTGCACCTGTATGCCGGTCCGCGCCGACCCCGCGTCGGCGCACGACCGAACTGAATTACAACTGTCCGTATGAGGAAGTGTCGGTTCGGCCCAACGCACCGGTGAGAGAGAAAGGCATTTCAGGCGGCCAATGTACCCTCATGTATGAGCGAACCGCCGCAGGAGTTCTACTCCGAGGAACGCTGGCAGAACTGGGTCGACCGCATCAAAGACGAGGAGATCGATCCCGAGGACGAGGACTCCGCCCGCCTGCTGTTGAATCTGCAGGACGACGCGGCTATCGCCGTGGCGAAAATCGTCTCCGCGTACGACGACGAGACTCTCGACCAGGAGACGGCCCTAGAGGAGATAGCGGACATCCGCGAGATCGTCCTGAGCGAAGTCGACTTCGAGGACGAGGAGAAACTCATGCTCATCGACGGCGTGCAGACCAGTCTCGTCTGCGTCTTCTACGCCGCCGAGGAGTTCATCGCCAACGGCCCCGCCGAGGAGGCGAGCGTCGAGGAGTACATCCGCGCGGCCGCTGACGCCGAGGCCGAGGAGGACTTAGACGCCGCACTGGGGTACGTCGCCCAGGCCGGCACGCGTATCATCGACGGCGACGAACTCGACATCTCGATCGCCGAAGAGGTCGAGTACGGTCTCGTCACTGAGTGGGTGAACGGTCTCGACAGCCTACAAAGCGCCATGAGCGACCCGGAAGTCGTCGAGGAGGACGAGGCGGAATAACCATCACGGAGGCAACCTGTCTCCGGCAACAAGTGTTTTACTCTCCCCGTCTCTAGGTGTGCCCATGCAGTTCGGGGACGACGAGCGCGCAGCAGCGATCCAGGTCGGAGCGACGCTGCTTTTCGGTATGCTCATCATTTCGATGGCGCTCTACCAGGCCACTGTCGTCCCCGACCAGAACAAGGGAATCGAGTTCAACCACAACCAGAAGGTACAGGGCCAGATGCAGGACCTCCGCAACGCCGTCGTCTCCGTCCCCGGCGGCGGTAACGGGGGGTCAGTCACGCTCGACCTCGGGACGACGTACCCGTCGCGGACGCTGTTCTTGAATCCCGGCCCGCCGTCCGGATCGCTGCGGACGGTCGGGACGAACGAGGAGAACGTGAACGTCAGCGTTTCGCACGCGGTGGCGACCGACGGCGAGGTCGAGGACTTCTGGAGCGGCGACGCTCGGAACTACACGACGGGCGCGCTCGTCTACGAACCCCGCTACCACGAGTACCAGAACCCGCCGACGACGGTGTACGAACACTCGTTGCTGTACAACAAATTCCGAGACGCCAACCTCACGGTGTCGGACCAGACCATCGTCAACGACCGACAGATAACGCTCGTCACCCTCGATGGCAACCTCTCGGAGAACGGAATGGGAAGCGCGTCGGTGACAGCCCGGTCCGTGAGCGCCTCGACCAACACCGTCGCCGTCGAAGCTGATAGCGATCCGATCAACATCACCGTGCCGACGCGCCTCGACAACGACACGTGGAGCGAGGCGCTCAGGGAGGAGTACGCGAGCAACGGGGGCCACATCGTGGGGCAGTATCACGAGGACGTAAGCGGCGCATCGTACGCGCTACTGACGATAGAACTCGAAGAGGGCCCGACATACGACCTGCAGATGGCGAGAGTCGGCGTCGGGACAGGCGCGTCGGCCGGGTCGGCGGAGAGATACATCACGGACATCGAGGGTGGCGGGTCCGTCCAGACCGGTAGCACGCAGGAAGTGACGGTCGAGGTTCGCGACACGTACAACAACCCGGTGAGCGGGAAAACGGTGAACCTGAGCGCGACCGGCGGCGAGTTCGAAAACGCCTCGGGTCCGCCGGCGGCGGATATCACTCGGACGACGAACAGCGACGGCCGGGTGACGGTCACGTACAACGCGCCCGATAGCAAGGGGACCGACACCGTTACCGCGAACGTCAGCGCGTCGCCGAACGCGAGCGAGAAAGTCGAGTTCGAGATGAACGTGGAGAGTTCAGGTGGTGAAGCGTCGTTAGGAGTCGGATCGGGCGGAACGTCCGTCTACTCCCCGAGTTCGAACACGGCACGGATGTCGGTCGCAAACGGAAAGTGGACGGCGATCACGAAGACCGACCAGTTGATCCTCAGTGACACAGACCCGGTGTACGTCAGCGGCGACGACTACGTGAAGCTCCGGTACTCGGTTGAGAACCGGACGACATCGTTCGATATCACTGTCGAGGCGTTCCGTGAACCGGACGGGTCGAACCCGGGCGGGAGTGTCGAGATCTACTCTAGCCGGACCGGCTCCTCGACAACAGCCAACCTCAACGACGGGGCCGTAGACGCGATATTAGACAGTGACAGGTCGTACGACGGGACCGATATCATCAATCGGGAGAGCTACCGGACCCCGTCGGCCGGGTTCGTCGATAGCCTTCGTACGATAGCGGATCTCGACAACTCGTCGACGACGTACACCACCACGACGATCAACGGGCAGGTGAACGCGACCTACCGCGGCGAGGCGTTGCTCACTGCCGTCGAGCCGGATCCCAGCACGACGAACGACCGAACCGAGTTCGTTCAGATTCACTTCGAGAACTCGACGGAGACTTCGGGCTGGACCATCGCTGACAGCGACCAGTCTGAGACGCTTCCCGTCGAACGACTGCAGGGCGACTACTTCCTGACTAAAAACGAGACGGCCTTTCTCAACGCCCACGGGTCCGTTTCAGCGAACCGCGTCTACGAGACCTCGCTAAGCCTCGACAACGGAGGCGAGGCGCTGACGCTCACCGACGCGAACGGCGAACTCCGAGACGAAGCGGCGTACGGGTCCGAGAGCACGTCGAACGGCTGGAGCGTTTCGGTTGGTACCAGCGAGGTCGGGTATCGTACCGCTTACAGTGACGAGAGCTACCGGGAGACGGACGAAAGGAGCGATTGGGGCACGCAGTCCGAGAGCGTGTTCTTCGGCGGCAGTAGCGGACAGGTACGGTACAACGGCGACGGCTACGCCTACGACGACGACGGGTCGGTCGGGATCCGCGAAGGAGTTACGTTCAGTGTCGAAAACACGGCAACGACTGACGTGACGGTCACCGATGTCACAGTCGATCCGGCAAACGCCAACATCGACGAACTGAGCGACCCCGTCACAGGCAACGGGATCAACGAGAGCGAACTGTACATCGAAACGAGCAACACCGATGGGGTCGCTGACGCCGACAACGGTGTGACACTCCCGTCGACCCTTGACCTAAGCGGCGGGAACGGTTACAACCGCGCACAGGAAGCTGTCATCGGAAGCAGTGACAGCGCACGGTTCTGGCTGTACCGGTTCCTCCAGAACGGCGGGGAACACGACATGGTCTGCGAGGAGGTCGAAATCACGGTCGAGTTCGAGAACGAGCCGAGTCAGACGTTCACCGTCACCCCCGAAGACGGTGCCGGCGGTGCCTGCGATGCGACCGGACCGCCGACGGAGGGCATCGCCTTCCGCGGAACGGATAACAGCCTCAAGACGATCGATTCGAACGGCCGTCTCAACGACTACAGCCCGAACAAGCCACTGAGTACGGGGCCGATGACCGCCGACCTCGACGACGATAGCGCGATAGACCTACCGTACATGGACCAGAACAACAACATCGAGATAACGGACCTCAACGGCGACGTGAGACGACTGGTCGACGGGGGTAGCGTGACCCAGACGCGTCTGGCGGTCGGCACCTGGGACGGAGACACCTCCGTCTTCTTCGTCAACGGACAGGGGAAACTGTCCAGAGTTACTGGTGGCAGCTCCGCGCAAGCGATCGATAAAAAGCCGTCTAAGAGCAACAATTTCAAACCGATAGCGGCATCCTCCGCAGTCGGCGTCGCCGACATGAACGGCGACGGAGACGCTGATCTGGTGTTCGTCAACAGTGATCAGGACCTGGTGTTCGTCGAGGACAAGAAAAACGGCGATAGGGAAGTCATCAACACGGGAATCAATCTCAACACCGCTGCCGCCACCGGCGCTCCGGCCGAGTACGACGCCGACGGAGCGCCGGAAGTTCCGTACGTAGACGGGAACGGGTTCGTCAACCTGGCGGACGAGAACGGTAACGACCGGGAGCTTACGTCGGGCAGTATCGAATCCCCGGTCGGAACCTTCGACTGGACCGGTGACGGGACTCCCGAAGTGATTTACGTCGGCCTCGGCCCCAACGGTAACAACTACTACCTGAAATACGCGACCGATTCCGGCGGTGTCGGATACGTCCGCGATACGAACGGCGACAAGGTAAGGGTCAACGACAACGGCGTCGGTGCCTCCTGACGCAGTTCGACGATCGTCGATCGCCCAGACGACAATAACTTATACCACTGTTTCGTTGGTCGGGGTATGACCGCAGTCGGTATCGACGCCATCGAGATCCGGACCGGGAATCTCAAGCTCGACCTCCCGAACACCTTCGCGCCGGCGAAAGGCGAGGAGCCGGGCAAGTACACGAAAGGGCTGGGCTTGAACGCGAGTTCGTTCCCGGACAGTTATGAGGACATCGTGACGATGGGCGCGAACGCCGCCCACCGCCTGATGGAGCGCAAGGGGTTGACGCCCGACGACATCGGCCGGATCGACGTCGCGACCGAAAGCGCGTTCGACAACTCCAAACCCGTCTCGACGTACATCGCCGGCTGTCTCGAAGACGTGTACGGCGAGAACTTCCACCACGCGAACAAGGGCGAGCGGAAGTTCGCCTGCATCGCGGGCACTCAGAGCTTAGACGACGCGTACAACTGGATCAAGGCGGGGCGTAACCGCGGACGCGCGGCCCTAGTCGTCGCTACTGACACCGCCCTGTACGCGCGCGGCGACGACGGCGAAGCCACGCAGGGTGCCGGTGCCGTCGCCATGCTCATAACCGAGGACCCGTCGGTCGTCGAGATGAGTACGGAGCAGGGGTACGGCAGCGCGGACGAGACCGACTTCCTCAAGCCGAACCAGCAGTTCCCGAGCGTCGACGGCAAGCGCTCGGTGCAGGTGTACCTCTCTCGCATGCGCGAGGCGCTGGAGGACTTCGAGAGCGTCGCGGGCGACACGCATCCCGACGACTACGCGTATATCCCGTTCCACACGCCGTTCCCGGGTATGGTCCGAAAGGCCGGCCTCCTCGGATATCGGCACATGATCCGCGACACGTCCGTCGAGGACGAACTCGCCGAGGAGATCGGTCGCCAACCCCGCCGCGAAGCGTTCGACAACGACGAGGCCTACGAGGACGCCGTCCTCGAGTACATGGACGCACTGAAAGAGACAGACGCCTACCGCGAGTGGTACGCGAACACGATCGACCCGACGCTCACCATCTCCCGCGAGGTCGGGAACTGGTACACCGGCTCGGTCCACGTCGCCCGCGCCAGCGCGCTTCGACACGCGCTGCAAAACGACGTCGACCTTGTCGGAAAGCGCCTGCTCATCGGGTCCTACGGCAGCGGCGCACAGGCCGAAATCCACGCCGAGACGGTCGTCGAGGGGTGGGAAGAGGAGGTTCGCGCGCTGAACGTCGAGGAGCAACTCGCGGACCGCCACGACCTCTCGTACGGCGAGTACGAGTCGATCCACGATTCTCACAACCACGAGAAGGACACGGACATGGACGCCCTGACCGTCCCCGAGGAGGAGTTCACCTTCGACGGGTGGGGTCGGATGGGCGAGCGGAAGTACCGGTACGTGGAGTAAGCCGACGACCCTTTTTCCCGGTATCGTCGAAGTATTCGCGACCGAGCGGCCCTCTGTCGCGAGTGGTTTCCGAGCCGAGCGGGCCCAATGGTTCCGCTGTCCGTGCGTACGAGCGCGGCCTATGAACGGAGAGTGGTCGCCGGAGATGACCCGACGAAAACGGCCGCTACGGCAGTTCCCGCATCGCGTCGAGCATCTCGTCTTTGTCGGCGTCCGTCACTGCCAGCGCGAAGTCGTCGATGGTAGCGAGGTCGGGAGCGTGTTCCCATAGCTCGTCTTCGGTGATCCCGTGGAGGACAACGGCGTTCGGGGTCGGGTTGACGACGCGCATGGCGACCAGCGGCGACTCGCCGCGGGTGATCCCGGTGAACACGAGCGCGCGGTTCGTGCTCTGCCCGTAGAGGCGATAGAACTCCTCACTGGAGAGGCGGGTGATCGCCTCGATGGAATCGATGACCGTGTGGCCGCTTATCCGGTCTTGCGTGCCGCGAACGAGTTCGGTCGCGCCGACGGTTTCGTAGAACCGCCCCAGCGAGACGGTCGTCGAATACTCGCGGAGGTCCTGGACGATGTCGCTTTCGAACCCGGCCGAAAGGACGCGCGCGTACTGCCGGATCCGACCGCCGCCCCGGCGCTCGTCGATGTCGAGCAGACCAGTGACGACCCGTTCGATGACACCGATTCCGGGGCTCTTGCGACGGCCGCTCTCGTAGTCGCTGATGACGGACGAGGAGACGTCGAGTTCGTCCGCGAGTTCCGTCTGCGAGACGTCGAAATCGGTACGCCATTTCCGGAGCGTCGCGCCCGGATCATCGCTCAGGGTTATCTCGCCGGCGATCTTTTCGGCGAGGTCGCGCCGTGCCCCGTTCGTCCGTGCCATGGTAAGGGGGTGAAGAGAGCGGATAATAGCTCTACCGAAACCACCGTTCGACAGACGACGAAGACGAGCGGCGGGAGACCCGACCGCTCCGGTCTAAGGGACGGGAACGCTGATAGGTTCGGCACACGTGGTGTGTGGGTATGCCGTCGACCGTCGTCCACGTCGCGCTGGCCGGTCTCGTCGGGACAGCACTTCTCGGGGACGAGTTCGACGCTCGCGCGATAGCGGTCGTGATGGCCGCAACGGCCTGTATCGACCTCGACGTTTTCCTGGGCTGGTACTTCATCGGGACCCACAGGGCCGCCTTCCACACGTTGCTTTTGCCGCTGACGGCCGCCGCAGTCGTGTACTACGACACTCGGATGAGCGAACAATCGCGGATCCGGACGAGATGGGGTCCGTATGGGTCCCGCGTTGCCTGGTCGACTATCGCGGCCGTGACACTCGCGGGTATCGGCCCAGACCTGACGTTCAACGGCGTGAATCTGTTGTATCCCCTACACGACCAGTTCTACGCGTTCGACGGCGAACTGTACTACTCGACGGACGGCGGTATCGTCCAGACGTTCGTCGACCTCGAAGAGTCGGCGCGCGGAACGACTCAGGAGACGCAGTTCTACACCGGCGTCGATCCTGAACCCGGTAGCACTGGCGCTGATGCCGGCGGCGACGGCGGGTCCCCGGAACGGATCTTCCCCGTCGTCGCGAACGGCGACCAGTTGATAGTCGTCGTGGCGGGAGTCGTCACGGTCGCGGCGCGCCTGTTTGAGCGGCGGGCGTGACCGACAGTCCCGGCGGCAGACAGACGAGCGCGTTGGTCGGAACCGCACAGATAAACAGGATCGGGCGAGGAGATGTGGTATGGACGTTCGAGCATACGACTCCGACACCGACGAGAACGACCTCTGGAGACTCAAGCGCGCCTTCGAGCATGGTCTCGGCGCGAACACCGGCGGCGAGGAGAAGGAAACAGCCTACGAGGACAAACTCACTGACGACTACCGCGAGCGGTATCTCGACTGGGTCGAGCGCTGTACCGAAGACGAACCGGACTGTGTGACCGTCGCAGCGCTGGACGGCAGTCTCGTCGGCTACGCGTTCGTCCTCCCCGAACGTCTGGCGATGATCTGGGACGCTGCCGTCCTCAACGAGATATACGTCGCCCCCGAGTATCGGGGGTCGGGCGTCGCCGACGACCTGATCGCGGCGGCGATTGGTACGGCCCGCGACCAGGACCTACCGCTTGATCGGATCGTGCTCGACGTGGACCCGAAAAACGACCGCGCGCAGGCGTTCTACGATAACTACGGTTTCGAGCCCTGGGGCGAGATGGTCGCCCGGCCGCTGTGATGACCGTCACGACCGGTACGGCCGGCCGTTCACATCCCCGGCCCGTCACGCCGTCGCCTCGCAGTACTCCTCTCTCCGGATCGTGTAGCGGTGCTGGTCGTGGGCCTCGCCGGACTTGACTTCCCAGTTGCGAACGGTCCCGTCGTAGGAGCCGCCGAACCGGTCAGCGTACTTCTCGATCGCACGCTGAGATTTCTCGTTCCCGGCCTGATGTTCGACGGCGACGACATCGAGGTCGAGTCGGTCGAACGCGAGGCGCATGAACGCCGCAGCGCGCTCACCGGAGTACCCGCGTCCCCAGAAGCGCTTGCGGAGCCACACGCCCAGCGTCCCGGTCTTTTGCTCCCAGTCGAACGTCATCCCGGCTCCGCCTGCGATGTCGCCTGAACCGTCTTCGTTCTCACGCGGCCTGAGCAGATAGGCGGCGCTGTCGCCGCGTTCCCACTGTCGCTCGACCATGTCGACGTACTCTCTGGTCTCGCGGATGGACTCGTGCGGGTCCCACGACAGGTACTCCGTCACCTCGTCGATGGCCTCGTCCGAGGAGCAGATCCGATAGTACTCCGGCAGATCGACGGTCTCGTGGGAAAGGCGTTCGATGCGCAGGCGGTCGGTTTCGATGGTTTCCGGAAACGATTCGTTTCGCCGCCGTTCGAGGAGTTCACCCATCGCGGAACACCAGATGGTCGTCCGGCCGGTTCGCCTCCCACTGCTTCTGTGTGACCGTGTAACGATACAGGTCGAGCACCTCGTCCCCGTCGGGCACCCAGTTCCGCAACAGGCCGTCGTAACCGCCGCCGACGCGGTCGACGTACTTCTCGATCGCCTGTTTCGATCGCTCGTTCCCCTCGAAATATCCGGTCGAGACGAGGTCGAGGTCGAGGCGGTCGAACGCGAGTCCCATGAACGCGATAGCTCGTTCGCCGGCGTACCCGCGGCCCCAGAACCGTTCCTTGAGGACGAGGCTGAACCGCGCGCTGCGACGGTCCCAGTCCGGCGTCAGCGCCGCCATCCCCGCGAACTCGCCGGCGTTCGGTTCGCCCTCCCGCGGGAAGACGGCGTACCTGGCCTTCTCGCCGTCGTCCCAGTTCCGCTCGGCGGCGACGAAGCGGTCCCGGGTGTCTTTCAGCGTGTCGTCCGGAGTCTTGGTGACGTGCTGTAACTCGCGCTCCGTCTGCTCGTCGCGCGACAGCGCCTCGTAGACCGGTTCGAGGTCGACGTGGTCGCGACTGAACTGGACGAGGCGCAATCGCTCCGTCTCGATTTCCTCCGGGAACATCAACTGATTCCGGAGGTTCCGGCCGTGGTGTGATAAGCGTTCTGGAGGCACGAGAGCGTTCGGCGAGGCGACATGGCCGGGTGATGACAGCCGGAAACGTGTCGTGAAGCGTATACCACGATATGAAATCGGATCAGTAGTCAGGACGCTGTTGCGTAGACACGTTTCGCGGGCTATTCGGATTCCCTAGACGACCCCGGCCCATCCGTCACGGCTAGATTCGCACTGATCCACTCGACCGCCGCCGCGACCTCGTCGGCGTCCGTCCCAGACAGTTTCAACCGCCCCGGCGTCTCGCCTTTGCCCGGATAGCTTCCGACGGAGACGTCGAAGCGTTCGTCCACGGCGTCGATGATATCACCAAGTGCGCCTTCCGGCGTCGGCGTCCACACCGTCTCCGAGACGGCGTCGCCGACGAACTCCGCTTCGACCAGGTCGAACATCGCCCGCATCTCGTCCGGGAACCCAGGGAACACGTAGACGTTCTCGACGGCGCAACCCGGCGCCCACCCCGCGTCCGTCGCGAGGGCGCGAGCGTCCTCGGGGAGCGACGCCGCCGCGTCGAAATCGAGGTCCAGATCGTACTCCTCGGCCAGTCCGGGGTTCTCCTCACGGAACTCCCGAGCCTTCTCGACCAGTCGCCCGCGCTGATCCTCGTCGAGGAGCATGTCGCGCTCCAGTGCGTCGGCGACTGCCTCCATCGTCACGTCGTCAGGCGTCCCGCCGAGACCGCCCGTGACGACGACGGCGTCGAACCCACCCGACCACTCGCGGACGTGTTCCGCGATGACGTCGCGGTCGTCGGGGACCGTGAGGATCCGCCGTACTCGTCCGCCGCGGTCCGTGATCTCCTCGGCCAACCACGACGCGTTGGTGTTCGTCGTATCGCCGGCGAGTATCTCGTCGCCGACGGTGAGGATAGCGACGTCCATGCGCTAGATCGGTGGAGTACGACTGTCCGTCTTTCGCAACAGCGCGGAGGCTCGTTTACTTGCGGCTCGATGTCGTCGTACCAGACGATGCCCGAGAGCGACGGGACGGACGGGACCGGCGCTGCTACGGGAGGGTCGCGTACACGACCGAAGGAGGCTGTCCGGTGGGTTCTCCTTACCGGCAGCCGCCGACTGCTAGCGGTGCTACTGTTGGTCACTATCCTCCTATCGCTCGTTACCATCGGAACCGTGTGGGAACTGGAGATGCAGACGCTGGTCGACGAAACTCGAGCGGTCCAGACGCTGTTCAACACGCTCCTCGGCGGAATCATCCTCTTCGTCTCCGTCGTCCTCTCGATCAACACTGCCGTCATCTCGGACGAGTTCGGACCCCTCGAAACGAAACAGTCACACGTCGAGGAGTCGATCGAGTTCCAGACGGAACTCGAGGGGATGGGAACGGGGATCAGCCCCGCCGGGTTCGGCGATTTCTACCTGTTCGTCCTCGAGACACTCGACGAGGAGGCCGACACCTTGCGGCGAGAGGCGAAGTCGATCCTCGACGAGGGCGACCGCGGGGACGTCGTGGCGATCGCTGAGGACGTCCAGGAGGAAGTCGCGCTCATCGAAGAGCGGATCCAGTCGTCCGACCGCAGCCTGTCCGCCGTCGTCGTGGCCGGTCTGGACTACGACTACGCCCGACATATCAACGCCGTTCGTCGACTCAGAGCGACTCGCGGCGACAGATTTCCGGAGCCCGTACGCCAGACGCTCGACGACCTCATCTCCGTTCTCACCATCTTCGCCTCCGGTCGGGAGTACTTCACGACGCTCTACTACAAACGCGAAGTACGGGCGCTGTCGGGCGACCTCCTCGTGCTCTCGCTTCCCGTCATCGTGTTCACCTCGTTCGTGTTGCTTGCCATCGACGCGGGCCTGTTTCCCTCGTTCACGGTGTTCGACATCCAGCGACGCCTCCTCTACGTCAGTATCGCCTTCGTCGTCGCGCTCTCACCGTACGTCCTGCTCAGCGCGTACATGGTCCGGATCCTCACCGTCTCGAAGCACTCGCTCGATCCGGGCGGTTTCACCGCGGAGTAGTGATCCGAGAAGCGCCGGGCGACTCCCGGTACCTAGAAGCTAGGAAGCGCTCCCGGAGAGATCCCCGACGGGTCCGCAACCACTAAACGCGGTTCGTCCGTACGACCGAGCAATGACTGACTGGACGGAGAAGTACCGCCCCTCGACGCTCTCCGAGGTCCGCGGGAACAACAAGGCCCGCGATAAGCTAAAAGAGTGGGCGGAGACGTGGGAGGACCACCGGAAGGCCGCCATCGTCCACGGCAGTCCCGGCGTCGGCAAGACATCCGCGGCGCACGCGCTAGCAAACGACATGGGGTGGCCGGTGATGGAACTCAACGCCAGCGACTCGCGCACAGGGGACGTGGTCGAACACATCGCGGGCGAGGCTGCGCAGTCGGGAACACTGACCGCGGGCGAATCCGGCCGCCGACTTCTGATCTTGGACGAGGCCGACAACTTCCACGGCAACGCCGACTACGGTGGCTCGCGGGCCGTCACTGGAGTCGTCAAGGAGGCCGACCAGCCGATAGTCCTCGTCGCCAACGAGTTCTACGACATGAGCGACAGCCTCCGGAGCGCGTGCGAGGAAATCGAGTTTCGAGACGTCTCCTCGCGCTCTATCGTCCCCGTTCTCCGAGATATCTGCCGACAGGAGGGCGTCGAGTACGAGGACGACGCGCTCGATGCTATCGCCGACAACACGAGCGGCGACCTCCGGTCCGCGATCAACGACCTCCAGGCGCTCGCCGAGGAGACCGAACGGCTCACCGAGGACGACGTGGTCACCGGCGCACGCGACGAGACCGAGGGCATCTTCGATTTCCTCGACGACCTGATCAAGAACCTGGACGCTCAGGACGCGCTGTACGCCTCGTACGACGTGGACGAGACGCCGGACGACATGATCAACTGGATCGAGGACAACATGCCGAAGGACTACCACGGGGCGGAACTCGCGGACGCGTACGGGTTCCTCGCGAATGCTGACCGCTGGCTCGGTCGCGTCCGCGCCACGCAGGACTACTCGTACTGGCGCTACGCCGGGGACAACATGACCGCCGGCGTCGCCGCCGCCCGGAAGGAGAGCAAGGGCGGGTGGACTCGATACGGGCCGCCGAGTTACTGGTCGAAGTTGGGGCGCACGAGCGCGACGAGGAAACAGCGCGACCGCATTGCCCGCGAGATTGCCGAGCGGTCCGGCACCAGCATCGGCACGGCCCGGCGGGAGATCCTCCCGTTTCTCGCGACGATGACACATCACTGTAAGAACCGCGAACTCACCGTCGCGATGGCCGCAGCCTACGACTTAGACGAGAGCGACGTGTCATTCATCACGGGAAGCGGCGAGACGACGAACAAGGTCCAGAGCGTCGTCGAAGACGCGCGAGAGCGCCGCGACGAAGCGATCGAACACAACGCGGGCGGCGCGTTCGAAGGAGCAGTACGGGATGCTATCGACGGGGCTACCGAGGGCGACTCCGACGATGGTGACGCGGACAATACGGGCGGGCCGAACCCGACGAACGGCGACGAGGTCGACGACGCCGCCGACCCCGCCGCGTCGGAGGACCAGTCCGGCCTCGACGACTTCATGTGACCGTCGGCTGAGCGGGGGTACTCACTGCCGTCAGACCGGGTTCGTTCACCAGGGGCGGACCGGGAGCAACTCCTCCGCGCGGACTTTCACTGCGTCTCCCTCCCGTGGAATTATCACGTCGATATCCTCGCCGTAGTCGACTATCATCTCCCGACAGACGCCGCAAGGCGGGATCAACTGTATCTCCTCCGCCTCGTGTTCCGGCATCGGATAGCTGACCGCCGCGATCGCATCGAACTCGTCCTCGCCGTCCGCGATAGCTGACCCGATAGCGACCGGCTCGCCGCAGCCGGACGCCCGACCGATGCTCGCCGGAACGCTCACCCCGTCGTACATGGCTCCTGACGCCGTTCTGAGCGTGGCAGCGACGATATGCGCGCCGCCGAACTTCTCGTGGTCGACGCAGTCGGCGACCGTCTCCGATGCCCGGTCGATCAGGTCCCGGTCGGCCGATGAGAGAGATCTCGTTTCCATAGCCATCTCGACCGAGGAGGGAGAATAAGTCTTCGGGTGACGCAAGGGTTTATACTCGAAGGGGCGGCCAGAACCGCCGTGATCTGACCGACCCGCCGCGAAGCGGTCCGCGGTCGTGCGGCCGCCCGCTTCGCGTACGCTACGGCCGCCTGTTCGCCATCACAGTTATCGAGTTCATCGCCTCTCGTGCTGTCGGGCAGAGATCTGAAGACTGTCGAGACACCAGGGTGTCGAATCCTGTCACGACGGGACGTTCGACAGTATCACCCGTTTAACGCACCCGCAGGTAGTACCGACGGGGGCAGGTGCTTCCGGAGTTCGTCGACCGTGTCCGCGGGTTCGGAAAAGACAAGCGGCGGTACGGTGTGTACCGGTACGCCAGTCATCCGCTCCAGTTCCGCCGGGTTCGTCCGTTCGGCGACGCTCGCGCCCTCGAACTCGTTTAGAACAACGGCGTGAACGTCGACGCCGCGGCGCTCTAGCGCGCTCACCGACAGCGCCGTGTGGTTCAGTGTCCCCAGCCCCGACCGCGCGACGAGAACCGCTGTACAGTCGAGGTCTGAGACGAGGTCGATCACCTCGCGTTCGCCCGCAAGCGGCACGCGAAGGCCGCCGATCCCCTCGACGATCCCGACAGTTGTCGTATCGAGTTCGCGCTCGCACCCGTCGCGGATCACGTCGTAACCGAGCGTGACGTCCTCGCGCTCGGCCGCGACCCGCGGTGCGAGCGGAGGCTCTAACCGCCGCAGACAGGTCGCAGCGTCCGCTGTACCGCAGGCCTCGGCGACGAACGCGGCGTCGTCGTCTGGCGGATAGCCGGTCTGGGCCGGCTTGACAGCACTCGCGTCGACCCCTTCCTCTCGAAGCCACCCCGTCAGTCCGGCGGTGACGACGGTCTTTCCGACTCCGGTGTCGGTGCCGACGACGGCGAGTCTCACAGTATCCCGACCTCCGTGCCGGCCTCTCGAAAGACGTCAACACAGTGCGCGATGTCCGATTCCGTGTGAGTTGCCATCGGTGCGACGCGGATACGACTCGTTCCGTCCGGCACCGTCGGCGGGCGGATCGCCGGTGCGGCGACGCCGCGTTCGCGGAGAGCGGCAGCTAGATCGAGTGCGTCGTCGCGGTCACCGATCATGACGGGTAGGATCTGCGTTTCGCCCCTCACGTCGTAGCCCGCGTCCGTCAACCTTTCGCGGAGCATGGCGGCGTTCACCCAGAGCGCGTCGCGGCGGTCGTCCGCACGGGCGATCTGGAGCGCCTTGCGAGCGGCCGCCGCGGCGGGCGGCGCGAGTCCCGTCGAGAAGACGAACGAGCGCGCCGCGTTGACGAGATGCTCGACAAGTACCTCGTCACCGGCAACGTATCCGCCCTGACTGGCGAGCGCCTTCGAGAGCGTTCCCATCTGTACGTCGACGCGGTTTTCCAGTCCGTCTCGCTGGACGATGCCGCCGCCGTCCTGGTACAGGCCCGTCGCGTGAGCCTCGTCGACCATGAGCCACGCGCCTGACTCATCGACGACATCGCAGAGTTCGGACAGCGGCGCGACAGTACCGTCCATACTGAAGACGGAATCGGTGACGACCAGCCACGACTCGTCGCCCGCTACGTCCGCGGAACGGCGGTCCATCCGCTGTGACAGGTCATCCGGGTCACAGTGGTCGTACACAACCGTTTCGGCGTCGGCGAGTCGGCACGCGTCGACGATGCTAGCATGGTTGAGTTCGTCCGAGAACACTACGTCCGGGGCGAGCGCTGTGATCGTGCCGACGTTGGCGGCGTAGCCGGACGAGAACGCGAGCGCTCGCTCGGTCCCCTTGGTATCAGCGAGCGCACGTTCAAGTTCCCGATGAATCTCGGTGTCCCCGGTGAGAAGCCGACTCGCGCCGGCCCCGGTTCCGACCGAATCGATGGCCTGTGCCGCGGCATTCCGAACGCGTTCGTCGGTCGTCAGTCCGAGGTAGTTGTTCGCCGCGAAAACCAGCAGTTCGTCGCCGGTGAACGACGGAGGATGGCCGTTCGGGTCGGCGGCCATCCGCGATCGCTCGGCGACGCGGTCGACGGGTTGGAGGTCGCGGCGAAGGCCGCGTCGGTCTCGTTCGTCGAGACGCTCCGCGAGGTCGAACCCGTGTTCGTCACCGGGAGTACGGTCGCAGTCGGCCATCAGAACTCCGGTAGCAGGTCTGCGGGGCCGAACACGCCGTATTCGCCAGCACGGTTACGCCGGACTCCGGCCTTTAGGTAGCCGAGTGCGGGGCCGTTGACGTTCGCGGCCATGCTTGTGTCGTCGTCCAACTGGAACGTGTTCGTCCCGCGTTCGCCGTCGAACGTTCGGCCTGTCACGCTGACGGTGGTCGTCGTCGGCTTTTCGTCGCTGCGGACGTCGAGGATGCCGCCGACGCTGACGTCGTCTGCGTCACAGATGCCCGCCCGTTCGAGCAGTACGTCGTCGGCGTGTTCCATGTCTTCGAACTCGATGATGCCGTCGTGTTCGTCGACGATCGCTTCGATCTCCTCGTCGGAAAGGTCGCGCGCGGTCTCGATGTCGTAGCCGTCGAGGTGTGCGATGTCTTCGCGGACGGTGCCGCGGTTGTCCTCGTAGCCGGATTTGAGGCCGACTCCCCACCAGATCTCGACCTCCTCGACCTCGACGAACGACTGGGCGGCAAGCGCCGCCGCGCCTGTGAGGAACCCGGGGGTCGCGCCCGCGCCGCAGACGAACGTGATGCCGCTTTCCTCGAACTCGTCGGCGCGGTCGTCGAGCATCCCGATAACCCGGGAGCGCTTGAGCACGTCCACGAGGACGCCCTCGTAACCCGCCTTTGCGAACTGTTCGCCCACGCGCGGGATGAAATCGTGTTCCAGGTTCGGCAATGCGATCAGGACCGCGTCGATAGCGTCGCTATCGGCGATTATGTCCTCGATCGGCGTCTCCGTAGGCTCTGCCTGTGCCGAGGCGGCGACGCCCGCGTCCTCGCCTCTCTGTTTGACGGCCGCCGTCCCCCCGTCGGTGACGGCCCCGTCGTCCGGACCGCTGGCGATGTTCCCCTCGGTCGCGTCCAGCAGTTCGTCCACGTCGAGGCCGCCGTGGTCGACGGCGATGCCGTTTCGGTCGCAGGCCGCGACGGGAACGAGCGCGTCCTTGTCCTTCGAGACTTCGAGCGTCCGTCTGCCGATACCGCCGGTGCCGAGTACCGCGAAAGTGATTTCGTCCATATCTAATCCTGTGTCGCGTTGCTGGTCGCAGACCCCGCAGCGGTCTCGGCGGCCGCGTCGTCGCCGTCCGTCGACCGCTCTTTCACCCGTTCGGGGTCGAATTCGTTCGCGTCGGTGTTCGGTTCCATCCCCGCGCGTTCCATCACTTCTATGTCGTCGCCGGGGGACTGGCCGCCAGTCGTGAGATAGTCGCCGGTGAGGATCCCGTCAGCGCCCGCTTCGAACGGGAGATGCTGCTCATCCGGTGAGAGGTTGACCTCGCGACCGCCGGTCAGGCGGACGCGGGCCTCCGGGTGGAGCAGTCGGTACACAGCGACTGTCTTGACGATTCCCTCGGTTGTGATGTCCGCCGCCGGAGTGCCGTCTTCGGCGGCGCTAGTTACGTCTCGGGGCTCCTCGCCCAGCGGGGTCCCCGCCACGGGATTGAGCACGTTCACCGGAAGCGATGAAATCCCGATATCCTGTAGCGCGACGGCCGCCTCCACGCGGTCGGTCGGCGACTCGCCCATGCCGAGGATGACCCCCGCACAGAGGTCCATCCCGGCCTCTTTGGCGATTTCGAGCGTCTTCACACGGTCCTCGAACTCGTGGGTGCCGACGATTTCGGGGAAGTAGCGCGGCGACGTTTCGATGTTGTGATTGTAATGGTTGATCCCCTCGTCGGCGAGGATAGCGGCCTCTTCCTCCGTGAGGATGCCGAGCGAGGCGTCTACTTCTACGTCCGTCTCATCGCGGACGAGGCGGATCGCCTCCAGCACTTCGTCCCACTCATCCGGTCGGTGCTCTTTCGAGACGCCTTTCTCGGCCACGACGATACCGAACCGCTGAGCGCCGTCCCGCTCGGCGCGTTTCGCCGCCTCCAGTATCTTCTCGGGCCCGAGAAAGCCGTAGGTGTCGATGCCGGTGTCGAAATGCACCGACTGCGCGCAGAACCCGCAGTCCTCGGCGCAGTCGCCCGCCTTCGCGTTCACGATGGAACAGGCGTCGACCGTGTCGTCGCCGAACTGCGAACGCACGTAGTCGGCGGCCGGCGCGAGGTCGTCGACCGGTTGCGCGTAGAGCGCCAACCCGTCGCGCCGGTCGAGTTGTTCGCCGGCGAGGACACGTTCGACTGCGTCGTCTACCGTCCGATTACCCGTTTCGTAAACCACGCTCTAGCGGTCAGTTGACGAGACTATAATAGTTCGGGATCCAAGGTCGTGGAAACTACCGACACAGTGCAGGGCGGTTCTCCTAGTAGTTATATCAGAAACATGAACGAAAGTTTCGAGCTGAGGAGACTACTGTCGCGACGCAGGAGGACTGTCTACTGGCGTCCCTTGATTCGGCCGACACCGGGGATGGACGTCCGGCGTTCGACGGTCTCCATCAGTTTCGCGGCCGATATCACCAGCGCGAGATACAGCACGCCGGCCAGGGTGAACACGGCGGTGTACCGGAAGTTGTTCGACGATATGTCCTGTGCCTGGTGGAACAGTTCGGGGACGGTGATGAACGCCGCCAGCGAGGAGTACTTGATGAGGTAGACGAGTTCGTTCGTCCACCCCGGGATGGCGTAGCGAAGGCCCTGCGGCAGAACCACGTACCGGATGCCGTCGAGTTTCGACAGTCCGATAGCTCGCGCGGCGGTCAACTGGCTCTCTTCGACGCTGATGAGCGCCGATCGAATGTACTCTGCCTGATAGGCGGCGCTGTTTATCGTGAAGCCCACGATGGCAACCCACACCGCCTCGTCGGGAACCCAACCCTGACCGACACCGGGTAGGCCGCCGAGGAACGAGGTCAAACCGATACCGTAGTAGAGGACGAACAACTGGACGAGCAGCGGCGTCCCACGGATCAGTTCGGTGAACGCGAGCGAGAGATACGACGAAGTGGTCCCGTACACGCGGGCGATCGAAAGCGGCACGGCGAGGACGAACCCGAACGTGATACCGGCGACGGTCAGCACGACGGTGAGATAGACGCCGCTTGCCATCTGCGGGAGGAACTCGACGGCGAAGGCGACCCACTCAGGGATCCACTCGGGAAGGCCGGCGGGGTCGACGAACGGTTCGTCGGGCGCCGCGCCGGCGTCGACGACTCCCCAGTCGTTCAGCAGGCGGACGGCGAGCCATCCCCAGAACAGGATCCCCGCCGCGGCGGTAACGACCTGGCCGGGCGAGAGCGACCGAAATATGCCCGTGCGGGAGCGCGTCGCCGTCTCGCTCATGGCTGCGCGTCACCGTGGCGGGCCGTGATCCGACTGAGGAACTCTCTCGTTCGTTTCCGCTCCGATCTGTCGAAAAGCTGTTCCGGCGGGCCGCGCTCTACTATTTCCCCCTGGTCGAGGAACGTCATGGTGGAGGCGGCCTCTCTGGCGAAGGTCATCTCGTGGGTAACGACGAGCATCGTCATCCCGCCCGACGCGAGATCGCGCATCACTTCAGTCACCTCGCCGATGAGTTCGGGGTCGAGCGCGCTCGTCGGTTCGTCGAACAGAATCAGTTTCGGGTCCATCGCGAGCGCGCGAGCGATGCCGACACGCTGTTTCTGCCCGCCGGAAAGCTCCGCCGGGTAGGAGTCGGCCTGGTCCCCCAGACCGACTTGGTCGAGATGCTCCATCGCCTTCTCGCGGGCCTCGACCTTGCCCATGCCGCGGACGCGTCGTAGGCCGAGAGTCACGTTGCCCAGCGCCGTCTTGTGCGCGAAGAGGTTGAAGTCCTGAAACACCATCCCGACGTCGCGCCGGAGTTCGTTCACGTCGGTGTCCGGGGCGGTCACCCGGTCGCCGTCGAGATAGATGTCGCCGTCGTCGATTTCCGTGAGGCGGTTGACACAGCGCAGTAGCGTCGATTTGCCGCTCCCGCTGGGACCGACGACGACCTCCACGTCGCCGACCTCCATGTCGAGGGAGACGCCGCGCAGTACCTCCTCGTCGCCGTAGCTCTTGTACACCGAGTCGAGACGTAGCAGTGGATTCATACTGATTCCTCCGTGGGGATACCGTAGTACTGGCCGAGGTAGTCGAGTCCGCGGTTCGTCGTGAACGTCAGCACGAAGTAGATGGCGCTGGCGAACAGGAACACCTCCATCACGGCGGTCGTCTCCTGGATGAACAGTTCGCGACTCAGCGTCAGGAGTTCCGCGACGCCGATGGCGTACGCGATCGAGGTGTCCTTGAGGACGATAGTCATCTCGTTCTGGAACCCGGGGATCGAACGACGGAGCGCCTGCGGCACGACCACCCACCGGATCGCTTCCAGTTTCGACATGCCGACCGAGCGGGCCCCCTCCATCTGGCCCTCGCTCACGCTCTGGATGGACCCGCGGAATATCTGGGACTGATACGCGGCGCTTCGCAGGCCGAGACCGACGATCGCCGTCTCGAACGCGCCCCCGAAGCGAAACACGAAGTAGCCGAAGAAGAAGATCACCAGGATCGGGGTGCCGCGTAACACGACGCCGGCCGTCCCGACTATCGCCCGCAGTACGCGACCGCCGTACACCTCAACCACCCCGGCGGGAAAGCCGACCAGAAAGCCGAGCAGGACGCTCGCCACGGTGAGCAACACCGTCGTCAGCGTCCCCTCTAGCAGATAGTCGGCGTTTTCGAAGACGAAACCCCAGTCCCCACTCTGGAGGACCACGGCCCCGAACGACGCGTCGGCGAGGGCCTGTAGCATCGAATTACTCCGAGGCGAACCACTTGTTCGTCAGTTCCTCGTACGTGCCGTTGTCCCGGACTGCCTGCAGTCCCTCGTTGAGAGCGGTCCGAACATCGTCGGCCCCCTTCTGAACGGCGAACCCGTACTCCTCGTCGGTCTCGAAGACGAAGGCGACCTCGACGTCGCGGTTGGATGCGAACGTGTTAGCAACAGGGTCGTCAAGCACGACGGCTTCGATGTTGCCGTTCTCCAGGTCCTCGACGGAGAAGACGTAGTTGTCGTAGGTGTTGTAGTTGGACTCCTCGTACGTGCCGTTCTCGATCCGGTCCTGGATCAGCCCTTCGCCGGTCGTCCCGCCCTGTGCACCGATGTCGTGGCCGGCGAGGTCGTCCATCGACTCCGGCGAGAAATCGCTCCCCTCCTGTACGAGGACAGCCTGATCCGCGCTGTAGTAGGGGTCCGTGAAGTCGACCGTCTGTTTTCGCTCGTCGTTGATCGTCATCGCGGCGGCGACGACGTCCGCCCGGTCGTTGTCGAGTGCGGGGACGAGCGACGTGAAATCGAACTCCTGCCACTCGCCGAGTTCGTACTCGGTTTCGTCGATAACGGCGTTGAGCAGGTCCACGTCGAAGCCGACGAGTTCTCCGTTCTCTTTCATCTCGAACGGTGCGAACCCCGGATTGGTTGCGGGCGTGAGAGTCTGGTCGTCGTCACCGCCACCGGTGATCGAGTCGAGACAGCCGGCGATTCCTAGTCCTGCGACGGTACTTACCGATGTTTTAAGATACGTACGTCGATCCATACCGAAAAAGCAGTGGCTATACCTATGTAAATGCTTTAATTCGTGTTCGTCAGGGAAGTGCGTCGGATAACAGGGTTTACGACGACTTCCGGAACGGCGAGGCCGACCCGACCTGTCCGGACGGGTCCGACGGCGTGGCGAGTTGCGCTACTCGACGGCGGCGGAGCGACCGCCGGGCGGGTCCGAGCCGTCCCGTCGTGAACTCAATCGGAACGCGGCGAGCGTGGCGACGAGGACGACGAGGTTGAGTCCGACGGCCACTGCCACCGTGTTACCCGTGAGCCAGACGCGACTGATCAGCAACTGGACCGCGAGCGTCCCCGCGGCGGCGAACGAGACAAGCCGGACGTGCGATTGTCCGGCGACGTCGACGTCCCCCAGCCACAGACCGGCGGCGAACAGGGCGGCTAACGCGGCCAGGCTCGCGGCGTAGTAGCCGATAGTCGCGCCGAGAGACGTGAGTATCAGTCCGGGCGTGAGCACGACACCGAGCAGGAGCAACGGGAGCGACCCGCCGAGCGCTATCCGCGATCGCGAGCGGCGCGTCCCGCCGGCGAGGCGTCGAACCGCCGGGCCGGACGCGAGTGCGAAGGCGGCGAGAGGGACGGCGGTGGCCGCGACGAGACCGGCGCGGTCGACTGCCGGGCCGTCCGAAAACGACCAGGCGGCGACGGCCACCGGAACGCCGAGTATCACCGGCGGGAGGGCAGCGATCCGGGCCAGTCGGGCGGCGTCTCTGCGCTCGCCGTCGTCGCTTGCGTCGGCGTTTCGGTCGTCTCCGGCGCGGGTAGCGGCCGTCCCCTCACCGCGTGTCGTGTCACCGTCGGCGAGCGCCCAAGCCGCGACCGCGGTCACGGGCAGAAAGATCAGCAACGCCGTGGCGAAGTGCGCCGCGAGGATCAGGAGTTCGTACTCGGTGACGGTGAGCGCCCCGAGAACGATCTGCGTCGGCAGGACGAGCGTCGCCGTCGCCGCCGCGTACCGGACTCGACGGGAGCGACCGCCCCGCCAGGCGGCGGCGGTCAGGCCGAGGATCATGAACCCCGTTGCCATCGCCACCAGCCGGTGGAACCACTCGACGAAACTCCCCCAGTTGGCCGGGAACAGGCCGAACACCGCCCCGTCGCAGAACGGCCAGCGCGTTTCGCAGGTGAGACCGAACCCAGCCGTCGCCGTGTAGAGGCCGATCAGGATCAGGAGGAACGTCATGATCGCCGTGGCGACGGCGAGGCCCCGAAAGCGGTCCGTGCCGTTCGACCCGGAAGTCGAGGACATTGTTTAGAAATCAGTCGCTCGCGCACTTATGTCACGCGGTTTCGGCGAGTGATTTCCCGCGTTTAGGGCCGCGGAACTCGACAACCGTCCGGTGGCTTCAAGAACGGGTACGGACTGGTAGCGAGCATGAGAGAGGAGCGACTCGACGCGTATCTGGCGGAGAACGACCTCGAATCCGTCTGGTTCGCGCAACCGAACAGTTTCGCGTGGCTCGCCGGCGGCGACAACGTCGTGGACCGCTCTGCGCCCGTCGGCGTGGCTGCCGCCGGATACGACGGCGAGAGCGTCACCGTCGTCACGGACAACATCGAAGCGCCGCGTCTCGCCGCCGAGGAACTCGACGACGACGTGACCGTCCACGAGACTGAGTGGTACGACTCCTCGCTGGCCGACGGCGTCCGGACCCACGCGACGGAGCCCGCGGCCGCGGACTTCGACGTTCCCGGGTTCGAGACGGTCGACACTTCGTCGCTCCGGCAGCCGCTGACCGAGGCCGACATCGAACAGTACCGCGAACTCGGGCAGAAGGCGGCCGCCGCGCTGGAGGCGGTGTGCAAGGAGATCGAACCGGAAGACACGGAGCATGAAGTCGCCTCCGCGCTCCGGGTCGCGATGTCGGCGCGGGATCTCGAAGCGCCGGTGGTGCTGGTCGGCGGCGCGGAGCGCGCCCAGACGTACCGTCACTACACGCCGAAACGGGAGGAACTGGGGGCGTACGCACTCGTCTCGATCACCGCGGAGAGCGGCGGTTTACACGCGAGTCTCACCCGGACGGTCGCGTTCGACCCCCCGGAGTGGCTGGAGGAGCGCCACGACGCGGCGATGACCGTCGAGGCGACGGCGCTCGCCGCGACGCAGGAGGCGGCGGCGAACGGCGACGCCGCAGGGGCCGTCTTCGACGCGGTTCGGGACGCCTACGAGGCCGTCGGCCACGAGGGAGAGTGGAAACGCCACCATCAGGGCGGTGCCGCCGGGTTTGCCGGACGCGAGTGGATCGCGACCCCGGGCCACGACGGCCCGGTGACGACGCCGATGGGCTACGCCTGGAACCCGACGGTTCAGGGGGCGAAAAGCGAGGACACCGTTCTCGTCACCGAGGACGGCTTCGAGGTCCTCACGCGGACCGGTCGGTGGCCGACCGAGGTCGTCGCGGCGGTCGACCGCGACGTGACTGTCGACCGCCACCGCCCGCTTTCGCCGTGATTTCGACGAATGACGAACTGTCGTTTCGTCAAAGTTTATAACGGCTGATGGCGACGTTCTCCGTACATGGGACTCGACGAGGACTCGCTAGAGTATCACCGCGAAGAACCACCCGGCAAGATAGAGATATCCACGACGAAACCGACGAACACGCAGCGCGACCTCTCGCTCGCGTACTCGCCGGGCGTCGCCGAACCGTGCCTGCGGATCAGTGAGAACCCGGAGGACGCCTACAAGTACACGGCGAAGGGGAATCTGGTCGGCGTCGTGTCGAACGGGTCAGCCGTGCTCGGACTCGGCGACATCGGAGCGCAGGCGTCGAAACCCGTCATGGAGGGGAAAGGCGTACTGTTCAAGCGGTTCGCCGACATCGACGTGTTCGACATCGAACTCGCCGAGAACGACCCGCACGAGTTCGTCGACACCGTCGTACAGATGGAGCCAACGTTCGGCGGGATCAACCTGGAGGACATCAAGGCTCCGGAGTGTTTCACCATCGAGGAGGAACTCCGGGAGAAGCTGTCTATCCCCGTGTTCCACGACGACCAGCACGGCACGGCCATCATCAGCGGCGCGGCGCTGCTGAACGCCGTCGAGATCGCCGAAAAGGACCTCTCCGACCTCGACATCGTCTTCTCCGGAGCGGGGGCGAGCGCGATCGCCACCGCCCGGTTCTACGTCTCGCTGGGCGCGAGCAAAGAGAACATCACGATGTGTGACTCCTCGGGGATCATCACTGAGGAGCGCGCCCGACACGGCGACGTCAACGAGTACAAACAGGAGTTCGCCCGGGACGTTCCCGAGGGTGACCTCGCGGACGCGATGGACAGTGCTGACGTGTTCGTTGGCCTCTCTATCGGCGGCATCGTCGACCAGGAGATGGTCCAGTCGATGAACGACGACCCGATCATCTTCGCCATGGCGAACCCTGACCCGGAGATCGGCTACGAGGAGGCGAAAGCGGCCCGCGACGACCACGTCATCATGGCGACCGGTCGCTCGGACTACCCGAATCAGGTCAACAACGTTCTCGGGTTCCCCTTCATCTTCCGCGGCGCGCTCGACGTGCGGGCGACGGAGATAAACGAGGCGATGAAAGTCGCCGCCGCCGAGGCGCTTGCGGACCTGGCGAAACAGGACGTACCGGACGCCGTGGTGAAGGCGTACGGCGACCAGCCGCTCCAGTTCGGCCCGGACTACATCATCCCGAAACCGCTCGACCCGCGCGTGCTGTTCGAAGTGGCACCCGCAGTCGCGAGGGCGGCGATAGAAAGCGACGCGGCCCGTGCGGAACTCGACGAGGAAGCGTACGTCGAGCGGTTAGAGGCCCGCCTGGGCAAATCCCGCGAGATGATGCGCGTCGTTCTCAACAAGGCCAAGTCCGACCCGAAACGTGTCGCGCTGGCCGAGGGCGACGACGAGAAGATGATCCGCGCGGCCTACCAGATCCAGGAACAGGGGATCGCCGAGCCGATACTCCTCGGCAACGCCGACAGCATCCGGACGACCGCCCGGCAACTCGGACTCGACTTCGAGCCCGAGATAGCCGACCCGCGCAGCGGCGATTACGACGACTACACCGACCACCTCTACGAGATCCGCCGTCGGAAAGGGATCACGGAGAACGAGGCCGAGGAACTGATCCGCGGCGACACGAACTACTTCGGCAGCGTCATGGTCGAACGCGGCGACGCCGACGCCTTGCTCACGGGGCTGACCCACAATTACCCGTCGGCGCTACGGCCGCCGCTACAGGTGATCGGAACCGCCGATGACGCCGATTACGCGGCCGGTGTCTACATGCTCACGTTCAAGAACCGCGTCGTCTTCTGCGCCGACACGACGGTCAACCAAAACCCCGACGAGGACGTTCTCGCCGAGGTCACCCGCCACACCGCCGAACTCGCGCGCCGGTTCAACATCGAGCCGAGAGCGGCGATGCTGTCGTATTCGAACTTCGGCAGCGTCGACAACCAGGGGACGCGCAAGCCCCGCGAGGCCGCTCGCCGCCTCCGCGAGGACAACAGCGTGGACTTCGCCGTCGACGGCGAGATGCAGGCCGATACGGCCGTCGTCGAAGACATTCTCGAAGGGACGTACGAGTTCTCTGACCTCGATGACCCTGCAAACGTGCTGATCTTCCCGAACCTTGAGGCGGGCAACATCGGCTACAAACTCCTCCAGCGCCTCGGCGGCGCGGAGGCCATCGGCCCGATGCTCGTCGGCATGGACAAACCCGTCCACGTCCTCCAGCGGGGCGACGAGGTCAAAGACATCGTGAACCTGGCGGGCGTCGCGGTGGTCGACGCACAACAAGAGGATTGACATCTTCCCCGCCCTGACGGGCGGAACTTTCTCCTTGATTCTCCGTAACGAACGCGAGCGGCCGACTCCCGGGGACGGCCCCCGTCGAGGTTGTCCCGACGGAGTGTTTTGGCCCGTAGAGATAGGTCTTCGCCGGCGTGCGGACAGCGGAGTCCGGCTTAGTCGCTCGCCTCGTTCGCGTGGCGGTCGGCACGCGACGGCGGCGGGAACCGCGGATCGGCCGCGGCGTCCGGTTCGTGCGTTTTCGGCAGGACGCAGCGGGCGGATTCGCGGTTGACGTGTTCGTAGTGGTCCGGCGTGTTGGCGAGCGGGTGGGCCGGGTTCTGCTCGCTCCGGATGCGCGCGGCGCGGATCTCGCCGAACGTCGCGAGGCGCGCCCGAATACCGCGCCAGTGGTTGGCGCTCCCGTCCGGGACCGAGTACGGTCGGGGCGGGTCGTTGTCCGGGTGACGCGCGGCGAGTACCGCGGCGTTGACGTTCTCGGCGAGGTCGTCGTGGTCCAACAGGAGACCGACCCGTGCATCGGGCGGCGCGCGAGCGTCGAGCACGTCGAGTCCGAGATGGAGCGCACGGTACTCGGCGACGTTGTTATCAGGAGCGCTATCCGGGAGGGAAAGCCGCGTCACTTTCGTCCCGTCGCGAGTCTCGATGACGACGCCGAGTCCGCCCGGATCCGAGGCTCTGAACGAACCGTCGGTAGCGACATAGAAGTCCCGATGATGAGTTTCGGGTGGATGGGCGATGTGTGGCGTCGGTGACTCGTCGAAGAGATCCCGCAACGCGGGCCGGCCATGAACGGCCATACTGTTACAAGGACCCGTTTCCGTATAAATACACCGGGCGAACCCGCTCCTTGCCGGCTACCGTGGATTTGTTTGGGGTACCGACTGAGTCGGGTCGTTGTAGTCCCGCGCTCGGACACAGGCGTTTGATATACTGGATATTCGGGTTGGATCCCCACGATATCTAAACTGAAAGGAGGGATAGTTCGGGACAGTACGGTGTTACGGATCGAAACATTCAGTCCGGTGTGTGTAAAACGGCCAGTGTGACCCGCTATCGAAACGTGTTGCTGTTCGTCGTACTGGCGGCCGTCTGGGGGACGGCGTTTATGGCGATCAAGGCCGGGTTGGCGTATTTCCCGCCCGTGCTGTTTGCGGCCATCCGATACGATATCGCCGGGGTGTTGATGCTCGGCTACGCCGCGTACGTCGTCGACGACCCGTTCCCACGCGGGCGCGGCCAGTGGGCTCTGGTCGCCGTCGGCGCGTCGCTGATGATCGCCGCCTACCACGCCTTGCTGTTTATCGGCGAACTGAACACGACGAGTGCGGCCGCCGCAGTGGTCGTCTCGCTCTCTCCCGTTCTAACGGCCGGATTCGCCCGGATGCTGTTACCGAGCGAACGCATGACGACCGCCGGCATCGCCGGCCTCGTCCTCGGCCTTCTCGGCGTTGCTATCCTGGCGCAACCCGACCCGTCGAACCTGCTGGCCGAGGACGTGGTCGCGAAACTACTCGTCTTCGGCGCGGCGGCGGCGTTCGCCCTCGGAAGCGTCTTGACGCGTCGGATCGAGGCCGAACTCCCTATCGAGACGCTGGAGGCGTGGTCGATGGTTTTCGGCGCGTTACTGATGCACGTCCTGAGCGCCGCGTTGCCAAACGAGTCGTTCGCGGCGATAACCTGGACCGTCGAAGCGGTCGCGGCCGTCGCCTATCTCTCGGTCGTCGCGAGCGCTCTCGGCTTCCTCGTCTACTTCGATCTGCTCGAGCGTCTCGGCCCCATCGAGATCAATCTCGTGTCGTACGTCGCGCCGATATTCGCCGCAGTGTCGGGGTGGCTGTTCCTCGGTGAGATAATCGGCGTCCCGACGGTCGTCGGCTTCCTCGTTATCTTCGCCGGGTTCGTCCTGATAAAGCGGCGGGCGCTGACCAAGGAGGTCGAAGGTATCAAGCGAGCCGTGGTCGACTGACTGCGAGACGAGGGACCACAGGGGACGATAGAAGATGGCGTCAGCAGGGGAGTTCGGGGCCGCGACTGCCGTCAGGTCGTGTTGTACGAATGGCCGATCAGAAGCGCCACCATATTGACGACGAGTAGCCCGAGGAAGGTGATCGTCTGTGACGGATCTGTCAGACCGCGGAGGAGTAACGGCACGTGGAGGAACGGGAGGGCAACGGCCATCCAGAAGCTAATCATTCTGATCGGCGCGGTGAACAGGGACGAATCGAGTCGGTCAAGTACCGACTGTCGACCGTTGCGGTTGTCACTCGCGTCGGAGGGTGCTTGTTCGCTGTGGAAGGGGGAGGGACGTGACATTGTTGTCGCGCTTGAACAGTCCTACAGTACGTCAGACCATATAACCGTCAGAGCGTTCGCTTTATTTCGCTCCGTTTTACGGATCGTACCAACCTCCTACTACGTTTCACGACGCCCTGAGAGGCGTCGAGATCCTTTACAACAGTCTATGAGTCAATATATCGAGTTTACAGTCAGAACGAGCGCTCGAGCGGATCTCGTCTCGAACGCGTCCTCTCGCTCCGCGACCGTTATCGTCGCCTCGATATCCGCGTCATCCGACTCTACGCCATGAGAGTACTCGCCGGTCGACGCGTTCTCAGCGACCCGCGTCGTTAGATCGACCGTCCGCGACTCTCCGGCGTTTAGTCTGACGTACTCACGGTCGGCCACGGCGTCGTCGAACCGGTATTTCACCCACTGTCCTCCCGGTTCGTTGCCCGCGTTCGTCACCGTCGCCTCGACCGTGACGTTCTCACCGCGCGCCACTTCGTCGGGAGCGTCGAGCGACGAGAGGGTGAAGTCGGCCCCGCGGACGGAGACGGTGTAGCCGTCAGCCTCGAACGTCTCGGTCGCCGTGTCGGTTCGCAGGCCGCGGACGGGCACGGTCCCGGGATCGTCGAACGTCACGTTCACCGTCCCGTCCGCGCCGGTTGCGTGGGTCGCGTTACCGACGGACAGTGAGCCGTCGACCGGTTCCCCGGTGTCCTCGCGGGTCAGATCGAACCGAACCACCGCACCCTTCTCGACGCGAGTCCGGTTCGCCGCGAGCGCCAACGACACCGTCCGGCGGTCGACTGCGACCGTCAGTGCGGCGTCGTCGAACGTGACCGCGGGCGTGTCGGGCGCGCTGGCGGTGAACGCAACCTCGCCAGCGGCTTCGACGGTGACGTTGACGATGCCGTCGTCGTCCGTCTCGTACGTCTTCCCGTCGACGGTAACTGTCGCGTTGGCCGGGCCGCCGGTGTCGTCGCGGGTCACGCGAACCCGGACCGGTTCGTGGGCAACGGGGTCGTCCTCGACGGTGAGCGAGAGCGACGCTCGCCGGCGAGTGACCGATACGTCGACCGAACTCCGGTTGAATCGCGTCGTCGGAGTCCGGCCTTTGCTCGCCGTCGCGGTGAACTCGCCCGCTCGCTCGAAGATGACGACGACGGTGCCGTCCGCGCCGGTTGTGTGTCCCTTCCCGGCGACTTCGACGGTTCCCTCGACCGGATCCGTCCCGTCCGTGACGGTAAATCGGACCGCATCGCCGGCCGTCGCACGAGACGCGTTCGCCCGGATGTCCAGGTCGGTGACGTACCGCTCCACCGTGACCGTTCGCCGCGCGTCGATGAAGTTGATCCCGTCAGCTGACGCCGTTGCCCTGACCGTGTACTCGCCGCCGCGGTCGAACCGTACTGTGACGGTCCCGTCGTCGCCGGTTCTGTACCGTTCCCCGCCGACGCGCAACGACGCGTTCGCGACCGGGTCATCCCCCGCGCGTTCGACGGTGAACGTAACGGCGTCGCCGGGTCTGCTCGTCGACCTGTTCGCGTCGATCCGAAGTTCGACGGCCGTCGCCGAGTCGCCGTCGTCGAGGTCGGGGAACGGGAAGACCGGCCCGCTCTCGTTTCCAGCCACCGCACCCGGACCGCCCAGACCGATAACCATGGCGACAAGCGTGCCACAGACGATGCCGACGAGGATCATGATCGTCGGGTCCCGGAAGGCGCTGTACGGGTCCTCGCCGCCGGTGAGCGCGTCTTCGTCCGGTTCGCCGGGCGATCGTCCCTTCACGGATGTTACAACTGGCGTACGTATCAGACGTTTAAAACGTTATCGTCGATCCGCCGCGAAAACGTGTAGCGCGCTGGAAAAAGCGGTTCGCCTGCGAGAGCCGACGGTCGGCCTACTGGAATCCGATGCGACCGCCGGCTTTGTCGTGTGCAGGGTCGCCGGTGCCGCCCTTGAACTGGTCTTCCATCCGCTCGTAGTAATCGAGGATGTCCTCAGTTATCGTCGGCCGGACGTTTTCGAGCGCCTTGCGGAAGTGGCGCATCTCGACGGTTTCGGCGTCGTCGTCCTCGCGAAGCGCCTCGATAGCGGCCTCGCGCGCGATGCTTTCCAGGTCGCTCCCGACATAGCCGTCAGTTATCTCTGCGATTTCCGGCAGCGACACGTCCGCGGCCAGCGGCGTGTCCGCCGTGTGGATGTCGAGGATACGCTCGCGACCCTCGACGTCGGGCTGACCGATCATCACCATCCGGTCGAACCGCCCGGAGCGGATCAGCGCCGGGTCGATGATGTCCGGCCGGTTGGTCGCGCCGATGACCATGACGTCCTCCATGTCTTCGAGGCCGTCGAGTTCCGTCAGCAGTTGGTTGACGACGCGCTCGCTGACGTTGCTCCCCATCTCACCGCCACGACCCGGAGCGAGGCTGTCGAGTTCGTCGAAGAAGATGACCGTCGGCGACACCTGCCGTGCCTTCCGGAAGGTCTGCCGGATCGCCTTCTCCGACTCGCCGACCCACTTCGACAGCAGTTGCGGGCCGCGCACCGAGATGAAGTTGGCGTTGGTCTCGTTGGCGACGGCTTTCGCCATCAGGGTCTTCCCGGTTCCGGGCGGGCCGTACAGCAAGACGCCGCTCGGCGGGTCGATGCCGAGGCGCTCGAACTTCTCCGGCGAGGTGAGCGGCCACTCGACGCTCTCTTGAACCTGCTCTTTCGCCTCGTTCAGGCCGCCGACGTCGTCCCAGGATATCTTCGGGAGTTCGACGAGGACCTCCCGTAGCGCGGACGGTTCGACCTCGTTCAGCGCGCCGCGGAAGTCCTGGCGTTTGACGATCATCCGGTCGATGAGGCTCGGCGGGATGTCCTCCTCGTCCAAGTCGATCTCGGGGAGGTATCGCCGCAGTGCCTTCATCGCGGCCTCTTTCGTCAGGCTCTCGATGTCCGCGCCGACGAAGCCGTGGGTCTCATCCGCGAGGTGACCCAGGTTGACGTCGTCGGACAGCGGCATGCCGCGCGTGTGGATCTGGAGTATCTCCTCGCGACCCATCTCGTCGGGGACGCCGATCTCGATCTCGCGGTCGAAGCGACCCGGCCGGCGAAGCGCGGGGTCGACCGAGTCGACGCGGTTCGTCGCCGCGATGACGATGACCTGACCGCGCGATTCGAGGCCGTCCATCATCGTCAGCAACTGGGCGACGACGCGGCGCTCGACTTCGCCCGTCACGTCCTCGCGTTTCGGCGCGATGGAGTCGAGCTCGTCGATGAAGATGATAGAGGGAGCTTCTTCCGTCGCGTCCTCGAATATCTCCCGGAGTTGCTGCTCGGATTCGCCGTAGTACTTCGAGATGATCTCCGGACCGGCGATAGAGAAGAAACTCGCAGACGTCTCGTTAGCCACCGCCTTCGCAAGGAGGGTCTTCCCGGTGCCGGGCGGTCCGTGGAGCAACACCCCCTGGGGCGGTTCGATCCCGAGTTTCTTGAATATCTGCGGGTGTTTCATCGGGAGCTCCACCATCTCCCGGACCCGCTGGATCTCCGACTGGAGTCCGCCGATGTCTTCGTACGTGATCCCGCCGCCCGTCTTCTCGAACCCGCTGATCGGCTCCTCGCGGAGTTCGACGTCGGTGTCCTCGGTAATCAGGACGACGCCCTCGGGTTCCGTCTCGACGGCGATGAGCGGGATCGCCTGTCCCGGCGAGCGCATGAACGGGTGGTTCGTCGACGACATCACCGGAACGATGTCGCGTTCGACGACCGGCCGCTTCAGTATCTGCCGTTTCACCATGCCGGCAGCGTCGCTGCCGAACTGGACGCTCGCCTCCTCGGGCGGCGCGAGCACCAGCGAGTCGGCCTTCGTCGCCTCGGCCTTGCGGATCGTCACGCGCTCGCCGATCCCCACGTCCGAGTTCTGTCGCGTGAATCCGTCGATACGAACTGTGTCCGTGTTCCAGTCCTGCCGGTCGGCGCGCCACACCTTCGCCGCGGTCGTGTCAGCACCCTCGATTTCGATGATGTCGCCCGGACTCAGCTTCAGGTGGAGGAGCGTGTCCGGGTCGAGGCGAGCGATACCGCGCCCCGAGTCGTTCGGGTACGCTTTTGCGACCTCGAGTTGAACTTCGTTCATGATTTCACAGCGGTAGAGATGGTTTGCATTCAGACGCCGGTCCCGATATGTCTTTTGTTATGGGGGGGTCACCCCCGCTGTTTACCCTGTCTCGTGTCATATGGTACCACTTGATATTGAACCGGGGAACACAAAGGCGTGACGTTCCCGGACCCGAACTTTGACCAGCCGTCACTTCCGAACGTGTGATATGCGAACGCTCGCCTTCGACGGCCGGATGGGAGCCAGCGGCGATATGCTCCTCGGCGCTCTCGTCGCGGCAGGTGCCGACCCCGACGCGCTTGCTCCCGTAACGGCCGCTCTCGACGTTGAATACGTGGTCGACGAGCGAACGGAACACGGAATCGGAGCGACCGACATCCGCGTGCTCGTCAGCGACGGACGGGACGACGATCAAACCCGCGACAGCGATGAACACGACCACAGCCGCGATCACGAAGAGACTCACAGCCACGACCACTCTCACACCCACGATCACGACCACGAACACTCCCACACTCACGACCACGAGCGATCCGCCGAGGGTCGCGGCCCCGCCCGAACCTACCCCGAGGTAATCGAGATCGTCGAGGGGATGAATCTCCCGGCCAGCGTCGCGGCGGACGCGAAAGCCGTCTTCGAGATCCTCGGCGAGGCCGAAGCGGCGGTCCACGGGACCGACCTCGCCGAGACGCACTTCCACGAGGTGGGCGCTGACGACGCCATCGCCGACGTGGTCGGGGCGGCGCTGCTGGTCGATGACGTAGGGGTCGACAGGGTTGTCACCACGCCGGTCCGGACCGGCGGCGGGACCGCCGAGATGAGTCACGGCGTGTATCCGGTTCCCGCGCCGGCGGTCGTCGAGATAGTCGAACGTGCGGACTGGGCGATTCAGGGCGGCCCGGTCGACGCTGAACTGCTCACGCCGACGGGTGCGGCGATACTCGCGCACTTCGCCGACGGCGTCGGCCAGTTGCCGCCGCTGGACGTGACGGCGTCGGGGTACGGGGTCGGCGGCTACGACTTCGACGAACGACCGAACGTGCTGCGCGCGTTCGTCGGAGCGGAGCGCGAGGCGGACGCGGCGGACGACGGCCACGGTCACGCACACGGCGCGGACGACGGCCACGGTCACACACACGGCGCGGACGACGGGAGCTCTGTCTCGGACACGTCGGACGACCGACACGGCGTTGCGGATGCGACGGACGACGGACACCTCGTCGGCGACGACGTTGCAGTTCTGGAGACGAACGTCGACGACGTGACGCCGGAGGTGCTGGGAAGCCTACAGGAATCGCTCTCGCAGGCAGGCGCGCGAGACGTGACGATACTCCCGACGACGATGAAGAAGTCCCGCCCGGGCCACCTCGTGAAGGTGATCGCGAAACCCGAGGACGCGCGGGCAGTAGCGCGCCGCCTCGCGGAGGAGACGGGAACGCTCGGCGTCCGGCAGAGCGGGGCGACCCACCGCTGGATCGCCGAACGCGCCTTTCTGACTGCGACTCTCTCGGTGGACGGCGACACCTACGATGTGGACGTGAAAGTGGCGAGCGACGACGCGGGCGAGACGTACGACGTGAGCGCCGAGTACGACGACGCGCTCGGGGTCGCGCGGGAGACGGGGCTCGCGCTCCGCGAGGTGTTGCGGCGGGCGGAGAACGCGGTGAAAGAATAGGGAAACGGTGAACGCACTCGTGCGTTATTCGGATTCGGGCTCGTTGTTCGTCGTCGGGTCGGCCGGACCGACGCCGGGGGATCCGCCGCCGGGCTGTTCAGCCAGGAACGAGAACTCGCCTTTGCCGTCCGGAGCCTCGCCCTGGGTCCACGGCGTTGCAGGGTCCTCGTGCGGGTCTCTCGCCGTCGACATGAACGAGTAGTTGAACTCCTGGTTCTCCTTCTCCTGCGGGAAGCTCGCGGGGATCGGCAGATGGTCCTCGAACGTGTCGAGAACCGTCAGCCACTGGTTCTGATGCATCGTGTCGCGCGCGATGAGATACGCGAGCATGTCTTTCATCCCCTCGTCGTTCGTGTATTCGTACAGCCGGGTCGCTAGCAGTCGCCCGGTCGACTCGGCCATCACGTTCGCGTACATGTCGGCCGCGAGGTTCCCCGACGCGACGACGTAGTTCCCGCTAAACGGCGTGCCGTTGCTGTCGACCGGCATCGCGGACAGCCCGGACGACAGGAAGTGACGGGGGTTCTGTCCCGTCATCGCCGCGGCGACGGCGGCGTCCTCCTGTGCCTCCTCGCGGAGTTCCTGGGGCGCGCCGCGCAAGTTCTTCGTCACCGCCGTCGCAAGCATCTCGATGTGTCCGAGTTCCTCGGCGGCCGTCTCCATCAGCATGTGCCGGAAGTCGCTGTGCTCCTCCGGAAGCGCCATCGCCTGGAACATGTACTGCATCGCCACGCGCATCTCCCCCTCGACGCCGCCGATAGCCTGCTGAAGCAGTTTCGCGAAGTGCGGATCCGGTTCCTCGACCTCGACCTCGTACTGTAGTTCGTCGTTTTGGAAAAACACTGTGTGACCTCCGGACGCTATAGCCACGAGCAGAGGGATAAATTCCATGAGGGTGAACTGGAATGTTATTGCACTTTCTCCGGATGTTTCCCGATGAAAGCCGAAAACAACCCGCTAGGTACTCCCCGCTAACCGGTCCATACCTTTTTCGCACCGACAGTGGGGAGATGCCTGCGGTGATTCAGAATGGGAGATCATCACTCGGATACGACACTTGGGGCGTCACGATGAACGTTCCTGTCCACCGCGCCCGACGCCCTCCCGGACGGGCAGAAGTATGTGCTTCGGAGGCGGGACGACGGAGTCTCGGACCCCGGTCCGCTGGCGGATATCACGGTAGACCCGTGAAATGAACGCTACCTGTCCCCGTGTTCGTCGAGCGCTTCGTCGATAGTGAGGTCGCCGCTCGCGACGCGCCGTGCCAGCGCCTCGTCGATAGCGCGGTTCCGGGCCGACTGCTCGCGCGAGCGGTTCTTGATCACCTTCAGTTCGCCCTCGGTCGGTTCGACCTCGCGTTCGTCGACGATGTCGCCCTCGATGCGGGCAATGTTGACCGCCGCGAGCACGTCGCCCATGCCGCGAGCGCCGGTGCCGAGATACGGCGTCGTCCCCGTTTCGTCGACGAGTTCGACCCGAACGTCGTCCAGGTCGTTGACGATAGTCGCCCCCTGAAGGCGCGCACCGTTGCCGACACGGACGACCGGGTCCGGCGCGTCTGCGACCTCCTCCCGGATGACCTCGACCGCGTCCTCTAACGGGACGTGGAACGCGGCGACCACCGTCTCGCCCGTCAAAACGGCGATTCCGGGGCGCGTGCCGGGGTCGACGCCGACGATAGTCCGACCCCCTTCGCCGCGGACGGCGGCAAGCGCCGACTCGACGGCACGGCGGGGGCTCTCCGGGTCGGCGGTGATGACTGCCACGTCGCTCGGGACCGACTCGTCGCCGCCGGCGATCCCTCCCTGAGCGTCCGTGACGAGAACTGTCGTCGACTCGGGGATCGGGTCCCCCGGTTCGATGGTCGTGAACGTCACGCCCCTGTCGCGGAGTTCGTTCACGACGCCGTGGTACAGTTCGAAGTTCTCGGTCGCGACGACTATCACTAGGCGATCGTTCGCAGTCGTCGGAGTTAAAGTCTTCCGCGGACCGGGGGCTTTTTCCCCGAAACCCGCCAAGCGACGGGTGTGAACGACGAGACGCCGATCCCGACCGGCTGTTCGCCCGTCGACGACCTGCTCGGCGGCGGGTTCGAGCGAGGCACCGTCACGCAGGTGTACGGTCAGCCGGCGGCCGGCAAGACGAACCTCGCGCTCTCGGCCGCCGTCGACGTGGCGGCGGACGGTGGTCTGGCGGTGTACATCGACACGGAGGGGCTTTCGCTCGACCGGTTCGAGCAGATAGCGCAGGGGCGTACCGACGGTGACGCCGAGTCAGTGACCTCTCGGATCGTCGTCGAATCGGCCCACGACTACGAGGAGCAGGCGGAGGCAGTTCAGGACGCCAGCGAGTTCGCCGAGGAGGCGGACCTGATCGTGCTCGACAGCGCAACCGGGTTCTACCGTCTCGAACGAACGAAAGAAAGCGATAACGGGGAGTCGCTTCGGGACGTCGCCAGGCAGGTGACGCATCTGCTGTCGCTCGCCCGCCGGCACGACCTCGCGGTCGTGATCACTAACCAGGTGTTCACCGACCCCGAGTCGGACCGAACGCGGGCGCTGGGCGGGCACACCCTAGAGCACTGGACGGGAACGGTTCTTCGAATCGACCGCTTCCGCGGCGGAAACCGCCGAGCGACGCTTGAAAAACACCGGTCGAAGGCCGCCGGAGAGACGGCCACGTTCCGGATCACCGACGAGGGCCTAGCGGCGGCCGACGAGCCCTAGATCTCGCCGAGTTTCCGGAGCAACTGGCCCCGGTACTCCTCGTCGCTCTGGATACCTTTCTGTTCGAGTACGTTCCGTTCGAGTTTGTCGAGGGCGACGTGGAAGCCCTGCTTGGCTCCGTACCCCTCGCCGCTACCCATCATTTGGCCTCTGTTCGTCCGCATCCGGATCTGACAGAGAATGAGCGGCGTGCCGCGGAGTTTCTCCTGGTGTTCCTGGAAGCGGACGTGAGCGTGTCGGACCTGCATCTTGCTGTACTTGTCCGAGACCTGCTCGATGCTCTGGCGGATGTCCTGCCGAGAGATGGTTTCGAGGAGTTCGATGTTGGTGATCTGAACGTCCATATGTTCCTCCTCGGTGTACGTCAGCGCACGGAGAACGTCAGTTCTCGTGAGGACGCCGCCCACGATGCGGTCGTCGTCTTCGGGCGTGACGACCAGTCCGGAGTAATCGTTGTCGAGCATCCGTTCGACGGCGTCGCGGACGCTCTCGTCGATGGACGTCGTCGCGACGGGACTGGACATCACGTCGTACGCGGGGATGTCGAGCATCCGGTCCAGGTCGCCGGCGCGGTCACCTTTTCCGGTGATGCGTTGCTCGTTGCGGGTGGCGAAGTCGATGATGTCGTGGGTCGTGACGACGCCGGAGAGCATCCCGGAGTCGTCGACCACGGGGAGACGCGAGATGACGTTCTCGCGCATGAGGTTGATCGCCTTTCCGATACCGTCTTCCTCGGTGATCGTGATGACGTTTTCAGTGTATATCTGCCCGACATCGAGGGCGTCGAGGTTCTCCAGTACGGCGGTCAGGATCGCGTCTTCCGTGATGATACCCCACAGTTCGCCGCCCTCGAAGACCGGGGCGACCTTCGTCCCTCCCTCGACGAGCACTCGGGCGGTTTCGCGGATGTCTTCAGTTCGTTCGACCGTCGGTGCGGGTGCGTTCTGGCTCGGTTTGACCAGCGCCGCGACTTTCGTATCGTCCTCGACATGCGATTTGAGGAGTTGCCGTTCGCCGACGACCCCCTCGTACTCGCCGTTTTGCATGACAATGATCCCCTTCGGGTTCTTCTCCTCGAACAACGACCGGACTTTCCCGAGGCGCGTGTCAGCGTCGACTTCCACGTACTCTCGGGTAGCGATGTCAGCAATATCCATCGTACTCACACCGGAATCTTCTCGTCCGACTGACTTCAAACTTCGTCCCTTGTCAAAGTGTACCACATGTGTGCCTTAGGACGAGGGCGCCTAACGTGAGATCGTGTTTCCGGATATCAGCGTTTTCGGTCCGTACACCTATTTGGTGACGGAGATCGCTTTCGGTAGCGTCGCGTTCGCGTTACTTGTGTACGCCAACGCTCTGGGCCGCGCCGCCCGTACCATCGCCGCACTGTATCCCGTAGCGTACGTTTGGGACTGGTACACGCTCCGGGTCGGGGTGTTCGCTATCGAACTACGAACGGGCGTCGACCTCCTCGGGATTCCGGTCGAGGAGCACCTGTTTATCCTGGTGGTTCCGGGGCTCGTTATCGGAGTTCACGAGACGCTTCACGGGTCTGCCGGCGAGCAGTGACCCCGTTTTTCATCTCAGTAACAACAGAAACGTCTCAGCATTCGGACTCACGAGAAGAATTTAAGACTGAACGTTGTACTGGGGGCATGAACCAACGAACCCAGAGACAGCGCGAGGCTGAGTGGGGGATCAGCTGAGATGTCAAACGGAAAATCGGATGTCGAGTTAACACCGGAAATTACCTTCGAACTGCTCTCGAACCCCCGGCGACGCTACGCGCTCGCGTATCTGAGCAAGCGCGGCCTGCCGATAACCGACAGAGAACTCGCCGAGCAGATCGCCGCCTGGGAGGAAGACAAGGCCGTCAGTGAGGTCGACGACGAGACAGCGGAGCGTATTCAGATGACGTTGCATCACAATCATCTCCCGAAACTCCACTCCGTCGGCCTCGTCAAACGGTCGGAACGCGGTGACGGGTACGTACTCGAGCCAACGGACAAGGTGAGTCAGGTCGAAGCAGAACTGAGCGTCGGTCTCGACGGCGGACCGACGAAACACTACACGACGTAGTCGTCTTCGGCCGGACCCTACTCGTCGTTCCAGCCTTCGACGCACTCTGATTCGCAGAAGGGGAGAATTTCGACCTCGTCTTCGTCGCTTCGGACGACTCGAACTGGATGCCACTCGCTAGTCTCTATTTCGCCTTCGCAGTACGTGCACGTTTCAGTGGAAGGAGTATCCATTTTCTGTCCGTTCACGGAGTCGCACCCGTCTTACGAGACGGGGACGTAACCGCCGCTGTTGCGGTTCCGTCGGCGTAAACGACGACGGAACAGTCCGCCATCGTAAACTCAACTTTCGCCGGGGCAACCGTCCGCTGGTGTTCCTCTCCAAACAGTTGGTCGAGCGCATCGGGGTCTATGACGTCGTTGAGTCGGGTTTCGAGTTCGGCCGCGTCGACGCCTCGTTCCTCTGCGACGGCCAGTACCGCCGCTGTACTGGGTTTATCGGCGTCGTGACGCGTGCTTCCGTCTGCGACCTCTCGTTGCATATCCGTTCTGAAGCACTACAGATGTATAGGCGACCCAGCTAGCCTCGTACCCTCGTGTAGAGAGAGGGGCTATTAATCTAGATGCCGGGAGGCGGTACGAGTCAGTCCGAACCGTCGCCATCGGACGGCGACGACCCCACGTGTGTTCAGCAATTAGATCTGCGAGACGGCCCGTTCGTATCAGCACACCGTAGTCTGGCCCGCGGCGAGCGATGAAGCCACTTGTCTCGAATCCGTCCGAAGGAGAGTCCTGCTGTCACGCTCGGGGTCGAGCGTCGTGCCGTCGTGTCGGGTCCGGAACCTACTGTTCTTTCTGGGGCGCTTCGAGTTCTTCGAGGTCGACTTCCTCTTCGAGGAGAACGTCCGTCTGTCCGCTGACGTCTCGCTCCTCGCGAACCAGTTGTTTGAACGCGCTCTGGGGGGCGAGGTCGCCGATGAGGACGCCGCCGATTATCTTCCCGTCCTTGAGCGCGAGGCGTCGCCACTCGGTGTCGCTGTACTTGCGCTCGATGTGGTTGTCGCCGAGTGTCGGGTGGCCGAAGGAGAGAAACGGGAAGTCGAAGTGAGTGATAGAGTACGAGGATACCCAGCGGAACGCCTCCGATTCGCCGTCCGCAACCATGTTTTTCGCCGCAACCTGCCCCTGTTCCTTGGCGCTGCCCCAGGATCCGTTCTGACCGTGATCGTTGAGGATCGTGTCGTAAAAGCGTGTGAGGTCGCCGGCCGCGTAGATGTCGTCGACGTTTGTCTGCATGTACTCGTCGACGACGACGCCGTCGTCGGTCTCGACGCCGGTCCCTTGGAGCACCTCGACGTTGAAATCGAGACCGATGGCGACGCCGACGAAGTCGCTGTCGTGTTCCTCGCCGTCGGGCGTGACCGTCGCCGTGACCTTGCCGTCGTCGTCCGTGACGAACGCGTCGACGCCGCTATCGAACACGGGCGTGACGCCTTTCTCGCGCAGGCCGTCGTGGATGATCTCCGCGCCCTCCTCGCTCAGGGCGTAGCGCCACCAGCGATTACCGCGCATGAAGTAGTTCGCGTCGATGTCCTGGGCACCGCAGATGGCCGCGAGGTCGATGCCGAGCAGGCCCGCGCCGACGACGGCACCGGTGTCCGCTCTCTCGGCGTGTTCGGCGATATTTCTGGCGTCCTGGAAGGTCCAGAAGTGGTGGATACCGTCGGCGTCGCTGTTGTCGACGGGCAGTTGGGTCGGCGTGCCGCCCGTGGCGACGAGCAGTTTGTCGTACTCGTACGTGTCGCTCTCGTGAGTGTGGATAGTGTGAGCGTCGGGGTCTATCTCGGTGACGTGCGTGTTCAGGGCGAGGTCGATCTCGCGTTCGGCGTACCAGTCTTCCTCGTGGATGGAGATGGGGGCTTCCGGAAGTTTCCCTTTCGCGAACTCCTTGATCAGGATACGATTGTACAGGGCTTCTCCTTCATCGGTGATGACTGTGATGTCGGACTCGGGGGCTTCCTCCCGGAGGGTCTCGGCCGCGGAACTCCCCGCGATACCGTCACCGATAATTACGTACGACTGGGTCATGTGCATGGAATTCGGAACGAGGGTTGAAGTGGATTGCTATCTCACCTGTCGCGGGGTTCAATAGGATCCTCTCCTAAAGACAGCGTATGAAGATCCGCCAGAACGTCCGCCACTGGGCCGCGAAGAAATCGCTCACTACGCCGGTCGTCGGCGACGTCGTGCGGAGCAGACTCGTGGACATGCACACGGGCATCTTCCTCGACAAGGCCGACGAGACCCGCCGCGAGGAACGGCGAGACCACCTCGACGACTTCTTCGACGCCACGTTCGATACGTACGTCGCTGCGCTCGACACTGGATTCACTGAGGCGCAGGCGCGTGAGATAACGCACATCCAGGCCAACTTCGACTTCTACAACCACGGCTGGACCGAGATGATGGAGTTCCCCGGCGACGAACTGTCCGACCACTACGACCGCTACGCGGCCTTTTTCGAGCGTCACGGCATCTCCATCGACGACCCGCTCGGCGAGTTCCACCCGGAAGAGGGCATCGCCGACGCGCCGTCGACGCCCGAGAAACTCGACGACCCCGACCACCCCCACGCCGAGGGCGGGTTCGCGGACGACGTGTACGTCGAAGACGCCGAAGGCAACCTCGTCGTCGGCGGCCAGGACGAACCCGAGGACGTCGACGTGAGCGAAGCGCCGGGCGTGGAGGACGAGGGCGAGGCCTGACGGTCGCTACTCGGACCGCGGTTTCGCTCCGACGAGCGGGTTCGACACCTCGCTCGTGACGTACTCGTGACGCTTGCCGCGGAGTCGCATCGCCGTCAGCGCCTTGTGGACGGTCGGGTCCGCGAACAGTGCTCGCTCGTCGCGGCGGACTCGCTCGTCCGCGACGGCGGGGTCCGACCGGGCGGCGTCGAACCCGTGCTCGCACGCCGCGCGGATCCGCGCCCAGCACGCGCCCTCGTCCACGTCGAGTTCGGTCGCGATCACCGCGACGAGTTCGGCGAGGTGGTTCTGAAACAGCGCGTAGTACAGTTTCCGGTAGAGGTCGGTCTCGCCGTCGGCGTCGAGGTCGGACTCGGGATACGGGTCTATCGAGCGGCCGCGGTCGGCGATGCGGCCGCGGTGGACCCGGATGCCGCCGAAGTCCCGAACGAGCGTTGCGACGGGACGGGGGCCGTCAAACGCGACGAGGCTGTTCTGGAGGTGACTCTCGAGCGCGATTCCGTACTTCGAGAGGAGAAACACCTGCTCGGGCACGACGACGGACGCGTAGTCGGCGACGAACGAGAGCGCGGCGTCGGTCGGGTCCGTCGTTTCGGTCGCTGACGCGTACTCGTCTAGCAGGTCGCAGACGAGCGGCCGTCCCGTGGCGGGGGAGTCGGCCACGAGGCTCGACGCGACCACCGGATGCGCTCCGTCGCCGACGAGCGGGTGGTCGTACGGGTTCGCCCGGAGCAGTCCGGAGAGGTGGCGAGCGTCGTCGAACTGGTCGCCGTCGAGGTGGGGTCCGCCGGGCGCGAAGTAGCAGGTCGCCGATAGTTCGTCGAGGAAGCCGAGCGTCTCGAACGACTCCGCCCCCGCCACGTCCGAAAGCAGGTCCGTCACCTGTGGGCCGTTCGTCACCGCGTGCGGCGACAGGGTCCGCTCGACGTTCGTCGTCTGGACGGCGATGGCTAACTTGACGTGCGGCGGCGGACCGCCGTCGATCCGCTCGGTGTCGTACGGCACTACAGTCCGGAGATTGAGGCCCGGCGTCGCCGGATGTGAGAACTCGGATATCGGCACGACGCGACCGTCGCGACGCTGTTCGGCGTATCGATCGGGGATCGTCCGGGCGTACTGCCAGGGGTGGACCGGGACCACAGCGTACTCGCCGGGGTCTCGCCCGCTCGGGAGCTGATTCCCCAGCGCGTCTCGGAGCCCGCCGAATGCGGCAAGGATCCGGCTACTGAACCGCTCGGCGTCCGCCGCCCGGGTTTCGCGGGCGTACGCCCGGTCGACGGCGACGAAGCGGAGGTCGATCCTTTCCGTGAACTCCGGCGCGTAGGCGAGGCCGTCGGCGGCCGTCATCCCGCGCCGAATCTTGCCGCCGTAGTGAAACGGGTGGCCGTCGGTCGTGATCCGCTCGAACGCGGCGACGGGATCCGCGGCAGGAATCCCGTCTGCCACAGCGTCGAGTATCGACCGTCCGGCCGCGCCGGGTCTCGGTGCCGCGGCCGCATCGATCTCCTCCGCGTCGACTGTCTCCGCAGTAAGCCCTTCGGCGTCGACCGCCTCGGCGTGAATCCGCTCGGCGAGTCGAGCGAGCGCGAGGTTCGCGACGCTCTCGGCGAGTTCGCCGCGGACCCGCTCGGCCTGTCTCGTGTCGGCGAATGCGCCTGCACACTCGACGAGCGGGACCAGGTCGACCGGATGGCGAACCGTCGCTGCGTCCTCCTCGCCGCAGTTCCACCGCCGTACCGACCCGCAGAGTCGGGCGCGGTCGTAGCCGTGGACGTTCGCAACCTGCGCGACGACGACGCTCCCGGCGGCGGGAAACGGCAACAGCGCGAGGCGCTGACAGTCGTCCGCGAGGGGGCCGACGGCCGCGAGTAGCCTCGGGCCGTCCAGGTCCGAGAGCGGGACGGGTGCGTCCGGCACCGACGGCGACGACGCCGAGACGAACTGCGGGTCACAGAGCCCGGCCGGCGACCCGCGCATGATCCCGCGGACGAATCGAAAGAGGATCTCTCGCCGAGCAGCGGGAAGCGCCTCGGCGTACGACCGCTCGGGCGGCGAGCCACGGTCGCGGCTGCGGGCGTAGTGGACTGACGCCCCGAACGCGTCGCACTCGGCGGCGGTCCGCGGCGTCGCCGTTTCCGGCCGGCCTGAGTTGGCGTCTCCGGGCACGATAGTCACCGGAATAGTACTGTTTCGACGCGCGGCGTGATAATACTCGGTAGCGGTCGGCCAGAGAGGTCAGCCCCGCGTCGAGCGGCGACCGCCAGACCGGATCAGCGTTGCGGCGGCCGCTCCCGTCGCGTCCCCTTCTCGGCTATTCGGTCCGCCGCCTCGAACCCGGCGACGATACCGCCGTTGAGGCTGCGTTCGGGATACTGTGCCTCCGACGCCATCCCGGCGTAGTAGAGGTCGTCGGCCACCTCGCCAGCCAGGTCGTACGGTATCACCATGTCCAGATACCCCCGTTCGTACACGGGCGCAGTTCGCGGTTTTCGCGCGGTCCGGACCCAGTTCACGTCGTCCCGGCTGAAATCCGGAAAGAGGTCCGCGATGCCGTCCCGCCACGCGTCCTCGACCTCGGCGTTTGACAGTTGCCATAGTTCCTCCGCGGGGTCCTGTACGTAGCTCGCGGTGTAGTAGAGGTGTTCGCCGCCGTAGCGCTCGGGCGGGACGAAGTTCGTGTGTTCGATGAGCACGCCGAACGGCGCTTCGTCGGCGATGTTGAGCCAGTAGGCGTCCGACAACGACCGGTCCATGCTCCACACCGAACAGACGGTCCCCTGGAAGTCGATGTCGCAGGCGTAGCCGGTCAGGTCCTCCAGCACGTTCGGCATCGCCGCCACGACTACCGAATCGACCTCGTAGGTCGCCGAGCCGTTCTCCGTCTCCGCGGTGAGCGCTCGGACGGTGCCGCCGGTCGTGTCCACCCCCGTCACACGCGCCCCCGTGGTGACGTTCTCCCGGCCCACCGCGTCGAGCAGCGCGTCGATCAACACCGCAAAACTCCCCCGGAAGTAGCCGAGTTGCTCCCCGCGCAGGAGGTCGCGCTCGCCGCGGAACTTCACGCGTCCGAGCAGCCACGCGGCGCTGACGTCCTCTTTCCTGCTCCCGAACTTGGCGTCCAAGAGCGGGAGCCAGAACCGCTCGTACACCTGGTCGGTGGTATGTTCGCGCAGGAACTGCTCGACGGGAACGTCCTCGTACGCTTCGATGTCGTCGTAACTGTCCGTCGACGGCGGGAATGTAGTGCAGTCCACCTCCATCGTGAGCATCCCCAGCCGGAACTTGTCGTAGAGGGAGAGATGGGGATAGGCGGCTATCTCCCATAGCTTCTCCAGCGGGTGGACCACGCCGTCGACGTAGTAGGCGTCGGTCTTGTACCGCCACTCCACTCGGTCGCTCAGGCCCAGTTCCTCCGCGAGGTCGACGATAGTCTCTTCGGCCCCCGAGAGGTGGTGATAGAACTTCTCGATGGGGTCGCCCGCCGTCTCGTACACGGCCGCGAGACCGCCCATCTCCTCGTTGGCCTCGAACACGTGAACGTCGTGGCCGCGTTCCTGCAGGCGGTACGCCGCCGCGAGTCCAGCGACGCCGCCGCCGACGATACCGATCATGTCCGTGCGTTGTGGGGGGGCCGAGATGGGTCTTTTGAATGTCACCGTCGGGACCCCTGTTTCGGTATACGTCGCGGGAACGTCACCGAACTCTCCGACGACGCGCGTCTGTCAGGGGATTCTCGGTCCGCTACCTTTTTGCGTTCACTACGGCAACTGACGCGCATGCTTACCGTCCGCGCTCCCGCAACCAGTGCGAACCTCGGGAGCGGGTTCGACGTGTTCGGGGCCGCACTCGACCGGCCCGCCGACATCGTGCGAGTCGAGCGCGCCCCGGAGACGACTATCGAAGTCACCGGCACCGGGAGTCACTTCATCCCGGAAGACCCGGAGAAAAACACCGCCGGCGCGGTCGCCAAAGCGCTCGACGCTCCCGCCCGGATCGAGATAGACAAAGGAGTGCGGCCGGCCTCCGGTCTCGGGTCCTCCGCGGCGAGTGCGGCCGGTGCGGCGCTCGCGCTGAACGAACTGTACGACCGCGGCCTCTCGCGGGAGGAACTCGTACCGGTCGCCGCCAAAGGCGAGGCGCTCGTCTCCGGCGAGGCGCACGAGGACAACGTCGCGCCTTCGCTGCTGGGGGGCTTTACGGTCGCGACCGGCGACGGCGTCACGCAGGTCGACGCCGACATCCCGCTGGTGGTCTGTCTGCCCGACATCGTCGTCTCGACCCGCGACGCTCGCCGCGTCGTTCCCGAGACCACGTCCGTCGACAAGGTGGTCGACACCGTCGGCCGCGCCGCCACTCTCACTGTCGGCATGGCTCGGGACGACCCGGCGCTGGTCGGCAAAGGGATGGAAGACGAGATAGTCACGCCGGCCCGGGCGGAACTAATCGACGGGTACGACGCCGTCCGCGAGGCCGCCCTGAACGCGGGGGCGACGGGCGTCACGGTCAGCGGCGCAGGACCCGGCGTCATCGCCGCGTGCCGGGAGAACACGCGGCGGGACGTCGCCAGCGCTATGTTGGACGCGTTCGACGACGCGGACATCGACAGCCGGGCGTACCAGAGCCGGATCGCCGACGGAGCGGAACTGTTCCGCTGATAGAGGTAGGTGAGGGTTAGTTCATACTGTCGGCTGTAATTCGTCGAACAGTGATTAGACAGCAAACTGTGTGTAAGCAAGTAACACGGCCATACTTGCGTCGCAGTCTTCACGTACTTACAGCCGACAGTATCAGTCGTTGGCCGACGCCGGGTCGGCGAACACCGGTACGCGGTTACGGCAGTCCCAATGAGAACTGTCGGCGCTGTCCGGTCGGACTCCGATGTGTCCCGAACCGGTTCGGTTCCGTGCTTTTATTCGTGTGTGTGAGTAACTACCAAGATATGGCTGGGCGCAGGCCGAACCACCGGGAGCCGGCCCACGAGAACCCGTCGCTTGTCGCTGTCGGGCGGCGGGCCGTAGCCGTCGGCGTAGCGGCGGTCGCGCTGAGCGCTCCGGTCGCGCTACTCGCCGGCGTTTCGCTGTTCGGCGGAACGGCACCGGCCGGAATCGTCCGCGGCGCGGACGCGCTCCTGCGCGCGGACGCCGCGTCGCTTTCCGGTGTCGAACTGGTTTTCTACGTCTCCTCGCTCGTCGCTCTCGTCGGAGCGTGGGTGCTCGGCGCGGGTCTCGTCGTCGAGGGGGTATTCGAGTGACACGCGAGGCCGACCAGCAGGAGGCCTCGGATGGAGCGAGCGGGGAGGAACGACCCGCGGGCCGCGAGGCCGACCGACGGAAGGCCTCGAATAGAGTGAGCGGGGAGGAACGACCCGCGAGCCGCGAGGCCGTCGTGGACGCCGCGAGTGCCCTCGCCGTCGGTTCCGTCGTGGCCGCCGTCGTCCGCTGGCGCGATATCCCGCTCTCGCCGAGAGCAGTCGCCGTCGGAGCAGTCGGCGCGCTCGCGCTGGAGGGCGCGCTTTTGCGACACCGCGACCGCGTGAGAGCCCTCTGGGAGCGACCGAGCGTTCGGTGGGGCGCGACGATAGGCGGCGCGGGAGCGGCGGCAGTCGCGGCCCCGCGAGCACCGGGACGAGTGCTGTGGGCACTCCTCGGCGGCGTCGTGTCGTATCTGACGCTGCTCGCGGTCGTGACAGCGAGAAAAACGACGAACGGATCCGGCTAACTGCCGCGACCCCGCACCGCTTTACTTCGCGGCCTCGAACCGACTCAGACGCCGCGACCTTGAAGCTTCTCTTCCTCGGGGAGGTCGGCGTTGGCGTCGCCGCGCATGCCGCTGCCGACGTTTTTGCTGATGTCGGCGAGTTCGTCGGAGTCGTCCCAGTTGTTGGTCGCCTGGACGATGGCATCGCCCATCTCTTCCGGGTCCTCCGCCCCGAAGATGCCGCTGCCGACGAAGATGCCGTCGCAGCCGTGATGCATCATCAGAGCGGCGTCGGCGGGCGTTGCGATGCCGCCGGCGGCGAAGTTGACGACCGGGAGACGGCCCTGTTCGGCCGTCTCGTGGACGAGTTCGGCGGGCGCTTCGTTCTCGCGGGCCCACTTTTCTCGCTCCTCGTGGGTCATCCCCTCCAACTTGCGGATGGACCCTTTGATGTTGCGCTGGTGGTGGACGGCCTGGTTCACGTCGCCTGTGCCGGCCTCGCCCTTGGTGCGGATCATCGCCGCACCCTCGTTGATGCGCCGGAGCGCTTCGCCGAGGTTGCGCGCGCCGCAGACGAACGGCGATGTGAACTCCCGCTTGTCGATGTGGTAGCGGTCGTCAGCGGGCGTCAGCACCTCGCTCTCGTCGATCATGTCGACGCCGACCGACTCCAGGATCTGCGCCTCTTTGGTGTGGCCGATGCGGGACTTGCCCATCACCGGGATCGATACTTCGTCGATGATCGCTTCGACGTCGACGGGGTCCGGCATCCGGGCGACGCCGCCGCGCTTGCGGATGTCCGCCGGAACGGCCTCCAGCGCCATCACCGCGACGGCACCGGCATCTTCGGCGATGCGGGCCTGCTCGCGGTTGACAACGTCCATGATCACGCCGCCTTTCTGCATGCGGGCGAACCCCCGCTTGACGAGTTCCGTCCCTCGCTTGAGTTCCTCCAGATCGGTCTCTTCCGCCATGCGAGTGGCTTGGACCCGCCAGCACTTACCGCTGTCCTTTCGCACACTCCCTTCCGGATCGACTGTCGGCCGTCCGCGCCGAAACCGCTACCGTTTTGCTACCCCCATCCGTGGTCCGTCCCGATGCGTTCGCTCCCCGAACGGCCTGATCTCCCCCGGTACGTTGCTCCCGTCCCGCAACGACTGGAGGACCTCGGCCTCCGGTACGCGTGGGTAGTCGTCGCTGTCAACCTCCTCGGCACCGTCTTCGGGTTCTGGTACTACGGCTTCCATCCGCTGCCGCTGTCGGACCCGCTCATCACCGGGCAGTTCGCCATCGAACCGCTGTCGATGTGGCCGCTCGTCCCCGACAGCCCCGTTGCGACGCTGTTTATCGCCCTCGCCGTCGCGTCGTGGAAACTGGGCGAGTCCCGGGAGTGGCTCAACGCACTGGCGTTTTTCGGCTGCCTCAAACTCGGTTTCTGGACGCCGTACGTCCTGCTCGTGTTCAAAGCCGACTTCTCCTATCTCCACTGGGCGATGTACAACTTCCTCTTCTGGAGCCACCTCGCGATGGTCGTCCAGGGGTTCGTCCTCTACCGCTTCGCCGACTTTCCGGTGCGGGCCGTCGCCGTTGCCCTGTTCTGGTACGGCCTCAACGACATCGTCGACTACTTCGTCCCCATCCTCGGAACGCCGCATCACACCCTCGTCCCCGCCGAAGGGATATCGGCAAGCGGCGTCATCCACACCTCTCCTGCCCACGAGTACGCCGCCGCGGGCGCGGTGGTACTGACACTACTTGCGACGTTCCTGTCGCTTGCGACGCGAGTGAAGAAAGGAGAGACCGGCGCTGTCGAATCTAACTGTGGCTAGAGATTCGACCGCAGGAACTCGGCGGTTCGGTCGACGATATCGTCGTCCCAATCGTTGCGGAACGGGACCACGTGGTCGCCGCCGTCCGCGACGAACAGGGCCGTTTCGACGCCCAGGCCCGGCAACCGGTCGTGGTACCGTTCCGACTACGCCACCGGCACAGTCTCGTCGTCGGACCCGTGAACGAGAAGCGTCGGCGGCGCGTCCCCGGTGGCCACCTGACGCGGCGACGCGCGGCGGTACCGCTCCGGCAACTCCTCGCTCGCCCCGCTCAGAAACCGCCGGTAGATGTCCGGACCCCCGTCGGTGATCGTGAGGTCGTACACTCCGGAAATGCCGACGACCGCCCCGACTACAGTAGACGCCTCGCGGCGCTTGCCGAACGCCGCCTTCCTAACGCTCGCGAGGGCCGCGAGATGCGCGCCCGAGGAATGCCCCATCGCCGCGATGCGGTCCGGGCCCGCGCTCAGTTCCGCACGATGACGATGGCCGATTCGGTCTCGATCATCTCGCCCTCACCGGAGTAGGTGCGTTCGCGCTCGATCTCGAACAGGTCGGAGCCGAGTTCCTCCCCGGCGACGTGCAGGGTGCCGTCCTCGATCTCGAACTCGCCGCTCTCGATGGCGGCGTCGATGTCGCCGACCGTCTCGCCGTACTGCGGGCCGACGGTCGAGTAGTCCAGGTCGACGCTCGTGATCTCGGTTGTCGTCTCGGGCTCTGCGTCGAGAACGTCCAGGTTCCGGACGTGCATGACCTCGGCGACGGCGTCCTCCATCCCGGCGACGTTGCCGTAGACGGAGACGGCGTCGAGCTCTTCGTTCAGCGCGAGCTGGTGGTCGGTCTTGTACTTGCGGAGCGCGGAGACGGTTTCCATCGCCGTCTCACCGGCCTCCAGGTCGGCCTCGTATCCGCGCGGCTCCGGCCAGTCGGTGCGGTGGACGCTCCCGCCGTCGTGCATCTCGCTCCACAACTCCTCCGTGACGTGCGGGAGCAGCGGCGCGAACAGCTGACAGAACGTCCGGTGAGCCGTCCGAAGCGCGTACGCCGTCGACTCCGTCTCCCGGCTCTTCGCTATCTCGAGGTAGTCGTCGCAGAACGTGTTCCAGAAGAACGTCCGGAGGTTGTCCCGAGCCTTGGCGAACTCGTACTCCTGGAACTGCTCGGTCGTCTCCGCGACGACCGCGTCCAGTTTCGCCAGCAGCCACTCGTCGATCGGGTCGAGTTCGTCGGGTTCGGCGGCCTCGGCGGGCGTCAACTGGTCGACGAGCTTCGAGGCGTTCCAGAGCTTTCGCAGCAGTTTCTCGCCGGCGACGATGTCCTTGTCGTGATACGGGAAGTCGTCGCCGACCGCCGACGACGCCGCCCAGTAGCGGATGGCGTCGACGGGATACTCGTCGACGACCTCCTCGGGCGCGACGATATTGCCCTTGGACTTGGACATCTTCTCGCGGTTCTCGTCGAGGACGTGGCCGTGGATCATGACGGTGTCGAACGGCACGTCTCCGGTGTGCTCGTAGCACTTGACGACCGTGTGGAACAGCCAGAAGCTGATGATGTCGTGGGCCTGCGGGCGCAGGTCGAAGGGGTACAGTTCGGGGTTGTCGAGGTCACCCGCGGCGAGTTCACCCTCGCCGATCGACTCGGGGTCCCAGCCGGCGTTGATAAGCGGCGTCAGGCTGGAGGTCGCCCACGTGTCGAACACGTCGTCCTCCGGTTCGAACGCCTCGCCGCCGCACTCGGGGCAAGCGTCGACCGGCGGATCGTCCGCGAGCGGGTCGACCGGCAGGGCCTCGCGGTCCGCCATGACCTCCTGACCGCAGTCCTCGCAGTACCACACCGGGAACGGGATGCCGGAGTCGCGCTGGCGGGAGATGAGCCAGTCCCACTCCAGTCCCTCGATCCAGTGTTCGTACCGCGTGAACATCTTCTCGGGGTACCAGTCCATCTTCCGGCCTGCTTCCAGATACTCCTCCTTGTGGTCCAGGATCTCGACGTACCACTGCTCGGAGACGCGGAACTCCACGTCCGTCTCACAGCGCTCGTGGACCTGAACGGTGTGAGTGTGCTCCTCGCGGTCGACGAGGTGACCCGCCTCGTCCAGGTCCTCGGAGATGGCCTCGCGGGCCTCCGTCGTGCTCATGCCCTCGTAGTCGCCGGCGAGGTCGGTCATCGTCGCGGACTCGTCGATAGCGACCCGTAGCGGCAGGTCGTGTGCCTGGTACCACTCGATGTCGTTCTGGTCGCCGAAGGTACAGCACATGACGACGCCAGTCCCCGTCTCCAGGTCGACGCGGTCGTCCTCGATGATCGGGACGGTGTGACCGAACAGCGGCACCTCGGCCTCCTTCCCGATCAGTTCGCGGTTCTCGTCGTCCTCGGGGTGGACGAAGACGGCGACGCAGGCCGGAAGCAGTTCGGGACGCGTGGTGCCGATGACGAAGGAGTCGCGACCGCTCTCGGTCGGCTCGGCCAGGTCGAACCGCACGTCGTTGAAGTGGGTGTGGCGCTCGGCGTCCTCCTGTTCGACCTGCGAGATAGCCGTCTCGCAGTCGGGACACCAGATCGCGGGGGCCTGCTTGCGGTACTCGCGACCCTGCTCGTACAGGTCGAGGAAGGATAGCTGGGAGATCCGCTGGACCTCCGGACTGATCGTCTTGTACGTCCGGTTCCAGTCGATCGATATCCCGAGACCCTGCATCTTCTCCGTGAACTCGGCCTCGTACTCGCGGCAGACCTCGCGGCACTTCTCCTGAAACTCCCGCCGGGAGAAGTCCTGATGCCGGATGCCGAGTTCCTGTTCGGTGAGCCGTTCGGACGCGATGCCGTTGTCGTCGTAGCCGAAGGGAAACAGCACGTCCTCGTCGGCCATCCGGTGGAACCGGGCAGCGAAGTCCTGGAGCGCCTGACCGTACATGTGACCCATGTGGAGGTTTCCGGAGACGGTCGGCGGGGGCGTGTCGATGCTGTACACCGTGTTCGGGTCCATTTCGGGGTCGCCGTCGTAGGCGTACGTGTCGTGTTCGACCCAGTGCTCTTGCCACTTCTTCTCGACCGCCTCGGCGTCGTAGTCGCCGTCGGGGCCGTCCTGTCGTTGGTTCGTTTCTGCGCTCATGTGTTGTGTTCCGTGTGTCTGACTGCGTCGCGTTCTGGTCGTCTGTTGGTCGATACTGCCTGATCGGTTCTCCGCTTTTCCGCGTCTGGAACGACCGTAACCGGACGAAGAATGGGTGGTGGTGGGGCTAGGACGCCCCTACACGTACCAGTCTCACAGCGGCGGCCGACGCCGACCGCTCGACTGCGACGCTCCGGCTCATTACTGGTATCGTGTCGCGCGTTCGGATTTAACTCTTGCGAGACTCGGTTCCTGGCCGGGGAGAGCCCGACTACTCCGACTCCCCGTCGCTCGCCTCGCCCCGCCGTTCGGCCAGTCTGCGTTCGAACCACTGCCACTCCCGGGAGAACTGCCCAGTCTCCTTGAGGTCCCACACGTCGGCGTCCCGCACGGGACGCCCGATCCGGAACGACTGGATCATGTTCACTATCCAGAGGATCACCCCGATCCCGATGAGCAACGCCCCGACCGAGGAGACGAACTGGAGCGGGCGGAACATCTCGGGGTACTCGGCGTACCGCCGCGGCATCCCGGCGTTGCCCATGACCAGCATCGGCATGAACGTCAGGAACGCCCCGACGATCATCGCGAACGCCTGTGTCTGTGCGAGTCGGCGGTTGTACAGGCGACCCGTCAACAGAGGGAACCAGAAGTAACTCGCCGCGAACATCGAGAACGGGATGATCGCCATGATGATGAGATGGAAGTGGCCGACCACGTACAGCGTATCGTGGACCCGAACGTCGTAGGGGACAACGGCGACGAACACGCCAGTGACGCCGCCGATGATGAACAGCCCGACCCCGCCCGCGACGAAGAGAAACGGCGCGGAGAGGCGGATCCGACCTTGCCACATCGTTGTGAGCCAGTTGAACGTCTTGACCGCGCTCGGCACGGCGATAGTGAGCGACGTCATCATGAACGCCGCGCGGAGTTGCGGGGCCATCCCGACGACGAACATGTGGTGAGCCCAGACGCCGAACGAGAGCACGCCGATAGCGAGCGACGAGTAGACGACGAACCGAAAGCCGAACAGCCGCCGGCCCACCAGTTTCGGCAGCATGTAACTGATGAGTCCGAAGGCGGGCAGGACGAGGATGTACACCTCGGGATGGCCGAAAAACCAGAACAGGTGTTGCCACAGTTCCGGGCCGCCGCCCGCCACCGCGAAAAAGGAGGTGCCGAAGTTCCGGTCCAGCAGGAGCATGACGATAGCGCTCCCGAGGACCGGAAACGCGAACAGGATGATGCCGCTGGTGGTGAGCATCGCCCACGAGAAGATGTCGAGGTTGCTCCACCCGACCTCCTCGTCGCGTTCGACGAATATCGTCGCGATGAAGTTGATCGCCGACATCGTCGTGGCGACCCCGGACAGGTGCAGTCCGAGAAGCGCCATGTCGATCTGCGGGTTCGCCATCTCGATAGTCATCGGCGTGTACATCGTCCACCCCATCGCCACCGGTTCGAGTTCGAACAGGAGCGGGACGGTGTAGCCGACGAACTCCAGTCCCTTCGCGAACACCTCGGTTATCAGGCCGCCGCGGACGAGCGCCAGCCCCGGCGGCAGCAGCCAGAACGCCAGCGCGTTGATCCGCGGGAACGCCATGTCGTCAGCGCCGATCAGGATGGGGAGAAAGTAGTTAGCGATCCCGGTAAACACCGGCGTGACGAAGAAAAACAGCATCGTCAGCCCGTGAGTCGTAAACAGGGCGTTGTACGTTTCCAGGTCCCAGACCGTGGCTTCGGGTGTCAGCAGTTCCGTTCGGATCATCATTCCGTCGACGCCGCCCCACAGCGCCGCGACGGTGCCGAGAACAAGGTATAGCACGCCGATATCGCGATGGTCGACCGTGGTGAGCCACCGGAGAACGACGTTCGTCGGCTTCTCCGTTCCAACCTCTAACCCGGTGACGTACCCGCCGTCGCGCGCGCGTCGCCTCGGTCGGCCGTACGCGAGCGCGGCGACGGCGAGTGCGAGCAGTACTCCTCCCGCGATGACGATCCCCGGTATTTGCCCCATTCGTTCCACCCCGGTCCAATATCCAGTGGATCGACGCGCATCCGGAAATACAGGCGGGACACTTCTCGTCGGAGCGAGCGGTCGCGAGCGCGGCGGCACGTAGCGTAGATCCCTCCGCGCACACTGTGGTCGGGTCCCCGTCAGAACGGTCGTGAACCGTCCGCTATCCCGGCGTTTGGTCTCCCCGAGCGCGCGGCGTTTCCCCGGTCAGGTAGCCGTACACCGCACCCATCGTGAACCCGTACGCCCAGTGAGCGAGCAGGGTGAACACGAGATAGACGATCAGGATCGCCCCGTCGAGGTCGCCGCGCCCCGTGATCGCAAACACCACCCATAGCGCCGTGGCGAAGACTGCACCCTGCGCGGCGGGGTCCGGTCCGCGCGGCAGATACGGCCGTAACACGAGAAAGATCAGCGGCCAGACGACCGCGCCGGCGAACGAGTAGATGACGAACCCGAGAAACGTCTGTCCTGGGAGACCGACGAACCGCGCGACCGCGTCGAACAGATGGAGGACGTCCCGCATCTGCACCTCCAGCATGACGAGGATCCCGGATATGACGGCCGTCCCCGCCACGCCGCCGACGATGGCGCTTCCCGCTCGCTCGGTGTCCATACGCCGTCGTACCACCTCCGCGGGCAAAAAGGTCTCACAGCCTTGGACGGTGTCCGAGCGGCGCTCGGCGTTCAGCGCTCCAGTTCCCCGTCGGAGTGCGCGCGCACCCACAGTTCGCCGATGCGTGACAGCCGCGTCCGGTAGGACTTGCCATGTGACTCCTGTTCGATGTACCCCTTCCCGCCCGGCCCGAGTCTGTCGACGTTGTAGATGACTTTCGACCGGAAGCTGTCGGTGTATTCTTCGTTGAGTTCGTCGGCGAGCGACTCCGCCAGTTCCGAGACGGATTCGAACTCGCCGCGCTCTCCGAGTTTGTAGAGGATGAGCTCCTCGAACGGTTTGACGTTCGAGAACGACGCCACGGGGAGTTCAACGATGTGGCCGCCGCCTATCTCCTTCGCTCCGATAGTCGTGCCGCGCTCGTCGAACTCCGAGAGGAGGTCCCGGGCGCTCTCTAAGCGTTCCGTGACGCGGTCGTCGTCGACGGCGTCACCGCCGTTTTCTTCGCGAAGGTCCGCAAGCAGGTCGATCTGGGTCCGCAGTTCCTCGGCGAGTTCCGTCTCCAGATACTTCTCCGGGACGGTGTAGTAGGTGTGGATCTGGTCGCGGTCGCCCTCGCGCTCGACCATGATCGAGTGGGCCGCCGTCGCGAACGCGAAACTGACGGTGCGGGGCATCGCGCTGATGTTCACCCACACCTCGTTCCCGTCGTCGAGTTCGGCGTTTATCAGGTCGAACGCCTGCTCGAACGCGTTGTCGTAATCGTACACGTCCTCGATGACGAACCGCTCGGTCGTCGCCCCCAGGAGGTTCTCGAAGTCCGTCTCCAACTTCTCCGAGAGGTTTCGGGAGTACTCGACGTTGGCCTCGCTCCCGACGGCCCCTTCCAGCAGGATCACGTGGTCGACGTCCAGTTGATCGCGCACCAGCGGCGCGATCAGCCGGTCGTAGTCGAACCCGACCGGGACGATGTGCGTTTGCATACGCTATACTCCGTGGGGACGTTTATTAATCCCCTCAAGTGGAATACCGTCCGACTGCGCATCGTTCGTCCTTACCGGTCACCCCCGGGAGAGGTTTCCCGTTCGATGCGCGCTATCGTCGCCGGGATCAGCGACAGGTCGCGGTCCACGCCGACGAACAACATCCGCCGGTCACCGATCCGGCAGAGGAGGTTTATCCCCCGCTCGAACACTCTGATGGTGTATTCGAGTTCCCCGCGCTGAACGAGGTCTTCCTGCCGCTCGCACATCAGCGCCTCGAGGATCGCGCCGTCGAACAGTTCCCGCCGGTCAGGTGGAGAGTACTGCTCGGCGATGTCGTCTCGTATGTACTGTATCTCGAACTCGTCGGCAGCACCGTCTCCGACGCCGATTAATCGAAGCGCGTCTCCGAAGTCCGTGACGAGAGTGGACGTGCACTGATCGATGGAACTGTTGAACGTCATCGTTTCTGTCATCAGCCGGCGCAGTAATAAAATCGCGGTCGCCGCTCCGACCCGCGTCCCCCCGAGATTTATAATGCAGTAATATGACCTAGTTATTATGACGCAGATCCGCCGAGCGCGCGATGGAGAAGTTACGCCCGCCATGAAACGAGTCGCCGAACGCGAGCAGGTCGACCCCGAGTTCGTCAGACAACAGGTCGCCGAAGGGCAGGCCGTAATTCCCGCCAACGTCGAACACGGAAGCCTCGACCCGATGATCATCGGTCGCGAGTTCGGGACAAAAGTAAACGCGAACATCGGCAACAGCGAGACGACCAGCGACATCGAGGGCGAACTCCGAAAGCTCCACACTGCCGTCCACCACGGTGCCGACACGGTGATGGACCTGAGCACGGGCGGCGACTTAGACAGCATCCGAGAGGCCAACATCGCCCGCTCGCCGGTCCCCGTCGGTACCGTGCCTATCTACGAGGCGGTGAAACAGGTCGACGACGTCACCGACATCACTCACGAGATCCTGCTCGATATAATCGAGAAGCAGGCCGAGCAGGGCGTCGACTACATGACTATCCACGCCGGCGTACTGATGGAGCACTTGCCGCTGACCGACGGCCGGAAAACCGGTATCGTCTCCCGCGGCGGGTCGATCCTCGCGCAGTGGATGGAGGAAAACGGGATGCAGAACCCGCTGTACGCGAAGTTCGAGGAGATCTGCGAGATATTCGCGGAGTACGACGTCACGTTCAGCCTCGGCGACGGTCTCCGTCCCGGCTGTATCGCGGACGCCAGCGACGAGGCCCAGTTCGCCGAACTCGACACGCTCGGCGAACTGACTCGCACCGCGTGGGAACACGACGTGCAGGTGATGGTCGAGGGACCGGGCCACGTGCCGATGGACGAGGTCGCCGACAACGTCGAGCGCCAGCAGGAGGTGTGCGACGGCGCGCCGTTTTACGTTCTTGGCCCGCTCGTAACCGACATCGCGCCCGGCTACGACCACATCACCAGCGCTATCGGCGCGACGGAGGCGGCCCGCGCCGGTGCCGCGATGCTCTGTTACGTGACGCCGAAAGAGCATCTCGGCCTGCCCGAGGAACAGGACGTCCGCGACGGTCTCGCCGCGTACCGCATCGCCGCCCACTCCGCGGACGTCGCGAACGGCCGCGAGGGTGCCCGCGACTGGGACGACGCGCTCTCGGAGGCCCGCTACGAGTTCGACTGGTCGGAGCAGTTCGAACTCGCGCTGGACCCGGAGCGTGCCCGCGAGTTCCACGACCAGACGCTGCCGGGAGATAATTACAAGGAGGCACGCTTCTGTTCGATGTGCGGCGTCGAGTTCTGCTCGATGCGGATCGACCAGGACGCCCGCGACGCCGACGGCGAGATGGAGTCGATCGAGGACGACACCGACGTCGCCGACTCCCCCGCGGCGGAGGTGAACCGGCCGCCGGTCGGCCGCCACGACGCAAGCGACATCGCCGACGAGATAGAGGGCGTCGACCTCTCTCACGAGTATCCGAGCGCGGACGACTAACCGCGGTTGGCTCACCGAAGGAGGCTCGAACGAACAGCACTGACGCCCTCGCCCTTGCCGGGATACTTATTCCCCCGCCCGCCGAAACGACGGCCATGTCGCTGCGGCTTCCGAGCGAGATAGTCGTCGACCGGTTCCTGCCGACCGCGAGGGCGATGCTCGCGGCGGAACTCCACGAGCACGACCTGACCCAGCAGGAGATAGCCGACCAGCTCGGCGTGACGCAGGCTGCCGTCAGCAAGTACGTCGCCGGCGACAGTGCGCTGAACGAGCGGTTCAGCGATAACCGCCGGATGAGAGAGACGATGTCGGCCATCGCCGACGGGCTTGCGACGGGCGAACTCGACCAGTACGAGGCGCTCGCCGAACTGCTCGACCTGATCCGCGAGTTCGAGGACCGAGGGCCGATCTGCGAGGCCCACGAGGAGGCGATGCCTTCGTTGCAGGGGCTCGGCTGCGACCTCTGCGTCCGCGGGCGCGACGACGCCGTCCTCGCGGAGCGAGACGTGCTCTCGACGGTCCGCGAGGCGACCCGCGCGCTCGAAAACGAACCCGCTATCGTCGACCACGTTCCCAACGTCGGAACGAACGTCGGCACCGCACTGCCCGGCGCAACCGACGAAACCGACGTGGCGGCGATCCCGGGCCGGATCCACGCGATGCGGGGGCGGATCAACGTGCCGGCGAACCCCGAGTTCGGCGCGTCCCAACACGTCGCGGAGACCGTTCTGGCCGCGAGCGCAGTCGACCCCGACGTCGGCGGCGCTCTCAATCTCGCAACGTCCGAGGCCCTGCTCGCCGCCGCCCACGAGGCAGGGATCGACCCGCTGGAGTTCGACGCGGAGTACGACACCCGGCGCGCGCGCCTTCGCGAGCGGTTCGAGGAGCGCGGCAGCGTACCACGGGTGATCTACCACCGCGGCGCGTTCGGCGTCGAACCGATCACCTACGTTCTCGGCGAGACGGCGGTCGAGGCCGCCGCACTCGCCACGTCTCTCACGGCCAGCGCGCAGACGGAGACGCGAGAGTAGACGCGCGGAAAAATACACCGACGACTGGTCGCTATGCTGTGTGTACGGCCGACCGTATATTCCGCTGGTCCGCGTACCCCCAGGTATGCGAACGGCAATCCAGCTGTACACGCTTCGCGACGTAGACGGATCGACGAGCGACCTCGTCTCGCTGGTCGCGGAGACCACGTTCGACGGCGTGGAGTTCGCCGGGACTCTCGACGAGGAGGTGTCCGCCGCCCTGACCGAGACGGGGCTAGATGCGGCCGCAGCCCACGTCGGCATCGAGCATCTGGAGGGACACCGCGGGAGCGTCCTCGATGCCTGCGAGGCGGCGGGCGTCGACACCGTCGTCGTCCCGTGGCTCGACGAGTCCGAATTCGAATCCCGCGCCGCCGTCGAGCGAACGGCGAACCGACTGGACGGTATCGGGGACGCCCTCGCGGACCGCGGGTTTCGCCTGGCCTATCACAACCACGACCAGGAGTTCACGGCTCTCGGCGAGACGACTGGGTACGAGCTGCTTCTTTCGGAACTCGGCGACAGCGTCTCCATCGAACTCGACACGGGGTGGGCCCTCGCAGCGGGCCGCGACCCCGTCGACCTGCTACGGCGCATCGACGACGCGCCGCTCGTTCACCTGAAAGACGTCGACGCCGAGACGAAGACGCCCGTCGAACTCGGCGAGGGTGACCTGGACGTGGAGGGATGCACCGAAGCGGCACGGGACGCCGGGACGGAGTGGATCATATACGAACACGATGAGCCGTCGAACCCCCGTACGTCGCTGGCCCACGGCGGTGCGGTCCTCGACGCGCTCAGGTAGTTGATTCGCCGTTGTCAGCAGACGTTGACAGGCCTCATCAGGGACTCGATGCCCGCGTCAGGCTCCGGCGGCCTCCGGACGCCGTCCGTTTTCCCGTCTCCTTCCTTTCAACCCCAACAGGTATTTGAGGGATCCTCAACAATTACAATGTAGTCCATGGACGCGCATGGAGTCACGGTTCAGCCCGACAAACGGGCAGATCATCTATGGAGGACACATCGAAATATCTCATTCACGCCGAAATCTCCGCCAACGGGGTGGTAGAGCGGAGTGACGTCGTCGGTGCGATCTTCGGTCAGACCGAGGGGCTCCTCGGCGACGAACTCGACCTGCGAGACCTCCAGCAGTCCTCGAAGGTCGGTCGTATCGAAGTCGAGATAGAGAGCGCCAGTGGCCGGTCGGAAGGCACGGTAACCATCGCCACGAGCGTCGACAAAGTGGCGACGGCGACGCTCGCGGCCGCGCTGGAAGCGCTTGACCGGATCGGCCCCTGCCGAGCCGAACTCGAAGTCACCGACATCGAAGACGTCCGGGCGGCGAAACGCCGCCGGATCGTCGAGCGCGCGCAGGAACTCCTACACGACTCGTTCGACGACGGCGTGATGACGAGCGAGGAGATCCTCGACGAAGTGAGACAGAGCGCCCGCGTCGGTACCGTCACCGACCACGAGGGGCAACCGGCAGGCCCCCGCGTCGCAGACAGCGACGCCGTCGTAGTCGTCGAGGGGCGTTCGGACGTCCTCACGCTCCTGCGCTACGGGGTGAAAAACGCCGTCGCCGTCGAAGGGACGAACGTCCCCGACGCGGTCGCGGATCTTACGGCCGACCGGACGGTGACAGCGTTTCTCGACGGCGACCGCGGCGGACACCTCATCCTCCGAGAACTGGGGCAGGTCGCTCAGATCGACTACGTCGCGTTCGCGCCCGACGGCAAGTCCGTCGAAGACCTCTCGCGCGAGGAAGTGTTTGCGGCGCTCCGCGAGAAGGAACCGCACGAGACGGTGGCCGACCGCCCCGACTCTCAGGACACCGTCGCCACGGACGGGAGTCGGTCGCCGTCCCCGCCAGTCGACGAGAACGCCACGACGGCGGAAACCCCGGTTTCACCGGAGACGCTGGAGTCGCCAGGGCCGGACGACGCCGACACGACGGAACCGCTCCGACGCGGCGCCTCGGACGGGTCGGCAGCGACGGATGCGAACACGCCGGAATCGATGCCCGACGAGTCTGAAGCGGCGGAAACCGCCGAGGAAGCGGTTTCGACGGAGGCGCTCCCCGAGACGCTCCGCGACCACGTCGCCGAGGTGATCGACGAGGGACGCGGGGTCGTCCGTCTGCTGGACGCCGACCACTCGCCGCTGTCGGAGGCACCGGCCGACGAGGCGGTCGACGCTGTCGACGACGCTGACCCGGTGCCGACCGCCGTGGTTCGCGACGGGGACGTCACTCAGCGACTCGCAGACGTGGCGGCCGACCGCGGCGTCGACCGTGTCGTCGGGAGCGACCGCGGGGAGTTCACCAAGCGCCCGACGAGCGTCCGCGTCCACGCCGCCGCCGACATCGAACTGTAGCGAACGCGCGCTACAACGGCCGCCGCATGAGCACGGCGGGACCGCCGTCGTCGTAGTACGACTCTATTCGCGTTTTCTCCTCGAACCCGAACTCCTCGTACAGCCGTCTGGCCGCGTCGTTTCCCGGTTCGACGGCCAATTCTACCGATGTCGCCTCCGTCTCGCGCAGGCGGGCGAGCGCCGCGGCGAGCAACCGCCGGCCGCGCCCCTCCCGTCGGTGCGACGGGGCCACGACGAGTTCAGCGACGTGGGCCGTTTCGGGGCCGTTCATCGCGAGGATGTACCCCACCGGAACGCCGGTATCGTCCGGCCCGTCGACTGACGCGAGCACCACGCCGGGACCGCTGAGCGCGGTCGTCAGGAGCTGCGGACTCGACGCGGGGAGAAGCGACTGGAGCGCACGAAGCACGGGCATGTCGGCGGGCGTCGCCGCTCGGATCACGCGACGGCGGCGATGCCCAGTCCGCTCGCCAGGACCGCCCCGACGGCGCCACCGGACAGGGTGGCGAGGAAGTTCACGCTCTGGTTGCCGAGACGACCGCCCTCGACCGTCGCACCGAGGAGGCTATCGACGGTCATGCCGGCGACGCCGGCGACGAGAATGACGCCTGCGCCTGTCGGCCCGACCGAGTCGAGCAACGCGACGGCGACGAGCGCGATGAGCGTCGCCCCAGCGGTGCCGGCGAGTTCCCCCTGCCAGGTGACGGCACCGTCAGTCCCGGGGTCGACCGGTTTGAGCGTCGTGATCAGTCGTGGCCGGTCGAACACGCCGCCGATCTCGCTGGAGAGCGTGTCGCTCATCGCCGTGGAGATGGAGCCGGCAAACGCGTAGAGGAAGATCCCTCCGGCGATCCCCGTGCCGTCGCCGACCGGGAGATGGATCGGCGCGGCCGCGTACGCGAGGACGGCCGCCAGCGCGACCGCCGCGTTACTGAACACGTTTGAACTCCCACGCGCGCCCTCGTTTTTCTCCGCGACGCCGCGTTGGGCCTTCTCCTCGTACCGGAACTTGGTCGAGAGGCCGCCGATGCCGAAAAAGACGATGATGACGGCGAACCACCCGATCCCGCCGAGAACGATCGTGAGCAGGCCGAGGAACACGCCCGATAGCATTCCGGAGACCGACGCGGTGTCGAGAGCGTAGGAGGCGTATCCGACGGCGACTGTCACCGCGAGGGCGATCCCGACATCGTGTACCGTCCCCGGGTCCGTCAGTTCCCAGAGGAACCAAAGCAGGAGTCCGACCGAGAGAACGACGACCGGGTCGTCGCGTTCGAACAGGACCGACCGAAGCAACGCGCCGAGTAACGCGCCGCTTGCCGAGAGGAACACGACGAACGCGGGGGCCACCCCCGAGTCACCGTTCAGCAGCGCCGTGGCAAGAATGCCGATCCAGCAGCCGACGGCGCCGCCGAGGACGAATCCGACAGCGCCGACGACGGGGTCGGTCGAGCGCCGGCGAACAACCTGTGCGGCCAGATTGCCGTACACGAGCGTCAGTACCGCACCGACGAACGCGAGTGTCGGCATCGCCTCGACGGTCGACAGGAGTCCGAGACCGGTCGCAGCGAGTGCGAATCCGATCAGTCCGTGCAGGCGGCCCTCTTCCCAGTCGCCGGGCCGCGCAAACAACTCGAACACCGGCCCGTCACCGACGAGCACGGCGATTCCCGCGACCACGGCGAACGGGACGGCGGCCGCCCATCCGAGCAGGGGTGCGACCAGTGCGAGGCTGCCGACCCCCGCAAACGCCCCCGCTCGCCGTACAGTCGATGTCACGCTAACGCGTCCGTTTGTAGGTAGGTCACTTAACCTTCCCGAAGCGAATCACCGCCGACGGCGACCCGTACCACTTATACCGTCGGCCGTATCCGGTTGTGGAGTGCACCGGATCGGTCCGGTGAACGTCCACAAGGACGGACAGCCGACAGTGTATTCTGGCGTCTGTTCTCTCGCGAGAATAGTCGAACCCGGAGCGTCGAAACCGTCCAGCGTCTCATAGCCGACAGTATTAGGCCATCCGCCTGACAAGCGATTCGTGTGGGTCTCTACGATAGATACCTCGCCACCCGTCTACGCTTCGAGGACGACGTTCGCCCGGACCGCGTCGCGATCGTCATCACGGAACGCGACCTGCTGGAGCAGGGAGCGTACGACACGTTAGAGGACGCCTTCAACTGGGCGTTCGAATACGACGCGGAACGGGTTACCGTCTCCGTGAGTGTACTCGACGAAGCGGCCGTTCCGACGCTGAAACGACAGTTCGACGACATCGACGTTCCCCGTACCATCGACGTTCGCGGACCGGACGACGACATTCGCGCGGACGCCCCTATCCAGGTGAGCATCGGCCTCGGCGGCAAACACGAGTTCACCACCGCCGTCCGCGGCCTGGCCGAGGAGGTACAGGAGGGCGAACTGGACCCCGACGAGATAGACGCCAACGACATCGAGGACCGACTCGTCTTCCCCGAAGAACCCGACCTGGTCATCAAGACCGGCGCGGAGCGCCTCTCGGATTTTATGATCTGGCAGTCCGTCTACTCCGAACTCTACTTCACCGACGTGAACTGGCGGGACTTCCGGAAGCGCGACTACCTGCGAGCGCTCCGGGAGTACGGGAAGCGAAACCGTCGATATGGGCGGTAGCCTCGACACGGCACGGACGGAAAACGAACCGACGAGCGCTCGCCCGACGAGACCCGTCAGTCCGCCGGCTTCGGTTCCTCGTCCGCGGGCGGCAGGTCCTCGGGCGCGACCTCGTCGACGGTCGAGCGCTCGCTGCTCGGTAACGAGTCGCGGAACCGCCGGACGACCGACCGGGCCTCGTCGAGTTCGACGCCGCCGAGCGCGCGCAAGAGCGCGAGGCCGCGGCGGGCGCGGGTGCGCCGCCACGACCGTTCCCGGTGCTCGTAAGTGCGGATTCCCCGCAGGAAGTCGACGCGGGAGAACTCCGGCCAGTACGGCGTACAGAAATAGACGGCCGCCTCGTTTCCGTTCGCGTGCCACGGGAGGAAGTTGCTCGTCCGCTCGTCGCCGCCGGTTCGGAGGATGAGGTCGACGTCGCGAACCGGGCGGTCGTACAGCCTCTTCTCGACGGTTTCGACGTCGACGTCGTCGGTGCGGAGGTCCCCGTCGTCGACCTCCCGGGCAACGCTCTGTGCGGCGGAGAGTAGTTGGGCCCGGCCGCCGTACGCGAGCGCGATGTTCAGAACGAACCGGTCGTAGCCGCGGGTCCGGTCCTCCGCGTACTCGACCGCGTCCCTGACGCGCTCCGGCAGGCGGTCCACGTCGCCAAGCACTCGAATACACACCTCGCCGTCGTGGACGCGGTCGGCGTCAGCGAACTCGTGGAGTTTCTCCTCGAGGAGGTCGAACAGCGGTTCGCGCTCCTCCTCGGGACGGTCGAAGTTCTCCGTCGAGAAAGTGTAGAGCGTCAGTTCGTCGATGTTCATGTCCCGGCACCAGTTCAACACCTGTTCGGTCGTCTCCGCGCCGGATCGGTACCCGTCGTGTTTCTCTGTGCCCTGCTTTCGGGCGTATCGTCTGTTTCCGTCCTGAATCACGGCCACGTGCGACGGTGTTCCCGATATTTCGCGTTCGAGCAGTCGCTCGTAGGCATCCTCGGCGCGCTCGCGGAGACCAGACAGCATCTACGTACGGCGACAACGGCGGGGATAATGTGTCTTGTGTGTCGGTAAGTGTCGTATTCTGATGGACGTAACTGTTTCAGATATTTCGCGGGAACGTCCCCGCGAAATTCGTCACTGACTTCCGTCCGTCAGTATCAGTACGCGTCTGCGGGCCGTGAAAGCAGATCTCGGCCTCCACGACGACCGCGAGTCGCATAGCTTATATAGGCGGAGCCACTCTCCAGAGTTGCAATGGCGAAAGGTACGGTTGACTTCTTCAACGACACGGGCGGTTACGGTTTCATTGACAGCGACGACTCCGAGGAAGACGTGTTCTTCCACATGGAGGACGTCGGCGGTCCTGACCTGGAGGAAGGTCAGGAAGTCGAGTTCGATATCGAGCAGGCCGACAAGGGCCCGCGCGCGACGAACCTCGAGCGTCTGTAAACCGGTTTACAGCCCAATTCGCATCCGGGCGCTGTCAGGCGGCGCGGCGACGCGCATCTCTGGGGGTCCACCCCTCTGCAGTCCGCCCGTGCATCGTTTCTCCGTTTTTTCACACACGCCAGCGACGGCTCCGTCCGCACGCGACGACCGGAAACCGCTCGCTCGCGCGGAAACGGGTACCATAAGGGGACGCGACACGTTCGTCCCGCTAATGAGCGACGCTCTCGACGACGACCTGTACCGGCGGACCAAGCAGTTGCTCGAACCCGGCGAGATAGAACTCAACGGTGCCGTTGTCCACACGGACATCGAGTCCCAGGACGACATCGCGATGACGCAGGCGACCATCGACATCGGCGAGGTCATCGCCGACCACGCTACGGACGAGGAGGCGTACGTCTACTCCGGCTCAGACGACTCCGAGTTCGCGTCGAATCAGCATCAGGGGCTCACGCTCGACGACGACGAGTTCGTCTGGGAGTGCCAGCAGCTTCTCCGCAACGGCACGTTCGACGTCGTCTTCTACTACGAGGCCACCGCCGACCACGAGGCCATTCTGGAAGACATTCGCGAGGCGGGCTTCGACGTGACGGGCGTCCGCGGCGACTGATCACGGCAGTCGGAACGGCGGTATCGAGAGACGCCGCCGTCGCGCCTCGCATTGCTTATAGGCCCCCGGTCCTCAGTTTCGACTATGAGCGAGACGGACGTCGACCTAGACGAGCGGGACCGCGCGGTCGTCAACGCCTTTCAGGGCGGGTTCCCGGTCGTCCGCGACCCCTTCGAACCGGCGGCCGCGGCGCTGCGGGACCGGGGGGTCGATGTGAATGCCGACGAACTGTTGGAGCGGGTCCGGCGACTGGACGACGACGGCGTGCTGACGCGGTTTGGCCCGCTGATCAACGCACAGGAGATCGGCGGCACAGCGACGCTGGTCGCCATGCACGCGCCGGAGGACCGGTTCGACGAGGTGGCCGAACAGGTCAACGCCCACCGCGAGGTGGCGCACAACTACGAGCGCGAGCACCCGCACCTGAACATGTGGTTCGTCGTCTCGGTCGCGGACGGCGGGACTCCGGAGGGGTCCCAGTCGAGCGGTGAAACCGCGAGCGACCGCGTCGAAGAGGTTCTGGCCGCTATCGAGGACGAGACCGGCCAGGAGACGTACAACCTCCCCAAGCAGCGGGAGTTCCGCGTCGAAGCGAAGTTCTACGTCGACGGGCCGATCCCCGAGGGCGACGTGGACCTCTCGCATCTCGGTCCGGACGTGGCCCCGACCGACGCCGACACGCTGACGCCCGCCGAGCGGGACCTGGTAGTCGAGATACAGGACGGGCTCCCGGTCTCCGCGACGCCGTACCGGGACGTCGCGGACGCGCTGGACGCGGATGTCGACTGGGTGCTGGAGACGATCAAGCGGTTCGACGCGGAGGGGAAGATCCGACGGGTCGGCGTCATCCCGACCCACTACGCGCTCGGCTACACGGAAAACGGGATGACCGTCTGGAACGTTCCGGACGACATCGTCGACGAGGTCGGCCCCGAGATAGCCGCCCTCCCCTTCGTCACGCACTGCTACCGGCGGCCGCGCCACGAGGGCGTCTGGCCGTACAACTTCTTCGCGATGACCCACGGCCGGAGCGAGGAAGAGAGCGAGCGGCGCATCGAGCAGGTGCGCGAGCGCATGGCGGAGTTCTGGGACGTCGACGAAGAACCGTCGTCGGCCCGCCGGACGGAGCCTGACAGCGTCGACGAGGGCGACTGGGACACGCTGTTCTCGACGCGCATCCTGAAGAAGACCGGCATCCGAATCGAGGAGCGCGCGAGCGCAAACACCGCAGAGTGAACCCCGTATGATCCCGCTACTCCACGACTTCTCGGGCACGACGGTGCTCGTGTTCGGCGGCGGCCCCGTCGGCGCGCGGAAGGCGAGACGGTTCGCACGCGAAGCAAGCGTCGTCGTCGTCAGCCCCGATTTCGCCGACGCGGAGTTCGGCGGGAGCGAGCGAGTGCGGGCGGCCCCCGCCGAAGGGGACGTTCCGAACTGGCTCGACAGGTTCGACCCGGCGCTGGTCGTCGCGGCGACCGACGACGCTACCGTCAACGAGGCGATAGCCGAGGCGGCCCGGGACCGCGGCGTTCTCGTCAATCGGGCGGACAGCCACGGCGACCGCAACCCCGGGAGCGTGGTCGTCCCCGCGACGGTCCGCGACGATCCAGTGGTCGCGGCCGTGGCGACGGGCGGCGCGAGCCCCGCGTTGAGCAAGCATCTCCGCGAAACTATCGAAGCGGAGATAGCGGGAGCGGGAGCGATGGCGACGGTGACGGCCGACCTCCGCGACGAACTGCGCGACGAGGGCGTGCCCGAGGGGGACCGACACGACGCGATCCGAGCCGTCGTCAGGTCTTCCCGGGTTTGGAAGGGTTTACGTAGGGGGGAGTCCAAGGGTCGGCAAGTGGCTCGCGACGTGATCAGCGACAAACTACACTCGTCCGGTGATACTCGATGATCGCAAGCACCGGCGTCATTTCCGGCGTAAGCGTCTCGCACGAACGGGCGTCCGTCGACGTGCTCGCCGAGGCGAGCGGCCCCGACCAGCGGACCGTCGTCTCGGGTCTGCTCGGCGGTGCCGAGGAGGCGTTTGCCCTCCAGACGTGCAATCGCGTCGAAGCGTACGTGGTCACCGAATCCCCTGTGACCGGACGGGCCGTTCTCGACGAGTTGGTCGCGGACGTTCCCGACGATAGCGTTGTCGAGATGGACCACGAGGAGAGCCTTCGCCATCTGCTCCGGGTCGCCTCCGGACTCGAATCGCTCGTCCTCGGCGAGGACCAGATCCTGGGCCAGGTCCGGACTGCCTACGAGGAGGCCCGCGGTGCGGGCGGTATCGGCCCCGTGCTGGAAGACGCCGTCACAAAGGCGATCCACGTCGGCGAGCGGGTTCGCACCGAGACGGCCATCAACGAGGGGGCCGTCTCGCTCGGCACCGCGGCGGCGCGGCTGGCCGAGACGGAGACCGACCTCGGTAACTCGACGGCGCTCGTCGTCGGAGCCGGGGAGATGGGTACGCTGTCGGCCCGGGCGCTCGCCACCCACGGTTCGGACGAGATGATCGTCGCCAACCGGACCGTCCCCCACGCCGAACACGTCGCTACGGAAGTCGACGCGGACGCGCGGGCTATCGCCTTGCCCGCCGTCCCCGCCGCGGCGGAGCGCGCCGATGTCATCGTCACGGCGACGAGTACGGAGGGGTTCATCCTCGACGCGGACACTCTCACCGACACCGGCGGGACCGTGGTGATCGACCTCGCCCAGCCGCGAGACGTCGCGCCGGCGGCCGACGACCTCGACGCGGTGGCCGTGTACGACCTCGACGAACTGGAGTCGGTGACCGACCGGACCCGAGAGCGCAGACGTGAGGCGGCCGAACGCGTCGAGAGCACGATAGACGAGGAGTTCGAGCGCTTGCTGGACCAGTACAAACGTAAGCGGGCCGACGAAGTCATCGCCGCGATGTACGAGAGCGCGGAACGGGTCAAGTCCCGCGAGATCGAAACCGCGGTCTCGAAACTAGAGGCGGAGGGCGACGTTTCCGACCGCCAGCGCGAGATACTCGAATCGCTCGCCGACGCGCTGGTCGGCCAGTTGCTCGCCGCGCCCACGAAGAGTCTCAGAAACGCCGCCGCTGATGACGACTGGACGACTATCCACACCGCGCTCCAGTTGTTCGACCCGGAGTTCGCCGGGGCCGACGGTCCGTCCGACTTCGTTACCGAGGCGATGTCCGACGAGATGCCGGCGGACGCGCGTGACGAACTGCCGGCCGACGCGCTCGTCAGCCCGTTCGACGACGACTGAAGCGGGCACAACGATTATCTTGCTGGCCTCGGGATATCTTCTCCATGGCCGACCTGCTTTCCGACGACGAAGTCGAGGAACAGATCCCGGATGAATGGCACCGCGAAGGTGACGAGATAGTCCGGACCTACGAGTTCGACGACTACCTACGCGGCGTCAACTTCGCGCAACTCGTCGGCGAGATCGCGGAGGCGGAGTTCCACCACCCGGAGATCCGGATCGGCTACGAGGAGGTCGAAGTCCGGTTCACCAGCCACGAGGAGGGCGGCATCACGGACAAGGACGCCGAGATGGCGGAACTCGTCGAGACGGAGTCAGGCCACGAGTGAGAGACCAACTACAACGATGAAGGGGCCTTACGCCTGATGGATGCAGAGTACGTGTTCCGCGTTCGGGTCCGGATCGATCCGGCGGGCGAGCGCGTTCGCGTCGACCCCGCTACGTTCGAGACGACGCTGTACCGCCGCGCTGACCCGCCCGGCGATGAGGGGTGGCTGTTCTTCCGCGACAACCTGTGGCGGGGCGAGGTAAACGACGAGAAGCACCACCGGGCGATGGCCGAGGAGGCCCTCGACGTTCCGGTAGACAGCGTCGCGTTCAGCGCACTGCGGACCGATGAAGCGTACTTCGACGGTATGAAAGCCGAGATCGCAGAGTCACTGGACCTGTTCAATGCGGATTCGGTCTCCGAGGTGATCTCGAAATATCTCGGCAGCAGCGTCGAGGTGCGAGAGGGTGACGCGTAGGTCGCACTGGCCGTATTTTGGCTCCGCTTAGGCCGATCCAAACCGTGTTAACACGGCGCGTAGGGGCAGAATACTTATTCTGCTACGGCCTCTATTTTTGCCTCCTATGGTCCCGGAGTACGACTACTGGCTGTTCGATCTCGACGGGACGTTAGTCGACGTCGAATCCGACTATCGCCACGAGGTGATGGCCGGCGTCGAAGACCGACTCGGCCTTGCGTTTACGGACGACGAGCGGTATCTCCTCTGGCACGCGACGGACGACCTGCGAATGGATATTCTACCGCCCGAACTCACTGTCAGGGAGTTCTGGGAGGTGTTCGACGAGGTGGACGACCCCATTGCGCGAGCGGAGTCGACGTACCTCTACGACGACGCCGACCGTATCACGAACATCGACACGCCATCGGGCATCGTCACGCACTGTCCAGCACCGGTCGCCGACGTCGTGTTCGACCACCTCGACATCCGGGACTGGTTCGAGACGGTCGTCTGCTGTTCGGAAGACCTGGGTTGGAAGCCCGACCCCGCGCCCGTGGAACACGCGAAAGAGAAGATGGAGGTCGCGTACAACGGACACGAGGGCGTCCTCGTCGGCGACGGTGCCTGCGACATCGGCGCCGCCTGGAACGCCGGCCTCGACGGCATCCACGTCGAGCGTCACGACCCCGACCTGCTCGGCCACAGCGTGCTCGGGGACTACCGACTCTCCTCGTTCGCCGACCTGTAACCGGGGAGGTCTGCGGCAAGATCGGGCACCCGGTCGAGCGCCGTGATCAGTTCCGTCACGCCGGTTTTTTCGGTCCGGTCGGGGTTGCCGTGGACCCGCACTCGCTGCTCGCCGAGCGGGACGAAACCGAGTCCCAGTTTCTCCGCACTCGCCCGTAATCCGACGCCAGCGTCAGCACCGCCCGCAGCGACTTTCCGCGCCGGGCTCTCGTGGGCGCGCACGGCAAGCTCGAACCCGTCGATAGCGTCGACCAGTTCGCGGCGGTCGGCGCCGCGCTCCTCGGCGAGTGCGGCTACCGCCTCGCCGAGGCTCGTCCGCAGGCCGGAGTCGGTCGTTCGGTTGACGAACCGCAGGTCCCGGTCGACCAGGTCGGCGAGTCCGTCGACCCCGTCGGGATCGCCCGTGGGGACGATCAGCCCCCACTCACGGGTCCACTCGCCGAGCGGTTCGGCGTCGACATCTCGCTCGACCGGCCCGGCGGTCACCGCGGCGTCCGGCGTGCCGTCGCGTAGCCGGCGCAGTCCCTCGCGGCTCCCGAGTGACAGGTATCGGGGGTTCGACAGGTCGTCGAGTAGCCGGGAGAACAGCGGGTCGTCTTCGCCCACGCCGAACAGCGACGGCGGGCGCACGTCCGGCGAGAACAACTCGACGGTAACCGGTTCTCCCTCGGCGAGGTAGTCCGTGTCGGGGTCCACGGCGACGACGCCGTCCGCCTCGACGAGACTGGTCGTCGCGCCGCTTCCCTTGTCGACGGGGTAGACGAGCGTTTCGCCGTTCCCGTCCGCGCCGACGGTGTCACCGTTTCCGCCTCGCTGGTCCTTCGGCCCAACCGTGACGAGGCCGACGGGCATGTACCGGAGACGACCCTCCTGATACCGCTCGCGGCGAGCCATCCGGCCGGTGACGGTCGCGGTCCGCGGTTCGGGGCGGCCGGCAGCGTCGCGGACCGCCGGCGCGACGAACGTCCGGAAGATGGTGAGCGCCGAGACGGGGTAGCCGGGGAGGCCGACGTACGCCGAGTCAGCCAGCCGACCCACGAGCATCGGTTTTCCCGGCTTCACCGCGACGCCGTGGAGCAGGAGTTCGCCCTGGTCTTCGATCACCTGATAGATGACGTCGACGGCGCTGGCACTCGTCGACCCGGACGAGAGGACGAGGTCGCACTCATCGGCGGCGGTCGTCAGGATCCGCTCCATTTCATCGTAGTCGTCGCCCGCGTGGGGGTAAGTGACTGCTTCGCCGCCGGCCTCTTCGACGGCGCTGGCGACGGTGTAGGAGTTCACGTCGTAGATCTGGCCGCGCTCGCTGTGGAGGTCGCCGCCGGGCCGGACGAGTTCGTCGCCGGTCGAGATGATCCCGACTCGGGGCGTCCCGCGGACGGGCACCTCGTCGACCCCGAGCGCCGACAGCAGGCCGATCTCGCGGGCGGTCAGTCGGGTTCCGGGGCCGAGCGCTCGCTCGCCCGCCGCGATGTCCGCGCCGGCGAGCATCACGTTGTCGCCGGGCGCGACGGAGGTCCGGACGAGGACCCGATCCCCGCTCTCGTCCGTCTCCTCCACCATCACCATCGCGTCCGCTCCGGGCGGCATCACCGCACCGGTCGATATCTCGACGGCCTCGCCCGTTTCCACGTCGACGCCGGGTTCCTCGCCTGCGTGGACCGACCCGACCAAGTCGAGGGCAGCGGGGTCAGCCTCGTCCGCGCCGAACGTGTCCCGTGCTCTGAGGGCGTACCCGTCGAGCGACGCGCGGTCGAACCCCGGTACGTCGATACCCGCGTCCACGCGCTCGGCGAGAACGCGGCCCCGGGCGTCTTCGAGCGACACCGTCTCCGGCTTCGGTTCGAGGTCGAGCGAGTCGATGGCCTCCCGGGCGCGCTCCGGGGACGCGAGGTCGCGGAATTCCTTACGGTCGCTCATGCGCTCACCTCCGCGGCGGCGTCTGCGTCCGTCACGCCGACCACTCCCAGTCCTGTACGGCGACGGTTTCGCCCTCCGCGACGCCCTCGCGGTCGTCCGGGATCACCACCCAGCCGTCGGCCTGCGCGACGCTCGACAGGATCCCCGACCCGCTCGCCCGCGTCGGGATGGCGACGCGCTCGCCGTCTCTCGATTCGAGTGTCACGCGGGCGAACGTCCGCGTGCCTGGTTCGCTCGCTATCTTCCGGTCGAGGCGGGCCTCGGTCGTCGGGTGCGGCGGAACGGCCGCGTTCTCGGTCCACTTCATCGCGGGCCGGAGGAACTGGACGGCGTTGACGATGCAGGCCACGGGATACCCCGGGAGCATGAGCACGGGCGTTTCCTCGACGACGCCGAGCGCGACGGGATGGCCCGGCTTCAGCGCGACGCCGTGGACGAACACTTCACCGAGGTCGTCGACGACGTCGGGGATCAGGTCGCGCTCGCCGACCGAGGACCCGCCGGTCGTGACGACGATGTCTTTCGTCAGGTCGCGCTGGACGGCGGCACGGAGCGCATCCCGGTCGTCCGTGACGACGTTCCGGTACTCGGCGCGCCCGCCCCAGCGCTCGACGTAGCGAGAAACCGTCAGCCCGTTCGTCTCGATCACTTCCCCGAGGTCGGGGTCGTACTGGACGAGTTCCTCGCCCGTCGGTATCACGCCGACTGACGGGCGGTCGTAGGTCTCGACCTCGTCGACGCCGACCGATTTCAGCAGTCCCAGGTCCGACGGGCGTAGGCGGTGGCCCGGTTCGTACAACACGTCGCCCTGCTCGACATCTTCGCCCACGGGGGCGACGTTCTCGCCCTCGGCGACGGCGTCGAACACTTCGAGGTCGTCGCCGACCGCCTCGACCTGCTCGACCATCACCACCGCATCGGCTCCCTCCGGGAGTTCGCTACCGGTGTGGACGCGGGCCGCACGTTCCGGCCCGACAGCGTCGTCGGCCCGGAGGACCGACGGCGAGCGGTCGCTCGCGCCGAAGGTGTCTGCCGCCCGTACCGCGTAGCCGTCCATCGCGGCCCGCCGGTAGTGAGGGACGGACCGTTCCGCGGTGATTCGCTCGGCCACGACCCGCCCGTCGGCCGCGGTCAGCGGGACCGACTCCGTGCGGTCGATCCCGGCGACGGCCTCGCGGAGGGCGTCGCGTGCCTCGTCGACCCGGGTTCGGTCCTTGAACCCGGCGTCAGTTACTTGATCGCTCATACCACCACGTTCGGACTGCCGCGGGAAAAGTGGGGGTACTCGACGCCGGCGGTGCTGACTGACGGGGCGGCTGATCACCAGACCGCCGGGACACCGTAACGGCGAAATCGGTTTCGACGGACGGTGTCGCTACAGCAGAGCTCTCACAGGCGGCGACGCCACAGCACTACCACGCCGACGGTCGCGAGTGCCGCGGCGACGGCGACACTGGCGGGGACGATATCGACGGGAAGTCCGTTTGTCCCGTCAGCGGTCGCCGGTCCCGTCGTGGCGTCGTCCGTCTCCGCGGAGCCCCCGTCTCCGCCGGTTTCGGTCCCGTTCGCTGAGCCGTTCTCCGTCCCGTTCGTCCCGTTTCGGGCACCGTCCGTACCGTTTCCGTCGCCTGTCGTCGCGTTCTCGACCGGCGAGGTGTCGACGGCGCACTCTCCCTCCAGGAGATAGGCGTGGCCGGTGACGTTCGTCGTGTTTTCGTGCGGTGCGCCGACCAGCGCGTCCCTGGTTTCCCCGCCGGTCGCGTTTGCGACCAGCGCCAGGCGGTAGCCGGCGAAATCGCCCGCGCTCTCGCCGGTCAGCAGCTGCGCTGCGTCGCCCCCGCCACCGGGGACGACGTACGCAGCGCCGGCCTTGTCCTCGGCGTAGGGCGCGCCGACGAGCAGGTCGGGGCGGTCGTCACACGTCACGTCGCCGGCCGTCACGTCCCATCCGGCGCGGTCGCCCGACGAACCGACGAAAACCGGGTCCCTCTCGGAGAGGTCAGTCGACTCTACGGGGCTGACGTACACCGCTCCGGAGTTGCTCCCGTCCCGGTTCGCGCTCGGTGCGCCGACGACTACCTCTCCGCCGTCGTCCGTCCCGACGATATCGACGCTCTGGCCTGCTCTGTCGCCGGACTGCGCGCCGCGGACCACGATGTCAGCGTCGGCGAGCGAATGGGTGCCCGACCAGTTCGAGGAGACGACGTACGCCGCGCCTGCCGCGTCGTCGACGCCGCGCGCACCCACTGCGATCTCGGCAGACCCGTTGCCGTCCGCGTCGGCACCGGCGACGTCCCACCCGGCGGTGTGGCCGGACTCAGCGCCGACCAGTCGCAGGTCGGCGTCGGCGGTGGTCACGTCTGTGGACGGCGATTCGAAGTAGTATGCGGCACCGGCGTTCTCACCGCCGACGTCGCTTCGCGGCGCGCCGATGACCAGTCCCGCGCCGCTCTCATGCTCGACGGGATCGACAGCGAGGCCGAGTTGTTCGTCCTGGTCGACGCCGCTCAGCACGACATCGGCGTCGTCGGGAGTGAGAGTACCGGACAGGGACGGGCCACCGTAGAAGACGTACACGTACCCCTCCTCGCGAAGCGGCGCGCTCACTATCAGGTCGCCGTAGCCGTCGCCGTCGACATCGTCGACGTTCACGTCGTACCCCGTCCACTGTCCGCCGGCACTGCCGCGGATCGTGAGATCGGCGTCTTCGATGTCGTACTCGCCACCCTCGACCGGACCGTAAAACAGGTGCGCCGCGCCGCCGTTCTCGCCCGCTTCGTCGTTGAACGGTTGGCCGACGAGAACGTCGGCAGACCCGTCGCCGTCGACGTCGCCGCCGCCGATATCCTCGCCGGTGGAGGGGCCGCCGCGAACCGTCGCGTGGGCCGAGAGCGAATCCCGTGCGTTCGTTTCGTTTTCTTGTACGTCCGTCTCGTTTTTCGTCAGCGGGTCGATCGGTCCCTCCACCGCCGCGGCCGTCGCTGCTACCGTGAACGCTCCGACAGTCGCGACAGCGAGAAACAAGATGGATCCGAGGACCACCAGGGGAGTCCGTCTGTTCATCGTCCCATCTAACCCCTTCTGGGTGTTTTGTTATCCCCCACCCAAACCGGGGCTTCGAACGGTAAGTTACCCTTATTCAGCGACGGAACGCTTATTTCCTGGGGTTCTCAACCGGAAGCATGGCACTGCTCTCGGCCGCGACTGCTCTCATCGCGGTACTCGTCCTCGTTAGTCTCCTCTTACTCGGGGACGCCGGCAGACACGGCGCACGGGCATACCGCGTCTATCGGAACGATCCCATAGACGTCGCGTCCGCGGCGAACGTCTCCGGAATCGTCGAGATCGAGGGGTCGGTCGGGATACACGAGTCGTCGCTCCGTGCGCCGTTTTCGGGAACGAAATGCGTAGTCTGCGAGTACGAAGTACAGGAACTGCGGTCGTCGGGCAAGAACAACCACTGGGAGACTATCCATTCGGGGAGCGGGCGTGTCCCGTTCGTTCTGGACGACGACACCGGGGCGTTACTCGTCGATCCCGACGGCGCGGCCCTGGCGCTCGACGACCACACCACCCGCGTCGACGGCGGAAAGGCTCCGCCCGAACGGATCCGACGGTGGATCGAGGACACTCCGGATGTCGGTTCAGAGGAGAAGTCGTGGGACCTCCGCGTGATCGAGATAGCGACCGGCGACGACCGCAAGTACATCGAACGCCGCCTCGACCCCGGCGACCCCGTCCACGTGTACGGCGGAGTGGAGTACGAACCGTGGTCGAACGCCGCGGGGACCGTCAACGCCGTCGTCCGCGACGGCGAGACGGCGCTCTTCCGGATCACCGACGGCGACGAGGGGGAGGCGGTTCGACGCCTCGCGATGCCCGCCCTGTGGCGAATCGCTGGCGCGGCGGTCGTTCTGGCCGTTCTCTGGGTCGTGGTCTCACCGGTCTAGGCTGGATCGCGGCCTTTTTCGCCACGGACTCCGTACGACCGCGTATGTCAGCGCTGCGTGATGCCTTGCGTGACCTACCCGACGCCGTGTTCGCCGATCTGCTGGAGAGCGACGACGAGTATCTGCTCGTCGTCGACCTCCCCGGTGTCACTGCAGACACGGTCGACATCGCCGTCGATGGCTCTGCGCTCGAGATCGAGGCGCGGCGCGAGAAAAACCTCCCACCGGAGTTCCAGTACCGGACTGAAGACCGGTCCCTGTTTCTGGACGCCGATATCCCGCTCCCGCCGGACGCGACCGACGCCGGGGCGTCTGCGACGGTCGACCGGGGCGTCCTCGAACTCCACCTGCCGAAACGCGGTTCGGAGTCTACTGGCACGTCGATAGAGGTCACCGAGGGCGCGTAGCGCGAGGTGGTTACGCTGGTCAACCTCCGGGCCTACTGGCGCTTTTTCGTCGTCGTGCGTCAGTTCCTACCGCTGCTGGTCGCCTACGCGAGAGACCGTCACAGGTTCCTGATCGTCGGCGGTCGCCGCCGCGTCGACGCCGAGATGCGTCGCGAGCGCGCGGACCGCCTGCTCGACTCGCTGCTCACGCTGGGGCCGACGTTTATCAAACTCGGTCAACTGCTCTCGACCCGGCCCGACATCCTCCCGCCGGAGTACATAGACGTCCTCACGCAACTCCAGGACGAGGTGCCGCCCGCGCCGTGGTCCGACGCCCGGACGGTGGTCGAATCGGAGCTCGGACCCGTCGACGAAGCGTTCGACGGATTCGACACCGAGCCGATAAGCGGAGCAAGTCTCGGGCAGGTGTACACCGCCGAGTTCCAGGGGTCGGAGGTGGCCGTGAAGGTCCGCCGCCCGGACATCGAACCGCTCGTCGAGGCCGACCTACGGGTTATCCGCTGGTCGCTCCCGGTCCTGTTGACGTTCATCGACGAGTCGCGGGCGTTCTCGCTCGAAAACCTCGCCGACGAGTTCGCCAAGACGATCCGCGAGGAAATGGATTACGAGCGCGAAGCCGAGATGCTCCGGGAGATCCGGTCGAATTTCGATGACGACGACGCGATCGTCGTTCCCCCCGTCGTCGAGGAACGGTCGGGGGCGCGAGTATTGACGATGGAGTACATACCGGGGACGAAGATAAACGACCTGGAGACGCTCGCGGAAAAGGACCTCAACCGCACGGAAATCGCCGAGAACCTCCAACGCGCGTATCTCCAGATGATCATCGAGGACGGCGTCTTCCACGCCGACCCCCACCCGGGGAACCTCGCGGTGACCGACGAGGGCCGCATCATCTTCTACGACTTCGGGATGAGCGGCCGCGTCGACGACTTCATCCAGGACAAGATAGTCGACTTCTACGTCGCCGTCGCGAACCAAGACATCGACGGCATCCTCGACGCCCTCATCGAGATCGGGACGCTCTCGCCCGAGGCCGACCGACAGGTGATGGGCGAGGTGATGGAACTCGCCATTCAGGACGTCCGCGGCGAGGACATCGAGCAGTACCGCGTCCAGCAGATCATCGGCCAGATCGAGGACTCCATCTACGAATTCCCGTTCCGCCTGCCGAAGAACCTCGCGCTCGTCCTGCGGGTCGCCACCGTCGTCGAGGGCGTCTGCGTGACGCTTGACCCCGATTTCGACTTCATCTCTATCGCCACCGACTACCTGACAGACCAGGGGTATCGCGAGGAGAGCGTCCGGCAGTACATCGACGAGGCGGGCGACCAGGTCCAGCAGTCGGTGCTCTCTGCTGTTCGCGCGCCGCCGAAACTGGAGCGCGCATTAGACCGCATCGACCGCGAGAACTTCCACGTCCGCGCCGAGATAGAGGACTCGAACGACGTGTTCGACACGCTTGCGAAGCGGATCGTCTACGGCCTCCTGCTCACCGCGGGCGTCCTCTCGACCTCGGTGCTTTACTCCTTTGCCACCGTCCGGTCGACCGCGATCGCAGCCGCGTTCTCCGTCGGCGTCGCCCTGTTGCTCTACCGCTCGTTCCGGTCCCGCAAGGGGATCCGCACGAAGCCCCAGTTCACCCGCCAGAATCTGAAACAGCGCCGCCCGGGCGAGGGCGACTGAAACTGACGAGCGTCGTCTGCTGGAGATCCCCGCCGGCTTTTACCTTCGCTCGCTATCGACCACTATGAACGTCGCCGACTTCGGTCTGGAGCGGTGGTTCGCTGAACACGAACACGAAGCCGATATCATGCTCGCTGAAAGCGGCATCCGTAGCCTCGACGCTGACCGGTTCGACACCGACCCCGGCGAACTCGGCTACGTCATCCCGACCAACGGCGACCCCGAGTTCCGCGCCGAGGTCGCACAGCGGTACGACCGCACCGCCGACGAGGTGCTTTTCACCTGCGGCGCGCAGGAGGCGAATTTCCTCACTTTCCTTTCGCTGCTCGACGCCGACGACCACGCCGTCGTCGTCACGCCGACGTACCAAGCGCTCCACGCCGTCCCCGAAGCCGTGGCCGAGGTGACGCGCGTCCCTCTCTCGCCGCCGGAATGGGAACTCGACATCGATGCGGTAGCGGACGCCGTCCGCGAGGACACCGAGGTGATCGTCGTCAACAACCCGAACAACCCGACGGGACGGTATCACCCCGAAGGGAAAATCCGCGCGCTCTACGACCTCGCCGAAGACGCGGACGCCTACCTGCTCTGCGACGAGGTGTACCGCCTCCTTGCCGAGGAACCGATCCCGCCGGTCGCCAGCATGGGCGAGCGCGGCATCAGCACGTCTAGCACGACGAAGTCCCACGGCCTCGCCGGCCTCCGGTTCGGCTGGGCCGTCCTTCCCGAGGAACTGGTCGAAACGGCGTGGAACTGGAAGGATTACACGACTATCTCGCCCTCCGTCTTCGGCCAGCACGTCGCGAAGCAGGCGCTGGGCGGTCAGGAGAACGGGCTTCTCCGCGAGAACCGGGAGCACGCGAGACGGAACCGAGAGCGAGTCCGCGACTTCGTCGGCGACCACGGCCTCGACTGGCACGAACCGGTCGGCGTCAACGGGTTCGTGACGGTCCCCGACGGGTTCGACGGCGCGCGTGATTTCTGCACCGCGGTCGTCGAGGAGGAGAGCGTCGTCCTCGCGCCCGGCGATCTGTTTGGCCATCCGGACCGCTTCCGGATCGGCTTCGGCCTGCCCCGGGATGAACTGACTGAGGGGCTGGAGCGCGTCGGGCGAGTTATCGAGCGTCGGGGGTAAGTGTGTGCGGCGGGTCCGCCGGATTGGACCGGCCCGGTCCGGGTCAACAGGGCTGTCGCTCGGCGACGACCACTTCTATTTCGTCGGTCGGTTCGACGTTGACGTTCACGCCGGTCACGTCTTCGACTGACTCCGGGATGTCCCACGTCACTGTCTCCGACCCGGCGTCGCCGGCGTCGACCTCGACGGTGTACGCTCCGCCAGCGTTCACGACGTTCTTCCGCCGGTCCCGCTCGTCCGATTCGAGAGAGACGTCGGCCGAGAACGGTTCGTCGCCGTCCGGGCCGCGAATAGTCACGGTTATCTCCCGGCTCTCGTCGGCGTCGTTGCGCACGCAGACGTAGAAGTCGCCGTGGTCGGGGTCCGAGATGGAGGGGACGCCAGTCGTCTGTACGGGGGAGGTTTCCGTCGAGTCGTCGCCGCTCAGACAGCCGGACGACAGCACGACGCAGGCGGCGGTCGCCCGAAGCGCTCGGCGACGCGACAGGGAAGGAGGACTACCCATACAATTCCATCATGAAACCGGAGGAAAAAAGTGTCGACGAGCGATTCCGTCCCGACGCCGCCCGGAGAGGGAGAACGGAACTGCGCAACTCCGCCCAGAACTGATTGCGGCGTCATTCGGCGGATTTAGCCCCGGAGAGACCGGTTACACGCTTCCAAATCGTTTATACTGTTACGTTGATTAAGCCGCCCTATGGCGAAACAGCAGAAGCAAGTTCGCGACCTTCAGGAAGGCAACTACGTGATGATCGAGGACACGCCGTGCCAGATCAATGCGTACAGCACGGCGAAACCGGGCAAGCACGGCAGCGCCAAGGCACGTATCGAGGCCGAAGGCGTGTTCGACGGGAAGAAGCGCTCGCTGTCGCAGCCGGTCGACGCGAAGGTATGGGTCCCGATCATCGAGCGAAAGCAGGGACAGGTCGTCAGCGTCGAGTCGCCCACCGTCGCGCAGGTGATGGACCTCGAAACGTACGAGACGATCACGATCAGCACGCCCGAGGACGCTGATCTCTCGCCGGACGACGACATCGAATATCTGGAGATGGAAGAGCAGCGCAAGATCATATAATGTTCCCCGGAGCCCGCGCCGACCGCGACGACGCGTCGTACGTGGTCGTCGGGGCTCCGCTTGACGTCTCGACGACGTTCCAACCGGGCACACGATTCGGCCCGGACCGCGTGCGACGCTTCGCGGAAACGTACGACGACTTCGACCGTCGAACCGACCTCCGTTTCTCGGAACTCTCAGTTCACGACCACGGCAACGTCCGCGCGTGGGACGACGCCGCCGAGTACCTGGAGTATCTCGAAGGGGTCCTGACAGACGCGGTGTGGGACGGAGCCGTCCCGCTCACCATCGGGGGGGAACACACCGTCTCGGTCGCCGGTGTCAGGGCCGTCGACCCCGACGCCGTCGTCGTCCTCGACGCACATCTTGACCTGCGGGAGGAGTACGACGGCAACGAGTTGAGCCACGCCACGGCGACCCGGCACGCGTTAGACGTGGCCGACGAAGCCGTGATACTGGGCGCTCGCACCGGAAGCGAGGCCGAGTGGGAGCGCGCCGACGCGGACGACGTGACCGTCGTCCCGCCTGCAGACGTGCCCGACTGGACGCCGGATTTCGACGGCGAATCCGTCTATCTCAGCGTCGACGTAGACGGTGCCGACCCGGGGTACGCCCCCGGAACCGGCACGATGGAACCGTTCGGACTGCGCCCCCGCGAGATGCGCGACGCCGTCCGCGCCGTTGCCCCGCACGCCGACGGGTTCGACGTGGTCGAAGTGAACGACCGCGACGACGGCCAGGCCGCGGCGCTCGCCGGCAAACTCCTCCGCGAGTTCGTCTACGAGCACGCTCGGTAGTCAGTGCTGTCCGTCGAGCGTCGACCGCCAGGGGGAGGTTTTTACCGCGTCGCGGTGAGTGTTGGAAGCATGACCCTCTCGTCGTGTTACTTCTGCGGGACCGCAATCGAGGAACCGCTCTCCGAGTATCCCGTCGTCCCTGACGCCTTCGCACCGTCTCCCGAGGAACAGGGGACCGTCGTCCTCTGTCCCTCCTGTCACCGAAAGCTCTCCCGCGTGATGGACCACGTCGTTACCGCCGTCGACGACCGACAGCAGCGTCTCGACCGGACAGCAGGGTCGGTCGAATCCGACCGTGCAACGGCGTCGAACGACGCGGACGCCGCATCGCCGTCCGCGGACTCAGCGGCAGACGCGGCCGGAACGTCGGACGGACTCGGCGTGGACGACCCGCCGTCCATCGACGACGACGTGGCCGAGGACCTGCTGGGAACGGAGTCGTCGAGCGACGCCGGCGAGTCGGCCGATACCGATCCTTCGGACGAACCGCGTGAGAACACAGATCCGACACACGCGGACGAAACGAGCGAGGCGACCGGTCGGGCACACGCCGACGAGACTGAGGTGTCCGTCGAGGTAGAAACGCCGGACGAGACGCCCGGCGAACCGCAGGCTGACGACGGGATAACCGTCGACGACGGGGGCACGGCGGGCGAACGCGCCGGTGGCGGGGAGTCGAACGGCGACAGCGCCGGTGGTCCCGGAACAACTGGCGGCAGCGCCGACGATTCGGGAACGAGCGCCGCGGGGAGCAGTAACGGCCCGCCGCAGGCGACGTACAACCGCGTCGTGCGCCTGCTCCAGAACCGCGAGTTCCCGGTCGAACGGGGAGAGATAGCGACCGTCGCATCGAACGCCTACGAGATACCGCCGGAGGACTTCGACGCCGTCATCGAAACCGCCGTCGACCGCGGCGTGTTGGTCGAAGACGGGCAGTACCTGAAGCAATCGGAGTAGCGCGCCTGACGGGGGCGACGGCCCGCCTCGTAGGGACTGTTGTAACTCCGCCTCGCGATGTCGCCGCTCCCGTGTCGGTGAACTACCGAACTGACGTACAACGTCCCCATCAGGGGAAAGCAGGCGGCCGAAGCAAGAGAGCGCAACGCATACGGTGCGGCCGGCGGTACGGCTTCCCATGGACCTCTCCGAGTTCTGCGAGCGCTTCGACGACCGACTGCGAATCGAGGAGTACGCCGACCTCGACGCCGCCGCGAACGGCCTGCAGGTGGGTCCCGACGAAGCGTCCGTCGAGCGTGCCGTCTTCGCCGTCGACGCCGCCACCGAAACTATCGAGGCCGCGTCCGAGGCGGACGCGGACGTGCTCGTGACCCACCACGGCGTCTCCTGGGGCGGGTTCGACCGCGTCACCGGGCGCAAGTTCGACCGCATCGCCCCGCTCATCGAGAACGATATCGCGCTGTACGCCGTCCACCTGCCGCTCGACGGCCATACGGAACTGGGCAACGCGGCCGGCGTCGCAGACCGCCTGGAACTGACCGACCGCGAGCGCTTCGCCGAGGTCGGACCGGAGTACATCGGCCTGCGGGGGACGGCGTCCAAGCCGTTCACCGCCGACACTCTCGGTGAGAGGTTGGGCGACGCACTGGACACCGGCGGACAGGACGTTCAGGTGCTCGACTTCGGCCCGGAACCGATCGAAGACATCGCAGTCGTGACAGGTAGCGGCACGGACTGGATCGCCGAGGCTGACGAGAAAGGCGTCGACGCGCTCGTGACCGGAGAAGGCAAGCAGAAGGCCTACCACGAGGCGCGGGAGGCCGGAATCACGCTCGTTCTGGCGGGGCACTACGCCACCGAGACGTTCGGCGTCCGGTCGCTCAAGTCGGCGGCCGAGGAGTGGGGACTGGAGACGGAGTACGTCGACCGCCCGACTGGCCTGTGACACCGCGGTAACCGGTCCGGCTGGACTGTGACACTGCGGTAACCGGTCCGGCTGGCCGCGCTGGCGAGCGGTGATCGCGGCGTTCAAACCCCTGGCACGCGCAGGCGAACACATGTCCGAGGACCACGAGCCGGCGGAGGACCACGACCCGGAGCGCGAGGAGTTCTCTCACGACCCTGTCGCCCACGCGGCGGTCCGGGCGGAGATGACAGTCGACGAACTCGTCGGGGAGTACGGCGACGCCGGGATCGGCGCGACGGATATGCACGAGGCCGTCGACGTGTACGCGGAGATGATCGGCGACGACGACGTGACCAACTTCTTCGGCCTCGCCGGCGCGATGGTGCCCGCCGGGATGCGCCGCATCGTCGCCGACCTGATACGGGACGGCCACATCGACGCGCTGGTGACGACCGGTGCGAATCTCACCCACGACGCTATCGAGGCTATCGGCGGGAAGCACCACCACGGGCAGGTCCACGGCGAGGGGACCGAACGCGAACACGACGAACAGCTCCGGGACGAGGGCGTGGATCGCATCTACAACGTCTATCTTCCCCAGGAGCATTTCGCGCTGTTCGAGGACCATCTTCGCTCGCGAGTGTTCCCCGAGTGCGAGGGCGTGGTGAGCATTCAGCGACTCACCGAGGAACTCGGCCGGGCGAACGCCGCCGTCAACGAGGCCGAGGACGTCGACGAACGGCCGGGTATCGCCGCGACCGCGTACGAACACGACGTGCCGATCTACTGTCCCGCGGTCCAGGATTCCGTGCTCGGCCTCCAGGCGTGGATGTACTCCCAGACGAACGAGTTCTCGCTGGACGCGCTCGCCGACATGACGCCGCTGACCGACAAGGCGTTCGACGCCGAGAAGGCCGGCGCGATGGTCGTCGGCGGCGGCGTCCCCAAGAACTTCGTCCTCCAGACGATGCTCGTCGCGCCGGGCGCGTACGACTACGCTGTGCAACTGACGATGGACCAGCCGAACACCGGCGGTCTCTCCGGTGCGACGCTCGACGAGGCGCGGTCGTGGGGGAAAATAGAGAAAGCGGGGCGCAACGCGAGCGTCTACGCCGACGCAACGATCACCCTGCCGCTGGTTGTCGCCGCCGCCCGCGAACGGGTCGGCGAGTAGGGGCCGGACTAGCCGCCAGCGCCGGTGTTCCGGGCTGACGACCAGTCAATCCCGGAAACCGTTCGGTTCGCTCATACGGGTACCTATCCCGCTCGCCGTCGAACCACTGGTATGGCACAGTTCGACTTCGACGACCCGACCGCCGGTCTGTCGTCCGACGCCGACCTGACGCTCGTCGGCGACGAGGAGACGGCGATACAACGGATGCGAGCGGTGAGTACGGTTCTCGACGACGCTATCAGAGTCCCCGGAACTGACTTCCGCGTCGGCCTCGACCCGCTCGTCGGGATCCTTCCCGTCGCCGGTGATTCGGTGATGTTCGTGGTTTCGATGTACATCGTCCTCGAAGCGGCCAACCTCGGGGTTCCCGCACCGGTCGTCGCGAGGATGGTCGCGAACATCGCCATCGACGCGGTTGTCGGCTCGGTCCCGCTACTCGGGACGCTGTTCGACGCCGCGTGGAAGGCGAACCGCCGGAACGTCCGCCTCGTCGAGGAACACGTCGACGCGGTGTAACGGACCCGTCGGTCAAGACGCTCGCGGTTAGTAGTCCGTCGTCACCCGACCCCAGTCGAGCCGCAAGTAGTGATACAGCGTTCCGGTCAGTCCCACGTCCGCGATCCGCCGGCCCGAACTCTCGACCAGCACTCTCGGACAGTACCCCGTCTCGGCGACCCTGCCGAGGCGACGACTGAACGCCGTGTCCTCGTTCGGAACGTCCGGAAATCCTCCTGCGTCGCGGTACGCCTCTCGATGCACGAAACAGTTGAATCCCGGCAGGACCGGGCCCAGAAGACGCGGGAAAACGTAGTTTATCGTCCACTCCATCGGCTTCGCCCGCCGCGGTCCGGTCAGTCGACAGCGCGAGGACGCTCCATCGAGTCCTTCGCGTTCGACGAAGCCAAGCATCGCGTCGAGATACTCCGGGCGGACGACGGTGTCGGCGTCGACGAACGCGAGCCAGTCGCCGCGGGCGTGGGTTGCACCCAGATCGCGAGCGGGTCCGATCCCCCGCCCGTTCTGATGGTAGACGCGAGCGCCCTGCGCTTCGGCCACATCGACGGTGCAGTCATTGCTCTCGCCGTCGACGACGACGACCTCGTACGGTTCGTCGGTCTCTAACTCGCGGATGCTCGCGAGCGTCGCGGGAAGGTAGTCGGCCTCGTTGCGCGCCGGGACGACGAAACTCGCCGTCGGAGAGCAGTCGCTCGCTGTCGAGGCCCGTTCGTCGGCCATCGTTCGTCACTGCATCGGAGACGCTGTTAGTTCTTGCGTCGCTTCGGCTCTACCGCCGTCAGTTCCGGCGACAGCCGCACCGACACGAAAGATTATTATATATGGCGGAGAAGAGGTACGCATCCGATGACGCTGGTCGTACCCGTACGCGCCTGATTCTCTCGACCGTCGTCCAGTGCCGCGACCGCTCCGATTCGACTCACCTTCGATGTACACCAAAACCACGCGATCCGATTCAAGCACAGACTCCGAAACGCCGTCGTCCTCGACCCCCTCGCCCGACGCTTCGACACTCGACGGGTCACCCGAAACTCGCTCCGCAAGCGACGACGCACCTGCGACGTTTTCACCGTTTCGCACGTCGAGACTGCCGAATACGACGGACGAAGACAACCAGGCGCTGCCGGACCCCGCCGACGCCTCGTCGGAACCGTGATAACGCGCAGGGCCGTATGTCCGCCCGGCCGATGACGAGGGCACCGGACCGAGTCGGGGTGGCACCCAGCGGTGACGAACCCTATGAGTGCCGAGGCCAGCTTTCTATCCATACAGTTGCGAAGAGAAGTGAACGAACGTCATAGAATTGCGTTTACTCCCCTCTGAGAGAGGACAGTCGTAATCAAAAGGCGAATAGAGTACACTCTGAGACATCACATAGATCACGAAATTTATGAAGAACTCATTGATGAATCTAAATCTGCTCGACAGGAGTAGGCTGATGCGATGCAGGAGTGGGAACGAGGGTTTGATCAGCGGCTGAAAGAAATGGCCGACCCGCTTGACGGGCTTGTCTAACCAGTTGGTTGAGTGAGAGAAATCCAACAGAGAAATTCTCTGGACAAAAAGAAGAATTACGAGAAGTCGTCTAACGTGCTAGCCCCGCCCTCATTTTCCTCACCGAAATACTCTGCTGACCACTCCGTTGCAGCGTCGAGATCACGAAGCATCACTTCCGACTCAAACTCTCCTTCCAACCGCTGATGCGTCATTACCTGCCGAATCTCTTCAAGTTCCTCTGCTGTGATATCTTCAATTCCGACGGCTTCAAGGACAGCTTCGTTAAGACGTTTGTTCGCATCTTCTTCACCAGCTAGTAACGCGTCTGTTGCCTCTCGGATCATCTCACACGCCTCCTCATCGAAATTCCGAATGTTGGGTACCGGGACAGTCTTGGTTTCGTACGTCAATAGTTGCAGCACACCGTTCCCTTCGACGCGTCCCCAGCACTCGACAGCAGCAGCGTATAGGCTAGAGTTCATCAACCCGATCATGACTTTCGAGTCATATTCCGGTTTTACCTGAACGCACTGCACAGCATTTGTGGTGAGCGCCCCAGCACGGTTGACGACGGTGAACAACCGCCATTTGAAGAATACTGGGTGGAAGAGTTCCGGTGCGACTTGCTCACCGAGATCGAACCACACCGGGCGAGCTGCACACGTGCTTCCTTCATGCTCACCGTTATTCTCCCCTTCCTTAATGTATTGCAGTAATCCGGTGTACCCGTCGCGTTTCAACGCCGCTTTCACGTCCTCCTCTAAGCGGGTATCCTCACCGAACTCCCCAACCTCTCGCTCGACTTCCTCGACGTAGTCATGTACGTCGATAATGTACTTATCTACTTCACCACTGTCGAAAACCTCTGAATCCATCCCTTTGATGGATTTCACTACCGGGCTCAGGAACCGGTCTTCGATACCGCGACGGTGGGCCTCATCTTGATCAAGTAGGAACCACCGATTCGCCCCGGTCTTCTGCCCATACGACACATCAACGAACTCATTAACCGGAACGAAATCATCACGTTCAATCAGATTAATGAGTTTCAGCGGCGCGTTCAGATAGTGCCCGATTTTCTTCGGACCAGTATCCTCAAGATACGCCTGCCGCACCCCGAGTGCTCGGTAGTTGGGTCGTGTCCGAACGTCGATTGGTTCTTCGTCCAGCGTCATCCCGTATGTCACAGTGTCGTACAAGTCAACTGGCTCCATTTGGTCCTGTACGCGAATGAATCGCGTCGTCGTCTCTCGACGCGTCTCCTCGTCCTCACACCGCTCGATAAGCAGAAGGCATGTATCAACGAACGCGTCTTCGAACGCTCGCTCGGCGAACGACACTACGGCGTGAATGCGGTAGTGGTCGAACAGGAACTGCTGGAAATCCATCCCGTATCGGACAGTCATCCACTTCGGTGGGATAACGAATCCGAGCCGCCCACCGTCTCTGAGGAATTGCGTAGCGTGTGTAACGAAGTACACGTATGCATCGGATTTCTTACTCAGTTTCTTCGACCCGGTGAGATATGGTGACTGGTTCTCCGGACCGAACCGCGAAAGGTGCGTTCGGAACGCCTCCTTATTCGGGATATTCTTATTCCGAATGTACGGTGGATTCCCAACAACACCATCGAAATACCCGACCTCTCCAGTGTCGCGATTGTCAAGGCGAGCTGAAGACAGCATCGTCGAATCTGGTTCGATATCGAAGAACGATGCGTGATAGGCGTGCAGTGTATCGATTTTCTCCTCAATATTCTGACTCGCTAGATTAAGCGCCGTGAGGTGCAGTGGGAACTTGTTAATGTCAACTGCCGTAATCGCATCCAGAATCTCTTGATGTGAAGAGTCTATGTAATCGTGTTTCAGCTCGGTGTACACCTCCACAGGGAAGGTGCCACTTCCGGATGCGGGGTCGAGAACTTCAGGGATCCCATCTTCCGTTGGTGCGTCAAGAACCCATTTCGAGACGGCGTCAGCGATTGTCGGCGGCGTGTAGTATTGCCCGAGTTTTTTCCGTTCACTTTCTGGGATGAGCTCCTCGAAGATGTCACCGAGCAGGTCTTCGTCGACTCCGGATATTTTGCGCTGCTCAATGTTCTCAGCCAGAGACTGAATGTTCTGCAGTGTCTTCCTGTTGTTCGGAAACTGCTCGAACAAATCACTGTTCCTGAAGATAGGTTCATAGTCGATTTTCTCGATGATCTCCTCGAATCGCCGACGAATGTGTTCATCGAGGAAGTCGAGCTTAGAGACACCGACGAGTGAATCGAGTTTGTTCCCGTCACTTGGTTCAATGGGTTCTGGTGTTTGCTCCCGGACAACTTCGTAGAACAGAATCTTGTTCGTTAACAGGTACGCGTACTGCTTCGCTGCAGTTTCTAACTGCTCGTCGGTATCGAGAGCCGTGAAGTCATTTTCGCGAACCCAGTCCTCGAACAGGTTGATGAATTTCTCATTGCTTTCGTATTTCTGTTCGGCGAGTTCCTTGTATGCTGGCCAGATTGTCGAGTGGAACGTTCGAAGCAGGCCAACAACCTGTTCTTTCTTTTCCTGCTCCGGGAGTTCTCCGCGCTGGTAAAGGTGATCGACGCCGGCAAGGAGGTGCGGGACGAACCCGTCGAGTTCTTCGTCTGAGAGGTTTATTGACCGGAGGTTCGCGTAATTGTACGGGACGTTCTGCAGGTCGATTTGACCGTCGTAATTGAAGAGGTAGAAGTCGTTACTGTTGCAGGTGGCGAAGAAGTCAGCGCCGATGTCTCGCGTGTAGTCACGTGCCTGCTTGATTACCTCTTTGTCGTACGGCGAGATGACGTCGCGCTTGACCTCGATAACGAGACTACCCGTAAGATTACTTTCGAGGTAGATGTCTGCTCGGCGCCCCTCAACGTCCTTCTCGATAGAGACTTCAGAGAACTTTGTGTCGTTATTTTCGACATACCGATAAAGAGCCGAGTAGAGAAGACTGTGGAACTTCTGTTCCTTCGGAGTCTCTGACATAGTCCGACTCTACAGCGCATCTTGCATAAGTATCTGGTTTTCCCCTCCAAAACTCCGCCCCGCAACGGCGAATTACTGAGACTCAACGAGGCTTTTGTACATCGATCACTCTCCCTGAATACATGCCAACGCCAGTCGGTACAGACTGAAGCGACTATCGAGACCTGCAAATTGTCAATATCGTCGCCCCCGGAACACTCGGTACTGGTGAGATTGACGTTAAGGCGTTGGCAACCGACCTTGACGTTGTAAAGACCGTGCAGCCGGGACGCCTGTACTTGTCGAAGAATCCCGGAACACCGGTCGCGATGGTGTTTCGTTCGGGGTCCTACACGATTGCCGGGGCAGAATCATGGCAGGAGGTGCTAAATATCGTCGAGTGGCTGTCGCAAGTGCTCGACAGCGTAGGGGTCGACATTGACCGAGAAACCATCTCGGTGTCGATTATGGTGAAGTATCTCGTCGCTACAGCAGAGCTAGGATCGAGTGTGAACCTTGCTGCGGCGGTAGCGCTCGGGTTGGGGCGTACGGAATACGAGCCTGATCAGTTCCCCGGATTGATTTACCGACCACCCGGAGCAGACAGCGTCGTTCTACTCTTCGCCTCTGGTCGTGTTGTGGTTACGGGAAGCCCGAACCTTGATGCAGTCGAGCAGACGTTTGCAGCGTTTCAGGATGAATTGACGGACTTCCTCACCTTTGACTAACGGATAGACCGAGAGACTTCGACGAGACACGGTTTTGAGGCGAGGGTCTGAGGGATACATCGGATTGCACTTCGACACGTGTAGACGCACGTCTCTTGACGAGACGAGGAACTAGGCGAAAAACAGGTGTTGCTCTGAAAACGGGAGTCTCTAATGCCTGCGAATTTCGATTTTCGGAATAGAAGGGCACAGTGTGCGATTAGTCCTATTCTATGTCGTGAGCCGGTAGGTCGGCAAGTGCCTCCGGGTCACCGTCGAACGGACTCGGGAGTTCGTCAACGATTGCCCGAACGAATCCCGTGGTTCCCGGTTCAACGATCACCTCGGCGTCGGCGTGAACCGTCTCACCGTCCTCGTTCTCGTAGGTCGTGGGGACCAGTACGGGAATGCCCTCGTTGAGATACTCCTGCGAGACGTTTCTGAGCGCCTCGCTCTCCGTGTCGAGATTCCCGTCCGTGTCTATCGTCCCGACGACCTCACCCCGCTCGTGATTGAGTATCTCGACCTCAACGACCTCCTGCTCGTCTTCACCGCTCGCGTTCTCGACTCCGTCAGCCACGGCTCGCCCGAAATCATTCTCCATTCACTCCGCTATCTCCGAGGCGCCGGCATCGGGACCAGGGCGTTCGGGGTCGTCCATGTGTAGTAGTATTTTTCCTGACAGTATTTAATCGCCAGCAATCCTTCATTCATCTCGCTCGAGGATTCACAGACCTCGTTGACCACCATTGCTCCACTTCTTCCCGATACTTTATTAGTGGTTCACCAGACAACTGACCTAAGGGAAACCCGTCTTGAAGTATGTTCTCAGCACAAACTCTGAATCAAGCTCGTGACCAGTACAAAAACACTACTGAACGGTGGAAGCCCAGAAATACTCAGAAGGCAGGTATCGATTCCTATTGGAAAGAAGAGGAATATTTACTCAATAACCTTCCTCAAAAATTTCAGTCAGATGGATGTGTGACTACTACTAGTGATTTCAAATCTGTAATCAAATGGGTTAGAGCCGGACTATGGGAAAGTCAATTTGGTAGTATCCAAAATTACCAGGTGAAAATGGCGACGAGCCAAGCATTTTCGTCTAACATGAGTAGTGCGGCTGACCGAGTAAAACGCTTGTATAATCAAGACGGGCTCGGCATCAATACTGCCACTGCTCTCCTCATGTTTTGGCGTCCGGATGAATTCAGTGTAATGACAAAACCCGCGATCTTGTCTCTTATTCGGCAAGGGCTCTGGGATGGGCAATCTACGCCAAATATTGAAGAGTATGATGAATATCTGAAAGTCTGCCGTGATATCGCTAATCAGACTAACCTGAGTTTGCGAGATGTTGACCGCGCTTTAGTTGCCTTGGAGAGCACTCAATTCTAAAACCGGAAGTTAACCGAATTGGATTAGCGAACGGCTGTCTCTCATTGCAGCCCGAAGAGACTCGCACGAGAAGCGGAGGCGAGGGAGCGGCCCGAGGGATGCATCGTAACGAGCGAGGAACCGCAGCGACGCCAAGCTTCTTCGGTTAACCCGATTCGCGACTTAGCGCATCGAATTTCTGAACATTTCCTCTCGAGCTCGTTGTCTATCTCGTTCCTCTTTCATCCTCTGTTCATACTCCTCCTGTTTGGCCAGCATTTTTGAGACGTACGCTTCTCTGTCGGAATTGAATGGCGTGCCGTGTCCTTCGGCCCTGGCCTCCCGTTTCAGCTTGGCCTTGTTTTCATCGTACGTGAGCTCCGGGTCAACGTAATCCAGCCACCCGTCGATATCGCCACTATCCGCAATCCGCTCTAGATGCCTCAACAGACGGTCAACAACCATCGGGCGATACGCTCCCAGCACATCGCCATCTTCCTTGCAGGACTCGACGGATGACTGCCGCGCAAACCGCTCATACAATTCCAAGCTCATTCTGAGTCGGGATATGTGACCAGCACAGAAGTACTTTACTCAAATATCTGATATTTTTGTTGGCGAATTTTCCCGTAGTGGATTGTAGGCTCGACCGTGTGAGTCAGCCACGACTGATTTCGGTCTATATCGTAAGGTTCCGAACTACGACACCGGTAGATGTGAAGCTGAAAGAATCCTCGACCAACACGTACCTGTGACGACTAAGCCCTACATTCGAGGTTGCAGACTGGCCGATTGGCGATTCCGGCGCGTCAAACGCAGGTACTCTGAAAATATTTTCAGCTTCACGAGACTGGTGTCGAGAAAATACAGAGCCGTGAGCCGCTAGAACTCGGGGAACGGGACTCCGCCAGGCCAGCGGAACTCCGAGTTTACCTCGACCGCCTTCGTGGTCCCACCACGTCCGGTTGCCTCAACGACTTCACCGAAGCCGAGAGCCACCACATCGTCAATACGGTCACGGGCGGTCGGCCGGCTCACGTCCAGAATCGTCTCCACATCGCTGGCGGTGAGAGGAGCGTCCCTGTTCGGGTTTAGGAGTGCCCGGACGATACCCCGACGCTTCGACGGCATGGTACTCAGGGCGACTCGTCCACACACTTCGACGTCTTCGAGTTCAAGATGGGTACGACCGTGGATGAGCGCGTGACCTCGGGCGAGGTCGTGGAGGAGCTGCCCGATTCGCTTGGGGGCCTCGCGTTGTGATTCTCCATTCGTGATTGAAGCGCGAGCGTAGATGACGACTTTGGCGAGATATTCAATCAGCTCCATGACTTCGTTCGGACGCTCGTCATCCCATGTAACGCTTGATGAGCCGCCGTGGAACTCCCAGAGGCCATGCAGGAATTCTTGGACAGCATCTTGGCCACGTTCAATGGGTCGCCGTTCACCTCCGTCAACCACGGATGTTAGCCACCCATCATTATACTCCTCCTCGGGCCACTCAATGAAGAGAAGGCGCTGCCCGACGTTGCCCATCATCTTCCACGCTCGCGGGCTAAGAGGCGTTGTTGCGCCGATGAAATTGAATCGGATATCATCGTATCCGGCTTTCCCGTGGGTCGCGGTCTGACGAAAGTAGCCATCACCGTCCATTATCCGGGCCATCGTTCCCCACCGACTCCGAATCGTCTGTTCGCTGCCTCCAAATAATGTCTGGGCGTCGCGGACGGCGAGAGTCCGTCCTTCAAGTTGCGGGAGTAGGTCGGTATTAGTCGAACCGCCCGCAGATTTTGAAGGCCCTGCGCTCACGAATGAGGCAGGCGTGATATCTGAACGACGACAGAACTGCTCGTTGAGCCCTCCGAACGTCTTGAGCAGCATGGTCTTCCCCACACCCGACTGACCCTCGACCATTATCGCTCGGGAGGATTCGATATCGTCGAGGAGGAGCGTCGCATGGGTTGCCAAGAGCGGCTTCATCACCGTCCAGCCCTCCTCGTTGAACTCGTCGCGGATGACCTCCTTCAAGTCGTAGCCCGTGAGAGAGGGCTTCGTCGTCAGTTCGGGAGACTTGCTTGAATTCCGGGCGCTTTCGCCGTCTGAGCCATTGATTCCAGACGAACTGTTCGCGGCGCTCGTTGCTGCCGAAGTCGCCTCTTTGGAACTCTTCTTGACACGCTCGTACCTGCGAGCGAGCTTTTGTTCACGACTCTCGGGTCCCCGACCTCGGGCCCGATTGATTTCAGCTGTCGAGTACTCCCTGCGTGACGATTCGTACCGCTCTCCGAGTTCGTCATCAGAATAATTCGAGAACTCCAATGAAAGCACATTCGCGGGGAGGTCACGGGGCCATCCTCCTGGGCTTTCGTAAATCGGCCCAACCGTCTTTGCTTTCTCTTCCTGTGCATCTCGTCCGTCGTAGGATTGGGTTTTAGCCATTTTCGACACCATGTATGAAGCCTTCCAACGAACCGCTCGTAGCCCAACTGACCATCGAGGCTCCACGCTCGGAAGTGAGTGACCACCCCGGATTACACGTACGAGCCAATAATGACCCCGTATTTAGGACGAAGGGTTGACACGGTAGTCATTAGCAAGCTTAATCTCACCTCCATCAACACCGGGTCGAATCGGGTTTTTTACTAGCTACGCAAGTAGCTAGCTTTTTTGGCTGTATGCTGTACCAATAGATGAGTAGTGATTGACTCCGTTGAAAGAGTCTAACAACGGTTTCTTCTCAAACACCCGTCTTCCCACTCGTTGTTAAATATATGATACCTGTTCTAAACAAAGACACTTGCAGTCTAAGCGATAGTAGAGACGAGAGGATGGAACACACAGATTATTCCGTCCATCGTCAGACGACGCAAGCTGCTCCCGTGTCCGTGAAGTGAACGTGGAGGCAACGACTCGGACTAGTGGCTCAGCCAGTCCCACAAAGAACAGGAGAATCTCTATCTCAGGGGATTCAGTCTGATTCGGAATAGAAAATCCTCCACCACACCTACCAGCATCTTCTCCGTGCGTAGCGTCGTGCCAGACCGATACTGCCAACAATGCGGTGCAGAGCTTGATAATGAGACCTCGTACTGTCCCGAGTGTGGTACCGCAGTTGGAGATGACTACGAACCCGAGACGACCGCCGACGTGACCTCGACGGATGGCGACTCGCGGGATTATCCTCGTGGCCCGTTCCAGTCACCTCGTCGCGCCGTTGGTTCCCTGAACCTCCTCGGGTTCGTCTCGTTCCTGCTCGCCATCGGGCTCAACGCAGTGGGCCTGCCCATCACTGCACTCCCGCATCCTCTGGACATAGCCCTCTCCATCTACTGGTTCGGGGTGCTCGTCGTCGGACTACCGCTGTGGGGATTCCTGCACGTCAGCGACAACGTACTCGGGTTCATCAAGAACGGATAACTTCCTCACCGGAGAGACAAAGCAGACTCCTCCTCTTGCAGGTCAGGTTCCATCTGTTACATCGTAGGGGCCGGGGTCACGAAAAGGGAGAGCGTTGCGCGTCTTGTCAGAGACTCGAACGCAGGCATAGTGACGAGTGTGGATGTTACAGACGAACGAATACAGGTGAAGCACATCACGCAGAATTTTGTAGAAGGTTCGTCCCGTCAGATGCACCGTCCCCTTAGACCGCAGACAATTGGTCGTCTCTCGAGTTTCAGTAGATGTCCGAAGGAACACAGGGCCTCATGCCGTCGACCGTCAGACGAGCGAGTCTCTTCGCGTCTCCCCGTATTGCTCCACGAGGGGGAGGCTAGAGGTCGAGTGACTCGATACACTCAAGATACGACTGCCTCGCCTCATCCCGCGAGACACGAGTATACACGTCCATCGTTCGGTTATTGCTGTCACCTCTGATGTACTGCAATATGTGGTCAGGCATCTCGTTATTGCGCATTCGAGTCGTGAACACCGTGCGGAACGTGTGAGGCGTAAATTTGCGGTGAAAGCGTGTCTCACCGTCGTCCATCACGCCTGCTCTGACCGCAGCATCCCGAACGGCCCGCTGCACCTGCGTCGACTGCACGCGGCTACCCCGCACGCTCAGGAACAGATACTCAGAGTCGTTGTCGGGGCGGACGAGTCGATACCGCTTGATGGCGTGCTTCACCTCCTCGTCAACAGGGACGACCGTCTGACTCCCGCCCTTACGCTCACGGAGGCGAATGAAGCCATCGTCGAGCATCAGGTCGTCCTGTTCGATTTCGAGTGCCTCCCGAATCCGGCAGCCGGTCTTGGCGAGAATGACAGTAATCGCCTTGTTCCGAGGGTCAGCGACGTTGTGAACGATTTGCTTAGCGTTCTCCCACGTCGCACAGTCGGGACGCTCTCGGTACTTCTGCGGGATTTCTTCGAGGACGACTGCCGCCGGGTTCCCCGTGATGTTCTCGAACCGCGGGCGCTTCATCGTCCACCCGTAGAACGAGGAGAGCGATTCGAGGTATCTACGCTTCGTGTTCTGCGAGAGGTCGCGGGCGGCAAGCGTGCTGACGTAGTCCTCGATATGTTCCGGCGTGACGTCTTCGGGTGCGAGGTCGGGGAACTCCTCGTGGAAGAATGATTTCAAGGTTCGGGAGTAGGCGTTGAGCGTCCTCCGACTACGACCCATGGCTTCCTTACGTTGGATGAAGTCGTTGACCGCGTCGTGCTCGTTCTCGTAGATCTTCTCGCGGGAACTGCCCGTCATGCCTCGACCACCTCCGCGTCAGCGTCGTCGTGAGCGAGTCGCCAGCCGTATCCCTGCTTGTACTCGACCTTGTTCTCTTCCGCGAGGTCGAACAGTTGCTCCTCGACAGCATCCTTGACGATGCCCGTGAGGACCCCGCTTCCCGTGACCTCCTTGAGGATAGTTTCGAACTCCTGGTAGCGGTCGGTGAGGAACGCGGTAACGAACTCCTCGTGTTCGATATCGATTTCACCGGGTTCGGAGTTCCGAGCGTCTTCGAGTTCGTCCTGCAACTGCTCAACTTGTAGTTGAAGCTCCTCTACTTTCGATTCGTTTTGACTGTACGCAAGGAACCCCTCTTGGCGGGCGGCGCGGGCCTCTTGTATCAGTTCGTACAGGTATTGCGATCGACTGCCATAGCCTTGCTCCTCAGCTTCCTCTATCCATTCCTCGGCGTGTTTACGACTCGGGTAGATGGCGACGTAGGTTGTCTCCTCGGACAAGCCGACCTCGGTCTCCCAATCGGTCTGCTGTGGCTCTTCATCACTCATTCGTGTCTCACAACATATGATTGCGGCTGGAATCACCTAGGCGTATGGATAGCAACGACGGATGTGACGACTGAATGAACACCAACACCGAATAGTGAAAGAGAAGAGTGAAAGTCTCATCCGGTGACAAGCATTCTATGAGCCAGACACCTTCGGGCTTCATGCGAGAGGGGGCTCCGGTTGCACGGTTGTTCCGTCGTATAAACGGGAGTTTCTACGAAACGTACGAGTTTGACAAGCATGATTATGCCGAAGGCGGTATTTGGGTTGGCGACGACCAGAGTCCAGCGATAAGGGAGAAGTGGGGATTAAATCTCAACAAGGTAAATCACAGCTATGACACATGGGGTAGCAACCTCACAGACGTTCAGAATCATGCACTCTACCATGTCGTAGCAAACGCTCAGAAGAACGAACAGGAATTGAACCGATTCTTTTCAGATAAAGAAGCAGGCGCTCAGCCCGCCAAAGCGATGAAAAATATCAGTAACGCTTGGCGTGATGAGTTCGCATTAAACGACCCAGTTGCCGGGGATGCCCGAGACCGTATGAGGATAGCAGAATGGAGGATTACGATGTCTTACTATTCAATATACAAAGCGACGAGTGCATTGATGCGCTCAAAGTTCTCTGATAAGAAGGATGGGGGCTCCGACCATGATGGGATGTGGAGTTATCATATGAGGAAAGTCATGGATGAGCTCGGGAACAGTTTATACGCATATCCGTTCATGTGGCACTGTCTAGTTTAGCACCTCTGCTGGCGTCTGTCCGTTGAGTGACTGGTGCGGTCGCTGCGTGTTATAATAGTGTACGAACTGTTCAAGCCACTCTCTGACGCTCGCCCGACTGCCGACCCACG